>JAEWFA010000017.1 GCA_023389055.1 Pseudomonadota bacterium | reverse complement strand
TCCTCACAGTGCGCTCATGGACCTTGCACCGGCGGAATTCGTGCGCCAGGCAAGGGTTTCGAGGCCGATCGAAGGCTTCATGAACGCCGAAAACTAACTCTCGGGGTTGTCCAGAAAAGCCAAGCGGTTCACCGGAAGCCATCCTCAAGTAACGAGTGGCTCGAAATTCCCCAGGCAGGTCAGAACGCTACGGCTGCACAGGAGCCCCCGATGGCACGAAGACGGTCAAGCGGTGCTTTCGACGACCTCGTCGATCTCGTCGCGATGCTTCCCTGGTGGGCCGGCGTCGGCCTCGCGGTGCTCGCGTATGTATGGCTCGGTTCGTTCGCCGTGAGCCCTGTCGCTCCGTCTCCGGGCGTGCGGCCAAGCGAGCACGCCGTGGCCGTGCTTCAGGGAACCGCCGCGTCGATCGGTCGGTATCTCGTCCCGTTCATCTGCCTGCTGGGCGCGGGCATGTCCGCGTGGCGGCGGGCGAAACGCAGATCGCTCGTGAAGGACGCGACGAGGAACGACGCGGTCGGCGCAGTCGCCCGCATGTCGTGGCGCGAGTTCGAGATGCTCGTCGGCGAGGCGTTTCGACTCGACGGATATCGCGTCGTCGAGACGGGCGGCGCGGGCGCGGACGGCGGCGTC
This sequence comes from Pseudomonadota bacterium, assembly GCA_023389055.1. Lineage (GTDB taxonomy): Bacteria > Pseudomonadota > Gammaproteobacteria > Burkholderiales > Burkholderiaceae_E > Zeimonas. The sequence continues at coordinate 82,941 of JAEWFA010000017.1, read as the reverse complement.
GATCTCGAGCTGCACAAGGGCGGCGAGACCTTCCTCGTCCAGTGCAAGCAGTGGCGGGCGTACAAGGTGGGCGTCGAGGTCGTGTGCGAGTTGTACGGGGCGATGGCGGCGAGGGGCGCGGCGGGCGGGTTCGTCGTGACGTCGGGGCGGTTCACGGGCGAGGCGCGCGCGTTTGCCGCGGGGCGCAACGTCGAGCTCGTCGATGGCGGGCGGCTGGTGCGGATGATCGATCGGGTGCAGTCGACGAAAGCGTCGAACGGGGCGTGCGGAGCGGGTGTCGTGCCGAATGCTGCGGCCGTGTCGGGAAGCGCTTCGCGGTGTCCTTCCTGCGGGTCCGAGATGGTTCGTCGGAGTGCAAGACGAGGGGCGAACGCGAGGAAGGCGTTCTGGGGTTGCTCGCGCTATCCGGCGTGCAAGGGGACGAGGGCGGTCGATTGACTCGAGTATCAACCGTTTGGACAGCTGCTCGCTCTTGCGTCGAAGCGTAGTATCGGCTGCATGAGGATTGCGACCGGGACAGTCATCGGCGGCAAAGTCGTCGTTCAGGGCGAGGCGTTGCCCGAAGGCACTGTGGTGACGATCGTTGCGCGGGAGTCGGCCGAGCGCTTCGTCATTCCTCCGGAGCTCGAGCCGGAACTCCAGGCTTCGCTGGCTGAAGCCGAGCGTGGCGAAACGATTTCCGCGGACCTACTTCTGAGCCGTCTACGCCGGCGCGCCTGAGCCCGGTGTACCAGGTAGTCGTCAGAGAGCTGTTTTGGACTCGGTTCGGGTGAATCGGTGGGAGGTGGTGCTGGCGGAGGCAGTCGAGCCGCCGGATCGCTTATCCATCGGTGCAATGGTCGCAGATGAGTGCGACGCATAGCATCTCATCAGCTGCTTTGAACAAAAACTGCATCCCGGCACGACGCTGCGGGACAGCACCGTGCCTCGGCGTAAAATCAATCTCCGCGCTGCTGGAGAGTTGCCCCATGTCAACCTTGTTCGAAGAACTCTCGAAGAAGGCTCAATCGCTCCCCATCGAGGAACGCGCGCAGCTGGCTCAAGAGTTGCTCGCGTCGGTCGAGCGTGACGCTGACCCCGAAGTCCGGACTGCATGGGAAGTCGAGATAGCGGATCGCATCGCGAAGTACGAACGGGGCGAGGCCAGGCTTATTCCCGCTGAAGAGGTCTTTGCTGCGGCACGTCGCCTCACGCAGTGAGCCCGATTCGCTTCCTCGAGGAAGCGCAGGCGGAGTTCCTCGAACAGATCTTGTATTACGAGGAGCACGAGAAAGGACTTGGTGATCGGTTTCGCGAATCTGTCGAGGTCGCAATCACTCTCGCAGCCGCGCATCCGAAGCTCGGGTCACTGTGGAAGCTGCGCACGCGGCGCGTATTCCTCAAGGGGTTCCCGTTCTCGGTCGTGTACCGAACCGAAGCCGCGGAGCTGATTGTCTTCGCGATTGCGCACTTCAAGCGCCGTCCCACGTACTGGCGTAGACGAAAGTGATGCGTGTCCCGGCTGTCTTTATCAGGCGCGTTCCTGCGCTCGCCACGCGGCGTAGCGCAACGCCTGCAGGATGTCCTCTCGCTCCAGGTACGGGTAGTCGGCCAGGAGCTCATCGAGGCTGCGTCCTGCTCCGATCTGGCCGACGACCATGCCGACGGTGATTCGCATGCCCCGGATGCAAGGCTTCCCGCCCATCACCTCGGGTTGCTGAGTGATCCGGTCGAGTTCGTTCATCGCGCCTCCCAAGCGCTTGCTTCCGACGATCATAAGCGCGATGCCGCCCGGCACGGCCGCCACTCTAGTGCTCGAAGGCGCCTACGAGGAGACGTTGCGGGCGGCTTTGCTCGACGCGGCTCGCAGCGCCTCGTACTTGATGTTCTTGACGCGCGCCGGTGGCGGCGCACGCCTCAACAGAACTGCATAAGGCGGCGAGAGCTTCCTCGTCCAGTGCAAGCAGTGGCGGGCCTACAAGGCCGGCGTCGACGTCGTGCACGAGTTGTACGGGGCGATGGCGGCGAGAGGCGGCGCGGCGGGCGGGTTCGTCGTGACGTCGGGGCGGTTCACGGGTGAGGCGCGTGCGTGTGCTGCGGGGCGCAACGTCGAGCTGGTCGATGGCGGGCGGCTGGTGCGGATGATCGATCGGGTGCAGTCGACGAAGGCGAGCAGGCTGACAGAAGAAAACCGGCGATCCTTTCCGCTCGCCGGGTTTCCTACTCGGTCATTTAACGATGTATGAACGCCGCGTGCATGGCGATATCGCGTGCGTGGAGGCGGGCGATGAGCGGGAGATCAGTTGTCGCTGCACAACTCGCGTAGCTTCGGGAGCAGCGCCGGAAGCTCGTCGACAACGGTCTTCCACAGGATCTCGTTGTCGATCGCAAAGTATGCGTGGATGAGCCGGTTTCGCATCGATACGATTCGACTCCAGGGAACGTCTGGCGCTGCCCGCCGCTGATCTTCCGAAACCTTGCCCGCTGCCTCGCCCACTATCCCGATCGCATGCACCAGTGCGAATCGCAGCATCGTGTTGGAATCCAGTTCGCTGCGCTTACGGTCGGAAACGAAGTCGATTGCCGTTTCGGCGGCTTCGATCATGTGGACGATGCGAATACGATCGTCATGCCGCATATTGAACGACCGCTGACTTCACCACTTCGCCGCGGAAGTGCGGGCTGAGGTCCGCTGGCGTGCGCAGATCGATTCGCCGCCCGCCAAACAACCCGGATAGCTCCTCTTCGATGCCAGCGAGAGCGATGAAACCGGGTGCCGCACCCTCCTCGAACTCGACGAGCAGATCCACGTCGCTATCGGGCTTGTCGGTACCTCGAAGCGTCGAGCCGAAGAGCGAGAGACGGCGGATGCGGTGCCGGCGACACAGCTTTGAAAGTTCGTCCCGATTGACGGACAGTTCCATGACTCAACGCTCCATGAAGGGATCGGGAAATTGAAGGTGACCTTCATCCCTTGAAGCGGGCCTCCAGCCGTGCGACGGCGACGTCAAGGGGCACGGCAGGGGCGATTCCGGAGTTGAGCTCCGCCTCCCTTTCGTCCACCAGTTCATTCCAGGCAGCCTCTACCTCAGCGTCGACGTCAAGGCTGGCGACCAGTCTGTCGAGAAGGCGCGCGCGGTCCGCTTTCGACAAACGCATGACATCGGCTTGCAGGGCTTCCAACATCCTCGGCATGACACCTCTCTCAATTGCAGGACGGTCGATCCTCTCTAGGTTGCCACAGCCTGCACCCGGTCGCCGCTCGGCTCAACGGACGAGCTTCGTTGGGTAGTGAGCCGAGCTTCTCGCGCCTGATCCGACCGTGGCGAGGGGGCCGCCCGCGAGTCGAGGCCGGTTGTAGAGTTGGTACGAAGAGAGCCTCGAGGCGATTGGCGCCGGCCGCAGGACATCAAGGATCAGTACGCCAGCGCGAGCATCTGCGGCATCAACCGAGTGTTTTCAACCGGGGCGGAATGTCTGGCGTCAACTATCTTGGCCGCCCGGCGTCAACTATCCTGGCCGGTAAGGCGGGGGGTTGATTTCTTTTTCAGTCGTTCTTCTTTCGCGCAGTCGGGGCTTGCCCCGACTGCGCTGAACGTCTGCGGTAGCTCTCCACGTTCATCTCCAGGATCGCCGCGTGGTGCACGAGCCGATCGACGGCGGCGAGCGTCATCGCCGGCTCGACGAACACCTCGCCCCATTGCGAGAACGGAGTGTTCGCGGTTATCGCGAGGCTCTTGCGCTCGTAACGCTCGGAGATCAACTCGAACAGCACCGAGGTCTCGGCCTGGTCGCGTCGCACGTAGCTGAGGTCGTCGAGGATCAGCAAGTCGAAGCGATCGAGCCTGGTGAGTTCCTGCGGCAATCGAAGGTCGCGGCGTGCCGCCTGCAGGCGCTGCACGAGATCGCTGCAGCGGGTAAAGAGCACGCGCCGCCCGGCCTCGATCAGTGCATGCCCGAGACCGCAGACGAGGTGGCTCTTGCCCACGCCGGGCGGGCCGAACAGCAGCACGTTGGCGCCGCGATCGAGCCACTCGTGTCCCTCGGCCAGCGCCATCACCTGCGCCTTCGAGACGCTCGGCACCGCGGGGAACTCGAAGCTCGAGAGCCGCTTGTCGGGGCTCAAGCCTGACTCGGCGCGATGTCGATCCATGCGTCGCGTCTCGCGCTCGGCGAGCTCATGTTCGAGCAGCATCTCGAGCAGCCGCCGCCCCGGCCAACCTTCGCAGTCGGCTTGATCGCACAGCTGCGCGGCCATGCGTTTGATCGTCGGCAGTCGCAACTCGGTCAGCATCGTCGACAGCCGCGCACCGGCAATCGCCTGCGTCGTCGCACTCATCGCGACACCTCGAGCAGCGCGTCGTAGGCCGCGAGCGTCGGCAGCTGCACCGAGACCTCGGGCACTTCCCCGCGAGGCGGCGCGAGCAACTCGGTCAACGCGTGCAGATCTGGCAGTTGATCGAGCTCGATCAGCTGCTCGAGCTCCCCGGCCAACTGCATCTCGTGTCCGTCGGCGGCCAGCGCAAGCAGCCCGACCATCGTCTTGCACGCCTCGCGCTCGCTCATTGCCTCCGACAGGCGCTCCCACGTCTGCCGATAGATGGGCCGCGGGAACACCGCATCGCGCAGCACCCAGCGGGCGAAGGCGCCGGGCTTGCGTCGCAGCGCGCCGACGAGGTGTCGGTAGTCGATCTCTCTCGGATGGCGTTGCCCCTCACGATGCGTTGCACGCGGATGCTCGAGAACGCGCTGCCCGCCGAGCCAGCACTCGATGTGCTGCGCATACTGGCGCACCATCAGGCGATGCCCGATCAGACGGCTCGGCGCGCTGTACTGCACGCCCCGGACGGTGAAGATCCCGTACTTGCTCACGCGCGCCGGCATCTCCTCGTACTCCGCGGTGCGTCGCGCCGGCAGCGCGCCCAGCATCGGGCGTTCGGTGGCCAGGCGTTTGGTCACGCGTGCGTTCATCCGCTGCACGATCGTCGCGACGAACGCCTCGTACTCGGCGAGCGTCTCGAAGCGTCGCGAGCCGCGCAGACGCAGCGCCTGGTCGAGCGCCGTCTTCAATGAGCCGTGGCGCGACTCGATCGAGCCGTTCTCGTGCGAGCGGCTCGGATTGCAGCGGCTCGCGCGCATGCCGTAATGCCGGCACAGATCTTCGTATCGCTGCGTGAGTTCCTCGCCCTCGGCGAGGTTGTTGAACGCCGCCGACAGGCTGTCAGTGCGGTGCTCCTCAGGCACCCCACCCAGATGCCACAGCGCCGCCTGCAGCCCGCTCGAGAGCGCAAGGAAGCTCTCGCCGCCGGTGACGACTGACGCCTCGCGCCAGCCCGAATGCGCCAGCGCGAACTGATACAGACGATGCGCGAACTCGGTCTCGCCGATGAACACCCCAAGATCTTTGGCGACGGTGAAGTCCGACAGCCCCAGCCGTCCCGGCGGGTGCTCCTGCGCGAAGTAGACCTCACGCTCTGCACCGTGCAGCGCGCGCCACTGCCGCACCCGTCGTTGCAGCGTGCGAAGCACCGCCGGGCCGTACTCGCCGGGGTAGCGGCGCTGCAACTCCTCGAGCAGCGTCACCGAGTTCAACGCGCTGTCGGCCTGCAGCAGCGGCACGACCTCGGCGTCCCACACGCACGCCAGCGGGTCCTGTCTCGTTCGCCAATGCCGTTCGGGTCGCTGCGACGGCAGCGCTTCCACACGTTCGATCCTGCGCGCGCTGCGGTCGCTAATGCCCGTCTTGGCCGCCGCCGCCGTCTGGCTCAGCCGCTTGCGATGTTCCTTGTACTTGTGCACCTGGTGGTCCGTGATCCTCTTGCCGGGCATCCCGATATCGCCTTCGATTCCTCATCGTCGGCATACGGTAGCCCCGCCTTCCGGACCGCCCGGCTCAGGTCACGGACCGGCCAAGATAGTTGTCGTCGACCGGCCAAGATAATTGTCGTCGACTAGCGGAACAAGTACCGACTCGTGGTCGAAGTGCAGTATCAGGCGTGGATCGTCTGGGTGAAGTTCGTCGGAACGCATGCTCAGTACGACCGCATCGACGTGCAGAGCGTGAATGACTACAAGCCGATCCGAAACGACGACGACCTGAAGAAGGTGTTCCGCCGCCTGGAGAAGATTTTCCAGGCCGAAGAGGGGACGGCGCAGGCCGATGAGCGCGACGTTCTGGTGACGCTCGTCGAGGCCTACGAGAACAGGCACTACGACTTCGGACCCGCAGATCCGGTGGAGGCCATCAGGTTTCGCATGGAGAGCAGCAGGGACTGACGCCCCGCGATCTGGAGGTTTTCATCGGTCCGAGCGGACGAGTGTCCGAGGTGCTGAACCGCAAGCGACCGCTCAGCCTGCGGATGGTCAAGCGACTGCACGACGGGCTGAAGATCCCGTACGAGAGCCTGCTGGCCGAGTCGCCCTGACGCGGATGCGGGCGAAGGCGTTCTGCGGTTGCTCGCGTTAGTTACCCCGTCTCGCGCTCGGCCTGCTTCTTCCAACTCAGCGTGAGCTTTCGGTTCGAAGCGACGCAGTCGCGCAGATACAGATTGATCAGGCTCTGATAGGGAATCCCCACTTCTTCGGAGATCGCCTTGAAATACTCGATCGAATCCTCGTCGAGTCGAATGGTGATCTGCTTCTTCAACTGCGCGGCGTATGGGTTCCTGCGAGACCTGGAGAAATCGTATTCCTTGCGCATGCTGCACCTACTGCGGGTAAGACCTCGATTCGCGCGCCGTCGCCTTGCGCGCCGAAATGATGCGAATCACGTTGTCTCGACTACGGTAGCAATGAGAAACGACGAGCAAGCGAAGCTTGTTGCTCAGGCCCAGGAGCACGAAGCGCTCCTCGTCTTCCGAGTGATCGGGGTCGTCGATCAACTGCGCTTGCTCGTCGAAGAAGGCCGAGCGAGCCTCTTCGAACGTGACGCCGTGCTTCCTGGCGTTGGCACTCGCCTTGGCTTCGTCCCATTCGAACCGAAGCTCGCTCATCGATGAATGATAACTACAACGTAGTTACATCGCAATAGGCAGACCGACTACGTCGAAGGGAGCGACGTAGTCGGAAGGCGACGCGTCGAATACTTGAAGACCGGAGACGGTGCGCCTTCAGTCCGGCAAGAGCAGGTTCCGGAACGGTGAGCGCTGCTTCCAGCGAACCGTCCGGAAGTCGCGGCGATCGGTGGACAGGATGTCTCCGCTTCCGAGCACTTCCGCCAGCACGACCAGCGAGGCATCGGCCAGGTCCATCGGCAAGGACTCGTAGTGCAGCATCAGCGAGTGGGTACGCGCAGCATGCCCTGCGTTCAGATCGTGGACGTCGAAGCTGCCCCTGGCCCAGTTCTCGAGAAAGCGCCGTTGCGTCGCGGTGCCGCCCCTGCGCAGCAGAATGTGGCAAGTCTCGGTGAGCACCGGCCAGGTCGTGACAAGCCGACGCTCGAGTCCCTCGAGAACTTCTACGGCCCGTGCGTGATGCGTGTCGCTGCGGTTGGTCAGCGCAATCCAGAAGCCGGTGTCAGCGATGACCGGAGAACTTGTCATCGAGCGCCTCGGCGAACTCGTCCTTCACCCGCTCGGACAGCGACGGCGGGCCGTCGAAGAGTCCGGCCAGCGAAAGCAGTTCCCGGTTTCCCGCCAGCAACTCGGTTCCGCAGCTTCTGATCGTAGAGGTCGAGCGCCTCGGTGATGCGCTGCGTCACGCTCTTCCCGGTCTGTGCCTGGATGCGCTCGAGCGTGGCTCGCGTCTCGTCGTTGGGCCGCGCGCTGATGCGGGCGGCCATGAGCGATCTCCCTTCGGGGTCAGCTGCGAGGATGCAGCCAGCATACGCTTGTATGACAGCGTCAGACATCCCGGCCGGCTCGGCTCATTCAAGGAGGTCGGTCCGCGCGAGCTCGACGAGGCGCGAAACGCTTCTATTCCCCATAAACCCGGTTTTATGGGAAAATATCCCAATGAAGACCACGCTCGAACTACCCGACGATCTCGCCCGACGCATTCGCATGCGCGCGGCGGCGCGCGACCAGAAACTGAAGGACGCGATCGCGCAACTGCTCGAGATCGGCCTGGCGCATGCGCCCAGCGCCGAGCCGCCGACGCGCCCGCCGAAGCCGGTGAAGCTCGGGCGACGCGGGCCCTTGAACATCGATGAAATCGAGGCGGCGATCGCCGCCGGGCGCGACTGAACGGCTCCGGATCGTGCTCGTCGTCGACACGAACATCGTCGCCTACCTGCTGATCGAGGGCGACCGGACCCGGGATGCCCAGGCCCTCTACGCCCTTGACCCCGAGTGGAAGAGCGAGGCATTCCTGTTGATCGAGTTCTCCAACATCCTCGCCACCTACGAGCGCGGTGGAGACCTCGCCCGCAGCCAGGCCGGAGCCTTGCTCGCCACCGCCGAGTCGCGGCTGCGGGGACTGATCGCGCTGCCTCATCGCGTGGCTCTCGAGCACGCCCACCGTTTCGGCGTCTCGGCCTATGATGCTCGCTTCCTCGCGGCTGCCGAGAAACTGCGTTCGCCGCTGATCACCGAAGACGCACGCCTGCGCGCCGCGGCGCCCTCGCTGACCCGGTCGATTGCCGAAGCACTGATGCGGCGGTGACGGTCCCCGCCGCCGGGCAACCGCGCGCTACTTCTTCGTCAACAGCAGCCGCGCTGTATTCGCAAGCCTGTCCTTGACGCGGTTGGCGATCATCCCGAGCACACCGGGCAGCTCGATCTGCAACTCCACCGCCGCGTCGAGCACGTCGACGACGCCGGAGATCGACTGGCCCACTGCCGCAACGCGAAAGGTCAGGCGGTCGCCGTCCCAGGACTGGCTGCACGTGCCGCCGGCGCCGGGCATCTGGCGGACGAGGTTCCCGAAGCCGGATTCGATGCGTCGCCGTGCCTCGGCGCGGCCGAGCTCGTGCGGGATGCGGACGGTGATTTGCAGAAGTCGTTCCGGCCGGCGGTCGAAAGGAATCGCGCGTGCTGCTGGGCGAGTCGTCACGCGCCGTGCTCGCGCGCCCACGCGGTCATCACGTCGAGCATCGCGGCCGTCGCCTGTGCATCGGTGCGGCCGCTGCGCGCACGGACGTGGAACGCGTGGTCGGCGTCGTCGACCCACGCCAGTGTCGCGCGATCCTTGCCCAGGCGCTCTGCCAGCCGCTGCATCCATTCCGGCGACGCCAGCTCGTCGCGTGTTCCCTGCAGGAACAACATCGGGCAGTCGATCTCGAACAGGTGCGCGCCGCGTTCGTCCGCGGGCTTGCCGGCGGGGTGCAGCGGAAAGCCGACGAACACCAGTCCGCGTACGCCGGGCAGCGGCGAGAGCGCTTGCGCTTGCGAAGTCATGCGACCGCCGAACGACTTGCCGCCTGCGAAGAGCGCCAGCCGCTGCCATCGCCGCGCGGCCTCGGCGACGGCGGCTCGCACGGCGGCGTGTGCCATGCTCGGCGTGTCGGGTCGCTTCGAACCCCGTTCCATGTACGGAAACTGGTAGCGCAGCGTCGCGATGCCCCGTTCGGCGAGGCCGTCGGCGAAGCGCTTCATGAAGGCGTGCGTCATGCCGGCTCCGGCGCCGTGCGCGAAGACGAAGCCGGCCCACGCGCCGTCTGGCGTGCAAAGCAATGCCGAAACCGAGGACGTCGCGTCGATTTCCACGCGAATGCGTTCGTGCGGAGCGTTTTCGATCGGCCCCTGCGTCATCTACGTTAGAGCTCCTTGGCGCCGGATGCCCGAGGCGCAGCGCGATGAGTTCCTCGCAGCCGACGCCGCACGCACCTGCACTCCGTTCAGGCGGGCAGAAATCGCATCCGGTGCCTTGCCGCGATCTCGGGCACCTTCGCGAGGTCGCGCGGCAGCTCGCGCACTTCGCGGTCGACGTCGCGGAAGAACCCCTCGGCGGCGGCGGGCGCATCGAACACCAGCACGCGCGCGGGCGTCGCCGATGCGCCCTGGAATCCGTGCACGGTGCCGGCCGGTGCGTACAGGAAGTCGCCCGAGCCGAAGACGTCGACGCGCTCGCCGAGCGTGAAACGCACTTCACCTTCGACGATGTAGTAGCACTCGTCCCACGGGTGCTCGTGCACCGGCGGGCCGGCTTCGAACGGCAGCGTGACCTCCATCAGCGACCACGCCTCGCCCGTCTGCCTCGGCAGGCAAAGGAAACGAACGTCTGCGCCAAGCGCCTGCAGACGCTCGCCGTCGCCGTGCGGGACGATGACGGGTGACTTGTCCATGATCGGCTCCTGAAAGTGAGCGGTGGACGAATTGTCATACTGTGTGACATAGTGTCACACCATGAGACAATCCACGTCAAGCGCTTCGAGGACGCAGCCGGTTGCCGACCGTCTCCCGCTCGTCGACCGCCGCAGCGAGTTCACCCGGCAGGCGATCCTCGACGCCGCATTGCAGGTGCTCGAGGAGAACTCGGTAGCGCAACTCACCGTGCGCGCGATTGCGCACGTGGCCGCGATGTCCGAACGAACGGTGTTTCGTCATTTCGACACCCGCGAAGCGCTGCTCGACGCCGTTGCCGCCGAGACGCGTCTCCGACTTGCGCTGCCCGATCCGCCGTCCACCATCGCGGAGCTCGTCGACGCGCCGCGCGCGCTCTATCGCGCTTTCGAAGCGCGCAGTCGTTTGACCCGGGCCGCTCTGCACTCGGAAATCTTCGACCGGATGAGGCTCTCGCAGGCGCACGAGCGATGGAACGCCGTGCGCGCGATCGTAGACGCGCACGCTCCGAGCCGCAGCGCACGCGAGCGGCGCATCGCCGCCGCGAACATCCGCTACTACCTGAGCGCGACCTGCTGGAACTACTACCGCTCCCATTTCGGCTTCACGCTCGACGACACGATTGCATGCGCCGAAACGGCGATCCGGCAATCGCTCGCCGGGATCGGGCTGCGCGGCCGCGTACTCCAGGCGCACGCCAGGCGTCAGGCCCGAAGCTAGCCATTGTTGCGTTTCCGCGCGTGGAATCGATCCCACGAACGAAAACGGATCAATCGGTAGCGCTCGGTAGCGAGTGCAGAGTGCCGATCGTCGGGCTGGCGCGCGCTGGCCAAGGGATCACCCCTGTCCGCTCCGTCTCTGTGGGGAGAATCACTCTCGTGACTTCCGCATCCGACCGTGCATTGCTCACCGGCTTCGACCGCTGGACGCCCGAACTGCGGCGTGCGGTGACAGGCGCCGCGCCGGTTCGACCACGCCGCCGAGTCCGCCCGTCAGAGCAAACCCTGTTCGTCGCCCGCGAGCCCGCTGACCGGCGTCGCCCTGGCCAGCGCCAGCCACACGTGCAGCGGCAGCCGGTCGACGGGCCTGCGCGGCGCCGGCCGCAACACCTCCAGCTTGTCGCCGAACGCCTGCATCACACCGCACTCGGGCGGAATCTCCTCGGGCCGCGCGATCGGCTTGCCCGCGGCGTCGCCGGCGAGCACGTACCAGCACTCGCCGCCGACATCCAGGTAGGCCGCGCGCTTGGCGGCTTTCTTCAGGTCGCCGAGCAGGTCGGCGCGGCTGACTTTCACTTCGTGGACGATCGGCTCGAGATACGCCTCGACGGTCGTGTTGCGGATCGAGAATACGTCGGGGCAGGCGATGCACCAGCCGGTCGTTTGCGCGGGCGTGTTCCCGTCGGCTTCGCGTCCGACGCGCGCTCGAAGGCTCAGGCCCCGCCACGCGAGCCGGCCGGCCCGGCTCATTTCGATCGCCACGCGCTCGACGAGCGCTTCGTGCGCGCTTCGCGCCGCCTTGTTCGCCTGGTGCACCTCGGCCAGCAGCGCCAGCCCGGCATCGGTGACGCGCATCGTTTCGTTGCCGTCCGGCTGGACCACGCGCGCCACGAGCCCTGCGGCCAGCAGCTCGACTTCGAGCATGTCGCGACACGGCCACCCCGCCGACCGGTAGAGGTCGCGCAGCCGCTGGTGATGCCGGCGCGTGAGGTTCATGCCTGCCGAGGTGGGACTGTTGTTGCGTACAGTACTATATCCGGCCCGCTTCTTTCGACCGCCCGATGCTCGCGCCTGCGGATCCCGCGCTTCTCTCGGTATCGGCACGCACGCTGTGCGAGTTCGCTGCCCGCCGCGGAGACCTCGACATGCGTTTCGGCAACGCTCCCACCGCTCTCGAGGGCATCGCCGGCCACGTGCTCGTCGGCTCGCGCCGCAGTCCCGGCTACGAGCGCGAGTTGCGGCTCGAAGGGCGCTTCGACTCGCTGCTCGTGCGCGGGCGCGCCGACGGCTATGACCCGGTCGCCAACCGGCTCGAGGAAATCAAGACCCACCGTCGCGGCGACGCGCCGGTGCCGGCCGACCAACTCGCGCTGCACCGCGCGCAGGCGAACGTCTACGGCTGGCTGCTGTGCTCGAGTCGTGGCCTGTCCGAACTCGACGTGGCGCTGGTCTACTTCGACGTCGGCTCGCAACGCGAGACGGTGCTGAGCGAACGGCATTCGGCCGAAGCGCTGAAGGCACTCTTCGAAGAACTGTGCCGGCGCTTTCTCGACTGGGCGCGCGACCAGGTCCGCCATCGCGCGGATCGCGATGCAGCGCTGTCCGCGCTCGGCTTTCCGCACGCCGAGTTCCGCGACGGGCAACGGCATCTGGCCGAGTCGGTCTACCGGGCGACGGTGTCGCGCCGCTGCCTGCTCGTGCAGGCGCCGACCGGAATCGGCAAGACGATCGGGACGCTGTTCGCCGCGTTGAAGGCGGTGCCGGGGCAGCAGGTCGACAAGATCTTCTACCTGACCGCGAAGACGCCGGGACGCCGGCTGGCGCTCGATGCGCTGGAGCGGATTCGCGCGTCGCAGCCGGGCGCAGCGCCGCTGCGCGTCACCGAACTCGTCGCTCGCGAGAAGGCCTGCGAGCACCCGGACAAGGCCTGTCACGGCGAGTCCTGTCCGCTGGCTGCCGGCTTCCACGACCGGCTGCCGCAGGCGCGCCGGTCGGCGGCCGAAGCGCAATGGCTCGACCGGCTCGCGTTGCGCGAGATCGCGTTGTCGCACCGGATCTGCCCCTACTACCTGGGCCAGGAGATGGTGCGCTGGAGCGACGTCGTCGTCGGCGACTACAACCACTTCTTCGACCGTGGCGCGATGTTGCACGGGCTTTGCGTGCAGGAAGGCTGGCGCGCCGCTCTTCTGGTCGACGAAGCGCACAACCTGGTCGATCGCGCCCGCGCGATGTACACCGCCGAGCTGTCGTTGTCGGACCTGAAGGCCATCCGCAAGACCGCGCCCGCGTCGCTTCGCCGGTCGATCGGCGCGCTGCAGCGCGCGTGGCCGGCGATGGCGTCGCCACCGGCCGCTGCCTACCGGGTCCTCGAGCGCCCGCCCGCCGACTTCGATGCGGCGCTCGCCCGTCTCACGGGTGCGCTCGGTGAACACTTCGGCGAGCATCCGGGCGAAGAGACCCCGGAGCTGCTCGCCTGGTATTTCGCGCTGCTGCGCTTCCAGGACATCGCCGAGCTGCACGGAGCGCATTCGATCTGCGACCTGCGGCGCGACGAAGCCGCGCGCGACGCGAAGATCTGCATCCGCAACGTCGTGCCGGCGCCGCTGCTGCAGGCGCGTTGGGCAGCCGCCCATTCCGCGACGCTTTTCTCGGCGACGCTGTCGCCCTCGGCGCACTACGTCGACCTGCTCGGCTTGCCTGAATCGACGGTGTTCGTCGACGTTCCGTCGCCGTTTCGCTCCGGGCAGCTGGCCGCGCGGGTGGTGCGAAGCGTCTCGACCCGCTTCCGCGACCGCGAGCGCTCGCTCGACGCGGTCGTCTCGGTGATGGCCGGGCAATACCGCGAGCGGCCCGGGAACTACCTGGCCTTCTTCGGCAGCTTCGACTACCTGCAGCGTGCCGCCGAACGGCTGAACGAACTGCATCCGGGAATCGCCACCTGGGCGCAGTCGCGCCGGATGCCCGAGGCGCAACGCGACGAATTCCTCGCGCGCTTCACCTGCGATTCGAAGGGCATCGGCTTCGCCGTGCTCGGCGGCGCATTCGCCGAAGGCATCGACCTGCCCGGCGCCCGGCTCATCGGAGCTTTCGTCGCCACGCTCGGCCTGCCGCAGGTGAACGAAGTGAACGAGCAGTTCCGGCGACGGATCGACGCGAATCTCGGCCACGGCTACGAGCACACGTACCTGTATCCGGGGCTGCGCAAGGTCGTCCAGGCCGCGGGCCGGGTTGTCCGCACGCCCGAGGATCGGGGCACCGTCTTCCTGATCGACGACCGCTATGCGCGCAGCGAGGTCCGAAGGCTGCTGCCCGAATGGTGGTCGTTCCACGAGGGGTAGGAATAGGGGCGCGGGCGGCCGGCGTGATTACGGCCCACTACGCCGCCATCAGGTCGAACCGGAACACCGCGCCGACGTCGTCCCGATCGACCAGTTCGATGTCGCTGCCGTTCAATTGCAGCATGCGCTGGACGATGACCAGGCCGAGTCCGCCGCTTTCGTTCGCCGTTCGCCGCAATGCCGAGGCGCGCGTGAACAGGCCTTCGCGCAGCGCCGGTGGAATCCCGCCGCCCGTATCGCTGACCTCGACCTGGACGGCGCGCGGCTTGGCGCTCACGCGCACGTCGATGTGGGTGCCCGGAGGGTTGTGGCGTATCGCGTTGTCGAGCAGGTTGGTCATCACGCGCTCGATCATCGCCAGGTCGGCGTTCACCGGCGGAATCGCCTGCTCGACGTCGAACGCCAGCCGCTGGCCGCGCGCTTCGGCCGCGAGTTCGAACTTCTGCAGCACGTCCTGCAACAGGTCGGGCAGTGCGAACCGTTCGGGCTCGGCTTGCACCAGGCCCGACTCCAGGCGGGCGAGTTCGAAGAGCTCCTGCGCCAGCCTTCCCACCTTGCGGCTCTGGCCGAGGGCGATATCGAGGTAGCGTCGGCGCTCGACCGGGTCCAGGCTGTCGTCCTTGAGCCGCAACGTCTCCAGGTAGCCGTGCAGCGACGTCAGCGGCGTGCGCAGGTCGTGCGAGATGTTCGCGACGAGGTCGCGGCGTTGCTGGTCCTGCCGCGTCAGCTCGCGCCACTGCTCGGAGATGCGCTGCCCCATTTGGGCAAAGGCACTGCGCAGGATCGCGATCTCGTCGGCGCGCGCCTTCGGCTGCGGCTCGGCGTGCAACGAGGCGGCCACCTCGCCGTTGGCGTCGAAGTTGCGCACGGTCTGCGTGAGTTCGCGCAAGGGGCGCGTGATCAGCCGGAACGCAACCAGGCCCATGACCAGGCCGAGCAGCGCCACGGTGCCCATCGCCCACAAGGTCGTGCGCAGTGCCGTGTCGGCCGAGGAGGCGGCGACCAGCGCGTCGTGCGCTTCGCCTTGCAGGACCACGTACACGTAACCCGCGTTCGCGCCGCCGACCTGCACGGGCGCGGCGCTGAAGACCTTGCGCGCGTCGCTGCTGCGCGGATCGTCTCCGACGACCGGCAGAGGCGCGCCGGCGAGCAGTCGCCGCACCGGCGCGAGATCGACGCGATCGCGCTGCAGGCGGCCTTCGGGTGCGGCGTGACCGACGATGCGCCCGTCGCTCGAAAGCAGGTAGACCTCGACCGACGGATTGACCGCCATGAGTTTCTCGAACAGATCGCGGACCGCGTCGGGCCGCCAGCCGCTCGCGTCCATCAGTTGCGCGGTGCCGGCGATGTGCGCGGCGAGGTCGCGGGAAAGCCGCTGCACGACCTCCTGTTCGTGGCGCCTGCCGGCTTCCATCTGGATCCAGAACGAGACGCCGCTGCACATCAGCAGCAGCGCGGCGAACACCGCCGACAGGCGCTGCGCGAGCGTGAGACGGCTCATGACTGCGCTTCGGTGCCGACGAACCGGTAGCCGCGTCCCCAGACCGTGAGGATGCGACGCGGCTCCGCGGGGTTCGCCTCGATCTTCGTGCGCAGCCGGTTGATGTGCGTGTTCACCGTGTGTTCGTAGCCGTCGTGTCGGTAACCCCAGACCTCGTTGAGCAGTTCGAGCCGCGAGAACACCTGGTCGCGATGGCGCGCGAAGAAGAGCAGCAGGTCGAATTCGCGTCGCGTCAGTTCGAGCGGCGCGCCGTCCAGCGCAACCGTGCGCGCCAGCGGATCGATGGCGAGTCCGTCGATCACGAGCAGCCCCGCGTCGATGCGGGCGTTGCGCGCAAGCGCGTCGGTACGGCGCAGCAGCGCCCTGACGCGGGCGACCAGCTCGAGCACCGAGAACGGCTTGGCCAGGTAATCGTCGGCGCCGAGTTCGAGCCCGAGGATCCGGTGCACTTCGCTCGAGCGAGCGCTGGTGATGACGATCGGGGTGTAGCGCGCCATCGCGCGAGCGCGTTTGCAGATCTCGAGCCCGTCCACGCCGGGCAGCATCAGGTCGAGCACCAGCGCATCCCATTCGCCTTCTTCGACCATGCGCAGGCCCGCGGAACCGTCGGCGGCGTGCTCGACCTCATAGCCTTCGTCGCGCAGGTGCATGCGCAGCAATTCGGCGATGTGGGCGTCGTCTTCGACGATCAAGACGCGCCGGGTCTTGTTCATGGGGCGGCTTTCGGGATCGATGCACGCATTGTCGCCAATCGCGAACCTGAAAATCTTCACGTTTATCTTAAGTCTGCGTGAGGACTTCGGTATCGCCCCTGAGCAAAACTGGTCGCCATCGAATCGCATCACCCAGGAGGGGTCGATGTCGACCGTCGCAGCTCCCACGCCCATCCCCGGCTCCGCGGGCGGCGCCGTCCATCCGGGCTGGCTGCGCATCACGCACTGGGTCAATGCGCTCGCCGTGGTCGTGATGGTCGCCAGCGGCTGGCGGATCTACAACGCATCGCCGCTGTACGACTTCGTGTTTCCCGCCGCCGTCACGATGGGCGGATGGCTGGCCGGCGCGCTCCAGTGGCACTTCGCGGCCATGTGGCTGCTCGCGGCCAACGGCATCGTGTACCTGGTGGCGAACCTCGCGAGCGGCCGTCTCTTCGGCCGGTTCTTCCCGATATCGCCGCGCGCGGTGCTGCGCGACATCGGCGCCGCGTTGCGCGGAAGGCTGGCCCACGATGACCTGCGGCACTACAACCAGGCGCAGCGCGTGGCGTACCTGTTCGTGATCGTCGATCTCGTCGTGCTCGTGCTCTCCGGGCTGGTGCTGTGGAAATCCGTGCAGTTCGGCGTGCTGCGCGAGCTGATCGGCGGCTACGAAGCGGCGCGTCGCGTGCACTTCGTCGCCATGGGCCTGCTGGTGGCGTTCGTCGGCCTGCATCTCGTCATGGTGGCGCTGGTTCCGCGCAGCCTGCGCGCGATGATCTTCGGCCGCTGAGGAGCGTTCATGAACCTGCGAAAACGTCCCGCCCATCCGCAACTGGACAGCGAGGCCATCGTGAAGGAAGCGCGCCGGCTGCTGGCCGCGCGCGTCGAAGAGCCGTCACGACGCGCGTTCCTCTCGCGCACGTTGACGCTCGGCGGAGTCGCGTTGTTGTCGGGGTGCAGCCTCGGCGACAGCGAGAGCGTGGAGACCGCGCTTTCGGCGATCTCGCGCTGGAACGACCGCGTGCAAGGGTGGATCTTCGATCCGCGCGATCTGGCTCCGACCTACCCCGCGTCGATGATCACGCGTCCGTTTCCGTTCAATGCGTACTACGGCGTCGACGAGGCGCCCATCGTCGACGAAGCCGGTTTTCGTCTCGAGGTGACGGGCCGCGTAGCCGAGCGCGGCGCCTGGCGGCTCGACGAGTTGCGCGCCCTGCCGCAGACCGAGCAGATCACGCGGCACATCTGCGTGGAAGGCTGGAGCGCGATCGGCCGTTGGGGCGGCGTGCGTTTTTCCGACTTCCTGGCGCGCGTGGGCGCGGACACCGGCGCGCGATACGTGGGCTTCCGCTGCATCGACGATTACTACACCAGCATCGACATGGCGACGGCGCTGCATCCGCAGACGCTGCTCGCGCTGACCTACGACGGACGCACCTTGCCGCGCGAGTACGGATTCCCGATGAAGCTGCGCATGCCGACCAAGCTCGGCTACAAGAACCCGAAGCATGTACTGGCGATCTTCGTGACCGACACCAACCCCGGCGGCTACTGGGAGGACCAGGGCTACAACTGGTTCGGCGGCAGCTGAACGGGTCGTGCGAAGAGACGATTTTTTCCCCGCGCGCAATCGTTGCGCTTCTCACCCGATCTACCCACAGGAGTGAACCATGAAAGCAGTTGCCGCCACCGCAGTCTCGCTGTGCCTGGCCCTTGGCGCAGCGAGCGCATTTGCCGCCGACGCGATGCAGAAGGACACGACGCAGAAGGACAGCATGGGCGAGCCCGCGAGCTCGATGTCGAAGGACGCGATGTCGAAGGACGCGATGAAGAAGGACAGCGTGGCGGGCGACGCGATGAAGAAGGACACCATGACGAAGGACACCATGACGAAGGACGCTCCGGGCAGTGACGGCATGAAGCCCGACCCCATGACACGCGACGGAATGAGCAAGGATTCCATGTCTCGCGGTGACAGGAAGAAATAGCCGGCGCGCGCGACACCATAGGAGACATCATGGGAAACACGCGCAGGCAGTTCCTCGGCGTGGGCGGAGTCGCCGTCCTGGCGACCGGGCTCCACGGACTGCTGACTCGTAGCGACGCGCGTTCACCGGGAACGGCGCATGCGGCACCAGCGGGATATGCCTTCACGCGCACCGATGCCGAGTGGCGCCAGTTGCTGACCCCGGCTCAATACCGGGTGCTACGCCAATCCGGCACGGAACGTCCGCACTCGAGTCCGCTGAACCAGGAGCACCGCCCGGGCACGTTCGCGTGCGCGGGGTGCGGTCAGGACCTTTTCGCATCCGAAACCAAGTTCGACAGCGGCACCGGATGGCCGAGCTTCTACCAGCCGCTGGAGCGCGCGGTGGAAGAGACACGCGACACGAGTTTCGGCATGGCGCGTATCGCCGTGCATTGCAGCCGTTGCGGCGGTCACCTCGGTCACGTGTTCGACGACGGTCCGAAGCCAACCGGATTGCGCTATTGCATCAACGGTGTCGCGCTTCGCTTCCGACCCGCCTCAGCTTGATCGCCTATCGCCTGCCGTCTGGCCGGCCGGACCGGGACATCGACCAGGAACGCATCATGACGAGCATGCAAGGCAACGCCTTTTCGCGATCTACTCTTTCGAAGTTCGCCTTCTTCGAGCACGCCTTCGATCGTGCCTCGCGCATCGGCATCGCGCGCCTGGTTGCTGCGGTGCTGGCTCTCGGCGCCGGCCCCGCCTTCGCGGCGGAGGGAATCGTGCGCATCGAGCCACCGGCCATCGACGAACCGGCGTCGCCGTCTCGTGTCGAGACCGCGGTTTTCGCCGGCGGCTGCTTCTGGGGCGTGCAGGCGGTCTTCCAGCACGTGAAGGGCGTGAGCCAGGCGTTGTCGGGATACGCGGGCGGCAGCGCGAACACCGCGCACTACGAAGACGTGGCTTCCGGCGCTACGGGCCACGCCGAGTCGGTGCGCATCGACTACGACCCCGCGCAGATCACCTACGGTCGCTTGCTGCAGATCTACTTCTCGGTCGTGCACGATCCGACGCAGCGCAATCGGCAGGGACCCGACATCGGCCCGCAATACCGCTCGACGGTCTTTGCCGTGAATGCCAGGCAGCGCGAGATCGCGCAGGCCTACATCGCGCAGCTCGACCGGTCGGGCGCATTCGGAAAGCCGCTGGCGACCACGATCGAGGACCTCGAGGGCTTCTACGCGGCCGAGCGCTATCACCAGGACTACCTGGTGCACAACAAGCACAGCCCGTACATCGTCATTTACGACCTGCCCAAGATCCGCAACCTGGCGGAGGCCTTCAGCGATCGCTATCGAGACGAGCCGGTGCTGGTCGGCAGGTAGGGCACGAAGATGTAGCGCCCGTTGGCTCAGCCCGCTTCCTTCGCTCCGAAGCGCCCGTCGTAGACCCACTTGCGCACCTTGCGCGCCTTCACGCCATGAATGTGCGGGTGTGCCGGGTTGATCAGCACGTTGAACTCTTCGGGCACGATCACCGAGGGCACGCGTGCCAGCAGCGATCCGCGGTCCATCGCCCAGTTCGTTCCCCAATCCAGCGACACCTTTCCTGCGGGGAGTGCGTCCCAGCCGACCAGCGTCGCACCATCGAGTTCCACGCATGCCGCCCAGGCGTCGGCCGGCACGGAGATCTCTACCAGGTAGCGGTTCAGGGGCAGCGGGTGCCTTGCGAGGTGCACCAGCGTCTCGAGGCAGGCGAGTGCGCGCGTGACCGAGCAGTACACGAGCGGCGTGCCCGGACGGTTCCATCGACCGCCCGATTGCTCCGCGCCCTTGCCGTCGAGGTCGTGCGCCTCGTACTCGGGAGTGTCGACTCCGATTCGCCAGAGCCTCACATCCGAGGTCACGCGTACGCGCCTGACTGCATCCGGGCCACCAGACCCGATACGAGCGTGCGTCCGTCGGACGTGTCCATGAACTCGCCCGGGGTTCGCCCGCCCAGCGCGGCGTTCGCCTCCTCGAGCCAATCGGCGGTCCACCTGGCGGCATCGAAGTCCCGGGGGCCGCCCGACTCGCGAACGATCCTCTGGACCTGACCCACCAGGCTGGCAATGCCGAGAACTCGCTCGCTCTCGTCCTGGCTCAGGATCTCGTCGTCTTTCACCTTGCGATTCGCGGTCGTGCGAGGGATGCCCAACCACGCATAGAGGCGCTCACGAGACACATTCATGTCATCGGCCAATCTCGTCAGCAGTCGCGCCGGCAGGCCCTTTTTCACGATCCCGATGCGCTCGATGAGGTCGAAGTCGGAGATGTCCGGGTACGAGGTGTTCTTGCCGGCGATGAGGCTCTTGACGGCAGATTTCCGGTCGACAGCGGAGCGGGCTCGCGCGGGAGGTCGCCGCTCGGCGGCATGTTCCATCGTCATCATCATCTCCGGACCATTTGGGTATTCATTATAGACCGAACGGGCGGCGCGGATACGTGATCCGACGACTCATAGCGTGAACGGCTGCTGCGCGAGAAATGCTCCGGCCGCGCCGAGCGTGAACAGGTTCGGCGATTGCGTCGGCGGCAGGTTCGCCCGCACGCGCGCGTGCAGGTTCGCGTAGTTGCCGCGGAACGCGCCGTTGTTCCACACGCGCAGCAGCTGCTCGGTGAACGCCCCGTTGTGGTCGCCGTCCATCGACGTCTGGTTGTCCTGGCACCCCGATATCAGGATCAGCTGCGGCGCGAATCGATGGACGAGCGACGTGCGCCGTCCGCTGACCGCGACCTGCGCAAGCGCTGCGTCGGGATCGAGGATCGGCGCGCCGGCGGCCGACGCGACGTCGCGCTGCAGCTGGTCGTAGAACTCGCGGTGCTCGCGGTAGACGCGCATTCCTACGGAATCCGGCATCAGCTTCGGCCGCTGTCCGGGCACGGTGACCGGCTGCAACGGCGCGCGCACGACGGTGCCGCTGTGGCAACTGTCGGAGACGACGAGGATGCGCACGCCTGCGGCGAAGCGGCTGAGTTCGAAGTACAGCTCGTCGTCGATCAGTTGCCCGTCGTACAGGCACCAGGTCTCGTCGCGTTTGTCGAACTCGTCGCCGGTGACGTCGGGAACCTGACCGCCGTGGCCCGAGTAGCTGAGAAAGAAGAAGTCCGACTTGCGCAGCGTTTTCGCTGCTGCGCGGATTCCGTCGAGCAGCTTCGCGCGCGTGGCCGCGCTGGTGAGCAGTACGGTGGGTTCGAGTCCCTGCGCGCGCGCGATGGCGGCCATGTCGTTGGCGTCGAACTCGCAGGCAGCCAGCGGCCCGCTCCAGCCGCTGTACGCGTCGGCGTCGACCGAATTCAGTCCGAGATGCAGCGAACGGCCGCGGGGTTTCGAGGTCGATGCGTGGGCTTTCGTGGCCATCGTGTTCTCCTTCTGCGTCGAGCGTTGGACGACGGGGCGCGGCGACGCTCACGCCGCGCTGCAGGCCGGAAGCATCCGGCCGCCCGGTGCGCACAGCGCCCGGTCGAGCCAGATCTCGTACGTGTCGACCTTGGGGCTCGCGTTGCGCAACGTGACGACCGCCGGCGCGCGGTCGGCGATCTCGCCGACCACACGTTCGAGCCAGCGCGCGAAGCCGCGATCGCTTTTCCCCTGTACGCGCAACTCGATGCGCGAGGGTGCGCGATTGCCCACCAGTTCGATCCCCGGCGAGTCGTAGCCGAAACGCTCGAAGCGGGCTGCGAGCGCCGTTGCGATCGGCCGCTGCGCCTCGTTGGCGATCTGGATGAATGTCACGGCTCTACGCGTCGCGGCGAGCTCGAGCAGCTCGCGAACGCGCGCGGCATGCGCGCGCGTCGTCTCGCCCGAACTGCGCGTCGCAGCGAGCAGTTCGACGATCTGCGCCCGGTGCGACTGCAGCGTGCCCGGCAGCGCGGTTTGCAGCAGCACCAGCGTGTTGACGATCCCCGACGCGTCGCCCGGGGCGGCGGCGCCGGCACGCAGCACGTCGAGCGCTTTCGCCACGGCCAACGGCACCGCGTCGGAGATCGCCTCGGGATCGACGACGAGCGACGTCGTCGCGGTGATCCGGCGTTCGCGGTTCTCGCCGAACATCTCGTCTACCTGTTCGGCGAGCGCCTTGCGCATCGCGTCGGGCGGTTCGCTGTGCGGCGGCGTGCGCGGCGGCTCCTCGGCGCGCGCCACGCTCGGCGAAACGGCGCGTGCCACCGGCGCGACTTCGGTAGGGTCGATCGACAACGCCGCGACCTGGCGGGTGGCCTCGTTGCGTTGCGCGCTGTCGAGCGGCGACTCGTCGGACGCCAGCGCGAGTCGGTAGGCTTCGAGCGCCGCAGTGGGTTCGTCCTGCAGCACGTAGATGCGCGCCAGGTAGAAGCGGGCACGCGCGTGTCCGCTGCGGTGTTCGAGCGCGGTGAGGAATTCGTTGCGCGCACTTTCCAGTTCGGGCTCCTTCGCGTGCTGATATGCGATCCCGGCACGGAAGTGCTCGTCCGCCTGCCGGCGTTCCCACTGCGTCGACGCGCCCCAGCCGAGCAGCGCGAGCCCGAGCGCCAGCACGATCGCCGTGGCGAAGCGCTGCGGCTTCCATCGCCGCGGGAGCGCACGCGTCGGCGCGGGCGCGACGCTGCGGCCCTGCATGCGGCGGACTTCGCCGAGCACCGCGGCGAATGCCGTATCTCGCGTTTCACCGCTCCAGTCGATCAGGTCGAGCGTGTGGATCTGGCCGAAGCCCAGCGGCAGTTCGACGTCGTCGATGCGCAGCGGAAGAAGTTTTCCGGCGCGCAGTGCTCGCGCCGACTCGTCGCGCACGAAAGCCGAACGCACCGACTCGTGCGACCACAGCGCGACGACCACCTTCGCTTCTTCGAGCCGCGTTTCGATGACCGACGAGAATTCGCTGCCCGCCGGAAGATCGCGATCCCACCAGACCCGGATCCCCTCGCGCTCGAGTGCGGCGGCAACGCGTTCGGCGGTGGCTCGATTGCCGCGCGCGTAGCTGATGAAGACGTCGCAGCGCTCTACCACAGCGCTCTCGTATCGATCCAGTGCACGCGACCGGCGCGTCGGCGTACGGCCTCCACCATCTGCGCCGTGCCTCCGGGGCCGTCGCCGTCCGCGCCGTTCCACAGACACAGGAAGACGAGCCGCGACGCGCCGTAGGCGAGCGCCGTCTCGAGCATCCAGAGATTGCAGCGCGCGAATGCATTGGCGGGCGGCGCGGGTTCGGGCGCGTCGGGCATCACCTGCGGCGCGTCGAGCAACTTCTCGCGCAGCGCGCGCCATCGGTCGAGCCAGTGGACGCCGTCGGCCGAGGGCAGGATCGATTGAGCGACGAAGCGCGGCTCGGGCATCGGCAGCATCAGGCGCACGCGCACGCCGCGTGCGTGGCACGCTTCGGCGAACAGCAGATCCCCGCCGGCGGCTCCCTGCGTGAGCGCGAGATCGCCGGGCGCTGCACCGATCGAATCGAGCGCCGAGGCGATGGCCTGCGCCGCACGATCCACCTGCGTTGCCGGGAAACGCGGCTTCGCGCGACCGGGCGCGTCGACCCGATGGCCCGAGAACAGCAGCACCCGGTTCGGCGAGAGCATGCCGCCCGGATCGGATGCCGCGGACGCTTCGGCGTTCATTCGCCTGCGCTTGCAGCGGCCGGGTCGTCGGCCGCGGCGGTACCCTGGGCGCCGTCCAGCGGAAGCGACTCGAGCCATTCGAGCAGGCCGAGCGCCGCCTGCGATTCGTCGCTCGCTGCGCGCTGCGCATAGCGCAGCAGCACGAAGCGCATCTGGTCCTGGATCGACGCCCACATCGACGGGGCATTCACCCGCCGATACAGGTCGTCGTACTCGCCTTCGATCGCCTGGCGCTCGGCGGCGAGCCTTCGCTGCCCGAGCGCTTCATAGACACGCAGATCGGTGAGCCCGGCGACGCACCAGAAATCGGGATCGTCGCGCGCCTTCGACGCCAGGCTCTCGCGCACTGCTGCGACGGCCGTTGCATCGAAGCCCTGCCATCCGGGTCGCGCGGCCTCCACCGCGACCTCGGCGGCCATCCGGTTGAGCGCCGGGTAGTAGACGTCGGGCAATTTCGCTGCGTGCCCGAGCGTCTCGGCGCGCTCGTAGTGCTCCTTCATTTTCGCGATCGCTTCGGCTTCGGCTTCCGGGCACTCCGCGGCGGCCTCGGCCATCGCCTTTCGCTTGAACGCGGAGCCGCACAGCGTCTCGCGCTCCATCGACGGCTGCAGCGCGACCAGCCGCTCGAGCAGTTCGACGGCGGCGGTGAGCGGCGCGCGTGATTCGATCGCGACTTTCCGCAGTTCGCGCGTTGCCGACGCGATCTTTCGCCGCAGTGCTGCGCGCGCTTTCGCTGGCGCGGAATCGAGTGCGCGCTCGAGCGCATCGCGCGTCACCTGCGCGCGCTCGACGCCGTCCCAGGCCAGGCGCGCGCGCAGGCTGCCGACCTGCTCGGCCGCCTTGATCGTCGCGCTGCCGTCGTTTGCCGCGATCGCGCGCTCATACCACGGCAGCGCGTTCGCCAGCGTGCCGGCAGCGGCCCACGCGGCGCCGAAGGCTTCGGCCACCGACCCGATCGCGCCCCAGGGAAGCGCGAAGCGCGACTCGAGATGGCGGATCCGCGCAGCCTGCGGCTCCGCGGGAATCTTCTGGAACTTGCTACCCACCGCCAGCGATTGCAGTGCCAGCACCAGCGCCATCGGCGAAGCGACGCCGGCGAATTCCTGCGCGAGTTCCGGCGGTCCGCGCTGTGCATCGCCGCGAAGCAGCGTCCAGTCGGGGTCGCCGTAGCACTGGTACGCCGCCCAGGTGTTGCCGCCTTCGTTCCATGCGGCCTCGCGCGCCGCGGCGACCGCATCCATGAAGCGGCGTCCCTGCAGCAACGCGTCGTAGAACGTCGTCGCGAATACCTGCGCCGGACGGTCCTCGACGGCCCAGCCCGCTGCGATCACGCAGCGCACGCCGATGCGGATCAACTCCTCGGCGATGCCGCACGCGAAGCGCGCGCGGTCGTAGCCGTCGACGCGCTCGTCGGTGAGCAACTGCTGCGCGCTGCGGGCGGCGAGATGGCAGCAGTTCACGAACACGAGTTCCGGCACCACGCGCATGTTGTGGATCTCGCGCGGCCCCAGGAACGTTCCGTTGGACAGCACGACGCCGCGCGGATCGGTGTCGGTTGCCGGCTCGCCGTGGCCGGCGATGTGCACGACCCGCCAGTCGCGCGACAACAGCGTGTTGACCACCGTGCGCGCGTCGGCACCGCTCGGCTGCACGTCGTCGTCGGCGATCAGCGCCTGCACGGCGCCGGCGTCGAGCGCATTCGGCGCGCCGAGTCGCTCGACGACGCAGCGCGCCTCGCTGCGTGCGCCGTCGAGCCGCGCGTACCGCGTGGCGTCGCACAGCGGCTCGCCGATCACGAGCACCTGCGCATCGGTATTCGCGTCGACCACTGCCGGGCGGAATTCGGCCGTTCGAAGCTTGCGCAGCAGCCGGGTGCGAATCGCCCAGGGGCGCGGGTCGCCGCCGCCGCGCCCGTCGGCGTCGAGGATCTCCCATGGAATGCCGGCCGTTCCGGCGTCGACCTCGAGCAGCATCTCCGTTGTGCCGGCGAGGAAAGGTTCCATCTCCATCGGCACCAGCAGCCGGAACAGCGTACGGCCGATCTGCGGGTCGCAACTGCGGTCGTTCGATGCGTGCGCGACGAGCTCGCGCAGCAGCGGCGCCTGCGTCTGCTGCGCGCGGATTTCGGTGCGTGCGCGACGCGTATCGAGCCGGTACGCGATCGCGCTCTCGCCGTTCGCACCTGTCTGCGTCAGCACGGTGATCAGGTCGTAGTCGGTGCCGCGATAGCCCGAATCGAGGAAGCGCAGCAGCGATCCGGCTCCCGGCTGGATCGTCGGCAGGACGACGTAGTGCCCGGGCTCGGCAGTGGCCTGCACCTGCAGCGCGCGCCATGCATCGCTCGCGCGGTCGAGATACAGCTCGATCAGGTGCAGGTCGGTGACGCGCGGCCAACCGCCGTCGGCGAGCCGCTCGTTGGCCATTCGCACGCCTTGCGCGATCAGGCGCGCCGACTGGCCGGCATCGATGCCTGCACCGCCGCTGCCGATCAGCGTCGAGCCCAGTTCGATCCGCGCGGGCGCGCCTTCGGTGCGCTCGCCGATGTGTTGCGCCCAGGCGATCACCGCCTGACAGATCGTTCTCGTGAGATCGGCCTCGAGCAGCTTTCCTTCTTCTCCGAGGCCCACGATGATCGCCGCCTCGGGCCGGGGCAACTGCCACGGATTGTCGGGTGCAGCGTGCGTGTTGACGAAGATCTGGTGCGCCCCGGGCCAGTCGGGATACAGATCGACCTTCAGCGAGCGCTCCATCGCGCCGCCGATCAGCCGATTCGCCACCGCTTCGCTTCCGGTGAGTCGCATCGAGCGGTAGTGGCCGATCAGGATCGGAAGGCGCATGAACGACAGGTCGCCGTTGACGATCCGCACGCGAAGCGAGCTGCCGGCACTCGACGTGGGCACCGCGGGCGCCGTGGTCGGCGCCGATCCGGCCAGCGCCTGGCGCGCGTGCTCGGGCGGCACGCTGGGCGTGCGCGTGCGCGACGGTCGCGAACACGAGCGCGCCTGCTCTCGCGCAACGATGCGCGTCGACGCGTCGTCCTTAAAGCGATGCAGGATCGCCCGGCCGGTGTCACCCCTTTCGAGCAGGTCGAGGTACGCGGCGAATGCCGCTTCTTCGCCGGGAAGGCGTCCGTGATCGCAGTCGAGCTGCCACGTCGGCACTCCGGGCAGGCGCGCGCTGTCGTGCGTGACCCGGCCGTCGCCCGCGTCGGCCACGTTCCGATAGACGATGCCGTTGTGCCCGATCTCGAAGCCGTCGGGCGTGAAACGCGCGCGCCCGACGACGATCGCGATCCGGTCGCGCCATGCCGGCAGGTCGTTGTCGCGCTGCGCATCCAGGCGCCTGCGCAATGCGACCGCCTGGTCGAGCACGTCCTGCCGCGGCACGCCCCATTCGTAGACGGCCGATTGCAGCGGATCGGCGTGCCACGGATCGTGTACGCGCAGACGCGCCAGGTCTTCGTCGGCGAGCCTGCGCCACGTCGACTCGCGATCGAGCCCCAGCGTCTGGTCGAGCAACGCGCTCTGCAGCTGCAGGACCCCGGGGCACCGCGCGATCATCCGGCGCACCGCGTCTTCGTGGAACGGCGCCGCGAGCGCGGTCAGCGCATTGCCGAGCGTCTCGTCGCCCGACAGCATCTGCATCGGCGCCCATAGCCCGCCGTTCGGCGTTCCCAGCAGCAGTACGCGCGCAGCCGCGTGCGCGATCATCCGCTGCCAGACGAGCGGCGCCTCGAGCGGCAGCGCTCGCGCGAGCAGTCCGCCCGTCGAGTGCGCGACGATGCGCACCGGTTGTGCGCTGCGCACCCGCTCGGCAACGGCTTCGTCGACGACGCCGGCGAGACGCCGCGCCTCCTCTTCGATCGGTCGCCGCCAGTCGTAGGCGAACACCGTCACATCGTGGCTGCGCGACAGGAACTGCGCCAGTTCGTCGTAGATCGCGCCGGCCGCGCCGTCGGGGACCACTTCCTGCGTGCGCTGCGGACCGTATTCGAGCCGCTGCAGCGCCTGCGAATCGGTCGTGCCCAGCCACAGCCGCTTGCCGCCCGCCTTCAGGTTGCTACCGAGCAAGCCGGGCAGCAGGATCACCGCCGGTCGTTGCGGATCGCGCGTCGTCGCGTTTGCCGAACGCGTGCCTGCCGCCGACGCTCCGCTCCACGACAGCGGCCCGATGGTGCGGAACCCGGCCGGCGGCGCGTCGTGCGTCAGCGCCGCGGTGAACGCATCGGCGGTGCGTTCGTTGGCGAAATAGCCGAAGTGCGAAACCATGCCGCCCTGGTCGAGCAGGAAGCTCGCGCCGTCCCTGCGCGGCGCGCCGCCGTACATCGAGCGCGTCTGCACGACCAAGTCGTTGTCGGTCCAGTAGAAGGCGTCGGCCAGCAGTGTCTTCAACCAGGTGACGACCGAATCGCCTTCGACGTCGCCGGAGATGACGCGCAGGTCGCCGGCGATCGGCGCATCGAAGGCGTGCAGCCACCGGATCAGCGCGCTGTCGGGCATCTGCGCGGCCAGCCCCGGGACCTGCAGCGGATCGGTGCGGCGCGCGGCGACTTCGCCGAGGAACTCGACCAGCACCGGCGCGACCGGAACGCCGGCGAGTTCGAGCGTCCACTTGAACACCGAAAGCCACGCGTCGAGTCGCCGCGACGCGAGCAGCGTGCCGCGCGCCGGGCACGCCACGCGAACGACCCGCTCGACGCGGATGCCGCGCGCGGCGACGAGCTTCGCGAGCGCCTTCAGGTCTTCGCGCTGCGGCTGCAGCGCCGCGCCGGCGAACGCGTCGAGCCGGCCGATCGCCTGCTGCGGATCCGAGCAGACGCGAGCGAGCACTTCGGCGACCAGTCCGCCGCCCGAGTGCGTGGCCAGGTGCAGCCGGGTCCCCGGTGCGCACGCGTTCGCGAGCGCCAGCGCATTGCCGATCGGACCCACGCCCAGCGTCGGATGCTCGAACGCATAGACCGCACCGCGATACCGATCGAGCAACGCGCGCACGCGCTGCGGATGCTCGCTCCACAGCTTGCCGAAAGTGCCCGAGGCGGTCGTGAAGGTTCCGTGCACCAGGACCAGCGCAGGCGAATCGACCGCGTCGACCTGCTCGCGCGCATCGGCACGCCGCGAAGCGTCGGGGCGCTCGGCGACGCTCGACAGCGACCCCGCTTGCAGCCGGTAGACACCGGCGTCGACCTGCGCGTCGAGCCGTTCGACGAGCTTGCTCGCCGCGATGCCGGCGGCGTGGTCGACGAGCCAGCCGCCGACGACGTCGATCGACGACAGCACGACGTCGCCCAGCGCGCCGCGCGTCGCAGCCGACGTCGTCGCCTGCTGCATCCCGTGCCATCGCAGCGGTGTCGTGACGCGCACTTCGCCCGACGCCGCGTCCGCCAGCGAGCGCGATGCATCGCCTTGCTGCGCCCGCAGCAGGTCGCGCGCGTTCTCCGGGTGCAGCATCAGCGCCGGGCCACCGGCGATCTGCAGCACGACGATGTCTTCGCCCGGCACCGCGCGGACGGCGATGTCGGTGCCGGTCGAGCGGCGCGCGCCGACGCGCACCGACTGCTTCAGTCGTCCGCGCGTCAATCCGGCGGGCAACCTCGCGGCTGCGGCGCCGCGTGGCGCGCCGCGCGCCGCACCGCCGTCGACCGGCTGTGCGGTTCCGGACACGACGAAGACGATCGGCTCGGTCATCGCAATCGCGTCGCGCGCCGCCGGCCGGCGCCGCCGCGCGTCAGCAGCCGATCACCTTGAACTCGACTCGCCGGTCGAGCGCATCGCTGGCGTCGTCGCGGCCGGTTCCGACCAGGTTCTCGCGCGAGCCGACACCGTTGGTGATCGTACGGCGCGCCAAGGTCGGCGCTGCGGCATCGAGCCTGGACTTGATGAATTGCGCGCGCAGCAACGACAGTCGCTCGTTCACCGGCTCCGGCCCGGTCGGGCTGCTGTGGCCGACGATCTCCATGCAGGCCGAACGCTCGGCGGCGCGGCGCGCGAGCTGCGAGATCCACAGCGGATACTCGCCGCTGACCGCGCTTTGCGTGACGAACTGCGTCGACCCGGGTTGGAACAAAAACTTGACCGCGAGCCGGTCGGTCTCAAGCCCGTAGTCGACGATTCGCGCGAACGCCTGCGCAGCCTCGTCTCGCCGGCCCAGCTTCCAGTTGGCCAGATAGACGCCGTTGTACGCGCGCAGCTGGTCGCCTCCGGGCGTCTGCAGCGCGCTGCGATACAGCTCGAGCGCCTCGCGATACCGTCGCGCGTCGTAGGCGTCGATCGCGTCGGCGAGCAGCGCCGCCGCGACGATGCGGTCGGCGTAGACGGCGTCGATCGGGTCGCCCGGTTTGGTGCCCTGGCAGGTGCGGATGTATCCCTCGACGGCGCGGTCGCGCGTCCACGCCGGGCTGTCGTTGAAATATGCGGTCGGCGTCGAATCGACGCCGTCGAAGCGTGCACGAGCGACGCCTTTCGACAGGATGCGCCCCGAGCGGAAGTCGGCCAGCGCCAGGCAGATCCGGTATGCGTCGCGCGGCGCTCCGGCCGTTCCGGCGTTGTTGACCGGCGTGAACGTTCCGATCAGCACGAGCGGCCGCGTTGCCAGCGCCGCGCTGGAGAACGGCTGCACCTCGAAACGCGGATACCGGTTGCGCACGATCTCGACGATCCGTTCGCCCATCGAGCGGGTTGCCGCCGACTGGATGCCGGTGACGCCGTCGACGAGCGGATCGATCACCAGCGGTATGCGCGGCGGCGCGTTTGGCGGCAGCGCAGCCTTGCCGAACAGGTCGTTGGCCGCGTTGGCCACTGCGTCGTCGAAGGGAAGCGGCGTCGGCGGCGGCGCGGCGGCAGCCGGTGCGGCCGCCGCTGCAGGCGCCGATGCAGGCGCCGGGGCAACGACGACGGGCGGTGCCGGCGCAATGGCCGGGGCGACGGTCGTCGCCGGAACCGGAACGGCGACTGCCGCGGAGCGCGCCGGCGGCGCCGGCGGTTCGGAGGGCTGCATCGAATACGGCGAAGCGCAACCGGCGAGCGATGCGAGCAGCAGCCAACGAACGACGAGCATCGGCGAATGCGAGAGACGAGCGGCATCCATCATCGACACTCCTTGTTCAGGAAGTCCAGGTCCGCCGGCGACGGGCGCTCGCCGAGGCTTTGTCGCTCGAGGATCGCGGCGCAACGCGGGGCGCTCGGTCGTGACGTCGAGTGCGACCTGGGAACTACGGCATCGGGGGTGGCGCTTGCAGTCGTCGCGGCAGCGGGCCGTGCAGGATTCGCCGGCGCCGGCGCGACGATCGCGTCCGAAGGCGCGGCAGTCGCGTCGCGCGCCGCCGGTTCGGCGGACGCAGCTTGTGCGTCAGCGGCGGGCCTTGCCGTAGCTGCGCTGTCTGCAGACTCGCGCGCGGCCGGCGCCCGCGCCGTCGGTGTTTCCGTCGCCGGCACCTGCAGCGTCGGCGCCTGTGGCGACGCCTGCTGCAGCGTCGGCTTCTGCGCTGCAGGCGGCTCGGCGGCCTGCCTGCCCGACCACAGACCGCCGAGCGCGGCGACCAGCGCGACGCCGGCGATCGCGCTCGCGACGAGCGCGACGGCGCGCCGCCGCCCGAACGGGGCCTTCCTCGCCGCAGCAGGGTCGATCGCAACCGCAGGCTGCCCCGCAGGTTTGCCGACCAGCGCTTCGAGGTCGTTGAACAACTGGCGCAGCCCCGGCGTGTCCGTGGCGCCGTCCCATTCGGTCAGGTCGGCCGCCTGGATCGAGCGGAAACCGAGCGGCGGTTCGACGCGCTCGATGAGCACCGGCGCAAGGACCGAGCGTTTGCGACCCTCGTCGGCCTCCTCGCAGACCCAGTCGCTGTCGATCGAGTGTCGGGACCACAGCACGACCATGCAACGCATCTCGCCGATCGCGGCTTCGATCGCATCACGCCAACTGCGCCCCGAAGGGATCCGGCGATCCCACCAGACACTCCATCCGACCGCCTGCAACGACTGCGCCAGTGCGCGCGCCTTCGGCCGATCCTCGTCCGCGTAGCTGAGGAAGATGTCGAACATGGCGCAGATATGTTGCGCCGGTGACGGGCGTTCGTCGACTACCCCCTGCGCGGGTTGCCTCCTCGGCAGAACACTCGCCGCAGCCGCTCCGATGCTGGACAGCCCGATGCAACCGGGCGCACAGTCGGCGCACGCTGCCTGGGCCCTGGAAGAATTACGGAACGCGCGCAGGCGCTTTTGGAGATTCCGATGCAGGGAAAGAGAAACGTCGCGTGGGGATTCGTCTTCCTCGGCCTTTTCATGGCCGCCGGTTTCTTTCTCGGATACATGCACGACATCGCGCCGCAGAAAGAACAGTGGATCGCGCAATACGCGAGCGGAACGCACTTCGAGATCCGCATCGCACATGCGCACGGCGCACTCTTCGGGCTGATCAACGTCGCGGTCGGGCTCGCCCTGTCCGGCTTGTCGATTCCGCCGACTCGGGCGCGCTGGATCTCGTGGCTTGCGCTCGCCGGTCTCCTGATGCCGATCGGCGTGCTGCTGCACGCGTTGTTCGCGGTGCCGCCGCTGCTGGTCTTTCTCGGTGGCGCAGCGATGATCGTCGCAACGCTCTGGATCGGTCGGGAGGCAATGAGATAGCGCGTCACCGGTTATGGAACTCGTCCCACTCGAGCTCGGTCCACCACTCGGCTTCGAGTCCGTCGCAGGTTTCCCCGTAGGCCCGGCACATGAAGCAACCGTCGCCGCGTGCGAGAACACTGTCCTCGAGCGGCGGGTAACGGACGAGCAGGCTCGCCGCGCCCTCGCGCGCGGCCGCTTCTGCCTCGCTCATCGGCCGGTCCGGCAACTCGCGAATCCCGCACCGGCGAAGGCGCTCCGCACCCTCCGGGAACAGCACGGAGTTCTCCGCGTCGATATGGCGCCACAGCGCGTGCGAGTAGCGAGTTGCCAGCGCAACGAGCCGCACACGATCGTCCTCCGACTGCGGCCGCCGTTCGAGAAGCGGAGCCATCTCGCGGAACCACTGCTCCATCTCGGCGTGTTCGTGCAGCACGGCATGCACGGGTCCGCGGTTGCGCGGCAGTTGCGCATCGGTCACGAGTGCGTGGAAGAGCACCTGCTCTTCGCGGCCGTGATGAAAAGGGCCGGCGAACTCGGTGAAGAACGCGGCGAATCGCCTGCCGTGCTCCGCGTCCGCGGTCCCGGCGACGAGCGCGTCGACGTACGTGCGCAGGGAGCCGACCATCGGGTCGATCAGTGCGTGTTCGTCCTGGAATGCGTCGATCAGCTTCATCGATTCGAGCCACTCTACTCCCACCGTTGCCGGTACGAGAAGATCGGCAGGCGCCATCCGCGCCAGATCGCCAGCAGTCGCAGGGCGAGTCCGCCGGCGAAGCAGAGGGCGGTATTCAGGTCGGCGTCGACGCCGAGCGCACGCAGGCCGAGGAACACGGCGCATACGGCCAGCGAGACGCTCGCATAGAGTTCGCGCCGGAAGACGACGGGTACCTGGTTGCACAGCACGTCGCGCAGGATGCCGCCCGAGATCCCGGTGATCATGCCGGACATCACGACGACCACGGTCGGGTAGTCCATCCCCAACGCCACCGTGCAGCCGATCAGCGAGAACGCGACCAGCCCCATCGCATCGAGCACCAGGAACGCGTTCTTCAGGCGCTGCAGGTAGCGTGCGACGACCGTCGTCAGCAGCCCCGCGGAGACCACCAGGTAGATGTACTCGGGGTGCTGCGTCCAGCCGATCGGGAAATGGCCGAGGATGACGTCGCGGATGGTGCCGCCGCCGAGTGCCGTCACGAAGGCGATGACGGCGACGCCGAAGATGTCCATGCTGCGGCGGCCGGCGGCGAGTGCGCCGGACATCGCCTCCGCGGCGATGGCGATCAGGTAGACGATCGTCAGCACTCGAGCTCCTTCCCTCTCCGCCGCTCACTTCATGCCGAGTGCCAGCTCGGCGTGCGGTACCCACGCCTGGGCTGCGCCCGAGGTCGCCGCATCGGCGGCAGCGGTGGCCGGGGCGGCCGCACCCGGCGCCGGCCGGGCATCGGTCTGCGCGCCGCCCACGAACAGGCGGGCGACGGCAATGCCTTTGCCGGCCAGGTAGTCCTTGACGGCCACTGCGCGCTTGACGGCGAGTTGGCGGATGTCGTTCTCGTTCACGTCGATGTGGGCCATCAGCCGCTTTTCCATCTCGGCCACGGGGATGTCGCGCAGCATGCCGATCGCGTTGCGCGGCTTGTCGGGGATGTCGGCGCGGCGATACAGGCGCTTGAGAAGCGCGGGGTATTCCGGCGACTCGGTGATCGCTTCGGGTGCCGGGGTCGAGGCCGGTGGCGAGGTCGAGGCCGGTGCCGATGCGGACGTGGATGCCGGGGTCGAAGCCGGGACCGCAGCGCTCGCGGCGGGCGCGCCGCTACGCTGCTCGGCCGCCACCAGCGCATTCAGGCGCTCGCGCCGGGCCCCTTCGATCTCGGGTGCCAGGCGCGCGCTGCCGGCCACCGTGAGCTTGAGCCCGGGACGGTCGGCCAGCGCCTTCGCCACGCGATCGAGCTGGGTGCGCGCCGAGGCGCTGAGCTGCACACTGCCGGCCTCGAACGCCACCATCGACAGATCCTGTCCGCCTTCGCTGCCGCCGCCCAGCGCGCGCGCCAGCAGCGTGAACGGCGCCGTGATGGCCTTGCCGATCAGGTTGACGATGGCCTTGAAGATGACGGGCCCCAGCGAGAACTCCGGGTCGTTGATCGAGCCGCGGATGGGCAGGTCGACGTCGATCACGCCATTGCGGTCGGCCAGCAGTGCGGTGGCGAGCTGCACCGGCAGGCTGGCCGGGGCGCCTTCCACCTGCGCGCCGAACTCGAGCTGGTGCAGCACCAGCCGGTTGGTGGCCGTCAGCTGCCCGTCCGGTTGGATCTTGTACGCCACGTCCATGCTCAGCTTGCCGCGCTCGATTCCGTGGCCGGCGTACTTCACGGAGTAGGGCGACAGCGGCGGCAGGTCCAGATCGGTCATCCGGGCCTGGATGTCCAGCGCCAGCGGGTGGGCGAGCGGATTGATCCGGCCGTGCACATCCAGCGTCGCCGTGCCCTCGGCTATGCCGGCCAACGCCAGCTCGGCCATCTGCGGCTCTGTCCCCGGAGCCGCAGAGCTGAAGGCACCCAGCGTGCCGTCCAAAGCCGTGAGATCGGCCGAATAGTTCGGACGGATGAAGTGATCGTTGAAGTCGATGTGTCCGCCCACCAG
This sequence comes from Pseudomonadota bacterium, assembly GCA_023389055.1. Lineage (GTDB taxonomy): Bacteria > Pseudomonadota > Gammaproteobacteria > Burkholderiales > Burkholderiaceae_E > Zeimonas. The sequence goes on along the minus strand of JAEWFA010000017.1, from coordinate 47,656 downwards.
GCGCGTGGGACCGAAGTGGACGACTGCAGCCGGGGCGTCGGCGCTCGCCGCGCGGGCCGGCGGCGCCGGGTCGTCCGACTTGACGATGTCCTGCAGGTTGATGCGCCCGCTCGGGTCGATGACGATGCGGGCAAAGAAATCGGACAGCTGCGTGCTGCCGATGGACACCTGCGGCGCCTGGCCGGGCGTCAACCGAACGTCCAGCCCGTCCAGCCGCAACTGTTTCCAGCTGAGCAGCTCCTCGCCCAGCCCGGCACCCGTGGCCTCGGCCGGTGCCAACGGCGCCCGGGAGGCGGTCGGCGCCGGAACGGCCGCGCCCGCGGCCTCCCGCGACTCCGCGGGGGCCGGCTTCGCACTGGCCGTCGTTCCCGGGTGACTGTGCGTGCGCAGTTCATCCACGCGAGCGTCCCCCTCCACGCGCACGCGCGGGCCGCGCGCGGTTTCGGCGAAATCGACTCGTCCGTTGAAGCTGGTGTCGGCGCGCAGCACCCGAATGTTCAGTCGTTCGCCGAAGTACGGCTCGAAGGCCTGCAACGGAAGGCGCTCGGCTTGCACACGACCGCGCGCTGAAAGCGGCGTCTGTACGACCTGGCCGCGCCAGGACAGCCGTCCCGGCTCGCCGCCCGAACGGCGACCCGTGCCCACGCGCGCGCTCACCTCGAGCTCCAGGGGCGCCTTGCCCATCAGCTCGAGCCTGCGTGCCTGCACTCGCAGATCGGTGACTTCGGCGCGCACCGGCCGGGTCGTGGTCTCGTCGCGCCAGCCGACCGTGCCGCCGGCCAGCGCGAGCTCGTCGATTCGGATCGCCCAGGGCGAACGCTCCGGGCCCTTCCCGCGCGAGGCCGATTTCGGCGCCGGCGCACTTTCGAGGGGCCCGGTGTCGAAGTCGGGCAGCCAGCGCTCGGCCATCCAGCGCCGTTGCGCATCGCGCTCGACCACTACGCGGGGTCCCTGCACGGCCAGCCGACCCACGGTGACGGCGCGGCGCTGCGGATCGAGCTGCACGTCGGCCAGGTCCAGCTTCTCGATGCGCGCCAGCTCATCGGGAGGCGTATCGGACCTGTTGCGTCGGCTCGCGGGAGCGCCCTTGCCGCTGAGTTTCAGCTGGCTCAGCTGTACGCTTCTGGCGACCACGTTCCAGATGGACGCGCCTTTCTCTTGCTCCCGGGACGGCGGCGTCCATTTCACGCTCGCATCGGCGTCGAGCGTGCCGTCCAGGCGCGGCACGAGGTAGGCAGCCAGGTAGGGTCGGGCCACGGACAGCGGCACGCCCGCCAACTGCACGGCTACGTCACCCTCGGCGGCGCTGGCGCGGCCTGCGAATTTCAGCGCTGCGCCGGACGCGTGCGCCGCCGGCGCAGCGGCGCTGTCCGACGCGGCGCCCGCCGCCAGTGTCGTCGAGCCCTTGAATTCGAAAGGCTGCCGCAGCGGATAGGCGATGGCGCTGGCACTGACTTCAAGGTCTGCGAGCTGCGCGGCCGCGGCCGGCGCGCGCTCGCCCGCCGTGCTGTCGTCGCGCCAGCTCAGCGTGCCGCCGTGTACTGCAAGCTGGTCGATCCGCAACTTGAAGGCCTCGGCCCCGGCGGATTGGTCGGCGGCGCCCTCGGACGCCGGCGTCGCTGCCGAGGACGAGGGCAGCAGGTTGATCCTGCCGTCGCGGCCGCGGCGCACTGCGACCCGAGGACCCGCGAGCGCTACCGAGGCCAGATGCAGTTCGCGCTGCAGCGGGCGCAGTTCGGCGAGCTGCAGCTCGAGCGCGTCGAAGGCCAGTGCGTCGGCGCCCTGTCGGTCGACGGCTTTCAGTGCGCTGAGCGCCAGTGAACCGGTCACCCGCAATGACGAGCCGGGCGCCTGCTCGAACGCCACGCGCAGGTCGGCGTCGACGGTGCCCGCCTGGATTCGCAGGGGCAGATCGGCCGGCAGGTAGCCCAGCCAGGGCCGCAGATCGAACTTCGCCAGTTGCACGCTGGCCTCGGTCTGTCGCGACGCGTCGAATGGCAAGGCCTCGATTCGCGCGTCGAAGCGGCTGTCGTTCAGATGGAAGGCCAGCCGCGGTTGCACCTTGACTTCGCGCGCCGACGGCAGGTTGCTGAGGAAGGGCAGCGCCAGATGCAGGTCTCGCACCTCGTGCACGCGGTCGACTGCACGGTCGTCGAAGTCGATGCGTCCGCCTTGCAGCACGACGTCGTACAGCGCGAAAGGCAGCGGCCGGGACGGCTGCGCCGGCTCGGGTCGTGCGGCGAGGCGAGCGAGGATGTCGTCGACATCGTAGCGGCCCTCGCCCAGATGAGTGAGTCGCAGCGCGGGACCGTCCACCTGCAGGGCGTTCAGCACCGGCCCGAGTCGCCATAGCGATTGCCACGAGGCATCGAGATACAGCCGCGCGACGGTGAATTGATCCGGCGCGCCGGCCACGCCGCCGACGGCCAGATCACGAACGGTCAGCTCGAGCGACCAGGGCTTGAACTCGACCTTGCCGATCCGCGTCGGCCGACCCAGTTCCTCGCTGGCGATCTTCTCGCCCTGCCACTGGAGCAGCGGCGGCACCGCCAGCCACAGCAGGCCCCACAGGAGCAACACGGCACCCACCGCCCACAGCAGCCTGTGCCCCCAGCGTCGCCACGCGCTGCGCGCGGGCGTTGGCGAGTCTGCCGGCGGCTCGGCCGCCTCGGGCTTTTCGGTTTGGCTGGGCATCACGAACGGTGCTCTCGGCGTCCCCGGCGCGCCAGTGGCGCCATCCTCGTCATCGCGAAGGTCCAGGGAGTCTGCGGCACCGTCTTCAACGTGCGCCGTGGGGCGTCTGCAGGCATCGCGCAGTGCCGCAATTCGAGAGCACGGAGTCTATCAATGCGGCTTCGCACGCCGCTCCTGTTTTTCTTCGCGGGGTGTTTCAATTCGGCTCCGTGAAGATATACTTCTCGCGCACCTTCAACCCGCCGCCGGAGAATCCCGACATGAGAGAAGCCATCCGCTCGAGAACCGAAGCATCCGCGACGGCCAGCGAAGCGATCCACTCGACGATCGACGTCCGTACGATCGTGCCGCACGAGCGCCATTCGCTGATCTTCTCCTCGTTCAATGCGCTGCCGCAGGGGGGCGCGCTCGAACTCGTCAACGATCACGATCCCGCGCCGCTGTATCGCCAGTTCAAGTCGAATCTCCATGGGCTCTTCACTTGGGATTATCTGGAGCAGGGCCCGGATCTGTGGCGCGTGCGGATCGGCAAGGCTCCGGGTAACTGCTGCGGCAGTTGCGGCTGAGGGGGACGGTTACGGCGTTCCTCGCGTCGCGAGCGCCAGCACGTACCGCATCTGGTCGTGCGTCTCGATCGCGCCGGGTCGCGCTGCCCGCACCCGCGCGATCGCTTCGTCGGCCGGCACGCCGATCTCGACCAGCAGGCGCGCCGCGACCGTTCCGGCGCGTCCGAGCCCCCCGCGACAGTGCACCAGCACCTTGTCGCCGCCGCGCAGCAGTCCGACGAGCCTCGGCCCGCTCGTTCGCCACGCGTCCTCGAACCGCTGATCGGGCGGCCGGACATCGACGATCGGCAGGTGATGCCACTCGATGCCGCGAGCGCGGATCTGCTCGCCGAGGTGAGCCACTCCGAGCATCGCGAATTCGTTCTTCTCGAGCAGCGTGACGATCGCAACGGGCGACCAGCGCGCGATCGCGTCCAGGTCTGCCGCGAGATCCCGCTCCCAGCGGTAGTCCGAGACGCTCGGGCCGCACTTGCCCGGGCAGAACGTGAGGCCGATGACGCCTCCCGCGTCGCCGGCCTGCACTTCGTCGATGCGGATCGGGTGACTTCGGCTCGTTCGCACGTTCCCGTGTTGCGCGACCATCGACTTCTCCCGGATTGATTGGCACGAGGCGCTCGCGTCGGTGCGGGCAGCCCGGCCGGGTCGTCGGCTTGCCTTCGCGCCAACGCCCCGCGCAGGTCTATCGTGCCCGCGGACCGATTCGTCTTCCGAGGAAAACCGCATGACCCGCACGGACTGGTTCGAGCGCCTCACCGGCTTTCGCGAGCTCTCGTACGACGAGACGCGGAAACGCCTCGAGATCCGCGACGGTCGGCTGCCCACCCTGATTGCTGCCGAACCGGTCAGTGCCTATGACGCCAAGACCCACCTGCCCAGTTTGCTCGAGCGAACGGCGCGTGGAGAGCGTTTCGTCATCACGCGTCACGGAAAGCCGGTTGCTCAGCTGATCCCGTTCGATCCCGATACTTATGGCAATCGTTCTCGACGCGTCAGTAGCGTTGGCGTGGCTCTTGCCGGACGAAGGCAGTGAAGCGGCTGAATTGCTGATTGCGCGCGCCGTGCGCGAGCCTCTGCACGCGCCGTCGCTGCTGCTCGTCGAGGTAGCCAGCGCGTTGCTCCAGGCCGAGCGTCGTCGACGGCTTCGCCGTTCGGTGCGACTCGAACTCTTCGATGCCTTCACTTCGCTGCCCATGGTGCTCGAACCGATCGCCGCCGAGTCGACCGAGCGTGCGCTCGAACTTGCGACAAGCCATTCGCTGACGGTCTACGACGCGTGCTACCTGGAGCTGGCGCTTGCACGCGAATGCGCTGTCGGCGACTTTCGCCTGGGATTCGAGTCCGCGCGATCGCTGTTCGCCGACTTGACTCCGGCGCGCCTGGACCTGCTGGACACCTTGCGTCGCGTCGGGCCATGCAGCGTCTATGCGCTCGCCAAGACTGCGGAACGCAACGATTCGAATGTGCACACCGACATCGTCCGCCTCGAGGAGTTGGGCCTGGTCCAGCGGTAGGAAAGCTCCCGACGGGACGCCAGCGAGAACGAGCAGCGCGCTCTACACTGCTCCATGCCGACCGAACCCAGCGCGGAACTCTTCAAGACGGTGGTCCTGCTCGCCGCCGGCGTGCTGGCCGTGCCGCTGTTCAAGCGCCTGCGGCTCGGGTCGGTGCTGGCCTATCTCCTCGCCGGCGTCGTCATCGGACCTTTCGTGCTCGGCGTATTCCGCGAGCCCGAGCACATCCTGGGCGTTGCCGAGCTGGGCGTGGTGATGTTCCTGTTCATCATCGGCCTGGAGATGCGGCCGCGACGCCTGTGGAACATGCGCCGGCAGATCTTCGGTACCGGACTCGTGCAGGTGGTCGTCTGCGGCGCCTTGCTCACCGCCCTCGGAATGCTCGCGGGCTATCGGGCGGCGGTGGCGTTCATCGCCGCGATGGGCTTCGTGCTGACCTCCACGGCGACGGTGATGCAGTTGCTCGACGAGCGCGGCGAGACGCTCGCCCCTCCCGGTCAACGCATCGTCTCGATCCTGCTGCTCGAGGACCTGGCGATCGTGCCGCTGCTGGCGATCGTGGCCGTTCTCTCTCCGGATGCCGGCGCTGCGGCGAGCGGCCGCGGCCCAGCGTCGAGTTGGCTCACGGTCGGCATCGCCGTGGCCGCGTTGGCGGGGCTGGTCGCCGTCGGTCGCTGGCTGCTGAACCCGATGTTCGAGATCCTCGCGCGCGCGAAGGCGCGCGAAGTGATGACGGCGGCGGCGCTGCTGGTCGTGCTCGGCGCGGCGCTTGCGATGCGCTGGAGCGGTCTTTCGATGGCCATGGGCGCCTTCGTCGCGGGCGTGATGTTGTCGGAGTCGAGCTATCGCAACGAGCTCGAAGCGGACATCGAGCCTTTTCGCGGGATCCTGCTCGGCCTGTTCTTCATGAGCGTGGGCATGTCGCTCGACGTCGGCCTGGTGCTCGATGCCTGGGCGCCGATCCTGTTGACGGTGGTCGGCTACATGGCGGTGAAGGGCCTCGGCGTCTATGCGGTGGCGCGCCTGGGTCAGGCTGCGCGGCGCGAGTCGCTGGTGCGTGCGACGCTGATGGCGCAAGGCGGCGAGTTCGCATTCGTCCTGTATGCGGCGGCCGCAGCGACCGGCCTCGTCGACGCGCGAACCGCGGCGGTATTGTCCGCCGTCGTCATCGTGTCGATCGCCGTCACGCCGCTTCTCGTGCCGCTGTTGCGCCTGCTTCCCGAAGGGCGCAGCAATCTCGATGGCGTCGAAGCGGTGCAGGACGCCGACGACGTCGCCGCTTCGGTGCTGCTGATCGGCTTCGGGCGCTTCGGCCAGATTGCCAGCCAGGCCCTGCTCGCGCGCGGCGTCGACATCGCGATCATCGACAGCGACCCGGACATGATCCGCGCGGCGGCCGGTTTCGGCTTCAAGGTGTACTACGGCGACGGGGTGCGGCTCGACGTGCTGCACGCCAGCGGAGCCGGGCAGGCGCGCGCGATCCTGGTGTGCGTCGACGACAAGCGCAGCACCGATCGCATCGTCGAACTGGTCAAGCACGAGTGGCCGCTGGTACCGGTATTCGCGCGCTCGTACGACCGCCAGCACGCGATCGAGCTGATCAAGGCGAATGTCGACTTCCAGATCCGCGAGACCTTCGAGTCGGCGCTGGCCTTCAGTGTCGCCGCGCTGCAGAAGCTGGGCGCGACTGCCGAGGAGGCGGTGGAGGTGTGCCAGGAGATTCGTCGGCGCGACGCCGCGCGGCTCGAACTGCAGGTGGCGGGGGATATGCGCAGCGGCACGGATCTCGTCATTCGCGATCACCGGATGACGCCCACGCCGCTGACCACGCCGCGGCGCGCTGGGGAGGCGCTGAGCGAGGAGACGGCGGAGGAGCTGCGACGGAAGGACGGCGAGGCGCCGTCGTAGATGCAGCAGCAGCCAGCGCTCGATACGGCTAGAAGGCTTTGCAAACCATCCTGCTCACCTGCATCTCGATGCTCGCCTTCGCGGCGAACTCGCTGCTATGCCGGATCGCGCTCGTCGAAACCCGGATCGATCCGGCCAGCTTCGGCTTGTTGCGGCTCGCGTCGGGCGCGCTGGTGCTGATGCTGATCGTGCGCTGGCGCGCGAGCGACGCGCCGCGGCCTCGTGCCGATTGGCTGGCGGCGACGATGCTGTTCGCGTACGTGGCTTTCTTCTCGTTCGCCTACCGGAACCTGTCGGCGAGCGTCGGTGCGTTGATCCTGTTCGGGGCCGTGCAATTGACGATGATCGGTGCCGGGCTGCGTGCCGGCGAACGTTTCGCACCGGCGGCGTGGATGGGGCTCGCGGCGGCGATCGTCGGTCTCGTCTATCTCGTGTCGCCGGGTCTCGCCGCGCCGCACCCGATCGGCGCGATATCGATGGCCCTCGCGGGCATCGGCTGGGGCGTCTATTCGCTGCGCGGACGCGGCGTCGTCGATCCGCTCGCCGCTACCGCGTCGAACTTCGCTCGCGCGGTGCTGCCGGCGTTGGCGCTTTCGCTGGTCACGCTCGGCCGGGCCGAGGCGGACGGAGCCGGCGTCGCGTTGGCGATCACCTCCGGAGCGATCACCTCGGGCATCGGCTACGTGATCTGGTACGCGGCTCTGCGCGGACTGACGGCCATGCGCGCGGCTTCGGTGCAGTTGTCGGTTCCGCCGATCGCGGCGCTCGGCGGCGTCGTGGCGCTGTCCGAACCGTTGACGCCGCGGTTGGTGGTTGCGTCGGCGGCGATTCTCGGCGGGATTGCACTCGTGCTGGCGACACGGGCGCGCGCAACGCAGCAGCGCCGCTGACGGCGAACCGGCGCACGAGAGACAACGGTGACGGCCGCTCGCCGGGCGTCAGGGCCACTGGGGCGGTCTGCTGCAGTGCGACCTGCGCCGGTTCCGCCTCGAACGCCGATACTTCGAGGAGACGCTTCGCCGCTTGCTGCGGCAGGAAGCGCTTACCATCATCGAACTCGCCGCAGACGCCATCAGCCGATGAACCCCGGCGCGGATCTTCTCGACCCGGCACCCCAAGCCGCCGCAGGCCTGCCCTCCGGACTGCCCGCGGGCGTCGCGTTCCTGTCGATCGACGTCGAGACGCACCCGGGCGAGGGCGATCGCATCTTTCGCGTGGGCGCTGCGCGCTCCGACCGCGAAGCGGGTTTCGACGCATCCGTGCCGTCGTCGGCGAACGGGCGCGCCGCCATCGTGCGCCGGCTGAACGAATTCGCCGCGCATGCCGCCGTTCTCGTCGGCCATAACCTGCGCCGCCACGACCTCCCGGCGCTCGCCGAGCAACTTCCCGGGCTCGACTTCCCGCATCTGCCGGTCGTCGACACGCTGGAGCTCTCGCCGCTCGCCTTTCCGCGCAATCCGTACCACCGGCTCGTCAAGAACTACAAGCTCGTCTCCGACAGTCGCAACGACCCGGAAGGAGACGCGCGCCTGGCGCTCGCGCTGCTCGCCGACGAGTTGCAGGAGCTTGCGCGACTGCGTTCGGTCGACCCGGGCTGGCTCGGCGTGCTGCACTTCCTGCTGCGCGGCGAGCGCGGGCTCGCACGGCTTCTCGAGGAAGTGCGCGGTGCGTCGCCCCCCGCTCTCGCCGACGTTCAATCCGTCGTGCACGATGCGTTTGCGAGCGTTTGTTGCGAGGTACGCCTCGACCGGCTCGTTCGCGAGGATCTGGCCGGCAACCTCGGCGACCCCGACGGCGCAGGCAATGCAGAGGATGCTGAACTCCGGTGGTCGATTGCCCATGCGCTCGCCTGGTTGCGCGTAGCGGGCGGCAATTCGGTGCTGCCGCCCTGGGTGTACGCGACGCACCCGGGCGTGGCCGCGCTGATCCGCGAGCTGCGCGAAAGCGACTGCGCCCGGCCAAGCTGCCGCTACTGCCGCCAGCAGCACGACCCCGAGTCGTTGCTGATGCAGCATTTCCAGCTCGACGCGTTTCGCGCGAAGCCGGCGAATGCCTCGGGCGGGTCGTTGCAGCGGGACGTCGTCGAAGCAGGCCTGAAACGGCGCAGCCTGCTCGCGATTTTGCCCACCGGTGGCGGCAAGTCGATCTGCTACCAGCTTCCGGCGCTGGCGCACTACTGGCGCAGCGGCAAGCTTACGGTGATCGTTTCGCCGCTGCAGTCGCTGATGAAGGACCAGGTCGACAACCTCGTCGCGCGCGGCGTGCAGTGCGTCGTCACGATCAACGGCCTGCTCACTTCGCCCGAACGCAATGCGGCGCTCGAGAAGATCCGGATGGGCGACGCCGGCATCGTTCTCGTCTCGCCGGAGCAGTTCCGCAATCGGCGCTTCGTCGATGCGATCCGGCTGCGACAGATCGCCACCTGGGTGTTCGACGAGGCGCACTGCCTGTCGAAGTGGGGCCACGACTTCCGCACCGACTATCTGTACGTCGCGCGGTTCATACGGGAGCACTTCGCCGGCGAGCAGGCGCCCGTGGCCTGCTTCACGGCCACGGCGAAGCCCGACGTGATCGAGGACCTGACCGAGCATTTCCGCGACCAGCTCGGTCTGGAACTGCAGTGCTTTCTCGGAGGGCACGAGCGAGCGAATCTCGAGTACGTCGTCGTGCCGGTGCGCGAGGCCGAGAAGGGCCAGCACATCCAGGAGATTCTCGCGCGCGAGTTGCGCGGCGGCGGTGCGGGCATCGTCTTCTGCGCGAAGCGAGACAACACCGCTCTTTGGGCCGAGCAGATCGTGCGCTCCGGCCTGCGTTGCCGTAACTTCCACGCCGGCCTGGAGGCCGGCGAGAAGAAGGAGATCCAGCAGGCCTTCATCGCCGGCGAGCTCGACGTCATCGTCGCCACCAACGCCTTCGGCATGGGTGTCGACAAAGCCGACGTTCGCGTCGTCGTGCACGCCGACATCCCCGGCTCGCTCGAGAACTACCTGCAGGAGGCGGGCCGCGCCGGCCGCGACGGCGGTCCCGCGAAATGCGTGCTGCTCTTCGACGAAAAGGACGTCGAGGCGCAGTTCCGCCTGGCCGCGCGCTCGCAGTTGAACGCGCGCGACTTCTCGGCGCTGCTCAAGAGCATCCGCCGGCGCGCGCAGCGCTTTCGCAGCGACGAAATCGTCGTCTCGGCGAAGGAACTGCTGCTCGACGCCGAAGGCACCGAGATCGACGTCACCGAGCGCGACGCCGCGACGAAGGTGCAGACCGCCGTCGCCTGGCTCGAGCGCAGCGGTTTCCTGAAGCGCAACGAGAACCGCAGCCGCGTCTTTCCGACGAGCCTGCGAATGCCGAAGCTGGGCGAGGCGCTCGTGCGCATCCGCGCCGCCGGGCTGAAGAACGAAGATCGCGTGCGCTATGAAGCCGTGGCCACGGCGCTCTATCGCTGCGAGACGCCGGCAGGCCTGAGCACCGACGACCTGCAGGTCGCCGCGGGGATCGACCACAAGGACTGTTTTCGCATCCTGTGCGGCCTCGAGCAGCTCGGCATCCTGGCCAACGACCTCGGACTCACCGCGTTGGTTAGCAAAGGCGTGACCGGAGCGTCCGATCATGCGCTCGACCGGCTCGTGCGTTTCGAGCGCGCGCTGCTCGAGCTGATGGCCGAGCTCGCTCCCGATGCCGTCGTCGACGACGCGCCGCAATTGCTCGGCGTGCGAGCGATGTGCTCGGAACTGCGGCGGCGCCTCGCGCTCGACGTCGGAGACCCGCAGGTCCATCCGCAGCGGCTGCACAAGTGCCTCCGGTCGCTAGCCGAATCGTTCGGCTCGGACGGCAACCGGCGCGCGTCGATGCAGGCACGCCGCATCGGCGCCGACAGCCTGCGCGTCGAGTTGCACCGACGCTGGCGCGAGATCCGCGAGATCTGCGAAAAGCGCCAGGCCACGGCGCGCGTCGTGCTCGCCGCGCTCCTCGCGAGGTTGCCGACCGACACGCGCCAGGCCAACGTGCTCGTCGAGTGCAAGGCCAGGGAGTTGCTCGACGCGATCGACGCCGACCTCGCGCTGCGCGCGAGCCTGCGCGATCCGGCCGTTGCGCTCGAGCACGCGCTGTTGTGGCTGCACGAGAACGACGTCATCCAGCTCGACAAGGGCCGGGCGGTGTTTCGCGCCGCGATGACGATCGAACTGGACGCGGCCGAGGCGAAGCGGCGCTTTCGCAAAGAGGATTTCGCGCCGCTCGCCGAACACTATCGAGAGCGCACCTTCCAGACGCACGTGATGCACGAGTACGCGAAGCTCGGCGCGCAGAAGGCAGCCGCAGCGCTGGCGCTGACGGCCGCGTACTTCACGTGGCCGCGTCGTCGCTTCGTGAAGGAGTGGTTCGCCGGACGCACCGAACTGCTCGAGCTGGCGACCACCGCCGAGTCGTACCGCCGCATCGTCGACCGGCTGCGCAACCCGGCGCAGCAGCGGCTGGTCATGAAACCGGACCGCGGCAACCACCTCGTGCTCGCCGGACCCGGCGCGGGCAAGACGCGCGTGCTCGTGCACCGCATCGCGTGGCTGTTGCGCGTGCGGCGGGTGGCACCGGCGCGCATCATCGCGCTCGCCTTCAACCGCAGCGCCGCCGCCGAGTTGCGTCGCAGGCTTTTCTCGCTGGTCGGCGACGACGCCTGGGGCGTGACGGTGATGACGCATCATGCGCTGGCGCTGCGCCTGACCGGAACGAGCCTGGCGGCGGCCGAACTGCGCGGAGCGAAGATCGACTTCGATCGGTTGCTGCGCGACGCGGTCGACCTGCTCGAAGGCCGCACCGACGCACTGGGCGACGCCGACGAGGCGCGCGACCGGCTGCTCGCCGGCTACGAGTACATCTTCGTCGACGAATACCAGGACATCGACGCCAGGCAGTACGAGCTGGTGAGCGCGCTGGCCGGGCGACGCCTGCCCGACGCGGACGGTCGACTGAGCATCATGGCGGTGGGCGACGACGACCAGAACATCTACGCGTTCAACGGCGCAAGCGTCGAGTTCATCCGGCGGTTCCGCGAGGACTACGACGCCGAGATCGCGTGGCTCGTCGAGAACTACCGCTCGTCGCAGCACATCGTCGCGGCGGCCAACCACGTGATCCAGCCGGCGCGCGAGCGGATGAAGGTGGATCACCCGATCCGCATCGATGCGCGGCGCGCCAACGAGCCGCCGGGGGGCCGGTGGAGCACGCTCGATGCCGAGCACGACGGGCGCGCGCGGTTGATCGACGCGCCGCCCGACGCGAACCGCCAGGCGCAACTCGCGGCTGCGGAGATCGGCCGCATCCGTCGGCTCGATCCCGGCGCAGCGCTCGGCGACATCGCCGTGCTCGCCCGCACGCATGCGTCGCTCGAACCGCTGCGCGCGCTGTGCGAGATCGAAGGCATCCGTTGTTCGATGGCGCGAGACGCGTCGGCCGAGATCTCGGTGATGCAGACGCGCGAAGGGCGTTGCGTGCTCGACGTCGTACTCGGCCGTCGGCGCCCGCTGCTGCCGGTGACGGCGCTCGTGCGCTGGCTGCGCAGGCGGCTGCGCGCGCAACCGACGAATTCCGCGTGGCAGGACCTCTGCGCGGCAGGACTCGACCTGATGCTCGCGTATCCGAAGGCGCGCCTGCCGCTGCGCGAGATCGCCGATTGGTTCTACGAGAGCGCCGGCGCCGCCCGCCGCGACGGCGCGGTCGACGCGCTGCGCCTGATGACCGCGCACCGCGCCAAGGGCCTCGAGTTCCGCCACGTGATCGTGATGGACTGCGGCGATTGGGGCAGTGGTGACGACGAGCGGCGGCTGCTGTACGTGGCGATGACGCGCGCGAAAGAGACGTTGACGGTGTTTCGCAGCAGGCACGGACCGCAGGGACTGCTGGACGACCTGCACGATTGCGACGGCGTAGCCGCGCTGCGGCCCGAGGCGCCTGCGCATCGGGAGGCGCTGCAGACGCGCTATGTCTCGCTCGGGCCGGCCGACGTCGATCTCGGTTATGCGGGGCGCAGTCCGGCGATGAACCGCGTGCATCGTGATCTTTCCGCGGTGCAGACGGGTGATCCGGTTTGCCTTTCGGACGGAGTGCTGAAGACGCCCGGCGGCGCGACCATCGGGCGTCTGTCGAAGAACGCCACGCTGCGAGACGGTGCCTACGCGGCGAAGGTCACCGGCGTGATGGTGCGTGCGCGCGAGCAGACGCCGCCCGAGTACCTCCCGTCGGTGCGAGTGGATCGGTGGGAAGTGGTGTTGGTGGAGGCGGCGGTGCAGGGAGGCGGGCGGGACGAGGCGGTGTGATCGGGCGCTGGGCACTGGGCACAGCCCGTGGACCCCTGGCCCCCTCGGCGCGGCTCTGAGCCTCCCGCCTCCCGCGTCTCGCGGCAACTCGGGCGCAGCAAACTGCACCCGCAGCGGCAGCCGCAAGGCAGGGGCAGCACCGCCGCCGCCGAACGCAGCCCCCACCGCCACCGCCCCCCTCAGTGCGCCAGAATCTTCCCGAGGAAATGCCGCGCCCGTTCGCTGCGTGCCTCGATATTCCCGAAGAACTCGCTGGTCTTGCAGTCCTCGACGATGCGGCCCGCGTCCATGAACACGACGCGATCCGACACGCTGCGCGCGAAGCCCATTTCGTGCGTGACGACCATCATCGTCATGCCTTCCTTCGCCAGGCGGACCATCACGTCGAGGACCTCGCCGACCATCTCCGGATCGAGCGCCGACGTGGGCTCGTCGAAGAGCATCGCGATCGGGTCCATGCACAGCGCGCGGGCGATCGCCACGCGCTGCTGCTGGCCGCCGGAGAGCTGGCCCGGGAACTTGTCGCGCTGCGAGGCCAGGCCGACGCGCTCGAGGTAGTGGATCGCCTTTTTCGTTGCGTCGTCCCTGCTGCGGCCCAGCACTTTCACCTGCGCGAGGTTCAGGTTGGCGAGCACCGACAGGTGCGGGAAGAGTTCGAAGTGCTGGAACACCATGCCCACCCGTGCGCGCAACTTGGGCAGGTTCGTGTCGCGAGCGGTGAGCGAGATCCCGTCGACGAGGATGTCCCCTTGCTCGAAGGGCTCGAGCGCGTTGACGCATTTGATCAGCGTGGATTTCCCCGAGCCGGAAGGCCCGCACACGACGACCACCTCGGCCTTCTCGACGTGGGTCGTGCAGTCGGTGAGCACCTGGAAGTCGCCGTACCACTTGCTCACGGCGCGGATGTCGATCATCGGCATGTGGGGACGCCCGGTGGGTTCAACGAACGATGGCGATGCGCCGGTCCAGCGCCTTCACCGAGCGCGACAGCGCGTAGCTCAGCACGAAGTAGATCACCGCCACCAGCGTATACATCTCGACGATCCGGCTGTCGCGCTGCGCGATCTTCACGGCGGCGCCGACGAGGTCCGTGACGTTGAGCAGCGCCACCAGCGAGACGTCCTGGAACAGCACGATGGTCTGCGTCAGCAGCACCGGGAGCATGTTGCGCAGCGCCTGCGGCAGGACGACCAGGCGCATCGCCTGCGCGTAGTTCAGCCCGATCGCGTAGGCCGCGCCGAGCTGGCCTTTCGGGATGCTCTGGATGCCGGCGCGAACGATCTCGCAGAAATACGCGCCTTCGAACAGGATGAACGTGACGTAGGCGGAGCGGTCGGCACCGATGCGCGGCGGATACGGCGAGCCGCTTATCCACTGCAGGATCACCGGCACGAGGAAGTAGAACCAGAAGATGACGAGTAGCAGCGGGATCGAGCGCATCAGGTTCACGTAGGCGGCCGCCAGCCACGCGAGCGGCGCGATGCTCGACAGGCGCGCGAGCGCCAGAGCGATCCCCCACAGCGTGCCGCCGATCGCGGCAATCACGGTGAGCTGCACCGTGTACGCGAGGCCCTGCATCAGGAAGGGCATCGCGCCGACGATCGATTCCCAGTCGAAGGCGCTCATCGCAGGAGCCTAGCGTTTACCGCCGAGGTAACCGGGGACGGCCGTCGCCCGTTCGATCCACGCGAACACTCGGTTGATGACGAGCGCCACGATCACGTACAGCACGGTGGCGGCGGCGAAGGCGGCGAAGTACTGGAAAGTCATCTCGCCCATTTCGCGCGTGCGAAAGAAAAGTTCCGCCAGTCCGATCGAATAGGCCACCGCCGAGTTCTTGACGAGGTTCATCGACTCGGAGGTGAGCGGCGGCACGACGATGCGAAAGGCCATCGGCAGCAGCACGTGGCGGTAGGTCTGCGCCTGGGTGAGGCCGAGCGCGTAGCCGGCCATCCGCTGGCCGCGCGGCAGCGACAGGATGCCCGACTTCACCTGCTCGGCGATTCGCGCCGACGTGAACAGCCCCAGGCAGACGACCGACACGATCAGCTGGAAGGTGGTCGGGTCCATCTCGATCGCCACGCGCTTGAGCGGCGGGATGAACTCGGGAACGACGAAGTACCAGAGGAAGAACTGCACCAGCAGCGGGATGTTGCGGAACAGCTCGACCCAGGCATCGCCGAAGGCGACGATCCATCGGCGATCCGTCGTTCGCAGCACGCCGAGCAACGAGCCGATCGCCATCGCGAGGATCCACGACAGGACGACGAGCACGAGCGTGAACTCGAGCCCGGACAGCAGCGACATTGCCCACGTCGCATCGCCGTCCGGGGTCTCCTGACCGAAGATGGAGAGGAAGTCGAGCACGGATCGGGGGCGCCGGCCGGATCGGAGGTCGGCGCGAGACGCTACCGGGATCCGGCCGCGACTGCGCTTACTCGACGCCCTTGTCGTTCGGATGCGCGAACGCTTCCTTGTTCGCCTCGTTCTCGGCGAAGTTCAGGTTGATGCCCTTCGGCGGAATCGGGCTGGTGAACCACTTCGCGTAGATCTTGTGGATCTCGCCCGACTTCATCACGGCGTCGATCGTCTTGTCGACCAAAGCCTTGAACTGCGGATCGTTCTTGCGCAGCATCATGCTGTACGGCTCGCTGCGCAGCGACCCTGGCAGGATCTTGTACGCGGAAGGATCCTTCGAGTTCGCGATCTGTCCCGCCAGCAGGATGTCGTCCATCACGAAGGCCACCGCGCGTCCGTCTGCCATCAGCAGGAAGCTCTCGGCGTGGTCCTTGCCGTAGATCTCCTTGAAGGCTGCGTCTTCGGTCTTCTCGTAGTTCTTCAACAGAGGGACCGACGTGGTGCCCGACGTCGTGACGATCGTCTTGCCCTTCAATTGCTCGAAGCGGTCGACGCCGGAATCCTTCTTCACCGCCGCGCTGACGTTGATCACGAAGTACGTCGGCCCGAACGCGACCTGCTTCTGCCGTGCGACCGAATTCGTGGTGGAGCCGCACTCGAGGTCGATCGTGCCGTTTTCCAGCAGCGGGATGCGGTTGCTCGACGTGACCGGCGAGTAGTTCACCTTCAGGTCGGGCATCTTCAGTTCGGCCTTGACCGCGTCGACGATCTTCGCGCAGAGCTCCATGGCGTAGCCGATCGGCTTGCCGGTGTTGTCAAGGTAGGAGAACGGAATCGACGACTCGCGGTAACCCACGGTGATCGAACCGGTTTCCTTCACCTTCTGCAGCGTGCCGGTGAGCGCCTGTGCGTGCGCGGCTGCGCACGTGAACAGCAGCCCTGCGAAGAGGGCCGTATGCCTGAGCGATGTCATGGGCGTCTCCGTCTCTCGTGCCGGATGGCGCGATTAGTGTAGCCGCGCGCCTGCGGGCCGTCATCGTCGGTGCAACCCGGTTCGTGCGTTGGCGCTCACGCGTGCTTGTCTGCCTCCAGAACCCCTCGCCGGATCCGATCGCGCTCCATCGACTCGAACAACGCCTTGAAGTTCCCCTCGCCGAAGCCCTCGTCGAGCAGGATGCCGCGTGCGCGCAGCTCGTCGACGTTCTCGCCGTGGCCCGGCAGCCGCTCCTCGAGCATCTCGTAGTAGATGTCGTTGGGCGCGCTCATTACCGGGCCGCCGGCCATCTGCAGGCTGTCGACGCTCGCGGACAGGTCGTCGGTGAGCAGCCCGATGTGCTGGATTCCCTCGCCGTTGAACTGCATCAGGAACTCTTCGATCTGCCCCGACCCCCGGCCCGACTCCTCGTTCAGCGGGATGCGAATCTTCCTGTCGGGTGCAGTCATCGCCTTCGACGTCAGGCCCGTGTACTCGCCTTCGATGTCGAAGTAGCGAATCTCTCGAAAGCCGAACAGTCGCTCGTAGAATTGCGCCCAGTACGCCATGCGTCCGCGGTAGACGTCGTGCGTCATGTGGTCGACG
Source organism: Pseudomonadota bacterium (assembly GCA_023389055.1). Taxonomy (GTDB): domain Bacteria; phylum Pseudomonadota; class Gammaproteobacteria; order Burkholderiales; family Burkholderiaceae_E; genus Zeimonas. Next base: position 30,738 of record JAEWFA010000017.1, on the reverse strand, counting down.
ACGCTGAATCCGTGGCCGTGCGGGTTGCGCTCGACGCCGTCGAGCCACTCGAAATCGATGTCGTAGATCGCTCCCGCCCAGAAGTTGATCATTCCGGTGGCGAGATAGACGCCGGCCATGAAGCGGTGCACGTTGTCGAGTCGGGGCGATACCTGCGGCCCGCCGATTGCCCCACGTTTGACAGCGGCCCGCCCGCGCTGTTCCAATTCGCCTGCCTCCGAAGGGGAGTAGCTCGCGGGGATTCCGATCCCCGTGCTGCGGTATCGTCAGTACGGATCCGGTCGCGGGCGGCGGCCGATTGCATCCCGGTGCCGCAGGCCGGCGCAGCGAAGCGCGCCGGCCGGCAAGACCGACGACGGCGCCTTCTCCACGACGGGCCCGTTCTCGCCAAGCGGGCCGAAGAGGCACTCCCCATGATGAGCATCGGCACTGCGCTGATGTGGTCGCTGTTCGCGGCGTTCGTCGCCGTCGCGCTGCTGGTCGACTTCCTCGCGCTCAAGGGCCAGGGCGCGCATGCCGTTTCGATGAAGGAGGCGGCGCTCTGGTCGCTGGTCTGGGTCGCCGTTTCGTTCGTCTTCGTCGGCTGGCTGTGGTGGTACCTCGGCGGCGCCTCGGCGGACGCTGCCGCGCGGGCGCTCGCCAACGACAAGGCACTCGAGTTCGTCACCGGCTATCTGGTCGAGAAGGCGCTCGCCGTCGACAACATCTTCGTTTTCCTGCTGGTCTTCACCTATTTCGCGGTGCCGGGCGAATTCCAGAAGCGCGTGCTGATGATCGGCATCCTCGGCGCGCTCGTGCTGCGCGCGGCGATGATCCTCGTCGGCGCCTGGCTCATCGTGCGCTTCCATTGGGTGCTGTACCTTTTCGGCGCATTCCTCGTCTTCACCGGCGTGAAGATGTGGTGGGCGGCCGGAAAGGAACCCGACCTGGAAGCGAACCCGGCGCTGCGCTGGATCAAGCGGCACGTGAAGGTCTCGCCGGACTACGACGGCGAGCGTTTCTTCACGCGGGTGAACGGGGTGCGGATGGCGACGCCGCTTCTCGTCGTGATCCTGCTGATCGGCATCGTCGACGTCGTCTTCGCCGTAGATTCGATTCCGGCGATCTTCGCGATCACCACCGATCCGTTCATCGTTCTGACGTCGAACGTCTTCGCGATCCTCGGCCTGCGCGCGATGTACTTCCTGCTCGCCGGCGTGCACGAGCGCTTCCACCTGCTGACCTACGGGCTGGCGGTCGTGCTCGTGTTCATCGGCGCGAAGATGCTGCTGATCGACGTATACAAGATTCCGGTCGCGTGGTCGCTGGCGGTCACGGTCGTCGTTCTCGCGGCGTCGATGCTGTTGTCGTTGCGCATCGCGCCGGTGGGCAAGGGCGGCAGCGCCTATCCGTTTCGGGCCAGGCGAGGCGAGCGCGACGACCCGGTGCGGTGATCGGGGCGCCTGCGGTCACTCCGCCACGACGGTGAAGTGGATCTCGCCCTCGTAGTTGTCGTCCCAGCTTCCCGACCAGTCGCGCAGCCCGAAGATCGCCTCGACGTTCACGCGCTGCGGTGCGAGCGGATCGATCGTCGCTTCGAGTCGCACTTCCAGGTTGCCGAGATGGTGGTCGTCGCGCGGCGAGAAGCCGACGTCGAAGCCGCGCAGCATCGCAGCCGCCTGCGTCACCGGCGAGGCGAAGATCACCTCGGACTTCAGCGACCGCGGGCCGTCGTTGCGATGCCGGTTGAACGAGATCGTGCCGCTTCCGATCTGCATGATCATTTCTCCGACGGTGGCTCTTGCGGTTCCGATGGCCGTCGCGGCGACAACCGAGGCTTCTGGTCGCCGACGAGCACGAGCGTGCGGCCGTCGCGCGTGCGCTCGACGAGCCAGGTCGCGCTCGCTCGGTCATTGCTCGGCGAAACGGCGGTGAGCAGGTGCTGCCCGGCGGGCAGGCGCGACGGATCGAAGCTGCGCCCGCGTGCGAGTTCCGCGCCGTGCGCGTCGTACCAGCGCAGGTCGGCGGCCGGCGACGTGCTGCCCGCGACCGACTGCACCGTGGCGCGCAACGCGCCGGGCACTTCGTGCGCACCCGCGCGTGCTTCGACGTCGGCCAGCGAGATCGTGATCCTCGGTGTGCGCGGGCCGCGCGATGGCGGCTCGGGCGGGCGCATCTCGCCTTCCCAGACGCCGCTGCCGGTGGTCAGGCCCGAAGTGGCGAGCACGCGAAGCGCTGCGACGCGCGTACCGTCGAACAGCCGCTTCGGGACTTTCATCGAACGCTTCTGCGTTCGCGCCGCCGCGCCGCGCCACGTGCCTCGGCGATCGCGCCATTGCACGAGGAACCAGAATGCGTGTTCGTCTGCGGACGAGTCGGACACGTCCCAGCGCAACTCGAGCGCGTCGTCCTTCGAATCGGCGCCGTTCACGTGCAGCGCCACTTTCGGCGGTTCCGGGATCGGCCAGCGCTCGATCTCCTTGTCGCATTCGTACAGCACGAGCGTCCGTGCACGGGCGTCGGAGGCGATTGCGTGCCGGATCTTCAGCGGCCAGCCGCCGGCGCCGCACGAGCAGCCGCAGCCGATGTCGCCCGCATAGAGGCAACTGCTGCGCAGCGGCTCGCCGTCGGCGTCGAGCAGTTCGACGCTGAAGTCGGTCTTGCGGTCGCCGTGCGGACGCGGGCGAGCGTCGAACTGGAACGAAGGATGCAGGCGCACCGAGCGGTCGCGCCGGATATCCAGTCGCAGGAAGAGCTGCGGCTGCCGGATCGGGATCCAGCACCCGCGCGGCTCGGGCTTGCGGTTCGCGGGGGCGCCGAGTTCGCTGGCAGACGCGGCGAATGCGGCCGACGCTCCTGCCTGGATGACGGGGATGCGGCTCATCAGTGCCTTGTACGTGTACGGGCTGATCCACCGGTCGCCCGAATAGCCCATCATGTCGTGCGCGGTGGACGGCTGCTTCACGAGGCCGAAGGCCGGCCGCATGTCGAAACCGTACTCGCCGATGCTGTCGGAGTCGTAGCTCGCGTAATGCGGGTAGTCGTCGTCGGTGTTCTTCGGTTCGGCGCAACGCGTCACGTTGTCGCACGGCGCGTGCTGACGCCCGAGCGCGTGCCCGATCTCGTGCGCCGCCGTTCCCTGCGAGCCGATGCGCCCGACCGCGACGCCGTCGCCGCCGCAGCCGCCGACCGAGCCGGTGTCCAGCCCCGCGTTGTACAGGCCGTAGACGATGTCGTCCGAATCGCCGCGCAGGTCCGCGACCGCGTCTTTCAGGTCGCCGAGCTTGTCGCAGCCATCGTTGATGTCGGACTTCACCTCGTCGTCGTAGGTCATCGTGACGAAGCTCGTGATCACCACCTGCGGGATCGGGTAGAGGGCCTCGGTGAAGCCGAACAGTGTGGTGAAGTCGGCCATCGACGGCGCCGAGAGCTGCGTCGCGTCGCTTACGTCGGGACCCGTGTATTCGATGCCCACGGCCATCACCGGCAGGTCGGGCATCGCGTCGAAGCTCAATGTGCGAACGAAGTCGCCCGAGAACTGCGTGCGGTCGAGGATGTCGAAGACGCGCGCGGTGACGTCGATCGTGCCGGCGCACAGGCTCTCGGGAACCAGGAAGTTCAACGTGTGTTCGCGCTGACCGCGGTCGATCGACGCGTCGCGTCGCGGCACGATCGGCTGCGATGCATTGATCGTCGTCGTCGTTCCGCCCGCGGTGACGATGAGCTCGCCCGAGATCTTTGCGATCGGCGCGAGCCCGGCCGACGCGTCGTAGTCGACGTACAGGCGCACGACCGTCGGCTTGGCGGCAACGAGCCGAATCGAGTTGTCGGGGAACACGTTCGCTGCATCCAGGTGCTGGCCGCTGCGGAAGTGCTGGATCGCCTGCGTGATCTCGGCGTCGACGACGATGAGGTCGCCTCGTGGGGCGCCGGGCGCCGGCGGCCCAATGCCGACGAGGTCGGCGAAGACCGTCCATTCGATCAGTCCGCCGTAGGCGTCGTCCCACTCGCCGGACCAGTCGCGCAGGCCGAAGCTGCCCGAGACGTCGACCTTCGTCGCGTCGCCGCCGTTCACGCTCGCGTTCAACTCGACGATGAGCCGCCCGAGGTGGTGATCTTCCTCGTTCTCGAAGGTGGCCGTGTAGCCGGTGATGCCGACGGCAACCTGCCGTACTGCGCGCGGGAAGCTCAGCTGCGCGCTCGCCGACTGCGGGCCCGTGCCCTCGGTCGAGGGGAAATGGAACGAACTCGACCGGACGTCCACGATGCACCTCCCGGACCTGCCACCGCGGGCGACGCCGCGCGAGAGATATCGCGAGCGTGCGCCCGGGCGACCGAACCGGTCAATACCCCGGAGGGAGCGGCTTGCGTCGGCGCTGCGAGAAAACGCTACAGCTGCATCTCGCAGCGCTCGACGTCGATCACCAACGCGCCGCGCGCCCACGGGAAGACCGCCTTCGCGCGCTCGGCGAGCTCGCCTTCGGTCTGCACGCTGCCCCTTCCGTGGACGACACCGCCCTGGCCGGGTCCTCGCGAGCCGCGAACGGCGCGCGAAGCCGCCATCAGCTGGATGCGGCTGTCGCGCTTGAGGTTCTCCTCGGTGCGCTCGTAGTGCCCGGCCGGAAGGATGATGCGTTCGTCGTCGATTCCGATGCGGCGCGCGTAGTCGCCCCAGTTGCCGACGAGGTGCGGGCCGTCAGTGCCTTGCGTGACGATTGCGACGAACTCGGCTTTCTCGAGCAGTTCGCGCGCGGTGGCATCGAACGTGGTCATGGCGAATCCTTCATGTGGGGGAGGGAAGGTCGAGGATCGCGCTGCTTGCGCCGTGGCGAAATGATGTGACTCAACTCGGCTTGCGCCGCGCAGTTGCCAAGCGGGGCCGGTCGGTGCCGCGCGTCGTTCAGGGCTGCGCAAGGCTGTGCCACCAGAGCTCGCATCTCCCGCAACGCCCGCCTTCGTCGAATTCGGCCTTGAGCACGCCGTCGAGCACCATGCGCGGCAGCGGGTCGCCCGGTTTGCGGGAGACCAGGTTCGTGCCGGTGGATTGCGCCCAGATGCGGAACAGCTCCTCGGACGCGACGCGGTAGGTGACGTGCCAGTGGGCGATGCCGCCGCGCGCGGTGCTCGCGAGCACCTCGTAGTCGACGTGCACGTCTTCCTGCAGTTTCACGCGGCGCCAGTACTCGGCGAGTTGCGCGTGGCCGCGCTGCACGGCGAAGGGCGTGTTGCGGTATTCGCCGTCGGGCGCGAAGAGCGCGCAGAACTTCGACTCGTCGCGCTGCTCCCACGCGGCCTTGTATCCCTGCATGAACCGCTCGATGTCCATCGTGCCCTCCTGCACGTTTGCGGGTCGAAGCGCCGCGCGCGGAGGCGGGACGCGTTAGCATTCTCGCTCCCGACGTTGCCGGCTGCACCGCGCTCCCGTGACCGACCCCCGAGACGATTCACGCGCCCACGAAGCGGCCGCTGCGTACACCGCACTCGATGCACGCGGCTTCCGCGCGAGCGCCCTCACGCGCGGCCCGTGGGATCCGGGCCATCAGCACGCCGGTCCGCCGATCGCGCTGGTGTGCCGTGCGATCGAGCAGGCCGCGCGCGAACACGGGCTCGGCCACATTGCGCGAATCACCGCGAACCTGCTGCGGCCGGTGCCGATCGCCGATCTGATCGTCGAGGTGATGACCGATTACGCCGGCCGCAATGCGGCGCATTTCTCGGCGCACTTGATGTCGGGCGACAAGGACGTTGCACGCTTCACGGCGCTGGCGCAGCGCGAGGCGCCGGTCGAGTTGCCGACGCCGCTGCCCGGGCACCCGTTGCCGCTGGCGCCGTTGTCGCCGCAGCAGTCTGCGTCGACGAGCTTTCCGTTCGCGGGTCGGTGGGTGGGTTACGCGGATCTGATGGAGACGCGGATCGCGCAGGGAACGATGTGGAAAGGGCCCTGCGCCGTGTGGTTCCGGATGCGTCATCCGCTCGTCGACGGTGAAGTGCCGAGCCCGTACCAGCGCGTGGCCGTCGCTGCCGATTCCGGCAACGGCATCAGCGCCGTGCTCGACTACGAGCACTACACGTTCGTGAACTTCGACCTGACGATCCACCTGCTGCGCCGGCCGGCGGGCGAGTGGATCTGCCTCGACGCAAGAACCGCGCTCGGTGCCGAGGGCGGCGGGCTGGCCGAGTCGGCGCTCTACGACGAGCGCGGGCTGCTCGGACGAGCCGTGCAGAGCCTGGCGGTGCGTCCGCGCTCGCGATGAGGCGGGCGAGTTGCGCTCGCAGCGTCAGAGCGTGACGGCGATGCCCTCGTCGTCGGGCGACACCGCTTCGTAGCCTAGCGAACGCTGCTGCGCGATCGAGCGCCACTGCTCGTTCGTCGCGCACCGGTAGTTGAAGAGGAGCGTCGGCGGCTGGACGGCCGAGCGCGCAACGATGCGCTGCAGCGCCTCTGCGTCCGGATGGCCGAAGATCCCGCCGTTCGTGCTGATCAGGAAGCGTGGCGAGTGCACGAGCGACATCAGCTCGTCGGTGGTGTTCGCCTTGCTGCCGTGGTGCGCGACCTTCACCGCGTCGACGTGCAGCACGTCCTTGCCGCGTTCGTCGAGCAGCCGGCGGATGGACGCGCAGACGATGTCGGGATGCGCGTCGGCGAGAAACAGCGCGCTCTTGGCGCTGCCCGCATGCTCGGCGAGGAACGCGATGCTCGACCCGTTGGCCGCGGCGTTGTCGGGCCGCGACTGCTTCTCGAGCAGCTCGTCGAGTTCGGGCGTGCTGCCGAGCAGGCCCGCGCCGGGCAGGTATTTCTTCTGGCGCGCCAGCACTTCCCACGCCGCGGCGAGGTCGCCCGGATCGAAGTCGCGCACGTCCTTGCGCCACGCGTCGCGCATGCGGTCCAGCTTGGCCGGCGTCGGCGAGAGCAGCGTCAACGCGAGCCCGCCGGCGAGTTCGATGCGCGGCAGCGGACTGTCGTCGCGAACCAGGACCGCGCCGCCGTCGAACGCGCCGTTCCATTGGCCCGCGTCGAGCCGCTGCGCGAGCAGCGCGCTGAAGAACTCGCCTTGCCGGCCACCCAGCAGACCATGCGCCTGCTCCATGTGCCGCCAGCCGTTGAACCAGACGTCGCGCACCGCGAAGGGCCACGGCAGCGGCTCGGCGAACAGGCGAACGAGTCCGTCGGCGTGATCGGTGTCGACGTGCGTCAGCACGACGAGCTCGATGCGCCTGTCGCCCGCAGGCAACGACTGGACCTGCGACTCGAGGGCGCTCCACGCGCCGATCGGCCCTCCGTCGATCAGCACGCGGCGCACGCGCGTGCCTGCGCCGTATTCGATCCACAGGCTGTCGCCGTGCAGCGCGGGCAGCATGTGAATGCGGAAGAACGCATCGGTCTTCGATGTCCGGGGCATGCGCGTCAGAGCCTCCAGTCGGCGTCGCCGAAGGCGACGATGCACAGCGCCATCGGCAGGCTTTCGAGCATCGCTTCGCGGCGCGCGTCGAGGATCAGCTCGCCGAGCTGATCGGCTTCGGCGCCGCCTGCGCGCAGCAGTCGCGCGAGGATCTTCGAGCCGACGGTGACCGCGTGCTCGCCGAACACGGTGGCCGTCGTCGAGATCACCGCGGCGGCGCCCGCCTGGCGGAAGTACCGGATGTGATTCGAGAAGGCTTCGGCGGTGCCGGCCACGTCGCAACCGAGCAGGAACACCAGCGGGGGCGGCGCGCCTTCGGGGCGTACGTATTCACGCGGCAGCCGCAGCGTAGGCAGGAAGTCGCCGCCGATCTCGAGCTCGAGGTCCTGCCGGCGGCCTTCGTTGTGCGGGAACGCAACGAGCAGCGCCGGTTTTCGTTGCCCGATCGTCTCCTTCCATTCGGTCCATGTCGCCACTTCGAGCGTCGCATCTTCGAAGCGCGGCGACAGCAGCGCGAGCAGCGGCGTGCGCGCATCCTTCGCCACCTGCGTACTGAAGCCGAGTACTGCGCAATGTCCAAGCTCGAGCCGGTCGCGTCCCTCGGCGGGCTCCGACTGGATCACGACCTCGGCGCCGTCCGGTCTTCCCAGTGCCGGACTGTAGACATGCCGCTCGATGACCTTTCGCAGCCCCCAGAAACCCATCGGACAGACGTGCCCCGAGGCGTCGGCGCGACCCGCGCAATCTGCAGGGCAGTTGCCGGTCTTCAGCGCGTCGCGCCACCCGGGACACAGTTTCGTGGCGTCGGGCGCCGGTGGCGGATAGTCGTAGAAGAACTCGACCGGAACGACGGCATCGGCACGCGCGCTGATGACCTGGATGTGCGTGAGCGCGTCGTCGCGCGGATCGAAGCCGCCGTGCGAGAGCTCGATGAACTGGTCCATGCACAGTGCCGAGTAGAGATCGGCGCCGATGCGCGCCAGGCGCACGAGAAGTTGCGGATTCTCGCCCTGGTCGAGGCCGTCGGCATGATCGGCGACGCTGTGCGCGGCGTCGGAGAGCGCGGCATTCAACTGCAGCAGCGGCTCGGCAAGCCCTTGCAGGTTCGTCGCCCATGCCCGTCTTTCGGCAATGGCCGTCAATCGCGGCACGTCGTCTGCGTCGCCGTGGTTGAGCACCATCGCGAGATCGAAGCGACGCCTCGCCCCGAGCCCGCTCAAGTCGGGACGCACCTGCGCTTCGTCGAGCAGTGCGATGCCGTCGCCGCGCTCGTCGGCATGCTGGCGCACACGCGTGCGCAAGCGCGCAGTCTGCAGCACGCGGCCGCGGTGCAGCACGCTGATGCGTGCGTCGAAGACGCCCTCCTTGCGCGGCGTGAAGACGAATTGCGCTTCGCTGCTCGGGCCGACGCGCGGCAGCACGATCTCGCGCAGCACCGGCCCGTCGAACTGCCCGGGCTCGTGCACGACCACCTGCAACACGTGCGTGTCGCGGTCCTTCGGCAACTCGTGCTCGGGAAAGGGGGTGGGCGCGCTGTCCCAGCCCGCGTCGTCGGGCGCCGCGACGCGAACGCAGAGCATCACCGGCTCGGCGAGAACGTAGCCATCGCGGATCCGTTCGAGTTCGTCGCCCCGCTTGCGAAGACTTCGCTGCTGCAGGTAGCGCGCGGGATGACCGTCGACGTCCGGGCGCGGCCTGCGTGCGTCGTCCGCGGGCGCCGAAGCAGGGGGCGGGGTCGGAGCGGGGAACGCGGGACGTCCGGGCGGCCAACGCCACCACGAAGGCGTGCCCAGCCGTCCGGGCGCGGGCGACGGAGCGGGCACCGGCGCCGGGATCGGGCGTTGCGGACCGGACGGGGCCGAGGGGCGCCATCGGGGTCGCGAGTCGGGGAGGTTCGAGTTTCGCTGCCCCGGCGCGGGAGCGCGGGTCGTCGGCAGGCTCCAGGGCGGCCGGGAGCCTACAGGCCGCGAGGCGCCGGCGGTGCGTGGGGGCGGGGGAGCGGCGTGGGGTGGCTCGGCCCTCGACGCCGCAGCCCGCGGCTTCGCCGCCGCCTGTCGCGCAGGTACGCGCTCGCTGAGCGCGAGCAACTCCGTGCCGAGCCAGGCGACGTGGCCCGGTCCCATCGACTGCATCAGCGCGACGTCGAGCGGGTAGCCGTTCGCCATCCGGCCGGCAAAACGCCGCAGGGCGTCGGCGAACGCGTCGAGCGCAAGCGTGGGCGCGACGACGACGCCGTCGGCCTGAAGATGCGCGGCCAGCGCGCGCAGAAGCGGGGCGCAGCGCGACGGCGAGTCGGAACCCGGGCCGCGAACGATGGCGAGCGCGCAGCGCGGCACCGGCGTGGCTTCGAGAACCCGCGCGAGCGCGCGCGGCAGCGGCTGGCCCAGAACGAGCACTTCGACGTGCGGCGTGCGTCGCGATGCGACGACGACCCTCGCCTCCGACGATGCCGACGCGTCGTCGCCGCGCGTTGCAACGAGCGCGTCGCCGAGCCGGTCGCCCGGCAGTGTTGCGATCGTGAAGGGGAAGCGCCATTCGGTCGGTCGCTCGGGCTCCCACGAGGCCACCGCGTGCACGCCGGCGAGCTGCGCTTCGCCACGCGAGAGCAGTTCGACGAAATCGAGCGAGAGACCTTCGCGCGCGGACCTGTCCGATGCCGCCACCCGGATTGGCGAAACGGTCGCTGCGAATGTCTTCCACGCTTCGGCGAGGGACGCGGCGGACGGCCATCGTTGCAGCCCTGCGGGCGGTCTCGCGCGGGCGGGAGAGTCTTCCGGTGCCTGCCAGGCGAGCGTGGCGTGCGTGGACGTTCGGGCGGCAATCGCCCGCAGCAACTCGGCGAGTGCGGACGCGGTCGCTCCCGCCGAAGCCGAACTCACTTCGGCGACGCGTTGCCGCACCTCGGCTGACGAGGCATCGGCTGCGACGTCACGAGCGAGTGTCTCGAGCACGCCCAGTGCCGCCAGCGCGGCGACGAAGCGCTCGTCGTCGACGCCGAGGCTCCATTCGCTCAGGTGTAGCCGGTCCATCGCGGCCGGATCAGGCGAGCGGGTACGTGGGCGCGGGAAGTCCCGGTGCGGGGGCCAGTGCCAGCTTCGCGCGCGTGCGAAGGGCCGCATCGCACAGCGCGTAACCCCAGTTCATCAACCGTCCCTGCAGCCGGTCGTCGAAAGCGGCGAGCCGGGTGGGCACGTCGTCGAGCTCGCCGGTGATCGTGCTGTCGGCAGCCAGTGGATCGCTCGCCTTGTAGTCGCCGATGCGCGTGGCGATTCCCCAATAGGCACCGCGTTTTCGGCCGGCCTCGAACTCCGATATCAGCCAGCGTTTGCGCAGCGCGCGCGTCTGGTCGATCAGGATGTCGCGCACGCGGCCCAGTTGCAGCACGTTGTCTTCCCAGGGCTCCTCTTCGACGCCGAAGGGTGCGCCGGCGTCGCTCGCCAGCACGATGTCGACCCGATCGACGAGCGATTCGAGTCCCATGTTGTCGTAGACGCCGCCGTCGGTGAGGACGACGCGACGGCGCAGCGGCTCGAGTTCGGGGGCGTCGCTGCCCTGGCGCCACGCCTCGGGTTCGGTGTCGAGGACGATCGGCGAGAAGACCGGCGGGAACGCACTGGACGCCGCCACGGCGACCGCCAGCGGCACCTGCGCGGCATGGTTCATGCCGAGCAGGTAGTCGGCGATGAAGTCCTGCCGGAAGCGGAAGCTGCGCCCGGTCTGCAGGCTCGTCGCGTAGAAGACGAAGCGGGGATTTCCGGGCAGCGAGGCATCGGGAATGTCCTTCAGCATCGCGCCGTGGAAGAGATCCTTGTCGTAGCGGTCGGCGAGGAAGTCGCCGGCCGTGCGAAACGGCGTGAGCAGCCCCTTCAGCCCGGCGCCGACGTCGATGGTGCGGCTGCAGAACGCGCGTACCGGATCGACGACGAGCGCATTGAAGTTCGCCGCGCGCCCGTCGTCGAACTGCAGCTCCTTCCAGCGATGCGCGAGCACGCCGGCGAGGATCGAGCCGCCGGAAACGCTGGTGATGCGATCGAGCCGCCCGAGCAGTCCTGCGTCGTTGAGTCGCTGCAGGGAGCCGAGACCGAAGAGCGTGGCGCGATATCCGCCGCCGGACAACGCGATACCGATGGTGCTGCCGTGGATCGCCATGTGATGCCTTCCGTGACTCGCATTATCGTCGGGCCAAGCGCGCCGGCGCGCAAGCGCTTTGCAGCGGCGCTGCCGACCGATGCGGGCGAGGCGCGATCACGTCTGGCCGGGGATCGTCAGCCCTTTCGCAACCGCCGGTCGGGAGACGAAGGCGGCGAGCACTCGCGCGACCTGCGGGAAGTCGTCGAAGCCGACGAGATCCCGCGCTTCGTAGAAGCCCACCAGATTGCGCACCCACGGGAAGATCGCGATATCGGCGATCGTGTATTCGTCGCCCATGATCCAGTCGCGCCCCGCGACGCGTTGCTCGAGCACCCGCAGCAGCCGTTTCGACTCGTGCACGTATCGATCGCGCGGGCGTTTGTCTTCGTAGTCCTTGCCGGCGAACTTGTGGAAGAAACCCACCTGCCCGAACATCGGTCCCACCCCGCCGACTTGGAACATCAGCCACTGGATCGTCTCGTAGCGGGCGGCCGGATCCGACGGCATGAAGTCCTCGCGACCGAGATCCGCGCATTTCTCGGACAGGTAGATCAGGATCGCGCCGGACTCGAACAGCGGCAGCGGCTTGCCGCCCGGCCCGTCCGGATCGATGATCGCCGGGATCTTGTTGTTCGGATTCAGCGACAGGAACTCGGGCGACGTCTGGTCGTTCGTCTCGAAACTCACGCGATGCGGCTCGTAGGGCAGCCCGGTCTCCTCGAGCATGATCGACGCCTTCACGCCGTTGGGCGTCGGCAGCGAATAGAGCTGGATTCGATCGGGATGGCGTGCGGGCCACTTCTTCGTGATCGGGAACGTGGACAGGTTGGTCATGTCGGCTCCGTGACTGAGCCGACAGGGTAACGCCCGGGTTACTCGCCCCCGGCGTATCGCAGGAACCAGTCGCGCGCGAGTTGCGCGACGACGTCGAGCGTTCCCGGTTCCTCGAAGAGGTGCGTCGCGCCCGGCACGATCTCGAGCCGCTTCTCGCAGCGCAGCCGCGCCATTGCCTGCTCGTTGAGTTCGATCACCGCGACGTCGTCGCCGCCGACGATGAGCAGCGTCGGCGCGCGCACCCGGGCAAGCGCCTCGCCTGCGAGGTCGGGACGGCCTCCGCGGGACACCACGGCGGCGACTGCGCGCGGCCTCTCGGCGGCCGCGACGAGCGCGGCGCCGGCGCCGGTGCTCGCGCCGAACAGGCCGATGGCGAAGTGCTGCGTCGCCTCGTCGTTTCGCAACCAGTCGATCGTCGCGACCAGGCGTTCGCCGAGCAGCGCGATGTCGAAGCGCAGGTGCCTCGTTCGCTCGTCGATGCGTTCCTCCTCCGCAGTGAGCAGGTCGGCCAGTACGGTCGCGAGGCCCGCTTCGACGAGTTGCTGCGCGACGTGCCGGTTGCGCGGGCTGAAGCGGCTGCTTCCGCTGCCGTGCGCGAACAGCACGACGCCGCGGGCATTCGGCGGCATCGCGAGGTCGGCGTCGAGCACCGCCGGACCGATCGGGATCCGAACTGCGATCATGTCGACTCCTCGCGTCGGATTCGGGCGGCCGGGGACTTCAGCCGGCGCGAGCGAAATGTTGCGGCAGTGCGTTGTGCACGGCCGTCGTCGCGATGGCGGCATGGCCGGTTGCCACGGCGATCTGGTTCAAGGCGCTCACTACGTCGCCAATCGCGTAGACGCCGGGAACGCTCGTGCGCATGTGGCTGTCGACGCGCAGCGCGCCGTCCTCGTCGCAAGCCGCGCCCAGCGCGAGTGCCAGCTCCGAGCGCTGGCGGCTGCCCAGCATCGCGTAGACGACGTCGAATGCGCGCGTGCGACCGTCGATCGTGAACGAGCAGCGTTCGCCGTCGAAGCGCAGGTCTTCGGCGATCGCCGTGGCGCCGACGCCGGCCTCGCGCAGTCGTCGGCCCGCCTGTGAATCCGTCGCGCCGTCGGTGGGGACGACGGTGACGCGATCGGAGTACGTTCTCAGGAACAGCGCATGCGCGGCCGCGGAGTCGAAGGGGCCGTACACCGCGATGTCGCGATCGACGGCCTCGAAGGCGTCGCAGACCGGGCAAAAGCGCAGTGCAGCGCACGCCACCGCGTCGGCGAGGCGATCGAGGCGGGGCATGACGTCCTCGCAGCCGGTGGCGAGCACGATGCTGCGGGCACTCACGAAAGAACCCGCAAATTCGAGTACGAAGCCGCCCCCGTTGTCACCCCGCGGCGCGATGGCGGCGACTTCGCCCGACTCGATTCGTGCGCCGAAGCTGCGCGCCTGCGCAGCCAGTCGCGCGAGGAATGCGTCACCGCCGATGCCGCTCGGAAAGCCGGGACAGTTATGGCTCTGGGGGATCCAGCGGGCGCGGCTTTTTCCGGCGTCGAACACCGCGATCGTCCGCCGGAAGCGCGACAGGTAGACCGCAGCGGTCAGCCCGCCGGGGCCGGCGCCGACGATCGCGCAGTCGAGCGGAGCTGTCATTGGCTGCCCGATGCACGCGGCGTTCCCGCCGCATGCGTCGGCCCGGCGCGAATGACGCCGCGGCCGCGAGGGCCGCGGCGCCGGTTCTCAGGCCAGCTTGTCGAGCGTTCCCGTCGCTTCGGCGAGCAGGTAATAGAAAGTCACGCGGCCCTTGCGAGGCGCGTCCTTCATCTTCTCGACCACCGCCTTGATTCCCGCGTCGGCGGCGTCGGCGGCCAGCCCCAGCTTCTTCGCGGCGAAGCCGTCGCGAACCGTTGCCAGCTCTTCGCGGCTTGTCGCGGCGACGAGCGCCGAGTCGGCGTTGCGAAGCGCGATCCCGCAGTACTTCACGATGGCGGCGACTGCGCCTTCGTTCACTTTGGTCGTGTATTTGCCCAGGTCGGTAACGTACTGTTCCATCCGATGCCTCCAGTGGCGATGACAAGGCTTGCAGCAGCACTCCGGCGCAAGGATAGTCCCGGGCGGCGTCGGCGTGAACGGGCAGCACGCGCTCGGCGTCGCTCCGTTTGATCGCAGGCAATCCGGCGTTTGATCCAGCGCAAAACGGACGAACGCGCATCACGCGGGCCGTGCCGCATGCGCGTCGAGCGCGCCTCGTTCGAGCACTCCGCGTATCGGCGCGGCTCGCGCACTGGACGCCACGCCGCCGCCTTCGCGAACGAGCGCCAGAACGGCATCGGATTCCTCCAGTCGCTGCATCGCTTCGCGCAGCGTCGCGTGCGGCGACACGACGACGAAACGGGGGGCGGAACGCAGCGCGTCCTCGAGCGCGGCGAGGGCATCCCTGGCGCCGGAGGGGTTCTCGCCGGCGTCGACGACGGGTGTTCGCACGATGCCGACGACGTTGCGTTCGCGCATGACGACCAGCCAGTCCGGTGCGCTCGCGAGCACCTGCTGGAGGACGGCAGCGTCTTCGTCGATCGGAAGCTGCGCGAAGCGCCGGTTCATCACCGCGCTCACGCCGGTGCGTTCGAGCGATAGCGCGACCGGGTCGAAGCGGTACTCCAGCCCGCGTCCGCGCAGCAGCGCGACGAAGATCGCTTCCTGTCCGAAGACGCTGCGTGCGACGAGCAGCGCCGGAATCACCGCCGCCATGCCGGGCAGCAGCGTGTGCGGATTCGCGGTCAGCTCGAGGATCGCCATCAGCGCGGCGAGAGGCGCGTGCAGGCTCGCGCCCATCATCGCAACGACGCCGAGCGTGGCATAGAAGGCCGCCGATGCGCCGCCCTGGGGCATCAGCCATTCGCCGATGAGCCCGAGTGCCCCGCCGGCGGTCGCACCCATCACGACCATCGGGCCGATCAGCCCGCCGGGAAGGCCGAGCCCGCCGCAGGCGACGGTCGCCGCGAGCTTGAGCAGCGCGATGCCGACGAGCATCGCGAGGCCGAATTGACCGAGTAGTGCCGACTGCACGGTGTCGTAGCCCAGGCCCATGACCTGCGGGGCGAACAGCGCGCACACGCCGGTGATCGCCCCCGCCGCAGTGGTTCGCAACACCAACGGCAGCCGGCGGGTGCGAACGTCCAGTGCACGCGTGCCCCGGACGTACGCGGCCGCCATGCACCCGACGGCGACGCCGAGGAGCACCACGAACGGCAACTCGAGCAGCGACGCGAGTTGCAGCGGCGGTACCGAGAAAGCGGGGTCTGGCCCGTAGACGATCCGGCTCACCGCGGTGGCAGCCATCGCGGCGAGGATCACCGGGGCGAAGCCGGCGAGCGTGTACTCGAGCAGCACGACTTCCATCGCAAACACGACGCCGGCGATCGGCGTGTTGAACGACGCGGCGATCGAGCCGGCAACGCCGCAACCGACCAGCGTACGGATGCTGTTGTTGGGCAGGCGCAGCCACTGGCCCAGAAGGCTCGAGCTCGTTGCGCCGATGTGGATGACCGGTCCCTCGCGTCCGACCGAATGGCCGCAGGCAATCGAAACGGCGCCGCCCACGAACTGCATCACGGCGTTTCGCCAGGGAAGCCACCCGGCGTGCCGGGCGAGCTGCGCCATCACGTGCGCAGGCCCGACCGAGCGCGACTCCGATCGAACGGCACGGAAGAGCAGCCCGATCGCCAGGCCGCCGACGATCGGCAGCGCAAGCCTCCACTCGGGCGAGAGCGCCTCGAAGTTCTCGGCGTCGTCCATCAGGCCGGCGAGCACGAGCGCGTTCTCGCTGATCAGCCGAAACGCGACGATCACGACGCCGGTGACGATGCCGGCGAGCAGTCCCAGCACCGACAGCGGGAACAACGCATCGGCGCGCGCGAGCGTCGCGCGCAGCGCCTCGAGCGCGGCGCGTGGGCTCGCAGGACCGTAGATGGCGCCCGGTTCGCGTTTCAGTTTCGTTTCACCTGTGCGCGCAAAGAATGCGCCCATCGGTCTCGACCGCTTCGCTCCGCCGGACTCCGATGACATTCGATCGTTCTTCTTTGCGCTGTCGTTCCACCGCCGGCGCAGTGTGCCTGGCGCTCGCGCTGCCGATGGCCTTCGCTCGCGCTGCCGACACCTCGCCAGCAAAGCAGCTCGAGCGCTGGAGCACCGCAGCCGGAGTGGCTGGCGATGCGGCGCGCGGGCGTGCGTTCTTCACCAGCCGGCATGGCGCCGAATGGTCGTGCGCATCGTGCCACGGCGATCCGCCGATCGCTACGGGCAAGCACCGGAGTACCGGCAAGGCGATCGACCCGCTCGCGCCGGCGGCAAACGCCGTTGCGTTCACCGATGTCGCGCACGCCGACAAGTGGTTCCGCCGCAACTGCAAGGACGTCCTCGCGCGCGAGTGCGACCCGCGCGAGAAGGCCGACGTACTCGCGTATCTGCTGGAGCTGAAGCGATGACCGGCGTACGCCCGTTCGTCTTCCTCCTTCTTTCGCTGTTCGCGCTTGCTGCGCACGCCGATCGACGCGCAATGCCGGCCGACGTCCCCGACATCTACGCGAAGGAGTGCGGCGCCTGCCACGTCGCCTATCCGCCGGGTGCGCTGCCCGGCGCGTCGTGGCAGCGGATCGTCGCGGGGCTCGAGCGCCACTACGGCAGCGACGCGTCGCTCGACGAAGCATCGAGCGCACGCATCGACGAATGGCTGAGGCGCCGCGCAGGCAGCTGGAAGCGCGTGCGCGAGCAGCCGCCGCAGGATCGGATCACTCGATCGGCTTGGTTCGAGCGCAAGCACCGCGAAATCGACGCAGCCGTCTGGCGTCACGAAAACGTCAAGAGCGCCGCGAACTGCCAGGCGTGCCACGCAGGCGCCGAGCGCGGTCGCTTCGACGACGACGACCTTCGCATTCCGCCGGGACTCGACGCGCGCCAACGGCGCGCGTGGAACGACTGAATCGAGCCGCAGCCGGCCGCCCGCATTCTCGAAGGGAGCCCATCTTGCATACGTCCTCGGCCCTGCCGCGCGTGATCGACGCGCAGTCCGTGTCCTCGCGCGGACGACGCGTCGTCGACGCTCCGATCCGCATGTTCCACTGGCTGTTCGCGTTGAGCTTTCTCGGCGCATTCGTCACCGCCGACGGTGAACGCTGGCGTGCAATGCACGTCACGCTCGGCTACCTGTTCGTGGGACTGCTCGGTCTTCGTCTGCTGTACGGACTGCTCGGCCCGCGACCGGCCCGCCTCGGTCCGCTGCTGCGCAGAGTCGCCGGCGTGCGCCCGTGGCTGCGTTCGCTGTTGCAGCGTCCACTATTCGAGATCGACTGGCGCCACGGCGAGAACCTGCTGATCTCGCTGGCGATCGCGACGATGCTGCTCGCGGTGTTGCCGCTGACGCTCAGCGGCTTCGCCGTCTACCAGGGATGGGCCGGCGACTGGCTCGAGGAAGTGCACGAGTTCTTCGGCAACGCGTTCCTCGCTGTCGTGTTCGCGCATATCGGCGCGCTCGCCGCGTCCAGCCTGCTGCACCGGCGCAACCGCATGTTGCCGATGATCACCGGCCGCCTCGACGCACGCGGAACCGATCTGGTTCGGCACGAGCGCCGCTGGCTGGCGATGGTGGTGCTCGGCGCGTCGGCGGCCTTCGTCGCGTGGCAGTGGATGCAGGCGCCGAACGGGCTCGTTCCGTAAGGTCCCTCACACGGGTGCGGCGCGCTCGAATTCGACTCGGTAGGTACAGAGTCTTCCGTCGATGGGGTCGATCGTCTGGGGGGTCGTATAAACCAGATGGTCGTCCCGAAAGGACAGAAAGCGGGTCTGGGTCGTTCCGGTCCAGAGCTCGTTCCAGCTCCCGTCCAGTCGATGCACGACTCGGTCGCTTTCGACCGTGTAGCTCCCGACGTAGGCGAACAGCGAGTCGAACAGGGCGAGCTTCTCTTCCGGCGTCGGAGGACTGGTCGTCGGCTTCGGCCGCCCGCTTCGCAGCACGAACACCATCAGCCGTCCGGTGCGTAGTTGATGTAGCCGAACGGGTCGGGGCCGAGCGCGTCGCTTTCGTCGGGCGAGTCGGCAAGGACGCGCTTCCAGGAAAGCATGCGCCATGTGCCGATGAGACGATCACGAAGAAAGTCTGCGGCCGGATCGGTTCCCATGCGTCTGCCCCCGTGCGCGACGCTGCCGCAACGATGAGCGACCTCAGGCCGGTAGGCCGCCGATGCGATTGCCAGGCTGCGTTTCGCATTCTGCTCCACGAGCAGGATGCTGACGCCGATGTCCTTGGCGTGCTCGAGCGCGAGGAACAACTCCCACGGCAAGTCGCTCGGCATCTCGTGCCCGATTTCGGCGATGATTCACGATCCGACGGGTTGTCGCGTGGACACCCGGGATGAGCGAGCTGCTCGAGCTGCCGCGGCCGTGACCGTGCGACGAGCGCTACGGGGTTGATCTGCGCGAAGCGATCCGGCGAGGTGGAGCAGCGGATCGCTCGGGCGATCGGCCGGTCGTCGAATCCCGCGGCACGAAGCGCACTGAATGGAGCATCCCGAATTGAAACTTCGCACCGACCTCGAGCCCGCGCGCGCGCGTGAGAGCGAGTTGCTGTGGACCCCCGATCCGCAGCGCGTCGCGAACACGCGCATCGTGGAGTACCTGCGCTGGCTCGAACACGAGCGCGGACTCGCTTTCGACGACTATGCGGCGCTGCACCGCTGGTCGGTGAGCGACCTCGACGCGTTCTGGCGCTCGATCTTCGATCACTTCGACGTGCGCTCGTCGACGGCGGTGGGCCCGACGCTCGCGCGCCGCGAGATGCCGGGCGCGCAGTGGTTTCCCGGAGTACGGCTCAACTACGCCGAACACGTGCTGCGCAACGAGCGTTCCGGCGCCGATGCGCTGCTCTTTCTCGACGAGACGCACGCGCTCGCGGCTTTCCCGTGGGATTCACTCGGCGCACAGGTGCGAACGCTGGCCACGCGGCTGCGCGCGATGGGCGTCGCGCCCGGTGACCGCGTCGTCGCGTACCTGCCGAACGTGCCCGAGACGGTCGTCGCGATGCTGGCGACGACGGCGATCGGTGCAATCTGGTCCAGCGTTTCGCCCGACTTCGGCGCAAGCGGCGCCCTCGATCGAATCGCGCAACTGAAGCCGAAGGCGATGTTCTGCGTCGATGGCTATCGCTACGGCGGCAAGCTCTTCGACCGGAGCACCGAGTTGCGTACGATCGTCGCCGGCCTCGAAGGCCTCGAGCACCTCGTCGTGCTGCCGCGGCTGGGCACCGCGCCGCAGGCGCTCGAGCGCGCCGGCCTGGATGTGCACACCTGGGAGGCGCTGCTCGCCGGCGAGCCGGTCGCGGCGGACGTTTTCCGCTTCGAGCAACTGCCCTTTGATCATCCGTTGTGGATCCTGTTCTCGTCGGGTACGACCGGGCTGCCGAAGGCGATCGTGCACGGGCACGGCGGCATCCTGCTCGAGATGCTCAAGCTCGTCGCACTGCACATGGATTTGCGCGCCGGCGAGCGCATGTTCTTCTTCAGCACGACCGGCTGGATGATGTGGAACTTCCTCGCCAGTTCGATGCTGTGCGGCGTGGTTCCGGTGCTCTACGACGGACATCCGGCGTATCCGGACGTCGACGTGCTGTGGCGCATGGCGCAGGACAGCGGCGCTTCGTTCTTCGGCGCCAGTCCCACCTACGTAGACATCCTGGCGAAGGCGGGGATCGTGCCGGGCGAGCGCTACGACCTGTCGCGTCTTCGCGCGATCATGCCCGCCGGTTCACCGGTGACGCCGGCGCACACTGCATGGTTCTACCGCAACGTGAAGGCCGATCTCTGGGTGTGCAGCGGCAGCGGGGGCACGGACGTCTGCACGGGCTTCGTCGGCGGCGTGCCGACGCAGCCCGTATACGCTGGGGAGATCCAGGCGCCGCATCTCGGCGTTTCGGCGCAGGCGTGGAACGACGCGGGCGAGAGCGTCGTCGACGAGGTCGGCGAGCTGGTCATCACCGAGCCGATGCCGTCCATGCCGGTGAAGTTCTGGAACGATCCGGACGGCAGTCGCTATCGCGATTCGTACTTCGGCATGTTCCCCGGCGTTTGGCGGCAGGGCGATTTCTTCCGGATCAACGCGCGCGGCGGCTGCTTCGTACTGGGGCGCAGCGACGCGACGCTGAACCGTCACGGCGTTCGCATAGGCACGGCCGAGATCTATCGCGCGCTGGCCACGCTGCCGGAGATCGACGACGCGTTGATCGTCAACCTGGATCTTCCCGGCGGGCGGTTCTTCATGCCGCTCTTCGTCAAGCTGCGCGCGGGCGCCTCGCTCGACGACGCACTCGTTGCGCGCATCGGCGAGTGCCTGCGCAATGCGTGCACGCCGCGGCATGTGCCCGACAAGGTGTATCGGGTAGACGCGATCCCTGCGACGCTCACCGGCAAGAAGATGGAGGTGCCGGTGCGAAAGATCCTGCTCGGCGTGCCGGTCGAGCGCGCCGCCAATCGCAGCGCGATGGCGGACCCGGCTGCGCTCGACTGGTTCGTTCGATATGCCGACGCGCAGGCCGATTACTTGCGCCCGGAAGACTGAGTGGCCTGGCCGGTCGCCTGCGCTGCAGCCTGCTGCATCTGCTCATAGGCCATGCGCGCGGCGTCCATCGACTTGGTGATGAAGTCGAACGCGCCGCCGGCGCCACCCGGCGCATTCCTGGCGAGCGCCTCGACCGCTTCCGAGAGTTTTTCGTTGCTTCGCGTGATCTGCTGCTCGACGAGTGCGCCGATGTCGACGCCCGTTTCCTGCGCGATCGCGTAGACGGCGTGGGCGTATGCCGTGAACTTCTCGGGCGGAAGCATCGCGAAGCTCGTGACGAGTTCGGTGAGCGTCTCGGTGTCGCGCGCCTCGAGCAGTGCGCGGATCTGCTCGCTCGACTGCTCGAGCGAAGCGCGCGCGGTCTGCATGTTCAACTCCGCCAGCCGACGGAAGCCTTCGATCGTCTTCGCGGCTGCCGCGCCGGTGAACTCGATCGTCTCGCTCTGCAGTTTCTGCAGGTCGGCTCCGCTGGGCAAGGGTTTGGGCATCGTTCGCGCTCCTGCTGGGGTGGGGGTTCAGGAAGCGCCCGGGGCAGGAGTGCCTGCGGCCGGGCTGGGGGGTCGTGAAGGAATCGTCGCCGTCCGCAGTAAGCGCGTCAAGGTGCGGTGCGGCAGCGACGCGCGTGCACCGGTTGCAAGTGGCGCATATTCGGGCCACTTGGCACGCCGCCGGCTATCGCAAGCGGAAACACGCGGAATTCGCGCAAACGTGCGACCCCATTCGGCAAGCCGGCCGAAAATGCACGAAGAGCGCGCGATTTTTCGCGCGACGACTCCGTTGGCCCCGGAACGCACGGCCTCGCGTAGACATCCATGCAGCGCTTCCTTGTCCTCGCTGGACTGCTTCTCGTCGTCATCGGCATGCTCTGGCCCTGGCTGTCGCGCTTTCCCTGGGGGCGCCTGCCCGGCGACATCTCGATCGTCCGCGAGAACTTCAGCTTCCACCTGCCGATCGCGACGTCGATCATCGTGTCGATCGTCCTGACGCTGATCGTCTGGTGGTTACGCAAGTAGCCGCAAGCGCCGGAACTGCAACGCCAGCGCGCCGAGTCCGGCCATCAGCGCGACGAAGGCAATCCAGCCGCCGATCCATGGCGCACGCGTGACGAAGGCGAGCAGCACGACGGCGAGCGAGGCAGCGACGACGCGCGGCGCGACCGAGCCCTGCCGCGACGACGGCAGTTGCGAGACGAACCAGTCGCCGATGCCGATCGCCGTGGCGATCCATGCCAGCGGCAGCAGCATCAGGTAGACGAGCAGCCCGAGCAGGCCGAGCGGGATTCCGACGATCGTGACGAAAGACATCAGGACGGCCACCGGCGTGCAGACGAGCACGATGAAACCGAGCAGCAACGCCAGCCCCGGCCGCTGGCGCAGCGCCCCGGAGACCGATGCCGTCGCCCGCGGCAGCAGCGCCACGATGATGGCGGCCAGCAGCGTCAGCCCGATCGTCCACAGCACGGCCAGCCCGGTGCCGACCCAGCGCTTCGCGCGCTCGCCGGAATCGGTCGGCAATTCCGGTCCGAGCGGTTCGACGGTGCCGCTCACCTGCGCGGCCGGATCCCGTTGGAGCGCATCGCCGCTGCGGTAGCGCAGGTTTCCGTGGATGCGCGCCCCGGGTCCGAGGGCAACGCTTGCGCCGGCGACGTCGACGTCGCCGCCGATCGTGCCGTCGATGAGCACCGAGTTCCCGGCCGCGCCGACCGAACCATCGGTGGTCCCCCGCAATTCGATGCGTCCGCCGGCGGCCGTGAGATTGCCGCCGATCCGCGCGGTCGGCTCGACCTGCACCTGGCCGCCTGCGAGGCGGGCGTTGTGCGTGATGCGGCCGAGCACGGCAACCTGGCCGCCCGCGGCGAATACCGAGCGGCCGACGTCGGAGCCCAGCCGCACCTTGCCGCCGGCGATCACCGCATCGCCTTCGATCGCCGCCTCGACGTCGACGCTGCCTCCGGCGGCGAAGAGATCGCCCTCGATCGGGGAGCGCTCCGTGACGCTCGTCCCGGCGACGAAGCGGTCGGCGACGTCGGCGACGGCCGTCCGTACAGGTACGAGCGAAGCGGCAGCAACCAGGAAGATCGCCGCGAAGCGGGCCGCCGCAGCGACGCGGCCCGCGTGAGCCGGGACTGCGCTCAGTGCTTCGCTTCCGTAGCGTCCGCGCCTAGCACGTAGCGCAGGCACTCGGCGACCCCCGAGGACGACAAGGTCTCGCCCGCGCGTGGCGTCATCGTCAGCACGACGACGTGTTCCTCGAGCCGCGACTCGCAGGTGCCGATCTTCGAGCACTCGCCCGACGGGCACGACCACCAGCTCAGCGTCTTGCACGCATGCACCGCGTCGAGGACCTGCTGTCCGGTGCGCGAGTCGTTGTCGATGCGCACCTGGAGTTGCGCGCCCTGGCCTTCGATCCGGAAGCTCATGATTTCTCCCCGCGCGCGTCGATGCGCGTGCGCACGCGACAACTCTAGTCCAACTGGATCTCCAGTCAATCGCCGCGCGCACGATCGGCCGACGCGCGGCCTCACCGACGGCGGCGACTGCGGGATCAGCGCTCGACTACATTGCTTTTCACAATGGCGGCGACTTCGCAGTCGAGCGCCGGGCCGCGCCGTTCCAGCACGACGAAGTCCCCGTCGGCGAGCGCGAGAAGCGGGTGATGCCAGACGCCGCGGGCGAAGTGCACGCCCGAGCGTCCGTCGACGCGGAATGCGCGCATCGTCCGCGGGTCGGGCCGTGCGTCACCCAGCGCGACGACGACGGCGAAGGTCGCGCCGCCGAGCGGCACGAAAGTCTGGCCGCCGAGACGATGACGCTCGAGCGTGCGGACAACCAAGGGCAGCGCGACCGCCCGCGCCCGGAAGATGGCCAGCGCCGGCCGTCCGCCGTCCTCGACGAGGTCCGGATCGGGCAGGTCGACGCGCTGCGAGGTGCCGTCGTTGATCGGGCGGCCGGCGTCCGCGCCGGATGCGACGACGAAGCCGTACGGGGCGAAAGTGTCGGCGGCCAGCGGTTGCAGCACCAGGGTCTGCACGATGACGGTTCTTGCGCCGCTCAGAAATTGATCCCCAGCCAGGCGCGCACCTGCTCGTGCAGGTCCCCGGCGAAGTCGGCCGGCGTTCCTTCGGCGGTGATCTCGCCGAGGCTCATCACGTAGACGTGGTCCGACATCGCGACGACGCGGCGCACGTTGTGGTCGACGAGCAGGATCCCCATTCCCGATTTCGCGAACGCGTCGATCCACTGGAACACTTCGGCCGCCACCCGCGGCGCCAGGCCGATGCTCGGCTCGTCGATCAGGCACACCTTCGGCTGCACCATGTAGGCCTTGGCGAACTCGAGCGACTTCTGCTGTCCGCCGGAGAGGTCGCCCGCCTGCGCTGCCAGCTTCTCCTTCAGTACCGGGAAGCGCGCGAGCGTGTCGGCGTAGCGCTGCTCGATCACGTCGCCGAACCGCGCGCGCCGGCCCTCGAGTGCGAGACGAAGGTTCTCCGCGACCGTCATGTACGGAAAGAGACTCGACTCCTGGGGGATGTACCACAGCCCGTCGTCGAGCATCGTGTGCGCGGGCTTGCCCGAGATATCGCGCCCCTGCCATGTGACGCGGCCCGACTTCGGGTGCAGGAAGCCGCAGATCGTCTTCATCAGCGTCGACTTACCGGCGCCATTCAATCCGATCAGCCCGCTGATCATGCCGGGTGCGACCGAGATCGACACGTCGCGCAGCACGTCGATGTCGCCCAGGTAACCGGCCGTGACGTTCTCCATCGCGAGCAGGGTGTCAGCCAAGTCCGGTCTCCTCTTCGGCGGACTCGCCGAGGTACGCCTCGATCACCGCGCGATCCGCGAGCACGTCGGCGGTGGGGCCCTCGGCGAGCACCTTTCCCGCGTTCATGCAGACCGAACGCGGACACAGCTCGACGATGACGGGCATGTCGTGGCTGACCAGCACGAAGGTCTGCCCATTCGCGCTGCGACGGCGGATGAACGCGGCCATCGTCTCCTTCATCGTCGGGTGCACGGCGGCGAAGGGTTCGTCGAGCAGCGCCAGGCGGGGCGGTGCCATGAAGCACATGCCGAACTCGAGAAGCTTCTTCTGCCCACCGGAGAGTTGCCCGGCATCGAGATGCATCACGTGCGGGAGCTTCAGCTCGTCGAGCAGCCCGACGGCGCGCTGCGACGCCGTCCGTTCGTCGAGCCCCATCGCCAGGCCGCAGACGACGAGGTTGTCGAACGCGCTCACGCGCGCGAACACGCGCGTCATCTGGAACATGCGCAGCACCCCGAGCCGCGTGAGCTGCGTCGGGTTCCATCCGAGCACGTTGCGCCCGTCGAGCAGCACGCGCCCGGCGTCGGCCTTCATGTGCCCGGACAGCAGGTTCAGCAGCGTCGTCTTGCCCGAGCCGTTCGGGCCGATCAGCCCGAGCAGCTCGCCCTCGTCGACGTGCAGGCTCGCCGAGTCGACGGCGCGCAGTCCGCCGAAGCGCTTGGCGACCGATTCGACCTGCAGCAGCGCCATTGGATCAAGTTCCCTTCGCGGCCGGCGCACTTGCCCCGCGGCGTCCGGCGAACGCGCTGCGCGCCAGGCCCCACAGGCCCTCGCGGAAGAAGCGCGCGAAGATGATGACGAGCAGCGCGAAGACGATCATCTGGATGTTGCCGACGTCGCGCAGCATCTCGGAGGCGACGTAGACGAGCACGGCGCCCACCAGCGGACCGACGAGCGTTCCCATGCCGCCGATCACGACCATCGCGATGACGATGCCCGTCTGCGCAATCAGCCCGAGCTCGGGGCTGACGAGCTGTGCGAACGTGCCGTACAGGCCGCCGGCGAATCCGCATATTCCGCAGCTGACGAAGAAGGCGATGGTCTTCGCGCGAACGACGTCGATGCCGCGGCTGGCGGCGCCGATCTCGTCGTCGCGGATCGCCTGCAGGAAGCGGCCGATCGGTGCGCGCAGCATCGCGTAGACGACGAGCGTCGAAGCGGCGAGCGCCACGAGGAACACGTAATAGTTGGCGTAGTGCGTCTCGACGAGCGGCGGCACGTTCAGGCCCTGGTCGCCGCGCGTGAAGTCGATCGAGTTGTAGATGACGAGCCGCACGATCTCGGCGAAGGCGAGCGTGGTCAGCGCGAGATACGGGCCGGTGAGGCGCAGCACGATGCGCCCGAGCACGAGGCCGATCAGGCCCGGAACGACGATCGACATCGGCAGGCCGATCCACAGCGGAATCTTCCAGTGCCAGGCGAGCAGGCCGGTGGTGTACGCGCCGAGCATCGCGAAGGCCGCGGGCGCGAGCGAGAACTGCCCGGCGTAGCCGGCGAGCAGGTTCCAACCGACCGACAGCATCGCGAAATACATGCTGACGATCAGTACGCCGAGCCAGTACGGGGACGAGATGCCCAGCGGCAGCATCGCGAGCACGGCGAGGACGACCAGCGCGAGACGCAACTCCTGCGCGAGCTTGTTGCGCAGGAAGTTCGGGTGTGCGGGAACGGCCATTCGATCAGACCTCGCGGACGCGTTCGCCGAACAGCCCCTGCGGGCGGAACATCAGGACGAGAATCAGGATCACGAGCCCGAAGGTATCGCGATAGTCGTACGACAGGTACACGGCGCCAAAGCTCTCGAGCACGCCCAGCAGCAGGGCCGCGACGATGCTTCCCGGGATCGACCCCATGCCGCCGATGACGACGATGACGTACGACTTGATTGCCGGAAAGATGCCGACGTCGGGTGACGGGTTGATCACCGGCGCGAGCAGCGCGCCGGCCAGCGCCGCCAGCACGCCCGAGGCCATGAACACGATGCTGCTTGCGCGCGCGGTGTCGATGCCGGCGATCGACGCGCCGAGCCGGTTCTGCGCGACCGCCTGCACCTGCCGGCCCCACAGCGAGCGCCTGATGAAGAGCGCCAGGCCGATGAGCAGCACGATCGCGACGACCGCGGTGATCAGCTTCTGGCCGCTGATCATGAAGGGGCCGATCGACATCCGCGTGACGTCGGACAACGAGGGTCCGCGCATCGGGTACGGGCCGACGATCTTGTCGACGAGGTTGATCAGCAACAAGGACAGTCCGAAGGTGACGACCACCGCGTATTCGTCCTTCATCAGCCCCCACGAGCCGTATCCCTCGTACAGGGGGCGCATCAGCCAGCGCTCCGTCGCCCAGCCGAGCAGCGCACCGGCGAGCGCCGCCGCCGGTAGCGCGAGCCACGGCGGCACGCCGAGCGCGAGCGATACCAGCGTGTAGGTGTACGCGCCGATCATGTAGAACTCGCCGTGCGCGAAGTTCACGATCTTCAGGATGCCGAAGATCATCGTCAGGCCGACGGCCATCAACGCGTAGAACAGCCCGATGATCAGGCCGTTGACGAACAGGTCCAGGGCGAGCAAGGGGTTCTCCGGCCGCGCCCCGCGCAGGTGCGAGGCGCGGCGCAGCGGGGCTCGACGCTCGTCGTCAGCGGGTCGCCGTCACTTCGAGGGCTTCACGATTCGATCGACGTGCAACGGCTCGCCGGGCACCTGGATCAGCGTCGTCTTGCTCAGAGGCTGGTCGAGCTCGGTGAGTTGGTAGGTGACGTACGGGATGTCGACCCACTGCTGGTAGGTGTAGCCCGGCTCCTGCGAAAACTTGAAGGCGCCGCGCGTTCCCGAGAATTCGATCTTCTTGAGCGCCTCGACCAGCTTCGCGCTGTCGGTGGAGTTCGCCTGCGTAATCGCGTCGGCGATCAGCAGCACCGAATCGGCTGCCTGGAAGATCAGCCGGTTCGGCTCGGTCTTGTGTTCCTTCTGGTAGATGTCGGCGACCTGCTTGCCGAGCTCGGGCATCGGCATCTTCGGGTGGTACAGGCCGAAGGCCAGCATGTACTTGCCCGCTTCCTTCACGTTCTGCCAGAAGTCGGGATAGTCGGCGATGCCGGCGCCGTCGTAGAAATAAGTCTTCGCGCTCGGCGCCACGCCCTGCTCGTAGATCTGGTTCATCAGGATGTACGCCGCCGGCGGCAGCATGATGTTGACGACCAGGTCCGGCGTGCTGGCGCGCAGCGGCAGCACGGCGGGGGTGAAGTCCTTGCCGGCGCGATCGAGCGCAACGTACTTGTACGACGTTTCCGGCGCGGTCTTCTTCAGGAACTCTCCGAGCAGTTTCGCCTGCCCGATGCCGTAGTCGGTGTTCTCCGCGAAGGCGACCACGCTCTTGACCTTCAGCGCGGCAATCGTCTCGGCCATCGCCGACGAGACGCGCGTGTTGTAGTTGCCGGGGTTGAAGACCTCCGGGTAGCCCTTCTTGCGGATGTCGTCGGACCAGCAGTTCGTGTTGACGTACGGCGTCTTGTAGCGGTGCGCGACTTCGATGGCGGCCAGGCACACCGAACTCTGGTGCCCCCCGGTGACGGCGACGACCTTGTCGCGCGTGATCAGCTTCTCGGCGGCGGCGCGGCCCTTTTCGGGGATGCCCTGGTCATCCTCGTAGACCATCTGCAGCGGACGGCCGAGCACGCCGCCCTTGTCGTTGATCATCTTCACGACGATCTCGATGCCGTCCTTCACCTGCGTGCCCTGCACGACCGAGCCGGGGGGCGATTGCGCAATGCTCACGCCGACGACGATCGGTTCTTCTGCATGGGCCGACAGCGCGAACGCCGCAGCCGCGGTTGCGACGGCGAATCGGAATGGGTGTCTCACGGCTTGCTCCTTCGTTGGGATTCGAGCAGTTCTTCGAGGCGAGCGCCTGCGTCGAGCACGCGCCAGTCGTCGCCGCGCCGCCCCGCGACCTGAATGCCGATCGGCGCGCCGTTCTCGCCCAGGCCGCACGGCAGCGTGAGCGCCGGCATTCCGGTGAGATTGAACGGCATCGTGAGCGAGGTGAGCGCGGTGTGCAACGGCATTTCGCTGCCATCGATCACCGGCGCTGCCGCGCCCACGCGCGGCGCGGCGATCCGCAGCGTCGGCGTGACGAGGACATCGACGTCGTTCATCGCGCGCGCGAAGGCGGCAGCGAGGTCGGCGCGACCGCGTTGCGCACGCGCATACCAGATTGCCGGCAGGAACTGGCCGATCTCCAGGCGCACGCGCACGTCGGCGCCGAGCGACTCGGGCCGTTCGACCAGCGTTCGCCAATGCAGGTCGGTGGCTTCGCTGCACAGCGTGACGAACTGCAGCGCCGCGCTCGATTCGATTCCCCCGACGTCGACATCGACGATGCGCGCGCCGTCGTCGCGCATGCGCGCGATCGCGTCTTCGACGGCCCGGCGCACGTCGTCGGCGACCGGGTCGAAGAAGTGCCTGCGCGGCACGCCGACGCGCAGGCCGGCAAGCGCAGCGGCCTTCGCGACGCGCGCCGGCTGGCCGGCGAGAACGGAGAACGCCAGCGCGGCGTCGCCGACACTGGCCGCGATCGGGCCGACGTGATCGAGGCTCGCGCCCAGCGTCTGCGCGCCGTCGCGCGGCACCGCATCGAAGCTCGGCTTGAAGCCGACGACGCCGCAGCACGCGGCCGGAATGCGGATCGACCCCGCCGTGTCGGTACCCACCGCGATGCGAACGATGCCGGCGGCCACGGCGGCTGCGGATCCGCCGCTGGAACCTCCGGGGCTGTGGGCCGGATGGCGCGGATTCACCACTCGACCGAAGTGCGGGTTGTCGCTCGTGATTCCGTAGGCGAGTTCGTGCAGGTTCGTCGTGCCGATGATGATCGCGCCCGCCTCGCGCAGTCGTGCGACGGCCAGCGCGTCTTCGCTCGCGGGGGCGGCGCTCGCGACCCTTGCGGTGCCGTTGGTCTGGACGAAACCGGCGACGGACATCAGGTCCTTGATCGCCACCGGCACGCCGGCGAGGGCGAGCTCGTCGCCGCGTTGCAGGCACTGGTCGACTTTCGCTGCCGCGGTGTCGATCGTGGCGTCGTCGGCGAGCGCGATGAAAGCGTGCAACTCGCGATGGCGGCGCGCCTGCTCGGCGGCGTCGCGCGCTGCCCGTGCGGTGGGCGCGGGAGCGGCGCCGACCGCGGGCGCGCGCTGCGCATCGTCGTTCGTCGCCGAGCGCGGCGGCGCGAGATAGCCGAGGTCGGCAACGGGGTAAAGCGCGGCGAACGCGCGCAACTCGGGAAGATTGACGTGCAGGCGTTCGACCCAGGCATCGTGCCGGCCCGAATGCGGGTAGCCGGTCAGAACGGCGATCGCGTCCACCGCGCGCTCGAGGCGTTCGGCGAGGTCGGAAGCGTCGCCGGCGAGGGGTTCGGGCATGCAGTCGCTTCGATCGCGAGCGTTTGCGCTACAGTGACGGCCGTTGGATTCGCCGCCGGTCTGACCGGTCGGACCGGTCAGAGCATCCTGCCGAGCGCTTCGCCCGATGTCAATCCCGATGCGTACCGTGGAGCACGTCGCGCGCGAGTTGCAGCGACGGATCCGGCGTGGCGAGTGGAGGCAGGGCGGTCGCCTGCCCGGCCAGCGCCAGCTTGCCGAAGAGCTCGGCGTCAGTCGTGCATCGCTGCGCGAGGCGATCACGATGCTCGAGGGACTCGGGCTGTTGCGCAGCGAAGCCGGGCGCGGCGTATTCCTCGCGCTGCCGGGTGCGAAGGGCCTGGGCGCGGCGTACGGACGCTGGCGATTCCAGGGTCGTTATGCATTGCGCGACGTATACCTGCTGCGCAGCCAGATCGAGGAGCTCGCCGCGGCGATGGCCGCCGCGGCGGTGACGAACGCCGGGCTCGCGCGGTTGAGTCGCTGTGTGACGAAGATGCAGGCGGCGGCCGACGCCGGCGACCTCGTCGCGATGGCGGAAGCCGACAGCGCCTTTCATTCGATCCTCTTCGAGAT
>JAEWFA010000045.1 GCA_023389055.1 Pseudomonadota bacterium | reverse complement strand
CCCGTGCTGCCGCGTGCACGCGGCGAGAAGCCCGTCGCGTCGCCTGCCGTGCGCGCTCGTGCGCGCGAAGCCGGCGTCGACCTTCGGCGCGTCGCCGGCAGCGGTCCGGCCGGTCGCATCACGCACGAGGATCTCGATCGGCTGTTCGACCAGGGCCCGCAGGCGCCGGCCGCGGGCACCGCCGTCGCGCCCGACGAGACGGTCGAAGAGATCAAGATCGTCGGGCTGCGTCGGCGCATCGCCGAGAAGATGCGCGTCGCGCACGAGCGCATCGCGGCGATGACCTACGTCGAGGAGCTCGACGTCACCGATCTCGAGTCGTTGCGCGCGAAACTCAACGAGCCCGGCGCCGACCGCCCGCGGCTCACGTTGCTGCCTTTCCTGATGCGCGCGATCGCGATCGCGGTGGCGGGGCAGCCGCGGATGAACGCGCACTTCGACGACGAAGCCGGCGTGCTGCGCCGCTACGGCGGCGTGCACATCGGCATCGCCGCACAGACCGCCGGCGGGCTTGTCGTGCCGGTGGTGCGGCACGTCGAGGCGCGCGACCTGTGGAGTTGCGCCGCCGAGCTCGCTCGCGTGACGGATGCGGCCAAGGGCGGCACCGCCACGCGCGAAGAGCTTGCCGGTTCGACGATCACGATCACGTCGCTCGGCGCGCTCGGCGGCATCGTCACCACGCCGGTCATCAACCATCCGGAAGTGGCCATCGTCGGCGTGAATCGCATCGCGGTGCGGCCGCGGTGGAACGGCACGACGTTCGTCCCGGCGAAGATGATGAACCTGTCGTGCAGCTTCGATCATCGCGTCGTCGACGGCTGGGACGCCGCGGTTTTCGTGCATCGGCTCAAGGCGTTGCTGGAGACGCCGGCGATGCTGTTCGTGTCGTGAGGCGCGCGGTGATCGCCGGGATGTGGCCATGAAGGAAATCCGCTGCAACCTGCTCGTCGTCGGCGCCGGCCCGGGCGGCTACACCTGCGCGGCGCGCGCCGGCGAGCAGGGCGTCGACACCGTCATCGTCGAGGCCGACCGCGTCGGCGGAACCTGCCTGAACGTCGGCTGCATTCCGTCGAAGGCGCTGATCCACGTGGCCGACGAGTACGCGCGCGTGCGCGGATTCTCCGCGCAGCGCTCGGCGCTCGGCATCCGGGCAGCCGAGCCGCAGATCGATCTCGCGCAGGCCGTCGCCTGGAAGGATGCGATCGTCGAGCGCCTGGACGGCGGCGTCTCGGGAATGCTGAAGAAGGCGCGCGTGAAGGTCGTGCTCGGAAGCGCGCGCTTTCGCGACGGCAAGACCGTCGTCGTCTCCACCGAGACCGGCGGCGAGCAGACGATCCGCGCCGAGAACGTCGTCATCGCCGTCGGTTCGCGGCCGGTCGATCTGCCGATGCTGCCTTTCGGCGGCAACGTGGTTTCGTCCACCGAGTTGCTGTCGACCCGCGAGGTGCCGGGTCGGCTCGTCGTCGTCGGCGCCGGCTACATCGGCGTGGAGCTCGGAACGGCCTTCGCGAAGCTCGGCTCGCAGGTCACGATGGTCGATCTGGCGCAGCGCATCCTGCCGCAGTACGACGCAGAACTCACCCGTCCGGTCGCGCAGCGGCTCGGCGCGCTCGGCGTGCAGTTGCGGCTCGGCGCGACGGTGAAGGGCGTCGTGCCCGACGGGGGCCTGGCGATCGAGACCGGCGGAGCCAGCGAGCGGCTGCAGGCCGACCGGATCCTGGTCGCGGTCGGTCGGCGCCCGGCCACCGAAGGCTGCGCGCTCGAGGAGCTCGACCTCGATCGCGACGGGCCGTTCGTGCGCGTCGACGAGCGCTGCCGCACGTCGATGCGCGGCGTCTACGCGATCGGCGACGTCACCGGTGAGCCGATGCTTGCGCATCGCGCGATGATGCAGGGCGAGGTCGTCGCCGACCTCGTTGCCGGGCGCAAGCGGGTATTCGAGCCGCGTGCGATTCCCGCCATCTGCTTCACCGACCCGGAGATCGTCGCTGTCGGGCCTTCTCTCGAGGACGCCCGACGCACGCACGCCGAACTGCGTATCGGCATGGTGCCGTTCACCGCCAATGGGCGAGCGCTCACTTTGCAGGGCGAGTCCGGTTTCGTTCGCGTCGTCGCGCGGGCCGACAACCACCAGGTGCTCGCGATGCAGGCGGTCGGCACCGCAGTCTCCGAGCTGGCGGCGGCCTTCGCACTGGCGCTCGAGATGAGCGCGCGGCTCGAAGACGTGGCCGGCACGATCCACGCGCACCCCACGTTGGGCGAGGCGGTCCAGGAGGCTGCGCAGCGCGCGCTCGCGCGCGGGTGAAGGCGCCTGCCGCGGCGAGACACTCCCCGCGCCCCATCGATGCCCGGTAGCCAGCCGGGAACGCAACGCGCCTGCGGCGCATCCAACGTCCGAATGCAGCGAAATCCGCAGGCCACCAAGGGAGCCGCGATGAACCCGTCCGTGCTGGAAGAACCGCGCCCGATGCCCGTGCTGGCCGACGTCGATCTCATCTCCGAGGTCATTGCCGGCGATCACCAGGCGTTTCGCACGTTGATGCAACGGCACAACCAGCTGCTCTACCGCACGGTGCGCAGCATCCTGCGCAACGAGGCCGAAACCGAGGATGCGGTTCAGGAAGCGTGGGTGCAGGCGTATCGGGCCTTGCACGAGTTCCGCGGCGAGTCGCGGCTCGCGACCTGGCTGGTGCGGATCGCGGTCAACGAGGCGTTGGGGCGCCTGCGCGGCGCGAGCCGGCGCGCGGAAGTCATCCCGCTCGACACGACTTTCGACAGCGCCACTTTTGCCGGGGAACCGAACATGCAACTGCCCGAGTCCGAAAGACCCGATCGCCTCGCCGAGCGCGCCGAGTTGCGCCGCGTCCTCGAAGCGCACATCGACGAGCTGCCCGAGGCCTTTCGATCGGTGTTCGTGTTGCGTGCCGTCGAGGAAATGACCGTCGAGGAAGTGTCCGCGGTGCTCGGCATTCCCGAGGCGACGGTGCGCACGCGCCACTTCCGCGCCCGTTCGATGCTGCGCGAGGGTCTGGCGCGCGAAGTCGACGTCGCGCTCGCCGATGCCTTTTCGTTTGCCGGAGACCGCTGCGAGCGCATCGTCGCCGGCGTATTCGAGCGTCTCGGCAGGCAGCGCGCCCTCGATCGCTGCGGCCCCGACGAAGATCCGCGCCGCTGAGCGCAACGAACCTCGATTTCCCCTCACAGGAGAACTGCCGTGACTCTTCCGATTCGCTCCAGCTTCCTCGAACCCGTCGACCGCCGTGCGTGGCTGGGCGGCTCCGGCCTGCTGCTGTCCGCCACCGCGATCGCGATGCTGGCCGGCAAGCCGGCGCTGGCCGCGGGCCAGGTTTCCGACCCGGCGCAGGATGCGCGCATCCTGAACACCGCGCTGGGCGCCGAGCTCGAGGCGATCGCCGCCTATCAGGTCGGTGCCGACAGCGGCCTGCTGCAAAAACCAGTCCGCGAGCTTGCGCTCACTTTCCAG
This sequence comes from Pseudomonadota bacterium, assembly GCA_023389055.1. Classification (GTDB taxonomy): domain Bacteria; phylum Pseudomonadota; class Gammaproteobacteria; order Burkholderiales; family Burkholderiaceae_E; genus Zeimonas. The sequence continues at coordinate 35,254 of JAEWFA010000045.1, read as the reverse complement.
GGACATCACAAGGCACATGCCGACCTGCTTGCGGCGACCGTGTCGAAACTGGGCGGCAAGCCGGTGTCGGCGAAGCCCGAATACCAGTTTCCGACCGGCCAGTTGAAGTCGCAGGCCGACGTCCTTCGCTTCGCCGCCGGGCTCGAAAAAGGTGCAGTGAGCGCCTACCTCGGGGCGGTCCCGCTGTTCGGCAATCGCGACCTGTCGAAGGCCGCGGCGAGCATTCTCGGCGACGAAGCGATGCACTGGGCGGTGCTGCGCAACGCGCTGGGCGAGTCGCCGGTGCCCGAGGCCTTCGTCGCCTGACCGATGTCGACCGTGCGTGAGCGGCTCGCGACGGCGATCGCGCTGACCTTCGCCGTCGCGGGGTCGGCGCTCGCCCAGGCGCCGCGGGCCGGCGACCCCGAGAGGGGCGCGAAGATCTACACGCGGTGCGAGGCGTGCCACGCGCTCGCCTACGATCGCACCGGGCCACGCCACTGCGGAATCATCGGTCGCAAGGCCGGCAGCGTCCCCGGCTTCGCGTATTCCGATGCGATGAAGCGCTCGGGTATCGTGTGGAGCGCTGCCACGCTGGACCGTTTCCTCGCCGATCCGTTGAAGACGGTCGCCGGGACGACGATGGGCTATGCGGGGGTGACCGACCCGAAGGAGCGCGCCGACCTGATCGCGTTCCTGCAGCAGCAGAGCAACGGTCCGGCCTGCCGGAAATAGCGCTGCTCGTGTTCTGCGCGAGAGCGGCCGCTCACCCGGCGAGGGGTTGCTAGAATCGCCTCCCCTTCGCAGTGCCCGCCGTCCCCCGCCTCCCCGATGTCCGCGCAGTTGAATCCCGCCCAGCGCGAGGCGATCCGCTATCTCGACGGCCCATGCCTCGTCATCGCGGGCGCCGGCAGCGGCAAGACGCGCGTCATCACGCAGAAGATCGTCCATCTGGTCGACGCCGGATTTCGCCCGGCAGCGATCGCCGCGATCACCTTCACGAACAAGGCGGCGCAGGAGATGGCCGAGCGCCTGGGCAAGGCGCTGCGCATGCCCGAAGGCCAGCGCCCGCTCGTTGCCACCTTCCATTCGCTCGGCGTGCAGATGCTGCGCCGCGACGGGTCAGCGCTCGGGCTGAAGCGCAACTTCTCGATCGTCGATTCCGACGATGCGGCGAGCATCGTCCAGCAGTCGATCGGCGCGGTCGATCGCAAGGCCACGCGCGCGGCGCAGCACCGCATCTCGCTGTGGAAGAACGCGATGGTCGACCCGGACGAAGCGGCGGCTTCGGCGAAGGACGCGAACGAACATGCGATCGCCCGCGCGTATCGCGACTACGCGGCGACGCTCGGCGCATACCAGGCGGTGGATTTCGACGACCTGATCCGGCTTCCGGTGCGACTGCTGCGCGAGCATGCCGAGGTCGCGCAGGCGTGGCGCGAGTCGCTGCGCTACCTGCTCGTCGACGAATACCAGGACACCAACGCCTGCCAGTACGAACTGCTGAAACTGCTCGCCGGACCGCGCGCCTCGTTCACGGCGGTCGGCGACGACGATCAGTCGATCTACGGATGGCGCGGCGCGACGCTGGAGAACCTGAGCCGGCTGTCCACCGACTTCCCGTCGCTGAAGATCGTCATGCTCGAGCAGAACTACCGCTCGAGCGTGAACATCCTGCGCGCGGCGAACCGGCTGATCGAGCACAACCCGAAGCTGCACGCGAAGAAGCTGTGGTCCGAGCTGGGCACCGGCGACCCGGTGCAGGTCGTTCCCTGCGACGACGACGAGGCCGAGGCCGAGTCGGTGGTGATGCGCCTGCAGGCGCATCGCTTCGAGCGTCGCGCGAAGTTTGCCGACTACGCGATCCTGTACCGCGGCAACCACCAGGCGCGGGTCTTCGAGCAGGCGTTGCGCAAGGAGAAGATCCCGTACGTGCTCTCGGGCGGGCAGTCGTTCTTCGATCGCGCCGAGATCCGCGACCTGCTCGCGTACCTGCGCCTGCTCGCCAACGACGATGACGACCCAGCCTTCATTCGCGCCGTCACGACGCCCAAGCGCGGCGTCGGGGCAGCGAGCCTGCAGGCGCTGGGCACCTACGCCGGCGAGCGGAACGTGTCGATGTTCGCCGCACTGTTCGAGACCGGCTTCGAGTCGCGCGTCGCAGCGCGCCAACTCGAGCCGTTGCGCGAGTTCGGCGAGTTCGTCAACCGGATGAACTGGCGCGCCGGCAGGGAGCCGGCGGCACAGCTGCTCGACGACCTGCTTGCCGCGATCGATTACAAGGCGCACCTGTTCGGCGCCAGCGACGACAAGATCGCCGCCGCGCGCTGGCAGAACGTCTGCGATTTCGTCGAGTGGATGAAGAAGCGCGCGGAGGAGGAGGGTGGCACGCTGCTGAAGCTCGCGCAGACGGTGGCCCTGCTCTCGCAGCTCGACCGGCGCGACACCGACCTCGATGCGGTTCGACTGACGACGATCCACGCCGCCAAGGGGCTCGAGTTCGCGCATGTGTTCGTCGTGGGCTGCGAGGAGGGCCTGCTGCCGCACCGCGGCGACGCGCCTCGCGCGGGCAGCGACGACGAGGAGCCGGGCGAGCGCGGCCCGACCGTGGCAAGCGAGCAGGACGGTGTGCGCCCCGATGCGCAGGCGCAACGCATCGAGGAAGAGCGTCGCCTGATGTACGTGGCCGTCACGCGCGCGCAGCGCAGCCTCACGCTCACCTGGTGCCGCAAGCGCAAGCGCGGCCGCGAGCACCTCGCGCAACTGCCGTCGCGCTTCCTGGCCGAGATGCAGCTCGATGCGTCTCCGTCGCCGGCGCAGACCGTGAGTCAGGAAGCGGGCAAGGCGCGCCTGGCCAATCTGCGCGCGCTGCTCGGACGCCAGGCGGCACCGGGCGGCTGAAAAGGTTCGGATCGCCGCGCGGCCACTCGCGGCGCACGCCACAGCCGAAACGCCGCGCATCGCGGCCGGTCGCCCGATCGTCCGCCGCGCGCGTGGGATGCGCGGCCGAGGCGCGATCCTCGCCGAGGATTCGCCGCCGCAAGCCGTGGTCGTCTCACGGTCTGCGCAACGCAACCGATTCATCGGAGAGATGGCAGGATTGCCCATCACAGGGAGGACGGTGCTCGCGCGCCCGGTGCGATGGGCCGCGCTCGCGCTACGCCCGGGCTGGACACAGCGCACGCGCCAGTCGGTCTGCCTGGCGGGATGGCTCGCGCTGTGGGTGCTGTGCGCCGCGCCTCAGGCGCTGCCGGCGTCCTTCGCGGAAGCGATCGGCCTCCGTTCCGGCGGCATGTCGTCCATCGTGCTCTGGTTCGGGCTGTCGATCGCCGGCATCGAGGTGATCCTCGCGTTCATCGAGCGCGAACCGAGCGCCGCACGCCTGCGCAGGGCGTTGCGGCTGTCGCCGCTGATCGGCATCGTTGCCGCGACGGCGCTCGGCGCGCTCTTCGCGCCTTTTCGTTTCGCCGAAGCCGGTTACCTCGCGACGGGCGTCGCCGTTGCCGCGCTCGCCGGGCTCGCGTCGACGCAGGCGCCGCGCGCGTACCTGCCGCTGCTCGTCCTGGCGCTGGGGTGGTTGCTTCATGCCGGCGGAATCGTCTCGACGCTCGACGCGGGGGATCCCTCGAAGCCGGGCGCGCTGCTCGATGCGCATTCCGGCGCATTCGCGCTGCTCGCCTGCGTGCTCGCTATCGCTTCGCAGTCGGCGTACGCCGAGCGGGTAAGGCGTCTTCGCACGCAGCGCAACCTGCTCGATTCGGCGCGCAAGTATCGACACGTCTACTACTCGGCGCCGGTCGCGCTGCTGTCGGTCGACCTGGCCGGGCAGATCCAGCGTTGGAACGAACTGGCCGCGCGCCTGTTCCGGGGCGATCTCCGGCAGGGGCGCGTCAATACGCTCGGCGCGTTGCTGGGCGACGGACGGGCGGCGGCGCTGCTCGAGCAAACGATCGGACAGGGGCGGCAACGCGGCGAGGTGCGCGTGGAAATCGACGGCGGGCAGCGCATTGTCGAGGTCGACGCACTGCTGGCTGCCGATGCCATCGAGATCAGCTTCGTCGACGTAACCGAGCGCACGCTGCTCGCGCAGACGCTCGAGCACATGGCATATCACGATTCACTGACCGAGCGACTGAACCTGCACGGTCTGGAGCGTGAAATCCGTCGCGCATCCGAGCGCGTGGCCGCGGGCGAGGTCGCCTCGCTGTTCTACGTCGACCTGCATCGCTTCAAGGCGGTCAACGACGTCTTCGGCCATGCCGCGGGCAACGCGCTCGTCGTCGAGGTGGCGCGACGCATCGAAGCGAGCGTGCCGCCGCACTCGCCGATCGCCCGACTGGGCGGCGACGAGTTTCTGGTCGTGCTGCCCGATTGCCCGCTCGAGCGCGCGAGGACCGTCGCGCAGGCGGCGAGATCGGCGATCGTCGCCGACGCCTACGAGGTCGACGGCAAGCGCATTCGCGTGGACGCGAGCATCGGCGTCGTCGAGCTTGCGGCCGACATGAGCGCGGCAGAGGTGATCGCCTATGCCAGCGCGACGTGCCGCGAGGCAAGTCGCAGCCGCGACGGCGCGTCGGATGCCGTGCAGTCGCCCGACGAGCATCTCGCCCGCTATCGGGCCGAGGTCGAACTGGGCATGCGCCTTCGCACGAGCCTTCCGCTCGAGCGGATCGTCGTGTTCGCGCAGCCGATCGTTCCATTGCAGCGCCCCGGTTGCGAGCACGCGTCGATGGCCTACGAGGTCCTGCTGCGCGAGCGTGACGAGAGCGGGGCCATCCTGCCGCCCGGACGGCTGATCGCCGCGGCCGAGCGGCACGGCGCCATGCGGCGCATCGACTGGCACATGCTGGAACGAACGCTGCAGCACCTCGACGGGCATCGCGAGCATGCGGCGCAGATCGATTTCGTCACGGTCAACCTCAGCGGCATCTCGCTGAACGACGAGCATTTCCTTGCCGATGCGCACGCCTTGCTGCGCGATTGTTCGGCGGTGGCGTCGCGCGTGTGCCTGGAGATCACCGAGTCGGTGGCGCTGTTCGACGTGCGCAGCACGGGCCGCTTCGTCGAGAAGATGCGTTCCCTCGGCGTGCGCATCGCGCTCGACGATTTCGGCGCCGGTTACTCGTCGTTCGCGTACCTGCGCGAGTTGCCCGCGTCGCTGGTGAAGATCGACGGCCAATTCATGCCGGGCATCGACGCGCAGCCGCGCAACCAGGTGATCGTCAGCGGCATTCGCAGGCTGACCGAGGAACTCGGCATGGCGTGCGTCGCGGAATGGGTCGAGGACGTCGCGGCGCTCGCCTTCCTGTTGCAGGTGCGGATGGACTATGCGCAGGGCTTCGTCCTCGCGCGGCCTGCGCCGATCGAGCATTGGCTGGACGGCTCCGTCGACCTCGCGCCGCTCGCGGATGCGCGCGCCAGAGCGAGCGGCGTTCGCTCGGCGAGCCCGTCCGCGCGGCCCGACGGCACCCCGCGCGCCAGACGCTCGCGCAGCGTCGTGGCGGCGGCGTCGCCCGAAACGATGGCGTCGACATGAGCCCCCCGACCGAAGCGCTCGTCTCGGCGCCCAGTTCGATGACGCTCGAACCCGGCCAGCGCCTGGGCGACTTCCTCATCACGCGCGTCGTCGGCCAGGGCGGGTTCGGCATCGTCTACGAGGCCGAGGACCTCACGCTGCAGCGGCGAGTCGCGATCAAGGAGTACATGCCGGCGCAACTCGCGGCGCGCATCGACGGCACGGTGAACGTCGTCTCGAGCCGCTACGCGAAGACTTTCGAGCTCGGGCGCCGCAGCTTCCTCGCCGAGGCGCGGCTGCTCGCGCAGTTCCGCCATCCGGGACTGCTCGAAGTGCTGCACTTCTGGGAGCAGAACGGCACCGCGTACATGGTGATGCCCTTCTACGAAGGGCGCACGCTCGACCAGGTGCTCGCCAATGGCCCGCACACGATCGACGAGGCGTGGCTGAAGTCGGTGATCCGGCCGGTGCTCGATGCGCTCGAGCACATGCACGGCGAGGACTGCTATCACCGCGACGTCTCGGCCGACAACATCCTGATCCGCAACGACGGCAAGGCGCTGCTGCTGGACCTGGGCGCCGCGCGTCGAGTGATCGGCGAGAGCGACCGCGCGCTGACCGTGATGCTCAAGCCCGGCTACGCGCCGATCGAGCAATACGCCGACGACCCGGCCTGTCGACAGGGTCCGTGGACGGACATCTACGCGGTCGCGGCGGTCCTGCACTACGCGGTGACGAACCGGATGCCGCCGGCGTCGGCGTCGCGCGTGATGCACGATTCGCTGCCTTCGCTCGCCGCGCTGCACCCCGCGGGCTACAGCCGGCGCTTTCTCGAGGCGATCGATCGCGGGCTGTCGATCCGGCCGGAGCAGCGCCCGCGCACCGTCGGGGAGTTCCGCTCGCTGCTGTTCGCCGCGTCGCCCGACGAAGGCATCGCCGCCGTCGAGGCATCTGCGGAATGCGCTTCGTCGCCACCCGGCCCGATGAATCTCGCGGCTGCGGACGAATCGACACCCGCCGTCGAACGACGGGCGCGCCGCGCCCCGCTTGCGTGGGCCGGCGCGGTCGCCGTCGCGGCGCTCGTCGCCGGCTGGGTTTGGCTGGGGCTCGACACGCAGGAGAAGGTGTCTCTGTCCGCGACGGCCAGCGCTCCGCCCGCGACGGCCAGCGCGCCGCCCGCGACCGCCAGCGCCGCGCGGACGCCGATCGCGTCTTTCGCGAGCGACGAGGATACTGCCGCCGTTCCGTCGACGCCGAACGCGCAGGGCGTGTCGTCGGCGCTGTCCCTTGACCCGGAAGCGCTGCAGGTGGCCGCCGACGGGGCAGCCGAGCGGACCCCCGCGACCGCCGCCGTTGCGGCCACCGGGACCGTCCGGTTCACGGTGAGTCCGTGGGGAGAGGTCTTCGTCGACGGCGCCTCCCGAGGCGTCACGCCGCCGTTGAAGCAACTCACCCTCGATGCCGGTGCGCATCGCATCGAGATCCGAAACCCGGCCGGCCCGACGTGGACGAAGAACATCGACGTCGTGGCGGGCAAGCGAACCACCCTCTCCCATCGCTTTCCATGACGAACGAACCCGCAGGAAGATCCTCTCGGCCGCTGGCGGCCGCAACGTTGACGCTCGCGTTGCTGCTCGGCGGCTGCGCGACCGTGCAGGACTGGGCCGGATCGATCGGCGGCACCGCCGCCGCGAGTTCGACTGCCGACGAGCAGGGTCGGCGCAAGCTCGCCGAAGGCGTGGGTCTCTACGACGCGGGCGACTTCGGTGGCGCGATCCGTGCGCTGAACGCGCCCGAGATCGAGCAGTCGGATCTCGCCACCCGCGTCGAGGCCGGCAAGTACCTCGCGTTCAGCTACTGCGTGACGAACCGGCGCACGCTGTGCCGGCGCACTTTCGATCGCGTGCTCGCGATCGACTCCGACTTCGCGCTGAAACCGGCCGAGGCGGGCCATCCGCTGTGGGGGCCGGTCTTCGCGCAGGCGCGCAAGGCGGCCGACAAGCGCGCGAACTGAGGCCAACGGGGGGCGACCCGCGCCTTTCCCCTGCCCGCTTCCGGACCGGCGGCGGCCCCACGCGTTATTCTTCGCCCCTTCTGGGGAGGAAACAGCGCGCGATGGCATTGTTCGGACGCGGAGGGCCGGTCGTCTTCGAACCGCACGGGTATCGCAGGCGGCGCTCGTGGGGCATTCCGCGGTGGCTCGTGCTGCTGCTCGTGGGCATCGCCACCGGCGCAGGCGGCCTGCTGTACGTGCAGGAGGAATATCTTCCGAAGCGGTTGAGCCCCGAGGAGTCGCAGCGCCTGCAGGCGCGCGTCGGCGAACTCGACGCCGAGCGCACGCAACTGCAGGCTTCGCTCGCCGACTCGACCCGGCAATCGCAGTCGAGCGAGACCGAAACGAAACGCCTGTCGGGCGAGCTTGCCGGCGCGCGCGAACAGGTTCGCAAGCTGCAGCAGGACATCGCGCTCTTCCTGGACGTGCTGCCTGCCGACCCGCGCGACGGAGCGGTCGACGTGCGTGCCGCACGCTTCGCGAACGAAAACGGCCGGCTCGCCTATCACGTGCTGCTGACGCGCGACACGAAAGGCGGCAAACCGTTTCGCGGCCTCCTGCAATTCGTGGTTGCGGGCTCGCGCGCCAGCGGTGCGAACGGTACGGTCACGCTCGACCCGGTCGAGGTGAACCTGGCGTCGTACGAGCACCTGCAGGGCGTGTTGCCGCTGCCCGAGGGCTTCACGGCAAGACAGACGACGATCCGCGTGCTCGACGGGCCCAACGGCCGCCTGCAGGGCATGCGGGTGATCAACGTGCGCTGACGCCGCGTCGTCCGACCGTGCGCGCGCTCGAGGCCTTCCACGATTCCGAGCGCGTGCTGCGCCTGGCCGCCGAGACCTTCTTCGGCCAGCTTTCCGAGCAGTGCGAAGGCATCCTCGTCGTCGACGCGTCGTCGCGCATCGTCTGGGCCGACGACCGCTGGCAGCGCAACATGACGAGCCTGGGCTTCTCGTCGGTCGAGCAGATCATCGGTCGTCCGGTGGAGGAAGTCGTGCCGAACACGCTGATGCGGCACGTCGTCCAGACCGGCAAGCCGATCCTGCTCGACATCCTCGAGAACAAGGCGGGAACCTATCTCGTCTCGCGCTTTCCGCTGCGCGACGACTCGGGCGCGGTGATCGGTGCGGTCGGCCTGATCCTGTTCGACGAGATCGAGTCGCTCAAGCCGCTGATCGGCAAGCTCGGGCGGTTGCAGAGCGAGTTGGCGCAGGCGCACAAGGAGCTGGCGCGCCAGCGGCGCACCCGCTACACGTTCTCGAACTTCGTCGGCAACAGCGAACGGGCGCTCGAGGTGAAGAGCCGGGCGCGCCGCGCCGCCGTGCTGAACACGACGGTGCTGCTGCTGGGCGAGACCGGCACGGGCAAGGAGCTGCTCGCGCAGGCGATCCACGCGGCGTCGCGCCGCGCCCGCGGCCCCTTCATCGCGGTGAACGTCGCGGCGATCCCCGAGACGCTGCTGGAGGCCGAGTTCTTCGGCGTCGCGCCGGGCGCCTACACGGGCGCCGATCGGCGCGGCCGCGACGGCAAGTTCGCGCTCGCCGACGGCGGGACGCTCTTCCTCGACGAGATCGGAGACATGCCGCCGGCGCTGCAGGCGAAGCTGCTGCGCTCGCTGCAGGAGCGCGAGGTCGAGCCGCTCGGTTCCAACACGATGAAGCGCGTCGACGTACGCGTGATCGCTGCCAGCAGCGTCGATCTCGAAACGCTCGTCGCCGACGGGCGCTTCCGCGCCGACCTGTACTACCGGTTGAACGTCCTGCCGATCCGCTTGCCGCCGCTGCGCGAGCGCGTCGAGGACCTCGAGCCGTTGTGCGAGCACCTGCTCGAGCAGATCGCGCTGGAGCACGAGATGTTGCCGAAAGAGATCGAGCGCGACGCGCTCGAGGCGCTGACGCGCATGCCGTGGCCCGGCAACGTGCGCGAACTGCGCAACGTGCTCGAGCGCGCGTGCTCGCTGTGGGACGGAATGCGCCTGACGCCCGACGCGCTGCGGGCGGTGCTGCCGGAGATCGAGCGCGTCGTGACGGTCCTGCCGACGTCGGATGCGCCTGCGCTCGCCGGCGCGAGCCGAACGCCGCGGCATTTCGTTTCGCTGCCCGACGGCAGCGGTGTCGGCGCCGACGTGAGGCAACGCGATCCGGACCTGTCCGCCGGCACCGCTTCGACCCGGCCGCTGCCCGAGCGCATCGCCGAACTCGAACGCGTCGCCATCGCCGAGGCCCTGCGCGAAACGGGCGGCAACCGGCTGCGCGCCGCGCGGCGGCTGGGCATCGCGCGCGCGACGCTGTACCAGAAGCTCGCGCAGTTCCCGGAGCTCGTGTCGGGCAACGAGCCGTAAGGCGCGGCGGCGCCTGGGCGCCGCGCCCCGGGCCCCGAGCCGGCTCGGAGCTTGGCTCGGGACGTACCGACTACGCGGGGCCGGTGCCGGCGTCGGCGACCGCCGATCCGACCCGCTGCACCTCCTCGAGTCCCGCCGCAAGCCGCATCGCGACGACGCACATCAGCGCCAGCAGCGCGAGCACCGTCACCGCGCCGAACCGCTGGTCGATCAGGCCGAAGACGCCGGCGCCGAGCATCGCGACGCCGCCGATCGTGTTGGTCAACGCGGTGTACGCGCCGCGGTCCCCGGTACCCGACATGTCGACCACATGCGTGGTGCGGCCGAGCTTCACCCCCTGGTCGGCGATCGTCGCGACGAAGACGAGCGCCGGCAGCGCCAGCATCGAGTCCGCATCGACGCCGAAAGGCTCGCCGAAGCCCGCGCCGATCGCCGCTGCCAGCAGCAGGCACACCGCGCCCATCGCTGACGCGACGACGAGAACGCGCCGGCTCGATACGTCGGACAACCGGCCCCAGACGTAGCTGCTGGAGATCGACGCGAGCGCCGCGGCAATGACGAAGGGGCCGAGCGTGCCGGTACCTGCGTGCGCCGATTCGCGCTCGCCGAGCGCAACGACGAAGGGCGGCGCGAGCGCAGTCGCCATCAGCAGGCAGCGCACGGCGATGAAGCGCACGAGCTGCGGATCGTCGCGCAGCAGTCCGAACTGGCGCAGCGCAACGGCCAGCGCATTGCCGCCGCCCTCGGTGGCACCGGGCGATTCGGCCAACGACGCGAAGAGCAGTGCCGCAGCGATCCACAGCGCGCCGCCCACGACCAACGCGGCCGCGATCGTCGCGATCGATCGCTCGACGATCCCGGCGCCGAGCAGCACGCCAAACACGAGTACGGCCACTGCCGACGCGGTACCCGCCGTCCCCGCCACCGTGCCGCGCGTCGCCTTGCGAACCGTCTTGCCGAGGACGTCCTTGTGCGCGATCGACCCCGCGCTGCGCGCGAGCGACAGCGCGGCGAGCAGCGCGAGGATCGCCCAGCCGGCCGCTGCGCCTTCGAGCAGCAGCGCGGCGAGCGCGATGCCGATCATGCAGGCGCCCTGCGCGACGGCGCCGATCGCCCACACCCATTTGCGGATCGGCATCGAACGAATCGCCGCGGCGATCACCAACTGCGGCAGCAGCGCGCCCGCCTCGCGGATCGGTACCAGCAGCCCGAGCATGAAGGTGGGTGCGCCGATCGCGCCGACCAGCCAGGCGAGCACGACCTTCGGGTCGAGCAGTCCGTCGGCCGTCTTCGACGCCGCCAGCGCGCAGACGTGCAGCACGAAGTTGCGCGGCTGCTCGCGACAGCTCTCCTCGGGAATGTCCAGGCAGACGCGGTCGACGTCGTCGCCGGTGAGCACTTCGTAGACGCGGTTGCGCAGCGACGGGGCGGGGAGGGTGGACATGGGCGAGCAGGAGAGGCGGGCGGTGAGCATTATCGGGCGCTCCGTGCGCGGATTTATCGCCGCGTCGTTCGGCGCGATCCCGTGGTCATCGGCTCCGCGGTGTGGCGCCGGAACGCCCGTGGTCGTGCGTTTCGGCAACTCCCCTCCTGCGCGCCGGATTGGATGCATTGGCGCTCCTCATGGTCAGTACACTGGGCGCAAGCTGAAGATCGTCTCCGCAATGCACGATGTCAGTACGGGCAAGCACCTGGTTCAGATGAGCCAGGCACGGCAGGCTCGGTGTGTTCTCTGACGCCGATCGCGATGGCGACGCATCGCGTCGCGACGCCCGGTCGACCGTCGCAGACCAGGAAAACCCATGAGCAATTTCGAAGTGAAGGTCGGTCAACTGGGTATCAACTACCTCCTCGACGGTTCTCGATCGGGCGGTCTCGGCGTATTCGAGTTGACCGTGCCGGCGGGCTCCAACGTGCCGCCGGCGCACAGCCACTCCCACAACGAGGAGTGCGTGTACGTCCTGGAGGGAACGCTTCGATACACGGTTGGAAACGAAACGCGAGACCTGGGCCCCGGCGAGAGCATGAGCACGCCAAAGGGCGTGGCGCACGCCTTCGCAAACCCGTTTCCGATCGGCGCTCGGGCGCTGATCATTCAGTCTCCGGACATCGGTGTCCAGTACTTCCATGACGTCGCCGACGTCGTCAACGCGGGAGGGCCGCCCGACAAGGCCGCGCTGATGGCGGTGATGGCCCGGTACGGGTTGGTACCTGCCGTGTCGAACTGAGTGCTGCACGGATTGCGACAGGCCTGCTCACGCCCGCGGAGGCTTTCCACCCCGATGACCCGACCGTGGCTCGACCAGTACCCGCGCAGCGTTCCCGCCGACATCGATCCCGCGGCCTTCGAGTCGCTCGCGGATCTCCTCGTTTCCTGCTGCGGGCGCTTCGCCGATCTTCCGGCGTACGACTCGATGGGCACCGTGCTGTCGTTCCGCGAGCTCGACGAGGCGAGCCGCGCCTTCGCGGCGTGGCTGCGTGCCGACGCGCAGTTGCGCCGCGGCGATCGCGTCGCGTTGATGATGCCGAACCTGCTGCAGTACCCCGTTGCGATGTTCGGCGTGCTGCGCGCCGGCATGGTCGTGGTCAACGTGAATCCGCTGTACACGCCGCGCGAGCTCGCGCATCAGCTCCAGGACTCGGGAGCGACGGCGATCGTCGTGCTGGAGAATTTTGCGCACACGTTGGCGCAGGTGATCGGGGCCACGCCGTTGCGCACCGTCGTCACGACGCAGGTGGGCGACCTGCAGCCGCCGGTCAAGCGGGCGTTGACCAACTTCGTCGTCAAGCACGTGAAGAAGCTCGTGCCGCCCTGGCGCCTGGATGGTTCGATCCGCTTTGAGCAGGCGTTGGCCGCCGCAAGCGGAAAGGCCTTCGACGACGCGCCTCTTTCGCGCGAGGACCTTGCCTTTCTCCAATACACGGGCGGTACCACCGGCGTGGCCAAGGGCGCGATGCTCACGCACGGCAACATGCTGGCGAACGTGTTGCAGGTCGCTGCCTGGGTTTCGCCGAACCTGCGGCCCGGCGAAGAGACGATCGTCATTCCGCTGCCGCTCTACCATGTCTTCGCGCTCACCGGGTGCCTGTCGTTCTTCAGCATCGGCGCGAAGGCGGTGCTCGTCGCCAACCCGCGCGACATGCCTGCGTTTCTCGGCGTGCTGCGGCGCAGGCGCTTCACGGCGATCATCGGGGTGAACACGCTGTTTCGCGCGCTTCTCGATGCGCCCGGTTTCGAGCGCGTCGACCTGCGCGCGCTCAAGCTCGCAGTAGCGGGCGGCATGGCCGTGCAGCAGACGGTCGCGCAGCGCTGGATGCAGCGCACCGGCGTGCCGCTCGTCGAAGGTTACGGGCTCACCGAGACCGCGCCGGTGGCGATCGCCAACCCCGTCGACATCCGCGAGTGGACGGGAAGCATCGGCGTGCCGATCCCGAGCACCGAAGCGGCGATCCTCGAAGACGACGGCACACCCGTCGCATCGGGCGACGTCGGCGAGATCTGCCTGCGCGGACCGCAGGTGATGAAGGGCTACTGGAACCGTGCCGATGAAACGGCGAAGGTCTTCACCGCGAACGGGTGGCTGCGCACCGGCGACATGGGGGTGATGGACGAGCGCGGGAGCGTTCGCATCACCGATCGCAAGAAGGACATGATCGTCGTATCGGGGTTCAAGGTGTTTCCCAACGAGATCGAGGACGTCCTGACCCGCCACGTCGGCGTGCTCGAGGCCGGCGTGATCGGCGTTCCCGACGCGCGCTCGGGCGAGGCGGTCAAGGCCGTCGTCGTTCGCAAGGACCCCGCGCTCACCGAAGACGCCTTGCTCGCGCACTGCCGCCAGCACCTGACGAGCTACAAGGTTCCGAGCGTCGTCGAGTTTCGCAGCGAGCCGTTGCCGAAGACGAATGTTGGCAAGGTCTTGCGCCGGGAACTTCGCGGGAGCGCCGCGCCCGCAGGCGTGCAGGTCGCATCGTCGCAGCGGACCGCTGCCACCTGAATCACCGCTGCGAGGTCGCGAGCCTTGCCGCCAGCCCGATGAAAACGATCGCCGCGAGCTTGTTGAGCACCGTCTGCGCGCGGTCCGATCTCGACAGCCGCTCGCGCAGCGTGCCGGCCGCGATGGCGATGCCGCCGAAGACGAGAATCGTCGCGACGATGAACAGGGCGCCGAGCAGAACGATCTGCACCGCGACGGAGCCGCGCGCCGGATCCGCGAATTGCGGAAGGAAGGCGAGGAAGAAGACCGATACCTTCGGGTTCGTCACGTTCATCACGATGCCCCGTCGATAGAGCGCCCATCGGCCCGGACTGCCGCGGCCCGCGTCGGCCAGCGGGAGCGCCTCGGCCGTGAACGTTCGCCACGCGAGATAGAGCAGATACGCTGCTCCGCTGAACTTCAGTATCGAGAAAGCGACGGCCGACGACTGGAAAACCGCGGCCGCGCCGAGCGCCACGGCCACGCTGTGCGCAACCAGGCCCGTGCACAGTCCGAGCATCACGACCAGCCCGGCGGTGCGGCCGTGGAGCGTCGATTGCGCCAGCACGAAGAGGTTGTCGGGCCCCGGCGCCAGTCCGAGAAGCAACGACGCCGTGAAGAACGCGAGTACGGTTTCCGCGGAAAGCACGTTGCCCGATCCGATTAGCGCTTTGCCATCTTCACCGCCGTGCCGCTGACCGAAACCATCATCATCCCGTTGGTTTCGCCGAGCACCTCGTAGTCGAAATCGATGCCGACGATACCGTCGGCGCCGACCTCGCGGGCGGCGGCGATCATGTCGCCGAGCGCCGCGTCGCGCGCGCCGGACAGCGCGCGTTCATAGCCCCCCGCGCGCCCGCCGACGATGTCGCGCACCGACGAGAACAGGTCGCGCAGGATGTGTGCGCCGATGATCGCTTCGCCGTTGACCACGCCGAGGTACCGGTCGATGCGGGCAGCATCGTCGTCGGGCGCCACGGTGGCGAGAAAGAAGTCGTCGTCGTTGCTTTTCGAGAACCAGCCCATCGCGTGCTCCGTGCAAGGCAATCGAAGTGTGCGCAGATGATGCCCGAGTAGCGCATACTGATTCTGCTCCAGCGCAGGACGGGCCTGCCGACGACCCTCATCGCCGACGCCATGAACACCGAGTTCGAAACGGACTATCTCGTCGTCGGTGCCGGTGCCGCGGGGATGGCATTCACCGACGCGCTGCTCGAGCATTCCGACGCGACGGTGACGATCGTCGATCGACGCCATGCGCCCGGCGGGCACTGGATCGACGCCTACCCCTACGTCCGTCTGCATCAGCCGTCGGCTTTCTACGGCGTCGACTCGGTGCCGCTCGGGCGCGACGCCCGCGACGCGTCGGGAACCAATGCCGGTTACTACGAACTCGCCGGCGCCGACGAGATTCGCGCCTACTACGATCGGGTGATGCACGGCCGCTTCCTGCCCAGTGGCCGCGTCCGGTATTTCCCTTCCAGCGAGTACCTGGGGGAGGGTCGCTTCGTCTCGCGTCTGGTGCAGGCGTCGCGCGCCGCCCGCGTGCGGCGCAAGATCGTCGACACGACGTATCTCGAGGGTGAGATTCCCGCCACCGCTGCTCCTCCGTTCGAGGTGGCAGACGGGGTGCGCTGCGTACCCGCCGGCGCAATCGTGCGCACGGCCGAGCGTTTCGAGCGCTTCGTCGTCATCGGAGCCGGCAAGACGGCACTGGACGCGTGCGTCTGGTTGCTGGAACAGGGCGTTCCCGCTTCTGCGATCCGCTGGATCAAGCCGCGCGAGGGGTGGTGGTTGAATCGGCGCTTTCACCAGCCGCACGCGCTGCTGCCGGATTTCTATCGCGGCATGGCGATCCAGCTCGAGGCGATGGCGCAGGCGACGTCGATCGACGATCTGTTCGCGCGGCTCGAACGGGCGGAATTCTTCCTGCGCGTCGACCCGGACGTGACGCCGACGATGTTTCGCGGCGCGGTGATCAGCGAAGGCGAGCTGGCGCTGCTGCGCCGCATCGACGACGTCGTCCGTCTCGGACACGTGCGCCGGATCGAGCACGACCAGATCCTCCTCGAGGAAGGCCGTGTGCCGACGAACCGGAACACCCTGCACCTGCATTGCGCGTCGAGAGGCCTGCCGCGACCGGCTCTGCGCCCGATCTTCGAACCCGGACGAATCACCGTCCAGCCGTTCCTCTGGAGCTTCGCGTGCTTCCAGTTCGCGATGCTGGGCGTGGTCGAGGCCACGGTAGACGCGGACGACGAAAAGAATCGCCTCTGCCCCCCTATTCACTACTGGGAGGCGAACGCGGATTACCTGTCCGCGTTCCTGGCGGCACTCGCCAGCGAGCGCTCGCGAACGGCGCACCCGGCGCTCGCGAACTGGGCGAAGGGCACGCGGCTCAATCCGCTCGGAGAGATCGGGCGCCATCGCGACGACCCGATCGTCATCGAGGCTCGAGAACAGGTCCGGCGCTTCGCGACTGCCGCGGTCGGCAATCTCGTGAAGCTCCTCGACAAGGACGCCCCCCGGTCGTGAAGGGTCCTGCTCTGGGCGGTCGGCGGCGGCTATTCCGGCGCAGCAGGTGTCGCCGACATTCCCAAACGCTACATGCTGCTCGTTCAATTCGATGAGCACGACCGGGTGCACCGTTTCGACAGAGCGGTCTGGCCGTCGCGCAAGTCCTACGGCGATTTTCTCGAGGAGTGGATCGCGGGAACCGATCGCGAGCCATCCGGGCATTCGAACCAGGGGATCGAAGCACGATGAATCAGGCTTCTCAAGGGAGACGGCGCAGACACGTCGCATCGCCGCGACGAGCTGCCGTTCTCTTCGGGCTCGTTGCCGCGTCGATCTTCGGTGCTCTGGCGGGCTGTGCCTCGATGGGTGTACCGGGATCCGCGCCGACGACATGAGCGTCGCGAACGACGAAGCGCTCGCGCGCGTGCTCCTCAACGAGCGGTTCCCCGGCCTCGGTGAAGTGCGGACGATCCTGCTGGAACTTCACCAGGGACCGATCATCCTGCATGTTCCGTTGCCGTCGTCGCGATGACGAACTTTGCGCGACCCGGCATCGCCGTCGGGTCGGCGCGGGGGGACGGTATCCTCTCGCGATGCATCGTCATCCTCCAGGGCTCCGCCGACCCGCGGCGCGCGCCGTCACTATCGCGGTCCTTCGCATCGCACTGACGACGCTCGTCGTCGTTTGCACGGCCCCCGCATTCGCGTGGAGCAACCACGCGCTGAGCACGTGGGCAGCGCTGAAGGACGCCCCGGAACTCGCGCGTCGGGCGCCCGTACGCGTCGAGTCGCTCGAGTCGTTTCTCGAATCGCAGGCGAGCGCGCTGCAGGGTGTGCTCGAGGCGCAGGAGGCATGGTCGCGAGAGCACGTGCCGACCTATCCGCCCCGACCCGACGCGCTTCGTTTCGTCGCCGCCGGCGCGCAGACGCCCGACGAACTGCGACGCCGCTTCGTCGCCGCCCTTCGGATCGCGCCCGACTCCAGGCTCACGCTGTTCCTGAAGCGTGTCCCCGAAGCGGATGCCCGAGGCAAGCCGGCACTCGCCCGCAACCGGGTCACTACGCTGGTCGATGACGACGGCGAGGACGCACCCGGCGAGTCGCCGTTCGTCGCGCTGCGAGAGGGTGATGCGGTTTCTCCGCTCGCGGTCGTCGTCGCGGCTTCCGACGAACCGGATTACGGACTCGACATCGGCTTGTGGGAGAACAACGGAACGCCGCAAGGGCGGGAATACGGATTCGGCAAGCAGCCCTTCGGCAATCCGGTGCTCGACTTCGGGACGCAGGCGCCGTTCCACATGGGCTTCTGGTACGAGTCGCCGATCGTCTACGCGGCCGCGGGCTTCCTGAAGCGCACCTATCCGGAGCACCGGATCCACCTGTATCGCACGCTGGCACTGCACGCGCTGCGCACCGGGCACGAGTACTGGGGCTGGCGCTTCGCCGGCTGGGCGATGCACTACGTCCAGGATCTCGTGCAGCCGTACCACGCTCGCGTACTGCCCGGCGTGAGCACGGTGCGCATGCTGTGGATCAACGCGCTCGACGTCGTCGGCTGGCCTGCGCCGAAGGAGCACGCGATCACGCTGGTCTCGAATCGCCATCTGGCGCTGGAGAATTTCCAGCGCACGGCACTCGTCGCCGCGCACGAAGATCCGAAGGGCGAACGCCCGTTGCTCGTCGCGCTCGCCGGTCCCGGTCGCGAAGGCGCCCCGGCGGCGGGCGAGGTCGGCTCCCGCGCCGCGGCCCCGCATCCGTTGTTCGGCGAGAGCGACCCGCGCGCGCTCGTTGCGCGACGCGCCGCGCAGGCCGCCGATTCGCTCGATCACGCGGTCGAGACCGCGTTGCCGTCGAAATACGTCGACGATCCGGGGTTCGAGTTCGGCGTCGATGCGCGCGGGGTCGACCTGAACGCGCAGCTCGGCCAATCGGCGCCGGCCGCACGCGAGGCGATGGTGCGCGCGCTCGTTCCGTTGATGCGCGATTACGGCGAATACACGCGCGCGTTCGTGCGCACGATGCTGTCCGGTGCCGACGGCTCGCGCGGCCGCGCGGGGACGCGCGAATAGCTGCGCACAGCGAGTCGCTTCAGCGGCTGGTGCGCCCGGGGCCGCGCGTCGCTTCGTTGCTCGCCAGCGCCTGGCGCGCCTGCTCGAGGCTGGCGCGAATCGACGCGGCCATTTCCGAATCCGCGGCAACGGCGCCGAGCGCGCGCTCCCATTGGTCGATTGCGGCTTTCGAGTCGCCGCGCTGTAGCGCGTCGGTCGCGGCCATCGACAGCGCCTTCCACTGCGTGGGGTTCTGTCCGAGCGCGCGACGCACGAGTTGCATCGGGCGGCCTTCGAGGCGCCGACCCTGCGCCATCGCCGCGGCATCCGCGTAGTCGGCGAGCACGTCGGCATCGAGCGGGCCGAGCGCGTCGAGCTTCTCGTAGGCGGAGACTGCCTGCGGGAAGCGCTTCATCACATAGTAGGTGCGCGCGAGCGTGCGCCAGCCTTCGGCATTGCCGGGTTCGCGTTCGAGTCGCTCGGCCAGCCGGCCGGCCAGCTGTTCGATCTCGGGATCGGTCGCCGGGTCGTGTTGCGTGCCGCCCGAAAGCTGCGCCGCGCCCGGCAGTTGCGCCGTCATCGAAGGCCTCGACAACGGCGCGACCTCCAGCCGCCAGTACAACGCGACGATCGCCAGCGGGATCGCCACGATCAGCGCCAGGCCGAGCCGTTCGAGTGCGGTGCGAGGCACGCTACTGCCACCGATGCGTGTAGGTGACGCCGACGAAGGTGACGTTCTGGCGTTGCAAGTCCATCACCGTCGTGTTGTCGCTGAACAGGAACGGCGTGCCGTCGTAGCGGTAGCTCCAGTCGTTGAAGCGCGCACGGTAGTGGACGAGGTCGAGCTGCACCGACGAGGTCTTGGTGAGCAGGTAGCGGCCGAACACGCGCGCCTCGGTCGTGCGGAACACGATGTCGGGCAGCCCGCCGCTGGCCGCGAGCAACACCGTGCTGGCGAAGTCGGCGTTGCGCTCCAGCGTCTGCGAGTAGGCGTTGCGGTCGTTGAACCACGACAGCGTGCCGCCGACCTGCAGCTTCGAGTCGACCTTGCCGACAGCCCCTATGCCGATCGCGGTGTTGTCGTTGTCGTAGGCCATCACGTAGCCGGCCGGGCGCGCCTGGTCCAGCGTCTGGCTGCCCACCGACACGTAGCCGTTGAGTCGCCAGCGCAGCGACAGCGCGTAGTCCCAATCGACGTTGTACAGCCGCAGGTCGGTGCGCTGCAGTCCCTGCATGCTCGGCGAAGTGAACCGGTCGCGCCCGTAGTCGGCGCTGAACTGCAGCGTCAGCGCGTCGGTCGGCTGCCATGTGGCATGCAGTCGCACCTTATCGCGATCACGATCGGCAAGCGTGGGCATGAACACCGCGCTGTCGGCAAGCCACGTCGGCGGGTTACCGTAGGGCACGACGCCGGTTCCCCAGCTCACCGGGCGCAGCCAACCCGATCCGTCGCGTTCGCTGCTCACCAGGCTGATGCCGGCGCTGAACGTCTCGGTCATCCGCTTGCGCAGTTCGGCGCGCCAGCCCAGTTCCTCGGTCTTCTGACGCAACGCGCTCAGGCCGAAGAACGCCGTGCTCGGCGTGATGGTGCCGCGGTCGATCGCTTCGTAGTCCAGCCCCAGCGTGCCGCGCCAGTCGCTGGTGAACTGGTAGCTCGCCTGCAGCTTGCCGCGACTCTTCGTGTAGTCGTGCTGGCGGTTCGTGTAGGTGAGGTACGTCGTCGTTGTCGGGTCGCCGATCACGTCGTAATACGCGAGCGGCGTCTTGTCGTTGCGCAGGTCGCGTCGATACTCGGCCAGCAGCGACAGCTTCGCGGTGGGCCGCGCAGAAAGGCCGACCTGCGCGAGCGACGTGTCGAGGCGCCCGTCCAGGTCGGCTATTCCGACCGGGCCGAGAAGGCCCATGCCGGCGAAGCTCTGGTCCTGCGTCGCACGCGCCATCGCGAGCTTGAAGGTGGCGCGCGTGCTCGGCGTGAACACGTACATGCCGGTCACGTCGACGTGATGCGCCTGATTGTCGGGGGCGAGCGCGATCGATTGCGACAGCAGCGCCTGCAGCCCGTCGTTCAGCGGCTGCACGACCCCGAGCGGGTTGTTGAGGCTTGCCGGCACGAACGGCGTGAGCGAGCCGTGCGAGTTGCTGAAGAAGGAGCCGTAGTAACCGACGCTCATCCGCAGCTTCTGCCCGGCGTAGCTCAGCCGCGCCTCCATCTGGCTGTGGTTCGAATCGACCGGCTCGGGAATCATCAGCACGGACCAGCCGGGGCTGATCGCATTGCCGGGCCGGCAGCCCGGAGCGATCGGCGACGGACAGGCGAAGCCGATCCCCGAGATGCGCGATCCGTCCTTGTTCTCGCTCTTCAGGCTTGCCTGGAACTCGAGGTCCGGCGACAGCCATTTCGAATAACCGAAGGCGATTCCTTCGCGCTTGGTCTTCGGGTGGATGTCGGCGCCGGTGCCGGGGCCCGTGGCGAGGTGGACGATCTGCGGAGCGGTCGTGCCCCAGTCGAGCATCGCGGTGTTCACCGTACGCGGGTCGCGGCGCACGAGCTCGCTGTAGTCGGCGCTGAGCTTCCAGTTGCCCTGCTGCTTCCACAGGAAGTGAAGCTCGCGGTTCTCGCGCAGCAGGTCGGTGCCCCAGAACTTCACCAGCCTGTTCTTCTCGTCGTCGCGACGGTAGTAGTCGAAGTCGAGCAGGCCGTAGGCGCGATCGGGCCTCAACCCGTTGTACTGCCCGAACAGCGCCCGGTCCTTCTCGTCGCCGCTGACCACGCCGACACCCGCGGTGACCGAACTCTCGGTGACGACTTCGTCTTCCTCCGCGTGCGCGGCGCCGAAGGCCGCGAGCAACGCCAGCGCGAGACCGGCGCGACCGACGCGTCGATTCGAATTCCCGGTGGTCATCTGTCGCCTCCTCAGCGGCCTAGGAACGCCGGGGTCGGATTCGTCGTCGACGGGTTGTTCGAGCCGTGGACCTGCGTGTGGCAGTTCATGCAGCTGCGCGCCTGCCAGGTGTTCACGACGTTCTTGCCGCCGGTCGTCGCCAGGATCGCCGCGCCGAGATCGGGATCGGCCGCCGTGAAAACGCCGGGCTGTCCGCCGAGCGCGCCGACGTTGCCGGTGACGTGCGCGGTATGGCACTGATGGCACAGCATCGGCGGACGGGCGGTGAGCATCGCCGCGATCGTGCTGCCGTGCGGGTTGTGGCAATTCGCGCAGTTTTCGGTCACCGGCTCGTGCCCGTGCACGAACGGGCCGCGCTTCTCGGCGTGGCAGGTGTAGCAGGTGTCGTTCGTGCTGTCGCGGGTAACCAGCTTCGGCCCGATCGAGCCGTGCGCGTTGTGGCAATCCGAGCAGGTCATCTTGCCTTCGGGGATCGGGTGGTGCGACGGACGCCGCAGTTGCACCCGCTGTTCCTTGTGGCAGGTGAAGCACACGTCGGGCTGCTCGGTCTTCACGAGCACGCGGTCGCGGTTCGTGTGGATCTGGTGGCACGACGAGCAGGCGACGTCGGACGCGTGGTGCTGGCTCGTCGGCCACAGCGCGCGCTTCGGGTCGCGGTCGTGGCAGCCCAGGCAGGCTTCGGTGCGCTCGGCGGCCGGGGAGCCACCCTTGCGGCTGAACACGCGATCGGGCGGCGGTCGCTGGCCGCCCTTCTTCTCGACGTGCTCGACGCTGGGGCCGTGGCAGGTGACGCAGCCCGGCGTGCGCGGGTCGGCCGACACCGCGTGCGCGCTGCGGCTCATGTCGGGGAGGTCTTCCTCGTCATGGCACTCGACGCACTTCTCCGACGCCTGCGCGTCGCGACCGGCGTGCGCCGTGCCTGCCGTGCCGGCCAGGCACAGGATCGCGACCGCCAGCGCTGCACTCCACCGCATCAACTACGCTCCCCGATTCCTACTGCAGCCCGTGCACGACGTCGACCGCCTTGAAGCCGCCGGGCGCGTGGCAGTCGATGCACAGCTCCTTCGATCCCCATGCGCTCTGCGCCTGCGTCTCGTTGCCGTACGACGCCAGCCCCCAGCTCGTGACGTGGCCGATCGCCTTGCTCGAGTCGTGGCACGACGTGCACGTGGCGGCCTTCGGAGAGATCACGTCCCACTTCCTCGGATCGAGCTCGCCGGCCGGCTTCGAGACCACCGCCCCGACTATGCCGCGGTCGATCTTGTACGAGTCGTCGACGTGGCAGGCGGTGCAGTTCTTCGCGTTCGCCCCGATGGCCATGCCGGGCCACGGCGCGTGTTCGGCGAAGTTGATCGGCTCGGCGATCGGGGCTCCGGTGTAGCCCGCGGCCGTTGCCTGCGTGTTGATGAGATCGGTGATCGTCGTCAGCGACTCGCCGGCGGGCACCGCGGTGCCGGCGGTAACGACCACCTTTGGAGTGCCGCCGACCGTAACCGAGTAGTTGCTCAGGAACACGCCGTCGGTGAGCAGCACGCCGAGGTCGTTGAACTGCCCGGACACTCGGTTGCCGGAAGTGAACGGGAACACTCGTTTGCCGTTGCCGTGGATGCCGTGGATCATCCGCTTGAACTGGTACGACTCCTGCATCGCGATGCCGTTCGTCATCACCGTCGCCGACATCCGGTTCGGATCGTGGCAGACGACGCAGGCTTCGACCGTGGTGCGCCCGCCGCCGTGGAATGCGTTGGCCAGCGTGTTCGAGCCGGAGGTCGTGCCGAGAGAGCCGTGGCAGACGTTGCACTTCTCGGTGGCGACGATCTGGCGACGGGGATTCAGCGGGCCGCTGATCACGAACTCCTGCGAAGCGTGCTGAACCGCCACGTTCACAGGGGTGGTCCGTACGGTGTCAAGGTCCTGTTTCGCGGGGTCCTTGACGTCGATTCTCGCCTCTCTGACTGCGCCGATACTGACGACGCGTGCCGTCCCGGCTGCGACCGCGGTAGTCGTGTCGTCGGGCAGCGGAATGTTCAGCGTGTAGCGGTTGGTCCCGTCATTGGTGCCGGCTGATGCGTTCGCGACCGCACCGGTGCCCGCGTTGTTGTACGCGGTGAATTCGGTCGCGTTCGTCGGCTGTCCGGGGATGTTCTGGTAGGCGACGCGCAATTGCAGACCGCTGAACCGGGGGTCGGTGAGGTCGTAGGCGGCGTTGCTCTTCGTCGGGTCCGACAGCGAGTACACGACCTGGATGCTGCGGGCGGTCGTCGACGTCGGCGTGTTGGTCAGCGTTGCGCTCTCGATGTTCATCTTGTACTTCGCGCTGTTCTGCTGGTTCTGCGCCCAGTGCACGACGTCCGATCCGATCCGCGAGCCCGGGATGTGGCAGGTCAGGCACTCGGCGTTGGGCAGCGCGGTTGCCAGTGCGCCTGCGCCGAGACGGGTTACCGCGATCGGGGCGTGCCTCGTGTCCCACTTCGAACCGACGCCGCTCGCGTGGCAGGTCAGGCAGGCTTCCTTGCTGATGCGCGTCTTCCAGTTGTCGCCCTGCGGCGTCGCCGGGTTGGCTCCCGTATGGCAGGTGCTGCAGTTGCGCAGGTCCTGCGGGAAGCCGACGTGCGAGAAGTCGAAAGCGGTGTTGTTGAAGCCCCAGATCGTGTAGTTCTCTCCTCCGGGCGCCGCCGCCAGGAAGCGGCCGGCGTGAATCTTGTGGACCATCGTCATGAACGTGACCGGGTTGCCGCTGTTCGCGTCGGTGGTGCCCGGGTTGTGGCAGGTCACGCAGTACTGCGTGTCGACGCGGCCTCCGCCGTGCAGCGACAGCTTCGCGTGGCAGCCGTTGCAGGTGCCGACGTCGACCATCTTGCGCGTGAGCAGGGGATCGGTGATCGGCATCGCGTTGCCGTTGGCGTCTACGGTGAAGTCCATCGACGGGTTCACGATGATCTGCTTGCCGGCCGAGTCGAGAAAGCTCAACTGGATCGCGACGCGGTGCGTGCGATTGGGCTCGAAGACCACGGCGTTGGTCTTCGCCGGATCGGTGATATCGGTGGAGAACGTGTAGGTGTAGTACCCGTCTTCGTTGTAGACGAGTTGTGTGGCGGCCATGCTCGCGGGTTTCGGGTCGGTCGTCGCCTGCATCGCCTTGGCCAGGGCCGGCGCTCCGCCGGGGCCGGGCGCGCCGGCGGCAGGCGTTTCGGTGCGATAGACGTAGTTCACCCACTGGTCGATCTCGCCGTTCACCCCCGGAACGAGCTTGGCGATCACGAAGCTCACGTTGGCGAGCGCGAGCGACTTGAAGACGCCGCCGTTGGACAGGACGGTGAAGTTGACCTTCGTCGGCTTGCCGACGACGACCGCCGGCACTCCGGCCTTCTGGACGATGCCGAGCGCTGCGGCCGGGTTCGTCGACACGTCGTTGGCCTTGTCGGCCGCGGCCGCGGCGATGATGCCCTTGACCGAATCGGGCGGGGGAGGGGGAGCGCCTCCGTCATCGCTGCCGCCTCCTCCGCCGCAGGCGGCGACGACGAGAGTCAGCAGCGATGCCGCCGCGAGGCGGAGGTAAGCGGTTTTCATGTCGACTCCCCGACGGGATCGTTGCCCGTGCGTAGTGCGAGGCCCCTGGCCGATGTCGTTGCTGCTCGTACTGCTGCCGGCGCAGCGATGCCGGCGGGTTCAACGCGCGGGGCTCATCCCCAGTTGCGTGGAATCCTTCGTCGATGCGGCTGCAGCGGCCGGCTTGCGGGGAAGGTTCAACTTCGCCCGCAGCTCGACCGGCCCGTCGCCTTCAGGTTCGTTGTGCGCGATGCCGTAGTGACACTCGATGCACGTCCAGCCTTCTTCCCTGGCTTTGGTGTGCCGCGCCCACGCTTTCTCGGACTGCAGTTCCTCGCTGAACTTCTCCGCAACGTGGCAATTGCGACATTCATGAGAATCGGTTTCCAGCATCCGCTTCCAGACGCGCGAGGCGAGCTCCGGCCGGTGCTCCTCGAACTTTTCCTTGGAGTCGATCTTGCCGACGAGGTGATGCCAGACCTCGAACGACGCCTGCGCCTTGCGCAGCAGCAGCGGTCCGACCTCGCGTGGAACGTGGCAGTCCGTGCATATCGCTCGTGTCCCGCTACGGTTCGTGTCGTGGATCGTGCCCTTGTACTCGGCGTACACGTTGTTCTTCATTTCGTGGCAGCCGACGCAGAAAGACTCCGTGCTCGTCCAGGCGAGGCCGGCCGCACCGCCGACGATCAGCACGGCGCCGGCGATCACGCCGACGAAACCCAGGCCGAGAATGGCCTTCCATCCGAGGCGACGCGAGGTAGGCATTCTTCTTTCGACGACCGTTGACCGACCCGGGCGGGAATGGACGGGGCTCGCGCGATGCGCGAGAGCTGCGCGTTACTGCGCGAGGATCCAGGCGATGAGGTTCTTGATTTCGGCGTCGCTGCCCTTGACCGCCGTGTGCTCTTCTTTCTTGCCGTCGACCTCGATCTCCGGCTTCGTCGTCAGGTGCGTGTACAGCTTCTCGACCGCGTCCGGTTTGCCCTTGTATTTCTCCGCCGTTTTCTGGTACGAGGGCCCGTCCTTCTTCTTGTCGACCGAATGGCACTTCGTGCATTTGTTCTGCTTGGCCAGTGCCTTCGCCGCCTCTTCATCAACCTGCGCATGGGCGGCGCCGGCGACCAGTACGAAGGCTGCAGCGGCGGCGACCAATGTTTTGTGGAACATCCAGGACCTCGACGACAAAGACGTGGTTACGTCGATGGTTGTCGTCGGGGAAAGCTCCGTCAATCGGTTGCGTGCGCGTAAGCATCGTTGTGCAGTGCGATGAGCCCGGTCGATTGGGCTTTCCTTGATGTGCGTCAAGCCGAATCGGGATCGAGATCCATTCCGGATCGCCGCTGCACGGGCATTCGGTGCCTTAGCGCATGTACGCGTACCCCTCGCGCTGCAGTCGCACGATTTCGGCGTCGGCCATAGGGACGATGCTGGCGAAGCCGTGGAGGTCGCGGGCGGCGTAACCGCGCATCGTCGCGTCGGCGCGGCAGATGCGGAATTCGATCGGTCCGCTCTGCGCCAGGTTGTGCGCGCGCTCCATCAATGCCCGGTGGCGCGCGAAGTGGCGGATCGCGAACATCGGGATCGCATCGCCGTGCACGACGACGACGATCGAGGACTCGAAGGGATTCGCTTCGTAGACCTTGTTCAGGTAGCTGACGCGATCGAGCACGCGCCCCAGTGCCGCTGCATCGCGGGCATCGACGTCGTAGACGGCCTTCGCGGGGGCATGGCTGCGCTCGAGCTCTTGCGCGCCGCCCCACGGCGCGTTCGTGCGAGCGAAGAGGGACATCGGCGCGAGCAGCAGAAGGCCGGCCAGGCGGCGGCGACCCCGTATCGCGTCCGGGGCATTCGCAATCGCCCCGTGCGAGCACGCGTCTTCGCTGCGGCAACGGCCGGGAACGGGCGGGGGGAAAAGCGGGTTCATCGTTGCCGACTTCTACAGGCCCAGGCGGTGGAGTCAAGGGCAGGTCGGACCGGACGGGGGCAAAGTGAAACGTTCATCTTCGCTGAAGCGACTTCCGCAGCGACTCGAAGCTCTCGCGAAAGCGCACAGCGAGCGCGCGCGCATCGTCTTCGCGCGAGCGCGAATCGACGGACAGCGCCGCTCGGATCCCCTCGCCGATCGCCTGCACCGATACGACGCCCGGCTGCGTCGCGCTCTCCCACGTCGCTGCATAGGCATGCTGCTTGGTGGTGTCGTCGCTCGTCGAGGGGTGCGAAACGTTGACGCGGGCGATTCCGAATGCCGATGCGACGATCCGCCCATGCAGGCTGCTACCGCAGAAGCCGCGACTGCCCGCGATCAGCGCGCAGATGTCCCACACGTTAAGCGAACGGAACACCAGCGTCGGAGCCGACATCCGTGCCGCGATCCGTTCGAGCACGTCGAGCGTGTCGTGCCAGGGGGCGGCGCCGGCGCGAAAGAGCGCGAAGCCCAGTGCGGTGTCGCGGCCGACGCCGTCGAGCTCCGCTGCGATCGTGGCGAGCGTCTCGTCGTCGCCGAAATCGGCGCCGAACTGTACCGATAGCCAACCGTCGGGGAAGGCGTCGCGCACGCGAGCGACCTCGATCGAGGTCGTCTCGCGGGACCCGATTCCCTCGCCGAACAGCGACGAGATCATCGTCACCGGGTCGGGAGCGAGGACAACGTCGACGCCGCCCTCCAGAAGTCGTGCGCGGGTGACTTCGTCGCGCACCGACACTTGGGCGGCACTCCGTAGCGCCTGGAGCACCTCGTCGCGCAGCGCGGGATCGGCGGACCCGAGTTCGACGCCGCCCACCGAGGCGAAAGCAACGCCCCCGATGCCGGGCAGCAACGCGCGCCGTACGACATACGGCGCGTGCGGGACGGCAGCGTCATCGATGTGCAACGCGTGCCTCAGCGCCCGCTGTGCCCATTCGTCGCGCTCGCGGGGTTTCGCGGCGAGCCGGCCGACGATCCGGATCGCCTCGTCGGCGTCGAGCAGCATCACCATCGCCTGCCAGGCGTCGCAGGTGAGGATCTCGCCGCCGGCGTGCAGCAGCGGCAACGCGTTCCCTGCGTCACGCGCTTCACGTGCGACTACGGAAAGCGCACGGACCCGATGGCCGCCATACGGGCGAAGGTCGCGTTCGACCAGACCGGCGAAGACGCATTCGCAGTCACGCAGCAACGCCTGCGCGACGTGCGCGAACAGCAGGTCGCCGAGGTTGTGCCGGTCGAAGGCGCCGAAGACGACGATGCGCGACGTTCGCGTTACTCGGTGGTCTTGCCGTCGAAGTGCTCGTGCGATGCGTCGGCCTCGGCCTTCGTGGCGTGGACCGTGGCGTCGACGTGCTCGGGTGGCGCGTAGATCGTGTACAGCCGCAGCGGCTCGCTGCCGGTGTTGCGCACGTTGTGTCGCGCTCCCGCCGGCACGATGACCGCGATGTCGTCCTCGACCGGGGTCACCTTGCCGTCGATGATCACTTCGCCGCTGCCTTCCTCGACGCGGAAGAACTGGTCGCCGTCATCGTGCACTTCTTCGCCGATCTCCTCGCCGGGCGCCAGCGACATCAGCACCAGCTGCAGGTTCTTGCCGGTGTAGACGACACGACGGAAGTCGGTGTTGTCTTCGGTGAGGTCTTCGATGTTGTCGACGAATCCTTTCATCGCGTACTCCTTCTTCGTTCGGTCGGCCGATGCTACCCCGACCCGCTCACAGCCCGCGCTCGACCATTTCGACGACGCGCTGGCCCAGCGTCTCGAGCTGCCGGCGCGAGGTGCCGCGCAAGGGCCCGTCGAGTCCGAGCATCGCCAGCCCGTGCACCGCGGACCACGCGAGATACTCGGCGCCCGGCCGTCGCTCGGGCGGCAGCAGCCCGGCGTCGACGTAGCGATCGA
The DNA here is from genome assembly GCA_023389055.1 of Pseudomonadota bacterium. Classification (GTDB taxonomy): domain Bacteria; phylum Pseudomonadota; class Gammaproteobacteria; order Burkholderiales; family Burkholderiaceae_E; genus Zeimonas. The sequence goes on along the minus strand of JAEWFA010000045.1, from coordinate 6,513 downwards.
GCGCATCGCCGAGCAACTGGAACGGGTTTCGACCACTCGGCCCGGCACGCTCCGGATCGTTGGCCCGATGCCCGGCCGGCGCGTCGTCGGCGGCAGCAGCGGAGGCGAAGGCGGTGCGGAACAGTCCCGGCTCGCCGAAGGCGAAGCGCAGATAGCCGGTGCCGACCGAGCGCAGGCTCTCGCGGGCCATGCCGAGGAAGTCCTCGGGCGTGCGTGTCGCGCGCATCCTGCGCCGCGCACGCGCGAACTCCTTCTCCATCGCGACCGCCACTTCGGCGATGGCCGCCGAGCGCACCGCGGCGAGCAGGTCGAGCCGGTTCTCGAAATGCCGGTACGCGGCATTCGGGACGACGCCGGCCCGGCGAGTGGCCTCCCGCAGCACGACAGCCTGCGGGCCCCCGGTGCGCGCGAGCTCGACGCCCGCGGCGATCAGCGCGCGACGCAGGTCGCCGTGGCGATAGGTGCTGCGCGCGGCGGCGAGCGGTTGCGGGAGGGCGTCCATTTCTGGAAGGGTACACAACGCGCTCGCAGCGACGGGGATAAGGAACTTTTAGGAATCGCTGAGCGAAAACTTCGCAACGCGGGACGGCTGCGATTCCTGGACTGCGCGCTTCGCCTTCGCAGGCGTTCACCCGGAAGAAGGATTTCACGATGGATCGCAGCTTTCCCGACGCGCGCGCGACGCTTGCCGCTTCCCGCCCCAATCTGTACGTGGTGATCCACAAGGCGCTGCGCTCTTGCATGACCGATGCGCTCGTGCGCTTCGGTCGGATGGATCCCGACGACGCCGCGCAGCGCGCCGCCGCGATCGACTGCGTGCGCTCGATGCTCGACCTGGCCTCGGTTCACCTGGACGACGAGAACCGCTTCCTGCATCCGGCGCTCGATGCGCGTTGCGGCGACGCGGCGCGGCGCAGCGCCGGCGAGCATCTTGAGCACGAACGGGAGATCGAGGCGATTCGCACGGCGTTGAACGGTCTCGAGCGATCCGCCCCGGAGGCCCGCGCCGCGCTGGCGCTGGATCTCTATCGGAAGCTGGCGCTGTACGTCGCCAAGAACTTCGTGCACATGTATCACGAGGAGACCCAGAACATGCCGGCGCTGTGGGCGCAGTACAGCGACGAAGAGCTGCTCGCGATCGAGCAGGCGATCGTCGCGTCGCAGCTTCAGCAACCGCGAGCTGCGACTGGACCCGCGAATCCGCCTGCCCGATCTCGTCGACAACCTCGAGGCGCGCCTGGTGCTGCTGCAACGGCGACTCGCCGAGCGCTGCGATTCGATCGCGCTGCTCAAGACGGGCCGCGGCCGCTTCACGCTGGCGGTGAAGCGGCCGCTGCGGCTCGAACAGGTGGGCTGAGTACCGGGCAGCGCCCGGCCCGCGCGAATTGAACGTCAGGCGGCAAGCGCCAATGCGCCCGATGCGTCGCCGCGCGCCGCGGCCAGCCGGTCGCGCTCGGCCGGGCCGAGGTGCTCCGCGACGGTCTCCAGCGCGAGATCGCTTCGGGCGTCGTTCGCGTGGTCCGGGACGATCGCCCAGAACACGGCGCCGGCGACGCCCTTGATCAAGTACTCGCCGTCGATGAACACGCTGTGGTCGGTCGCGTAATGGCGCACGCGCAGCGGCGGGCCTTTCGTTTCGTCGCGCCGCGCGCAGGGGGCCTCGTCCGGCGCTTCGGTCTCGTCGCGATGTTGCAGCGCGTACATCGTCTGCCCGACGAGCGCGGCGAGCGCCACGAGCGCGTCCTCGTCGTCGCGCCGCTGCGCGGGTGCACCACCAACAGGCGCGCGCGCGGATTGGCCAGCACGTTCGCGCGTGTCTTGTTGAAGAACTGGTACGACAGCGCCACGTGCTCGCGGTCGACGTACTGCACATGCGACAGATAGCTGACGTTCGGCGTGCCGTCGGGCGAACAGGTGGCGATCTGCGCCGGTGTCGCGCCCTCCAGGCAATCGCGGATGGCATCGAGCGTCGGCGTCATCGAGCGGCCGGGGTCGACCGGTCGATTGCGCGCCCGGCCTGCGGTCCCGGCGTCTGGTCGAAGATCTCCTCGGGACGGAAGCGAACCAGCATGAGTTCGGCGGGCTCGAAGGCATCGCCGCCGCAACCGGGTTGCGGATTCGACGGCGCCGCCGCCGGGAATTCGGTGCCTTACGCGGCCGGTGGCGCGGGGGCCGGCCGATTCCCTGACACGGGAACGTGTATTGTGGACATCGTACACATCTCGAAGGCATCATCGCCTCCGGCGCGGCGATCCTCGCGCGCGCACCTGCGGCTCGTGCGCCGCAACACGAGGAGGTCCATCGTGCAGGTAACACCGTATCTGTGTTTCGAAGGTCGTTGCGAGGAGGCGCTTCGCTTCTACGGCGAGGCGATCGGCGCGAAGGTCGAGCACCTGATGCGCTTCAAGGACGCGCCGCCGCAGTCGGCGATGTCGCCCGACGACGGCGGCGCCATGCCTTCGAGCGTCACGCCCGACAAGGTGATGCATTCGAGCGTTCGCATCGGCGACTCGACGATCATGGCCTCGGACGGACAGTGCAGGGGAAGCGCCAGCTTCGACGGCATCGCGCTGACGCTCGAGGCGCGTGACGACGCGCACGCCGAGCAGTTGTTCACCGCGCTGTCGGCGGGCGGACAGGTGCAGATGCCGCTGACGCAGACGTTCTTCGCGTCGCGCTTCGGCATGCTTGCCGATCGGTTCGGCGTAGGGTGGATGGTCATCTCGAGTCCTGCTTCGTCCTAAGGCGCAACGGCGCTCGCCGTCCATGCCCCGCGTGATCTTCACTCAGCAACTCGCGCGCTTCACCGAAGTTCCCGAGATCGACGCCGACGCGGCAACGCTCGCACAAGCGTTCGAAGCGGCCTTCGCGCGGAACCCGAGGCTGCGCGGCTACGTGCTCGACGACCAGTCGCACCTGCGCAGGCACGTCGTCGTCTTCGTCGACGGCCGCCGCCTGCACGTCCGCGAGAACCTGGAAGTGCCGATCGCGCCCCTCAGCACCGTCCACGTCTTCCAGTCGCTTTCCGGAGGATGAAGATGAGCGATCGAGCCTGGGTCGCGACCCGCAAGGGACTGTTCGAGTTGCGCCGATTCGCCGACGGCTGGCGCATCGGCCGCGTGAGTTTTCTCGGCGAACCGGTGACCGCGGTGCTGCCGCCCGATTCCGCGGCGCCTGCGCGTCCGATGATCGCCGCGCTGAACCTCGGTCATTTCGGCGTGAAGTGCCACGCATCGGCGAACCGCGGCGAAACCTGGCTGGAGGTGGCCACGCCCCTCTATCCGCCGCAGCCCGAGGATGCCGGCGACGACGTCGAATGGAAGCTGCAGCAGCTCTGGACGCTCGCCGCCGACGGTGATGATGTCTGGGCGGGAACGCTTCCCGGCGGGCTGTTTCGCTCGCGTGACGGCGGGCAGTCGTGGCAACTGAACGAGCCGCTGTGGAACGACCCGCGCCGCCGCGAGTGGATGGGCGGCGGCTACGACGCGCCGGGCCTGCATTCGATCGTCGTCGGCCCGCGCGCGGCCGATGGCGCCGGCCCGCGCCTGCTCGTCGGCGTGAGCACCGGCGGCGCCTGGGCGAGCGACGACGGCGGCGCAAGCTGGACGCTCGTCGGCAAGGGCCTGCGCGCCGAGTACATGCCGCCCGAGCGCGCCTACGACGAACTCGTCCAGGACGTGCATCGGCTGGCCGCCTGCGCATCGCAGCCCGACGTCGTCTGGTGCCAGCATCACAACGGGATGTTCCGCTCGGTCGACGGCGGACGCAGCTGGCGCGAGCTCGTCGATGTCCCGGTGTCGTCGTTCGGCTTCGCGGTCGCCGCCGACCCGAACGATCCGCAGCGCGCCTGGTTCGCGCCGGCGGTGGCCGACCTGCGTCGGGTGCCGGTCGACGCCGCGTTCGCCGTGCTGCGCACCGACGATGGGGGGCAGACCTTCCGCGTCCTGCGCGAAGGGCTGCCGCAATCGCACTGCTACGACCTCGTCTACCGTCACTGCCTCGATGTCGGCACCGACGGCCGCACGCTGATGATGGGCTCGACCACCGGCTCGCTGTGGGCGAGCGGCGACGGCGGCGGGCATTGGCAGACGATCTCGACGTCGCTGCCGCCGATCGCCGCGGTCGTGCTCGAGCGCGGTTGACGGAGTCGCTCGACCGCGCCGACGCGGCGCCCCGCGCTAGAGCCGCTGGATGTCGTTGTCGATCGCCAGCGCCTGCCCGGAAATCGACTTGCCCGCGTCGGAGGCGAGGAACACGGCAAGCGAGGCGATGTCCTTCGGGTCGACCAGCGTCTGCAGCGACTGGTTGCGCATCGACTCGTCGCGCACCTCGTCGAAGCTGCGACCCGTTACCTTCGCGCGGCCTTCGAAAACCCGCTGGATCCGATCGCCCTCGACGGTCCCCGGCAGGATCGCGTTGGCGCGAATGCCGAAGGCGCCGAGTTCCATCGCCAGCGTCTTCGTGAAGCCGACGAGACCCCATTTCGTCGCGGCATAGGCGATGCGATTCGGATAACCGAAGCGCCCCGCGGCCGACGACATCACGATGACGACGCCGGCGGCCGACTGCTTCAGCGCCGGAATCGACAGCCGCGTGATGTCGAAGGCCGCGGTGAGGTTGACCTGCACGACGCGATCCCATTCCTCGGGCGGCACCTGCTCCACCGGAGCGGTCGGCCCGGCGATGCCCGCGTTGTTCACGAGCACGTCGAGTCCGCCGAGCCACTGCAAAGCGGCTGCGACCATCCGCTCGTTGTCGGCGCGCTGCGATACGTCGCAGCGAATCGTGCCGACGTCGGGCAACTCCCGCGGCAGCGCGGCGAGCGCCGCTTCGTCGACGTCGCAGACGAACACCTTCGCTCCGGTAACGGCGAAGGCGCGCGCGATCTCGCGCCCGATGCCCGATGCGCCGGCCGTCACCAACACCCGCTGCGTCATTGCGTTCTCCTTGTCCGGATCCAGCGAGCAGGGTACTCGGGCGGCGTCCCTCCGGTGCGCCGCTGGATGTCCATTTTCGATACAGATCCACCGAGAGGTTCGGTCTGTCCGTGAATCGGTCAGTTTCGCTCACGCAACCTGTACGAAAGTCGGACGAACTCCTCGCACCCCGATCGGCGGTTCCGGCATTGCGTCCGGCAGATCAAGCGTTTGCCGAGGCGGCGTCGGGTGGCACGAACGTTGCGTCATTCGCATCAGGAACGCGATCGGAGCGATCGTGAACGACACGAGGAGGAATTCGATGAACTGCTTTTCGATGCTTCGGCAGGCGGGGCGTCTCGCGATGCCGTTGGTGGCAGGCGTGATGCTCGCCGGCGCCGCCGTCGCCAAGGACGTCACGATCGCGCACGTCTACTCGAAGACCGGGCCGCTGGAAGCCTACGGCAAGCAGACGCAGACCGGCCTGCTGATGGGTCTCGAGTACGCGACCAATGGGTCGATGCAAGTGAACGGCCGCAAGATCGTCGTGATCGAGAAGGACGACCAGGGCAAGCCCGACGTCGGCAAGTCGTTACTGCAGGCCGCCTACGGCGACGACAAGGCCGACCTCGCGATCGGCCCGACGTCGTCGGGCGTGGCGCTGGCGCTGCTGCCGGTGGCCGAGGAGTACAAGAAGATCCTGCTCGTCGAACCGGCGGTCGCCGACTCGATCACCGGTGACAAGTGGAACCGCTACATCTTCCGCACCGGCCGCAACTCTTCGCAGGACGCGATCTCCAACGCGGTTGCTCTGGACGAGGAAGGAACGTCGATCGCCACGCTCGCGCAGGACTACGCGTTCGGCCGCGACGGCGTCAAGGCGTTCAAGGACGCGCTGAAGAAGGCGAAGGTCGTCCACGAGGAGTACCTGCCGGCCAGCACCACCGACTTTACCGCGGGCGCGCAGCGGCTGTTCGATGCGCTGAAGGACAAGCCGGGGCGCAAGGTGATCTGGATCGTCTGGGCGGGCGCGGGCAACCCGTTCAAGATCGCCGACCTCGATCCGAAGCGCTACGGCATCGAGATCGCCACCGGCGGCAACACCCTGCCGGCGATGGCCGCGTACAAGAACTTCCCCGGGATGGAAGGCGCCACGTACTACTACTACGAGATTCCGAAGAATCCGGTGAATGACTGGCTCGTCAAGGAGCACCAGAAGCGCTTCAACGCGCCGCCGGATTTCTTCACCGCGGGCGGAATGGCGGCGGCGATGGCGGTCGTCGAGGCGCTGAAGAAGACGAACGGCGATACGAAGACCGAGAGCCTGATCAAGGCGATGGAGGGGATGAGCTTCGATACGCCGAAAGGGAAGATGACTTTTCGCAAGGAAGACCACCAGGCGATGCAGTCGATGTATCACTTCCGGATCAAGGTCGATCCGAGCGTTGCATGGGGGATTCCCGAGCTCGTGAAGGAGATCAAGCCCGAGGAGATGAACGTTCCCATCCGCAACAAGCAGTGACGCGTGCGTAGCGGGAAACGCGCGGGCTGCGGCGGAGCGGCGTGCGGCGGGCGCCCGGGGTGCGCCTCGGGCAGG
>JAEWFA010000039.1 GCA_023389055.1 Pseudomonadota bacterium | reverse complement strand
CTCTCGATGCGAACAAACAATCGATACCGCAAGCGATCGATCTCGCCGCGTTGGGCAGCGGCGCGGATCGCGCAGTCGGGTTCGTCGCCGTGCAGGCAGTCGTTGAAGCGGCAGCGGCCGATCAGCGCAACGAACTCTCGCATCGCGTGTTCGCGCTGCGAACTCGACAGATGGTTCAGGCCGTAGGTCTGGAAACCGGGGGAGTCGACGATGCGCGCGTCGGGCGCGGTATCCGCCGGCACGTCGAACAGGCGGCTGAAGGTCGTCGTGTGCCGGCCGGTGCCCAATGCCTGCGAGATCGTGTTCGTTCGCGCCTGCGCGTCGGGGACGAGCGCGTTGACCAGCGTCGACTTGCCCATCCCCGATTCGCCGAGCAGCAGCGTCGTGCGTCCGCCAAGCCATGGCGCCAAGGCTGCGCGGGTGGCGGGCGCATCGGTGAGCGCGCTGACTTCGAACACGGGGTAGCCGAGCGCGCGGTAGACGGTCATTCGCGCCGCGATCGCTTCGCGCGCCGCCGGCCGGTCGGCCTTGTTGGCGACGATCGCCGGCTCGATTCCCGACGTCTCGATCGCGATCAGCATGCGCATCAGCAGTTCTTCGGAGAACGGCGGCTCGCCGGCGACCACCACGGCGGCGCGCTCGACGTTGGCCGCGATCAGTCGCGTGCGCCACATGTCGCTTCTCTGCAGCAGCGTCGAGCGCGCGTGCAGCGATTCGATCACCGCCTGTCCGGCGCCGAGCGGGCGGATTTCGACTTCGTCGCCGACGCACAGATTCGTGCGCTTGCCGCGCGTGACGGCGAGGCGCTCCTCGGCCGACCGTGTGCGCACCCAGTAATGCCGACCGAAGCTGGCGAGCACGCGCGCCGGTTCGGTGCCCGCGGCGGGACTCGTCGCCGCGGTTCGACCGTCAGTTGCCGCTTCGGCCGAAGACGGCATCGGTCTTGGCAGCGCAGATGAAGTCGTTCTCGGAGATGCCGCCCACCGAATGCGTGGCGAAGCGCACCTTGCACCGGTTGTATTCCACGACGAGCTCCGGATGATGGTCCTCGGCATGCACCATCCAGGCGAGTGCGTTCACGAAGGCGATCGTCTCGTAGTAGTCGCCGAAGGCGAAGCCGCGTTCGAGCGCGCCTTCGCGCTGGCTCCAGCCGGGCAGCTCGGAGAGCTGCGCATCGATCTCGGTCTGCGACCAGGCGCCGCCCGGCAGCGGGCGCGACTTGCGCGTGAGCAGTGCGGTGCGGGGAATCGGTTTTCTCATCGGAGGTCTCAGGCCGAGGCGAGTTCGCCGAGCCGGCCGATGCGCTGCGATGCCGGCGGATGCGAATCGTAGAACGCCGAGTGAACGGGATCGGGAGTGAGCGTCGACGCGTTGTCCTTGTACAGCTTCACGAGGGCGGTGACGAGGTCGTTCGCGCGCGCGTGGCGGGCGGCGAAGGCGTCGGCCTCGAATTCGTGGCGTCTCGAGACGGCGGCGAACAGCGGCTGGAGCAGGAAGGTGAACACCGGCAGCACGAGCAGGAACAGGACGAGTGCGGTTGCGTCGATGTCGCCGATACCCGGCGAGACGCCGAGCCCCTCGTAGAACCACGCCTGCGTCGACAACCAGCCGAGCAACCAGAGGCCGGCGAGGCTCGCGCCGAACATCAGCACGATTCGCTTCTGCACGTGGCGCCGCTCGTAGTGGCCGAGCTCGTGCGCGAGCACCGCCTCGATCTCGGGCGGCTCGAGACGCGAGACCAGCGTGTCGAAGAAGACGACGCGCTTGGCGCGACCCAATCCGGTGAAATACGCGTTGCCGTGCGCCGACCGACGGCTCCCGTCCATCACGTAGAGGCCCTTCGAGGCGAAGCCGCAGCGCGCGAGCAGCGCTTCGACGCGATCGCGCAGTTCGCCGCCGGGCAGCGGCTCGAAGCGGTTGAACATCGGGGCGATGACGGTAGGGTAGAGGACGAGCACGGCCACGTTGAATGCGGCCCACGCGGCCCACGCCCACAGCCACCACAGGTTTCCGCTGCTGCGCATCAGCCACAGCACGAGCGCGAGCAGCGGCAGGCCGAGAACCGCCGCGACGGCGGCCGCCTTCAGCGTGTCGACGACGAACAGGCGCGGCGTCATCCGGTTGAAGCCGAAGCGCTGCTCGATGCGGAACTGGCGCACCCACGCGAACGGCAGGTCGAGCAGTGCGGTGAGGGTGAAGACCGCGGCGACGATGGCCAGCGAGCGCAGGAATGGCGTGTTCGGCAGCAGCGACTCGAGCGCCGAGAGCAGTGCCTGCAGGCCGCCGAACAGCGTGAAGCCGAGCAGCACGAGCGCGCCGAACACGGACTCGACGACCGACAGTCGGGTGCGTTCGATCGTGTAGGCGGCGGCGCGTCGATGCGCCGCGAGATCGATGCGCGATGCGAAGCTCGCCGGCACCGCATCGCGATGCCGGGCGACGTGCCGGATCTGGCGCGTCGCCAGCCAAAGCTTCGTCGCCACCGATGCGAGCAGCGCGAAAGCGAACACCAACGTGAAGGCCTGCGATGTCAAGGGGGACGCTATGCGAGAATTGTCGACGGAGAAAAAAATTATGTCACAGCGCCCGGAGGCACCTGCGCCTTCTCCCGACGAGACGAGACTCATCTGGATCGACCTCGAAATGACGGGCCTGAATCCTTCCGTCGACCGGATCATCGAAGCGGCGATCGTCGTCACCGATGCGCAACTCGAAGTCGTCGCGCACAGCGAGTCGTATGCCGTGCACCAGCCGCGCGCCGTGCTCGACGCAATGGACCAATGGAATCGTTCGACGCATGCGCGAACGGGTCTCGTCGAGCGCGTGCTCGCGTCGTCGTACACCGAGGCCGAGGTCGAGCGCCGATTGCTCGACTTCGTCTCGGCATTCGTGCCGGCGAACTGCTCGCCGATGTGCGGCAACTCGATCTGCCAGGATCGCCGCTTCCTCGTGCGCTACATGCCCCGGCTCGAGTCGCACTTCCACTATCGCAACCTCGACGTCAGCACGTTGAAGGAGCTGTGTCGGCGCTGGCGGCCCGAGATCGCAAAGGGCTTCTCGAAGAAGAGCGATCACACGGCGCTGGCCGACGCGCTGCTGTCGATCGACGAGCTGCGCTACTACCGGCAGCATTTCCTCCTCAGCGTGCCGGCTGCCTGAGTCCGAGCGCTCGGGAGCGCGCCTCGGCGCCGAGGCGGTACAGCAGGAAACGCTCGTCGCGGTCGCTGCGACGGCGCCCTTCCCACAGCAGTTCCCACCCGGGGCGCGATTCGGGACTCGTTCGCGCCATCGGACCGTCGTCCTGCACGAGCAGCCAGCGACAGCGCGCGCCCGGTTCGCCGAACGGGAGCTGCGCGAAGTAGTAGAAGCTCGCACGGGCGGCGCGCTCGACGTTGTCGGTCACCACGCAATCGCCGGAGCGCGCATCGGCGGCGTCGAAGGCGCTACGCAGCTCGGCCGACAGGCCGCGATAGGTGTTTCGCTCGTTGAACACGGGCAGCCACAGCGTCATCAGCAGGAACCACGCGAGCACGATGCCGCCGCAGGAGAGCACCATCGGGCGCCAGATCATCGGCGGCTGGCGCGAGATGCGCCAGCGCACCAGCAGCAGCCACGCGGTCGTGGCGGCTATCCCGAGAACCACTTCGCCGAACACGCCTTCCGGCAGGAAGCCGGGTGCGATCTGGCGCATGCGGAACGCCATGCGCGGCGGGAAGCCGGTCATCAGCGCGATCCAGTAGGCCCAGATCACGATGCTGAACAACGTGAAGCTCGTGACGGCGAACCAGTCGATGAGGTTGACGATGCCGCGCCGAAGCGTGGGAACTCCGACCGCGGCGAGCATCGCCAGCGGCACGGTTGCCGGCAGCAGCCATGTCTCGGCGCCGTTGGGCGCGAGCAGTGCGCGCAACGTGAGCGCCAGCGTCGCCAGCGCCGGCAGCGCGACGGCCGGCTCGTTCCATCGACCGCGCCAGCGGTACGCGGCCCACAGCGCAACCGGCCACGCCGGCCAGTAGAACCACGGGACGGTCTGGGCGAAGTAGGCGAGGGACTCGATCGTCGGGCCGGACAGCGACTCGCGATTCCAGGCGAGCCACCCGGCCAGATGCGCGCTCCCGGCAGGCGACTGCAGCAGCGCCAGCGGCCAGGGCAGTGCGAGCGCCACCGCAACGCCCGCGGCGAACACGAGCATGCGCCGCCCGACGAGCCGGAACGAGCGGCTCGCGATCGGCAGCGCGACCAGGACGACGAGCAGCGCGCCCGCGTGGCCCGCTCCGCTCGTGAGCAGGCTTGCGGAAATCGCGGTGCCGGCGACGGCGCCGCCGATGGCGGGGCGTTCGAGCGCCTGCGCGCAGCCGAAAAGGAACAGGGCGATCCACGCGAACTGCGCCGGTTCGGCGGTCGTTTCGTGCATCCGCAGCAGCAGCCCGAAGGTAGCCATCAGCACCAGCAGGCCGGTGTCCGCGATCGCTCGACCGTAGTCGACGCGGGAGGCGGAAGCGCCGAAGGGGTCGGACGGCTGGACTCCCTGCCGGCGCGCCAGCGCGTAGCCCGCGTACCAGAAGAGGACGAGCGCGACGGCGAGCGTCGCGAGCACCGCGGCCCGGACTGCGCCGTATTCGCCGAGCAGGCCCTGGGCTGCGCGGCCGAAGGCGGCAGCCATCCAGAAAGGAAGGGGGCCGTCGCTGACGACGGGCTGGCCGGCGATGTTCGGCATCAGCCAGTCGGCGGACTCGCCGCGCATCATCGTCAATGCGACGCCGAAGCCGGCCGCATCGAGCTTGCGCCACGGGTCGCGCGCGACGAATCCGGGCACGGCGTACAGCGCGCAGACGAGCAGCAGCCCCCAGCGCGGCAGCTTGCCCGCCTGCAGTTCGGTGACGATGAACGGTCTCATCGACGACACGCTGGCTCCTGCAGTGCGGGACCGGCGAGAAAGACTACGAAAGACCCCGGGCTACGAAGGCCCCTGACAACAGTGGCAGGAGCGCGGGGAGGGGTGGCCGAAAAAAAGGCAGCCGAAGCTGCCCGCGAGATCATTTCCCGCTCATCTACCGCTCATTTGCCGCCACGGGCGAACTTCTGGCGGAATTTCTCGACGCGGCCCGTCTCGATGATGCGCTGTTGCGCACCGGTGTAGAACGGGTGCGACTCGGAAGTGACGTCGAGCTTGAACAACGGATATTCCTTGCCGTCGTCCATCTTGATCTTCTCGCGCGTGCCGACCGTGGAACGCGTGACGAACTTGAAGCCGTTCGCCATGTCCATGAAGACGACTTCGCGGTATTCGGGGTGGATGCCCTGTTTCATTATCGGATCCGTGGCAGGGGCAAAGCCTTGCAGGCGGCAAACCGTAGATTATAGCGGATCACCCGCCGCGCCGCATCATCTCGAAGAACTCCTGGTTGCTCTTCGTCTGGCGGACCTTGTCGAGCAGGAATTCCATCGCCTCGAGCTCGTCCATGTCGTGCAGCAGCTTCCTCAGGATCCAGATCTTCTGCAGCACTTCGGGCTTGATCAGCAACTCCTCGCGGCGCGTGCCCGAGCGGTTGATGTCGATCGCGGGATAGACGCGCTTTTCCATCATCCGCCGGTTCAGGTGCAGCTCCATGTTGCCGGTGCCCTTGAACTCTTCGTAGATGACCTCGTCCATCCGGCTGCCGGTGTCGATCAGCGCGGTGGCGATGATCGTGAGCGAGCCGCCTTCCTCGATGTTGCGCGCCGCGCCGAAGAAGCGTTTCGGGCGCTGCAGCGCGTTGGCGTCGACGCCCCCGGTGAGCACCTTGCCGGAGGCGGGCACCACCGTGTTGTAGGCGCGCGCCAGGCGGGTGATCGAGTCGAGCAGGATCACGACGTCGCGCTTGTGCTCGACCAGTCGCTTGGCCTTCTCGATCACCATCTCGGCGACCTGCACGTGGCGCGTGGCCGGTTCGTCGAAAGTGGAGGCGACGACTTCGCCGCGCACCGAGCGCGTCATCTCGGTGACTTCTTCGGGCCGCTCGTCGATCAGCAGCACGATGAGAACGACGTCGGGGTAGTTGGTGGTGATCGCGTGCGCGATGTGCTGCATCAGGACGGTCTTGCCGGCTTTCGGCGGGGCGACGATCAATCCGCGCTGGCCGCGGCCGATCGGCGCGATCATGTCGATGATGCGGCCGGTGATGTTCTCCTCGGCCTTGATCTCGCGCTCGAGCACGAGCCGGTCGTCGGGGTGCAGCGGCGTGAGGTTCTCGAACAGGATCTTGTTCTTGCTCGCCTCGGGCGGTTCGCCGTTGATCTTGTCGACCTTCACCAGCGCGAAATACCGCTCGCCTTCCTTCGGCGTGCGCACTTCGCCCTCGATCGAGTCCCCGGTGTGCAGGTTGAAGCGTCGGATCTGCGACGGCGAGATGTAGATGTCGTCGGTACTGGCGAGATACGACGTCTCGGGCGAACGCAGGAAGCCGAAGCCGTCGGGCAGCACCTCGAGACAGCCGTCGCCGAAGATCGTCTCGCCGGTCCGGGCCTTGCGCTTCAGGATGGCGAACATCAGCTCCTGCTTGCGCATTCGCTGCGGGTTTTCGATTTCGAGGGCGGTGGCCATCTCGATCAGCTGCGAAACGTGCAGCGACTTCAGTTCGGACAGGTGCATCGGGTTGTTTCTCCCCGCAGGGAAGCTTGACTGGAACGCGTGCGACGACGGGCGAGCGCGAGCGGCTTGGGCCGCAGGAATCGACAACGGGTCGGAGGGGCGGGCCGGAAGGGCCCTGGAAAGGCGGGGGAGGGTCGACGTGAGGAACCGCGTCGCGCCTTGCCTCGCGCGCCTCGCGCCGCGAGAAGGCGGGCATTACGGCCGCACCTCAACGGGCGGCCGTGAGCTTACACCCGATCAGAGGTTGGTGTCCAGAAACGACGAGAGTTGCGACTTCGACAACGCGCCGACCTTGGTGGCGACGACTTCGCCGCCGCGGAACAGCATCAGCGTGGGGATGCCGCGGATGCCGTATTTCGACGGCGTGGACTGGTTCTCGTCGACGTTCATCTTCGCGACGCGGACTTTGCCTTCGTACTCGCGCGATACCTCGTCGAGGATCGGCGCGATCATCTTGCACGGGCCGCACCACTCGGCCCAGTAGTCGACGAGCACCGGCCCCTCGGCCTGCAGGACGTCCTGCTCGAACGATGCGTCGGATACGTGCTGGATCGCCATTCTCCCTCCTGGATTGCGGCGCGTCCGTACGAGGAAGCGCCCTGCAAACAATGGTACACGCGCGCGTCGCGCCTCGGTGCGTCGCGCGCGGCTGCTAGAATCGGCGCGGGCGGGCCTCCCCGCAGTGCGGCGTGGTCAACCTGGTCAGGTCCGGAAGGAAGCAGCCACAGCCATTTCCCGCGCGTGCCGGGGTTCCGGCTCGCCCACCCGACTCTCCACCGGCGGGCTTCCCCGGCTCCGCGCGCTTCGCCCGATCGCGTATCCCGACATGACCCATCTCGCGCTGGCTCGCAAGTGGCGCCCACGGGATTTCGATTCCCTGGTCGGCCAGGAGCATGTCGTGCGCGCGCTGTCGCACGCGCTCGAGACGAAGCGGCTGCACCACGCCTATCTGTTCACCGGCACCCGCGGCGTCGGCAAGACGACGATCGCGCGCATTCTCGCCAAGGCGTTGAACTGCGAGCGCGGCGTGCAGGCGCGCCCCTGCGGCCGGTGCGAGGCGTGCACCGGCATCGACGCCGGTCGCTTCGTCGACTGCATCGAGCTCGACGCCGCGTCGAACCGCGGCGTCGACGAGATGACCCAGCTGCTCGAGAACGCGGTGTACGCCCCGACCGCCGGGCGCTACAAGGTCTACGTCATCGACGAAGTCCACATGCTGTCGACGCACGCGTTCAACGCGATGCTCAAGACGCTCGAGGAGCCTCCGCCGCACGTGGTCTTCGTACTCGCCACCACCGACCCGCAGCGCGTCCCGGTTACCGTGCTGTCGCGTTGCCTGCAGTTCAACCTGAAGAACATGCCTGCGCCGGCGATTGCCGCGCACCTGGCGACGATCGTCGAAGCCGAGGGCGTCGACCACGACGCGGCAGCGCTCGATCGCATCGGCCGTGCGGCGGCGGGCAGCATGCGCGATGCACTTTCGCTGCTCGACCAGGCGATCGCATTCGGCGCGGGCAGCGTGCGCGAGTCCGAGGTGCGCGAGATGCTCGGGCTGGTCGATGCAGGCTGGCTCGTTCGCATCCTCGACGCGCTCGTCGCCGGCGAAGGGCGGGCGCTCGTCGACGTTGCCGATTCGATGCTTGCGGCGAACGCGCCCTTCGAGCGCGCGCTCTCGGATTTCGCGCAGTTGCTTCAGCGCATTGCGCTCGCGCAGTTCGGCGCGCTCGGCGACGCCGACGACCCCGAAATGTTGCAGCGTTTCGCGCAGGCGATCGCCGCCGAGGACCTGCAGGTCTATTACCAGATCGTCACGCACGGGGCGCGCGAGCTCCCGCTCGCGCCCGATGCGCATACCGGCTTCACGATGGTGCTGCTGCGCCTGCTCGCATTCCGGCCGTCGCTGGCGACCGAGACCGCGCAACCGCTAGCCGCTGCGCCGGCCGCCGCCCGCCCAGGCGGCGTCGGCGCTGCCGCGTTGGCGAGCGCGCCTTCGCCGTCGCGCAGCGCCGCGCCGGTTTCGGCC
>JAEWFA010000024.1 GCA_023389055.1 Pseudomonadota bacterium | reverse complement strand
TGCGCTCGAACACCCGTTGCAGGCGTCGCACGAAATCGAGTTGCTGCTCCAGACCCTCGGGGCCCGAGAAGCCCACTCGCATCTCGTCCAGATTCGCGCCGGCGCAGAAGGCGCGACCGACGCTGCGAATGTGGAGAATGGAAATCGATCGATCGGCGGCGACGGCGTCGGCGAGCTTGCCGAGCGCCTCGATCATCGCGCGGCTCAGCGCATTCACCGGCGGTGCATCGAGGGTTGCGCGCAATACGCTGCCCAGTCGCTCCTGCTGTATCTCGCCCATCGTTCGCATTCGCTCCGGTCGTTGAATGAATCATCATTCAACGACCGGAGGCAGTACTTGAGCGAGATCAAGCGATCACGGGCCGAACTGCACAGAGTCGTCGAGCCCGGCCGTTGGCGCGACAGCCGGCATCAGCGGGTTCACCGGCCGGGTGTCGTCCACCGGTTGCTTCAGGATCGTTTCCGCGAATCCGGTCCTGCTCGTCGGAGCGGGCGCGAGCCGCGAAGAAACGAGCTGCCACATCGCCGAATCGACGTCGGTGGCGGCCGGCGCCGTGACACTGCACTGGTTGCCGGTGGCATCCATTCCGCCATCCGCACCGCCCGAACAGTTCTGGGCCATTGCGCCGGTTGCCGCGCCCATCGCGCCGGCGAGTATCGTCGTCAGAAGCAGTGTCTTCTCGATCTTCATGATGAACCTCCGAAATCGAGCCCTTGTCGACGCTCGCCGGACCGCCATCTGTTTCCTCCGGCGGCGGCGAGAGGTCATGCTGAACCGCGCGGGACCGGCACGCGATCCCGCCGTCGCGTCGTCGTATCGCGCAAAGGCGGGAGTGACCTCCCCGCGCCCCGCGGGAGCGCGTTTTACCAGATTCGGAAAGCCTATTTCGGATCGTGAAAATGTCGCGGTGCAACGCATCACACTGCTATTTCACGACTTGTCACCGTGCTTTCACAATGCGGTAATCTAGCTCTAACTAGCTGAAAAGTCGGAAATAAAGTTTTTCGCCAAGAAGCGACTTTTCCCATATTGCATCGCATCACAAACGGCTAAGCTTTCGTCCATCTCGACGACGATTCGAGCTCGCCCGGACGACGGCGTTTCGGAGCGTGCGGCTCGCCGCCGAAGCGATCTTCAACTCGTCCAGGAGAACCCCATGTCGTCTCGTGAACTCGACGCGCAGAAGCTGCAGAAGGAGTGGTCGGAAAGCCCGCGCTGGCGCGGAATCAAGCGCGGCTATACGGCCGAGGACGTCGTGCGCCTGCGCGGCTCGGTGCAGATCGAGCACACGCTCGCCAAGCGCGGCTCCGAGAAGCTCTGGAAGCTGATCAACGAGGAGCCCTTCGTCAATTCGCTGGGTGCGCTCACCGGCAACCAGGCGATGCAGCAGGTCAAGGCCGGCCTGAAAGCGATCTACCTGTCGGGTTGGCAGGTGGCGGGCGATGCGAACCTGGCGGGCGAGATGTATCCCGACCAGTCGCTGTATCCCGCCAACTCGGTGCCGTCGGTCGTGCGCCGGATCAACAACACGCTCACGCGCGCCGACCAGATCCAGTGGATGGAAGGCAAGAGCCCTAACGACGCCGACTTCGTCGACTATTTCGCGCCGATCGTGGCCGACGCCGAAGCGGGTTTCGGTGGCGTTCTGAACGCGTTCGAACTGATGAAGTCGATGATCGACGCGGGCGCGTCGGGCGTTCACTTCGAGGACCAGCTCGCCTCCGTGAAGAAGTGCGGCCACATGGGCGGCAAGGTGCTGGTGCCCACCCGTGAGGCGGTCGCCAAGCTCGTCTCCGCGCGGCTCGCAGCCGACGTCTGCGGCGTGCCGACGATCCTGCTCGCGCGCACCGACGCGGAAGCGGCCGACCTCGTGACGTCCGACGTCGACGAGAACGACAAGCCGTACCTCACCGGCGAGCGCACGGTCGAAGGCTTCTTCCGTTCGAAGAACGGTCTCGAGCAGGCGATCTCGCGCGGCCTGGCCTACGCGCCGTACGCCGACCTCATCTGGTGCGAGACCGGCACGCCGGACCTGAAATTCGCGCGCGCCTTCGCCGACGCGATCCACAAGCAGTTCCCGGGCAAGATGCTCGCGTACAACTGCTCGCCGTCGTTCAACTGGAAGAAGAACCTCGACGAACAGACGATCGCGAAGTTCCAGCGCGAGCTCGGCGCGATGGGCTACAAATTCCAGTTCATCACGCTCGCCGGCTTCCACTCGCTGAACTACTCGATGTTCCATCTGGCGCACGGCTACGCGCGCAACCAGATGAGCGCCTTCGTCGAGTTGCAGGAAGCCGAGTTCGCCGCCGCCGAGCAAGGCTTCACGGCGGTGAAGCACCAGCGCGAGGTCGGTACCGGCTACTTCGATGCCGTGACGACGACCGTGGAGCGCGAGGCGTCCACGGCGGCGCTCAAGGGTTCGACCGAGGACGCGCAGTTCTTCGAGGCGAAGGGCGAGGGCAAGAAGAAGGCGGCCTGAGTAGCGCTTCTTGTCTCGATCGGGGGCCGGCGAAAACGCCGGCCCTTTTTTTCGCCCGGTGCGGGCACACTGGCGTCAAGCCCGCACTCGCGGCGCTGGCTTGCCTTGACCCTGCGGTCACGACGAAGGTCCTAGTCCGCCGACTCGGCCGAGCGTCGAATTCCGGCGCGCGATGTGCGCGCCTATAACGGTTCCTGCGCCTCCTCCTTCCGGCGCACAGGAGACCGTCCCATGCATCCGCTTCCCGCCTTCGTTCCTGCTCCCGTCGTACGGCCGCTTCGCCAGCGCGGCCAGGGGATGACGGAATACATCATCGTCGTGGCGCTGATCGCCGTAGCCGCGATCGGCGTCTACACGCTGTTCGGGCAAACCATTCGCAACCAGACCGCCGGACTTGCGCTCGAGGTGTCGGGGCAGACCGCCTCCACGGCGATCGGCAATGCGCAGTCGAACGCGACCACCGCGTCGACGAACGCCAACGCGCGCAAGGGCCTCGACAACTACGACGCCAACAACCGCTGAAGCGGAGCGCGGCGATGCACGCAGGCAAGCCAGCAGCAGCGCAGCGTGGGCAGACGCTCGTGCTGGCGCTCGTGCTGCTGTTCGGCGCGTTGCTCGCCACCTTCCTGCTCTTCAGCAGCGGGCAGGTCGTCGCCACCAAGAAGCGCCTCGTCAACGCCGCCGACGCCGCCGCGTGGAGCGCGGCGCTGTGGCGCGCGCGCGTGCTGAATTTTCACGCGTACGCGAATCGCGCGATCGTCGCGCAGGAGGTTGCCGTCGCGCAGGCGGTCACGCTCGTCTCGTGGGCGAAGTATTTCGAGCGATTCACCGAGAACGCGAGCACGCTCGCCGCGGCCTGGCCGCCGGCGGCTCCCGTGCTCGAAGCGGCGGCTACCGTGGCTCGCACCGCGCGCGAGCTCACCGAGGCCACCGCCGCGGAGGAAATCCTCGTGCGCGCAGCGCCCACGCTCGGCTACAAATCGTTGCTCGCGCGCAGCCAGGAGGCCTTGCAGTTGTCCGCCGACTCTTTCGGGCTCGGCGCCGTGGCCAACGAGGTCGTTCGCGCGAACGATCCTGCGTTCTTCGCATTCGCGCTCGGAGACGACGCCGCGTTCAACCGTTTCACGCGACGCTATGCGAACGACGCTGACCGTGCGCGGCTGCGCGACGTCGTCGTCGATTCGCTCGATCCCTTCGTGCGCGGGCCGCGGCGCGACGACTTGCGGCTGCTGCTGCTGCCTTCGTCGTGCTTCGGGCGCACGACGAGCATCGACAAGTGGTTCCGCTGGTGGCGCAAGCGCGGCGGCACCGAAATGGCGCCCGATCTCGAGCGTTGGCAGGCCGTCGACACCGCATCGATCCACAACTGGCGCAAGAGCGGCTTTCTCTTCGGGAGCTGCAAGCAGCGCGAGTGGCTTCCGGTGGGGTGGGGCGCAGCGCAGGCGTCCGACGGCTCGGAGTCGCCCGGAATCGTCGGCAACACGGGCAGTACGCTCGACAACCGCCTCGCCACCGGTCTGGCCGAGTCAGGGATCGGGGGCGAAGGGTATGCCGGCTTCGACAGCTACAGCGGCATCGAACGGGTGCGCGAGTTGAACTATGCGGCGCTGGCCGATACACGGTTCCCGGCGTCGCAGGTCGTCGTGCTCGCGCGTGTCGAGGCGCGCAGCGTGCGCACGGCGAACGCCATCGATGCAGGCATCGGACGATTGCGGCTTTTCGAGTCGTTCGCCGACAACCGATTGTGGGCGATGTCGGTCGGCGAGGCGTACTTTCGTCGGCCGCCGGGGGCGCCGGCGCGCATCGAATACGCGAGCCTGTACAGCCCGTATTGGCAGGCGCGGCTTGCCGAGCCGAGCGAAGCGCAACGTGCGGCGGCGGTACGCTATGCGAACTGATCGCGCTCATCGGCGCATACAACACGGCCAGGCGCTCGTCGAGGCGCTCGTCGGCGCGATCGTGCTGGTGCCGCTGGTGCTGCTCGTCGTGCTGCTCGGCAAGTTCCAGTCGATGCAGCAGGCGACGATCGCGGCGTCGCGCACGCTCGCCTTCGAATGCACGGTCCGCCCTGACGATTGCACCGAGACGCACGCGCGCGTGGCCCTCGCCGAGGACGCGCGCCGACGGCACTTCGGTCGCATCGATCGCGAGATCTTCACGGCCGATTTGCTCGACGACGGCGCGCCGGTGCACGAGCGCAATCCGTTGTGGACCGATCGGCGCGGGCGCCCGCTGCTCGAGCGCTACGCCGATGTCGACATCGCCGTGACGCCGTCGCGCTTCGACGCCGGACGATCGACGGCGATCGGCCGCGCGGCGGGCGATGCGGGCGCGTTGCTCGACCGCCTCGCCGGGCCTTCGCGCTTCGGCCTGTCGCTGGACGGCGGACTCGCCGCCTCCGAGGTGAGCCTGCGCGTGTCGCCGAGCCAGGCAGGCAACGAGCGGTTGGCGCGCCTCGATTCGCTGCCGCTCTTGATGCGCGCGCGGGTGGCGCTCGTCACCGATGCGTGGAACGCTTCGGGGCCGTACGGCAGTGCGAGCCATAGCGTGCAGTCGCGGGTCGAAGCGGGCCAGCGCGTCGATCCGGTGCACGAAGGGGCGTTCCGCATCGGCTACCGGCTCACGCAGTGGTCGATGCAGTTGATGGACGTCGCGGGCCTCGAGCCGCGCGCATCCGATTTCCGGCCCCATGAAACCGACGTCGACCGCGTGCCGGCCGACCGCATCGGCCGATGAATCCGCGCGCCGCATTGCTGCTCGCCGTGCTGCCGCTGGCTGCGGTACACGTATCGGCTCGCGCCGGCGAAATGGATGTCGTGCAGTCGCTGCCGGGAATCGACCGCGCGCGCATCGCGATTCCCGACGGCTCGATCGCCGGACATTCGGTGATCGTGCTGGAATTGCACAGTCGACGGGCTCCCCACGAGGCGATTGCCGAGATCGAGCGGCACTGGCGCGCGCAAGGCGCCGATCCGGTGCTGCAGGCGCAGACCGGGGAATGGTTCGTCCTGTCCAGGCCCGCGGCGACGGACCCGGCGGCGAGCAATGTCGATGGTCCGGGGCCGGGCTTCCCCGGCTTCGAGACGTTGCAGTTGCGGGCGTCGCCAGGCGGCGGCAGCGAGGGGTTGCTGACGCGCTGGAGCCGCGCCACAGGCGCCGCCGAAGGCGAAGCGCTCGCGCGACTCGTTCCGCCCGACGCGCAACTCGTGCGCCAGCTTTCGTCGGGCGGAGCAGGCGAGCGCCGCGCGGCGACGCTCGTCGCGCACTTCGCGCGTTCGCTCGACGACACCGAGCGCCATCTCGAACGGCACCTGCAGCGGGCGGGCTACGAGCCGATGCGGGCGAGCGGGCCTTCGCGCGACCTGCGCTGGCACGACGACCGTGCGCGCTTCTATCGCAGCGCGACTGCCGAACTGCTCGTGACGCTGCATCGGCAACCGCAGGGGGCCAGCGCCGTCCTGCATCACGTGGAGACGCCCCGATGAGCATCCGCCGTTCGCGAGGCCAGACGATGGTCGAGTACCTCGTCGTCGTCGCGTTGTTCGTGTTGGCGATCACCGCCGGCCCGAACAGCGCGCTCGAGGCCTTCTTCCACGCCGTCGCCGATCGCTATCAACGCTTCACCGAGACGATCTCGCTGCCATGATCCATCCACTCGCTCTGGTCAGGCGCGTCGGCGCCTTCGCTGCCCGCCGTCGCTCGGGGCTGCTGTTCGCCGCCGCACTCGGCTTCGGCGCGCTCGCCGTGTTCGGCGTGCGCGGTTATCTCGCCGAACGCATCGAGATCGAGAAGGCGCGACTCGCGCCGTCGCACGCGACGATCGAGGTCGTCGTCGCGAGACGCGATCTCGAAGCCGGCACCGTCGTCGATCCCGACAGCATGGCAGTGCGCGAGGTGCCGGTCGATCTCGTCCCGGGCAGCGCGGTGCTTCCGGAGCGATTCGAGCAGCATCTCGGCGCCCGCATCGGCCAGCCGATGCGAAGCGGCGAGCCGCTGCTCGCCGGCGCGATCGTCGGCGCGGACGCATCGACCTTCTCCACGCGAATCCGCTCGGGGATCCGTGCGATGTCGGTCCTCGTCGACGAGGTCAATTCGGTCTCGGGGATGCTGCAGCCCGGTGACCGGATCGACCTGCTGTTCACGGTGCGCCCTCCGGTGGCGCCGGGTATGCCGCCGGCGCAGGAAGTGACGTCCACGCTGATGCAGGACCTCGCGGTACTCGCCACCGGCCGCCAGGTACGTGCCGACAAGGGCGACGCGGCCGGCCTGCGCCACTTCACGGCGATCACCGTCGAGGTGTCGCCCGCGCAGGCGCAGGAGCTGATCGTCGCGCAACGCAGCGGCAAGCTCACCGCGATGCTGCGCAACCCGGACGATCGCCAGCCGTTGCGTCCGCGCGCAATGGACCTGAACGCGCTGCTCGGCATCGATGCGCCGCAGCCTACGGTCGTCGTGCCGAAGGCCGTCGGCCCCGAACTCATCGTCGGAGGACGTGGCGCGCTCGTGTCGACGACGAGCGTCGCGCAGGTGCCGATCCCGGTGAACGCCGCCGGTGACACGGCGGACGATCCCGCATGGCAGCTGCACCGATTCGCGCGCACGGCCTCGCGCGAACCCTCTGCCATACAACCGACGGGTGCTCCATGAAGACGAGAGTCTTCGTCGCCGCGTGGATGTCCGGCGCGTTCGCGGCGTACGCCGCGCCGCTTCCGCCGATTCCGGTCGAGCTGCACGTCGGCCAGGTGCACCTCATCCGCGCGGGCGAGCTCAAGCGCGTCGCGGTCGGCAACGGCAAGGTGATCCAGGCCACCGCGCTGGACGGCGGGCAGGTGCTCGTGATTCCCGAGGCGCCGGGCCAGAGCACCCTGCATCTGTGGGCCGCCGACGGCAGCGAAAGCAGCTTCGAGATCCACGTCGTGCCGGCCGATGCGAACCGTCTGCTCGCCGAGGTGCGCGCGATGCTCGGCGAATCGAGCCGGATCCGCGCGCGCATCGTTGGCGACAAGGTCGTGCTCGAGGGCAACGAGCTGTCGGAGGAAGAAGCCACGCGAATGACCGAGATCGCGCGCCGCTATCCGCAGATCGTCAACCTCATCAGCCGGGTCGGTCTCGAGCGGATGATCGAGATGGACGTGCGGATGGTGGAGATCCGGCGCGACCGGCTCGACGACATCGGCGTGCGCTGGAGCTCGAGCATGCAGGGGCCGAGCTTCGGAATCCTCGGCGATCTGCATCGGAGCATCGCATTCCGCGCGGGCGGCGCGGCATCCGAAGCCGGGCTCGAGGTACGCACGAGGGTTGCGCCCTTCGCCACCGCGCTCGGACTCGCGACCTCGATCGGCTCGGTGATCAACCTGCTCGTGCAGAACGGCGACGCGCTCGTGCTCGCCGAGCCGCGACTGTCGTGCCGCAGCGGCGGGTCGGCGCGCTTCGTGGCCGGTGGCGAGCTGCCGGTGCCGTTCGCCAGCGGACTGGGCACGGTGTCGGTCGGCTTCAAGGAATACGGCGTGAAGTTCGAGGTCGAGCCGGTGGCGAGCGAAACCGGCGTCATCGCTGCGAAGATCGCCACCGAGATTTCGGCAATCAACTTCGACGTGCAGGTGCAGGACGTACCCGGCCTGACCAAGCGCCGCGCGGAAACCGAGGTGAACCTGCGCGAGAACGAGACGCTCGTCATCGCGGGGCTGCTCAGCGAAGAGGCGTCGCGTTCGATCGACAAGGTGCCCGGACTGGGCGAGTTGCCGATCCTCGGCGCGCTGTTCCGCTCGCGCGAGTTCCGCGACAACAAGACCGAGCTCGTCGTCTTCATTACACCGCGCTTCGTCACGCCGGGCAACGACGCACAGCGCGCCGCGATCGATCGCAGCGCCGAGCACGTCGAGCAGGCACGCGAGCGGCTGCAGATTGCCGAATGACATGCTGACGCTCTCCGTGCAAACCGACGAGGGCTCGGCGCGCAGCGTGCGCATCGACCGCTTTCCTGCGCGCATCGGGCGCCGCCCCGACAACGCGGTGCACCTGCCCGGTTGGCGCGTGGCGCGCGTGCATGCGGAGATCGTTCGTATCGAGCACGGCTTCAAGCTCGTCGATCGAGGCAGCCTGGGCGGGACGTGGGTGAACGGCGAGCGCATTGCCGAGTACGCGCCGCTTGCCGAGGACGACGAGATCGAGATCGCCGGTTACCGGGTGCGCGTGCATCCGGCAAACGCGAACCTGACGCAAGATTCCCTTGGCGAAGCGCCTCGCGCTTCGTCGCAGCCCCCGCGGGCGCAGGCTCTCCCGTCGCGCCACGACGGGCCCGAGCGCCGGTCGGCGCTCGCTGCCGACACACTCGTCCCCTGGCGCCGACTGCTGCACCGGCGGCTGCTTGCCACGATCGACCTGCGGCGCCAGGACATCCGCCAGCTCAGCCCCGAGCAGTTGCACGCCGAGATCGAGGTGCTGCTGCGCGAGATCGCCCACGGCGAGCGCGCATTGCCCGAGCACGTCGATCGCGACCGGCTCGCCCGCGAGGTGCTCGACGAGGCGATCGGCCTCGGACCGCTCGAGCCGCTGCTGCACGACGAGACGATCACCGAGATCATGGTCAATGCGCCGGACGAGATCTTCGTCGAGCGAAACGGCCGGCTCGAAGCCACCGGGGCTTCATTCACCGGCGAGGATGCGGTGCGCGCGGCGATCGAGCGCATCGTCGCGCCGCTGGGTCGGCGCATCGACGAATCGTCGCCGATGGTCGATGCCCGGCTGCCGGACGGATCCCGCGTGAACGCGGTCATTCCGCCGCTGGCGGTTCGCGGTCCGGCGATCACGATTCGCCGCTTCAATCGACGGCTGTTCTCGCCGGCCGATCTCGTGGCCAACGGTTCGCTGTCTCAACCGATGCTCGATTTCCTCGCGGTGTGCGTGCGGTCGCGGCGCAACGTCGTCGTCTCGGGCGGTACCGGTTCGGGCAAGACGACGCTGCTGAACCTGTTGTCCAACCTGATCGAGCCGGACCAGCGCGTCGTCACGATCGAGGACGCGGCCGAGCTTCGCCTCGCGCACGCGCATCGGGTCACGCTCGAAGCGCGCCCGCCGAATGCGGAAGGGCGCGGCCTCGTCACGATCCGCGACCTCGTGCGCAACGCGCTGCGGATGCGCCCCGATCGCATCATCGTCGGGGAGTGTCGCGGCGGCGAGGCGCTCGACATGCTGCAGGCGATGAACACCGGGCACGACGGATCGCTCACCACCGTGCATGCGAACAGCCCGCGCGACGTCGTCTCGCGACTCGAGACGATGGTGCTGATGGCCGACGTCGAGATGCCGGTGGCTGCGATCCGCGAGCAGATCGTCGCGGCCGTCGACGTGATCGTGCACCAGGCGCGCCTGTCCGACGGCCGCCGGCGCGTCGTCGAGGTCGTCGAGCTCACGGGCCTGGAAGGCGTGCGGGTGTTGATGCAGCCGCTCTTTCGCTTCGCCGCGGGGCGCTTCCAGGGTTGCGGCAACGTGCCGCAGTTCTACGAGCGGCTGCGCGAGGAAGGGGAGTCGGTCGACCTGTCGATCTTCCGCGCGGAGGGGACATGACAGTGGCGCCCGGCACCTCGCTCGCGGCCTCGCTTGGCCTGGCGCTCTTCGGCGTCTTCGGCGCGGCGGCCGTGCTGTTCGTGCTGTTCGTCCGGTTCGGAGCGCGCCTTGCCGCTCGGCACCGCGAGCGTTTCGAGCGAGGGGTGGGCGCGCGCATGCGCGAGGCCTTCCTGTTCGTCGACACGACCCGGCTGTTGGCGGTGCAACACCTGATGACGTTCTTCGCGGCGCTTGCCGCCTGGTGGGCGACCGGTGCCTGGCCGGCGGCACTCGCCGTCGCCTTTGGCGCTGCGCTGCTGCCGCGCCTTGCGCTCGCCAGGCTGCGCAAGCGTCGCATCGAAGCGTTCCGCGCGCAGATGCCCGATGCGCTGATGCTCGTCGCCGGAGGCCTGCGCTCGGGCAGCGGATTGATGCAAGCGCTTGCGCAGGCGGCGGGCGAATTGCCACCGCCCGCTCGCCATGAGTTCGGCCTGCTGCTGCGCGAGCAGCGCCTGGGTGTTTCACTGGATGACGCGCTCGTCTCGTTCGGTCGGCGCATGCCGATCGAGGAGAGCGTGCTGTTCGGCTCCGCGTTGCGCATCGGCTCAGCGGCCGGCGGCAGCATGGCGGCGACGCTCGAGTCGCTGGCCGACTCGATGCGTCGCAAGCTGTCCATCGAGGGAAAGATCCGCGCGCTCACTGCGCAGGGTCGCCTGCAGGCGTGGGTGATGGGCGCTCTGCCGTCGTTGCTCGCGGTGGTGCTGTTCGCCATCGAGCCGGTCGCGATGAGCGCACTCGTCACCACCTGGCAGGGGTGGCTCGTCTGCGGCGTGGTCGGAACGCTGCAGGCGATCGGCGTGCTCGCGATCCGACGCATCGTGACGATCGACGTATGAACGCCTGGCTTCTCGTCTCGCTCGGTGCGACCTTCGCCGCCGTCGTGTTGTCGTCGTGGGCGTTGCTCGTCGCCGGATCGAGAGTTGCGAAGCCTGTGGCGCCCGGGACCGCCGAGCGGCTTTCGTGGGGTTGGCGGCTCGGGTGGCCTGCCGTTGCGCGACTTGCGCCTGTCTTGTCCGGCTTCGTCGGTGCTGCGCAACGCGAGCGTCTGCGCGACGCGCTCGCGCGCGCCGGACTCGACGCGGAACTGGGAGCCGAGCAGCTGATCGCCGGCCAGCTCGTCCTCGCGATCGCCTTCGCAACCGGCGCCGGCACAGCGCTCGCGTTCCTCGATTCCGGGTCGCTGCTTACCCTGCTTGCCGCCGCAGCGCTCGGCGCGGCGCTTCCGCGCATCGCATTGCGCGATCGAATCCTGAAGCGTCGGCACGCGATCCTGCGCCAGTTGCCGCACGATCTCGATCTCGTCACGTTGAGCGTCGAGGCGGGTTTGAATCTCGGCGCGGCGCTCGCGCACGCTGCCGCGCACGGTCCGGCGGGAGCGCTGCGCGGCGAATGGCAGCGCGTGTTGCGCGACGTGCACGCCGGACAGCCCCGCCACGAGGCGCTGCGCGCCATGTCCGCGCGGCTCGCGCTGCCCGCCGTGTCGAACGTAGTCGCCGCGCTCGTTGCTGCCGAGCGGCAGGGCGCAAGCCTGGCGCCGATCCTGCGCGCGCAGGCGGAGCAGCGGCGCACCGAGCGCTTTCTTCGAGCGGAGAAGCTCGCCATGGAGGCGCCGGTGAAGATGCTGTTGCCGCTCGTGCTGTTCATCTTTCCGGGCACTTTCGCGATCCTGCTGTTCCCGATCGTGCAGCGACTGCTGTTCGAAGGGATGTTGTGATGGCCGTCGGCATTCTCGTCGCAGACCCGGGCGCGGCTTGCATCCGTGCGCGGCGCGCACTGCGCGTCGTCGAACGACTGGTCGGACTGATCGCGCAGCCGCTGCCCGCCGTCGGTGCGGGCCTGTGGATCGAGCCGTGTCGGGCCGTGCACACGTTCGGCGTACGAGGGTCGCTCGACCTGGTTTTCGTTGCGCGAAGCGGTGAGGTGATCTGCGTTCACGAGGGCGTGCCACCGGGTACTGCGCGCGGTGCGTTGCGTGCGCGCGCCGTGCTCGAGATGCGCGCAGGCGAGGTGCGCCGGCTCGGCCTGCGTGCAGGAACGAGGTTGCGCTGGATCGATTCGAACGGAGGAAAGCGATGATGGGTCGGATGACGCGCACCGTCGCGCTCGTGCTCGCGGCGCTTGCGCCGATCGCATGCGCGACCGAAAGCGGGCCCGTGCAGACGGGCTATGGGGCGGATCTCGCTGCTCCGGATCGGCAGGTGCTGGGCGGGGCGGACCTGTTCGACGAAGCAGGGGAACCGGCGTCGGTCGCCGTGCCGACCGCAGCGGCTTCCTCCCCACGGACCGATGCCGCGCTGCCCGTCGACCCGGCCTCGCTGCAGTCGCAGGCCGACGAAGCCTATCGCGCGCGTCGCTTCGACGAAGCGGTGTCCCGCTACGACCGCCTGCTCGCGTTGCAGCCGTCGAACGCGCATGCGTGGCTGCGCCTGGGCAACGTCCATCACCAACGGCGCGACTGGTTCAAGGCGTTGGCGGCGTATCGACGCGCCGGGGCCCGCAGTCTCGCGGGCGTCGAGACCGATGCATCGCTGCGCGCGAAGGCGATCTACAACGTCGCGCTGATCAATCTCGAGCTCGCGCGGCAAAGCCTTCGGTCGCTGGAGAGGCTGGGCGACGCGGCCGCCGCGGCCGGCGATCCCGCGCCGCTGGCGCGCGAGATCGCGCGCGCGCAGCGCCGACTGGACCGCTATTCGACGAACGAGATCGTCTCGCGTCCTCCGGCGACGGCGGCAACCCCGGCTGCGACGCCGGTTCCGGCCTCGACGCGCGTATCGACGCCTGCGTCGTCGAAGGGCAGTGCTTCCGCTTCGCCCGAGCGCAAGACCGACGAGTTGCCGAAGGTCGACTACATCCGCGGCGAGCCACGGCCGTGAATGCGAGCCTCCGGCGGCAGCGCGCCAGCGCGCTCGTCGAGACGCTGCTCGCCGCGCCGATCGTGCTGCTGCTCGGGCTGGGCGCGCTGCAGTGGGCGCTGTTGCTGCACGCGCGCACGGCCATCGAGTACGCGTTGTTCGAAGCGGCGCGGGCGGGAAGCGTCGCGCAGGCGCGGCCCGATGCGATCGAGGCCGGACTTGCTCGCGGCCTGTTGCCGTTCTGGCAGGGCGCGGGAATTCCGCGTGCGCACGCCGCGGCGCTCCCGGTCGCGCAGGCGAGGCTCGGCCAGGGGCTGGCTTCCGGATGGATCGCCTGGCGCCAGATCGCGCCGACGCTGGAAAGCTTCGCCGACTGGGCCGAACCCGCGCGCGACGCTTTCGGCCGGCCGATACCCGGCACACCGGAGATCCCGAACGACAACCTGCAGTGGTCGTGGCTTCGCATGTCGGCGGGCGGCGTCGCCGGAATGCGCGGGCGCGAGCCGATCGGCGCGCAGTCGGAGCAGACGCTGAACGACGCGAACGTGCTGAAGCTCGAACTGCGCTACGGCGTGCCGATGGCGGTGCCGCTGGTGGGCAACATCGCAACCTGGCTGATGCGAATCGTCGACGGATGCGAGCCTGCGTCGCAACGCAGCGTGGGGCTGGTCGATCTCGGAAGGCCCGCGGCACTCACTTCGCGCGCCTGGGCGTGCCCGATGTATCGCGCTCCCGATGCGTCGGGGCGCGCGGTTTCGCGCTGGCCGGTGCGCGTGAGCGCGACCGTGCGCATGCAGAGTCCGGCGCGCCGCAGTGCGCATACGCCGCATCGAGGGGAGTCGCCGGTGCGAAGGGCGTCGGCATCGACGACGGAGTACGGCGCCGGCGGCGGTTCGGCCGCGTCCGCTTCCGGCGTTGGCGTCTCCGCAGGCGACGCGCGGACGACGGGTGAGCCGCCGGTTGCGCCAACCGCGACGTCGTCCGCGGGCGCATCTGCCGTCCGCGTCGGCCCCGACGCGGACGGCAGCCGCAACCGTGACGCCGGCTGGCTGAACCTCGGCGGCGAGCGAACTTTCAGCGTCCCCGGCGCCTGCGATGCGTGAGCTGCTGCACGACCCATTCGACGAGCGCGCGCCAATGCTCGTCGCGCGAATAGCCGGCGTCGGCGCCGTCGATGCGGCGAAACGCACCATTGCGCATTACGCGCCGCCATCGCGCGTCGTCCGCGACCAGCGTGCGGATCAGCTCGCGCGCGTGCAGCTCGTGGCCGGTCGCGACGTGCAGCGACGCGCCGTGCAGCACGTCGGGCAGCGCGAGCCAGACGCGTTGGTCTTCGTGCATCGACGAAGATCCGTCTTCGAGCGCTTCGATCGTCGGCGACGCGCGACCCGTGAGCCGTCGCCACAGGCCGCGCGGCTCGATCGGACGCACCGAAGCCAATCGCGGATCGACGAAGCACAGGGCCTGCAACGGCAATGCGGCGGTTCGGATCGCGCGCAGCGATCGCGCGATCGGCAACGCCGCGTCACCGAATCCCACGAGTACCAGTCGCGCATCGGGGTGCAGCGAGAGCAGGCCGGTCGCCGCAGCCACGAGATCGCCGTCGTAGCGGGCGGCCTGCGCGGCGCTCGGTGCGCTGTCGCCGCCGTCGGCCGGGTCGAAGCGCAGCGACGGCACGCCGACCCGCGCGAGTTCGCGCGCCAGCCGCACGTGCAACCGGTGTTCGCCGGCGCGCGGATGCGCGGGAACCGGAGCGATCAGTGCGGCGACGTCGGCGGTACGAACGACAGCGGTGGCCACGCCGATCAGCGAGCCGGTGACGCCGCCGATGATTCGAGGCTGCTCGAGTACCGTCATCGAGTGGACGCGCCGCGCACGCGCCGTTCAGTGCACCGACTCGAGGAAATCCTCGGTCGTGTCGAAAAGCGCATCGGGAAGCGGTCGCGAGAACTGCGCGTCGTCCCAGAAAGGCGGAACTCGAGCCGCGCGCGCTCCGGCGAGATAGCCTGCGTCGAGCCACGATTCGGTGAGCGCGCGCGTGGCGCGCGAGACGTCGCCAAGCGAAGTGGGCGTCTCGTTGCTCTCGACGAAAGCCACGGCCGGCGGGGCCCCGCGCTCTGCCGTGGGGGGCGCCTGCATGCGCAACTCGCCCAGCGATTCGAGCAGCCGCGCCGGAAACCGCGCCGATGCAGCGAGCGCATCGGCTGCGCTGCGGCCGCTGTCGGGCGCCTGCCAGTACAGGTGCGCATCGAGCAGTTGATCGAGCGCCACCGCGATGTCCACGCCGAGCAGCGCGCCGGCGCGCACTCCCCACAGCACGTTCGGGCCCTGCGCCCGCTGGCGAACGAGCATCGCGCAGCGCAGCAGGTCGTTGCGCCACGCATCGAGCGTGATCTCCGTGGAGTCGCCCGGCGAGTCGCCGCAGCCGTACAGGTCGGGCACGAGCACGACCCAGCCGCGAGCCGCCAGCCGCCACGCCTGCGCGGAAATCACCCTCCGCGCACAGGGGCGCTCGTCCCCCAGCGGCTGCACGCACAGGATCGTGCCGCGCGGCTCGCGCTCGGTCGGCATCCACCAGACACCGAAGCGCGCGCCGTCCTCGAAGCCGTCCAGTTGCGCGGGCTCGAACCGGGCCGGGCCGTCGCGGCCGTCCACACGCGCGGCATCCCGGGTGGTGCTGACCGAGATCCAGGGTTCCATCGCGCGGCCATTCTATCGCCGGCGTTTCGGGGTCCGCGCGGTAGTATCTCCGGTTCTTCCCGCCTCGAATCCGAACGTCATGCATCTGCGAAAGGCCGTGTTTCCGGTGGCCGGCCTGGGCACCCGTTTCCTGCCCGCCACCAAGTCGATTCCGAAGGAGATGTTGCCGATCGTCGATCGGCCGATCATCCAGTACGCCGTCGACGAAGCGATCGAGGCCGGCTGCGACACGCTGATTTTCGTCACCGGCCGCTCCAAGCGCGCCGTGGAGGATTACTTCGATCGCGCGCCGGAACTCGAGGCCGAACTCGAAGCCAAGGGCAAGCACGAAGCGCTCGATGCTGTGCGCAACATCGTGCCGCCGCATGTGAAAGTCCTCTTCGTACGCCAACCGGCGCCGCTCGGCCTGGGTCATGCCGTGCTGTGCGCCGCGCCGATGATCGGCGAGGACGAGCACTTCGCCGTGCTGCTGCCCGACGACCTGATCGACGGCCATCCGGAAGGCGTGCTCAGCCAGATGCTGCCGCTGGCGGCCTCCAGCGGCGGCAGCGTCGTCGCCATCGAGCAGGTTCCACGCAAGGACGTCGACAAGTACGGCATCGTTTCGCCCGCCGACGAGCAGGGTCCGCGCATGCGCATCACGTCGATCGTCGAGAAGCCGACGGTGGAAGACGCGCCCTCCACCTATGCGGTGGTCGGCCGCTACATCCTGCACCCGTCGATCCTGAAGACGCTGGTCGACCTTCCGCCAGGCAGCGGCGGCGAGATCCAGCTCACCGACGCGCTGGCGCGCCAGATCGAGACGCCGGGCCTGCACGGCTACCGCTTCGGCGGCAAGCGCTTCGACTGCGGCAGCAAGCAGGGTTTCCTCACGGCCAACATCTACTTCGGACTGCGCTGAAGCGCGTGCGCGGTACGATCGTCCGCAATGGGCGACGTACCGAGTGCGGAGGAACGCCGGCTGCAGCGCATGCAGCAGCGCGCCTTCGACTACTTCCTGCACGAGACGAATCCCGAGAACGGACTCGTCGTCGACAAGACCGCCGCGAGCTGGCCTGCCAGCATCGCGGCCACGGGGCTGGCGCTTTCGTGCTACCCGGTGGCCGTCGAGCGGGGCTTCGTGACGCGCGGCGACGCGAAGGCGCGCGTGCTCGCGACGCTGCGGTTCTTTCGCGACAGCGAGCAGGGCAAGTCGCCGGACGCGAGCGGCTACCGCGGGTTCTACTACCACTTTCTCGACATGAACACCGGGCAGCGCGCCTGGCGCTGCGAGCTGTCGACGGTCGACACGGCGTTTCTGGTCGCGGGGATGCTGTGCGCCGCGCAGTACTTCGATTCCGACGAGGCCGACGAACGCGAGTTGCGTGAGATGGCCCGGCGGCTGTACGAACGCGTCGACTGGCAATGGATGCTCGGACGCTCGAAGACCATCTGCCACGGCTGGCGACCCGAGGCGGGTCTGCTGCGCTATCGCTGGGAAGGCTACGACGAGGCGATGCTGCTGTACCTGCTCGCGCTCGGCTCGCCGACGCACCCGATACCGCCGGAGGCGTGGACGGCGTGGTGTTCGTCGTACGAGTGGATCCGCTACTACGACGTCGACTACCTCTACGCGGGTCCGCTCTTCACGCACCAGCTGTCGCACCTGTGGGTGGATTTCCGCGGCATCCGCGACGCCTTCATGCGCGACAAGGGCATCGATTACTTCGAAAACAGCCGACGCGCGACGCTCGTGCAGCAACGCTACGCGCGCGAGAACCCGCGCCGCTTCCACGGATACGGTCAGAGTGCGTGGGGCATCACCGCGAGCGACGGGCCCGGCCCGACGACGAAACGCATCGACGGCATCCAGCGACGCTTCTACGACTACGTGGGCCGCGGCGTGCCCTTCGGCCCCGACGACGGGACGCTTGCACCGTGGGCAGTGGTCGCGTCGATGCCGTTCGCACCGGAGATCGTGCTGCCGACCATCCATCACTGCATCGAGCACCTGAAGCTGCACGATGCGTATCGCTACGGTTTTCGGGCGACGTTCAACGCCACCATCGCTCGCCCCGGAGGGGCGCCCGGTTGGATCTCGCCGTTTCACTTCGGACTGAACCTCGGGCCGAACGTGCTGATGATCGAAAACCACCGAAGCGGCTTCGTCTGGGAGTTGATGCGGGGCTGCGGGCCGCTCGTCGAAGGGTTGCGCCGCGCGGGGTTCGAAGGGGGCTGGCTGGGCGCGCAGGGCGAGACCGCTGCTTCCGATGATCAACGGAGAACGACATGCAGCTGGGGATGATCGGTCTCGGCCGAATGGGTGCGAATCTCGCCGCTCGCCTCGTGCGCGCCGGGCATCAGGTGTCCGGCTTTGATCCGCAGGAGGATGCGCGCAAGTTGCTCGAGCACGCCGGAGGTACAGCGGTCGACTCGCTCGAGAAACTCGTCGCGACGCTCGAGAAGCCGCGCGCGGTCTGGACCATGGTACCGGCCGGCGCGATCACCGAGCGCACTGTCGCGTCGCTGCGCGGCCTGCTCGAGCGCGGCGATGCGCTGATCGACGGCGGCAACTCGTTCTACAAGGACTCGCAGCGGCGCGCGCTCGCCTGCGCGGAGCGGGGCATCGACTACGTCGATGCGGGAACGAGCGGCGGCGTCTGGGGCCTGGAGGAAGGCTACAGCCTGATGGTGGGTGGAGACGAGGCGGTGATCGAGCGCCTGCGCCCGATCTTCGAGGCGTTGGCGCCGGCGCCCGACAAGGGCTGGGGACACGTCGGCCCGAGCGGTGCCGGCCACTTCACGAAGATGGTGCACAACGGCATCGAGTACGGTCTGATGCAGGCCTACGCCGAAGGCTTCTCGGTGCTGTCGCACAAGCCGGATTTCGAGATCGATCTGCATCAGGTGTCAGAGATCTGGCGCCACGGCAGCGTGGTGCGTTCGTGGCTCCTCGATCTCGCCGCGCGCGCCTTCGAGGAGAACCCGACGCTCGAAGGCATCGCGCCCTACGTCGAGGACTCCGGCGAAGGACGCTGGACGGTGGCCGAGGCGATCGAGCTGAACGTGCCGGCGCCGGTGATCACGCAGTCGCTGATCGAGCGACTGCGCTCGCGCGACGACGATTCGTTCGCGGACAAGTTGTTGTCGGCGCTGAGGAATCAGTTCGGGGGGCATGCGATGAGGAAGGAGGCCGAGTGACTCGAGTGAACTTCGAAGATCGCGCAGTGAAGGCCGAGTTCATGTTGCAGGCGTGATTTTCGGCGGTACACGCGACAGCGGCACTTGAAGCCGATCGGAGCGCGTCCAGTTGGTTTTACTGCGCCGACAAGGGAGAGCAGGGACTTGTTTTTAGTACCACTATTCAGTACTATCGCATGAAGCGCAGGAGCCTGAGAACGCTGCAGTTGGTGTTCGCCCGACCGACGAGCGGCAGCGTTCCATGGCGGGACATCGAGTCGCTATTTCTTGACATCGGCGCGGAGATCAGCGAGCGCGAGGGAAGCCGCGTGGCCGTGGTTCTGTTCGGAGAAGTCAGGGTGTTTCATCGTCCTCACCCCTCGCCGGACACAGACAAGGGCGCCGTTGCGAGTGTGCGCACGTGGCTCGAGCAGCACGGAGTAATGCCATGAACATCATGACAGTCGACGGTTATCAGGCCAGAATCGAATATGACCCGGATCTCGATCAGTTCCGGGGCGAGATCCTCGGCCTGAATGGGGGCGCGGACTTCTACGGAAAGAACCCGAAGGAGCTCCGATCGGAGTTCAAGAAGTCGCTTCAGATCTTTCTCGAAGTCTGTGCAGAGAAGGGGATCGAGCCGCGTCGGAGCTTTTCCGGGAAATTCAACTTGCGGATTTCTCCCGAGCTGCATGAGCGCCTCGCGATCGTTGCCCAGGCGGAAGGCAAGAGCATCAACCTCGTCGCGCAGGAGGCGTTGCAGGAACGAGTAGCGGCGTGAGGGCCGCGGAAGCAAGAATGGCAATATGGACCCGAGCGGCGCGAATACAGTTGCGCAACCCACCCGCTGGCATGTCGCGACGACTCGTAAGGCACTCGAAGCGGAAGCGCTCGTGCGCATCTCGAGCGCCGCACGAGATGCCTGCGCTCACCGAGGCCGTTTCCGCATCGTGCTCGCCGGCGGCGAGACGCCGCGCAACGTCTATCGAAGGCTCGTTGCGCTCGAAACCGAATGGACGCGCTGGGCGGTCTACTTCGGCGACGAGCGCTGCGTGCCTCGAGGCGACGCCGAGCGCAACGACCGCATGGCCTTCGACGCGTGGCTCGATCACGTCCCGATCCCCCGCGATGCGATCCATCTCATCCCCGCCGAGCGGGGTCCTGTAGCCGGCGCCGAAGCATATCGGCGCACGCTTGCCGGAGTAGCCGACTTCGATCTGGTGCTGCTCGGTCTCGGCGAGGACGGGCATACCGCGAGCCTCTTTCCCGGAGCGCACGACCGCGGTGAAACGGTCGATGCACCCGATGCGCTGCCGGTATTCGGCGCGCCGAAGCCGCCCTCCGAACGGGTATCGATGAGCGCGGCGCGGCTGGGGCGTTCACGCGAGGTGCTGTTTCTCGTGGCCGGGGAGTCGAAGCGCGATGCGGTGCGGCGCTGGCGCGCGGGAGAGAACATTCCGGCAGCGTCGGTCCGGTGCGCGGCCGGAGTGGACGTACTCGCCGAGGGCGTGGCGTTCGGGCCCGGCAGGTAAGGGCATAGAGCGGCGGTTCCGTAACGGATCCAGAAAGGGAGTAGCATCCAGAACGGATCCATTCGGAGAGGCGCAAATGCCGGAACACGTCGTCAACCTTTCCATCAAGGGTGTTCCCGTCGATCTCGCGCAACGTCTACGGGCGCGCGCAGCGCGCAATCACCGTTCACTTCAGCGTGAACTGATGGCGATCATCGAGGCGGCGGCGCAATCGGCAGACGTCGCGTCGCCGCCTGCTTGGGCCGGATCGGCGAGACGCAAACCGCCGGAGGCCACCCGGCCCATCGGCGAAATCATCGATTCGCTGCGTGCGCGCTTTCCCGACCCGCCTGCAGACGCGCCGCTCGGAGTCGACATCATCCGGGCCGATAGGGACGAACGTTGAATGGGCGGACGCACCGGGGTACGGCGCCTCTACATCGCCGAGCCGGCAGGCGCATATCGCGTGCTGCCGCCGCTTATCGTCGATTGCAGCGTTCTCGTAGCGGCATTGTTCCTGGAACCGGTGCTGGGAGAGCAGGCGCGTGCGACCCTCGAACGATGCGAACTGCACGCCCCCGAATTGCTGGAGTACGAGTTCGCCAGCGCCGCATTGAAGAAAATCGCCACGGCAGGCGACGCCATCGCGCATGCTGCGCTCGCTGCCTTCGGTGGGGTCGACGTGACACTGCACCGGGTCAATGCGAAGAACAGTTTCGAGCTCGCTCGGGGCTATTCGCTCAGCGCATACGACGCGGCGTACCTCTGGCTGGCCGCTGAATTGAAGGCGCCGTTGGCCACGTTCGACCGCAGGCTGGCAGCGGCGGCCGGGCAGCATCTGGGCGGTTCGCGCAATTGAAATAGCTCGAGTGAACGAGCCGGTGCAAGTCCGGCGGATGATGCCGGTAGAACGTAGCCGACGCGTCGAGCCGACGAGTCGAGCCGACGTGCGGACATCGTGCGCAATCGTCTGGTCGACCTGCTCGACTTCGTCGCCGCCGTGCGGCGAAGGATGTGAACGAGGATCACCCCATGCACCGCCGCGCTCGCTCGACGACGTTCGCCACATCGAACCCGTAGCGCCGCATCACCTCGTCGCCCGGCGCCGACGCGCCGAACCGGTCGACGCCGATCACGGCGCCTGCATCGCCGACCCAGCGCTCCCACCCCATCGGCGACGCAGCTTCGATCGCCACCCGTGCGCGGACGCTGCGTGGCAGCACCGACTCGCGATACGCCTCGTCCTGCGCCTCGAACAACTCCCAGCACGGCATCGAAACGACGCGCACGACAGTCCCATCCGTCGCAAGCTTCTCCGCCGCCTGCAACGCCAGCGACACTTCGCTCCCGGTCGCGATCAGGATCAGCGCCGGCGCCGCGTCGCCCGATCGCCCGAAGTCCTTCAGCACGTACGCCCCGCGCCGCAGCCCCTCGGCCGGCGCCACCACCGACCGGTCCAGCGTCGGCACCTTCTGCCGCGTCAGCACCAGCGCCGTCGGCCGATCGCGCGTCTCGATCGCCACGCGCCAGGCCGCTGCCGTTTCGTTCGCGTCGCAGGGCCGGATCACGTCCAGGTTCGGCACCGCGCGCAGGCTGGCGATCTGCTCCACCGGCTGGTGCGTCGGTCCGTCCTCGCCCAACGCGATGCTGTCGTGGGTGAAGACGTAAACGACCTGCAGGCCCATCAAAGCCGCCAGGCGGATCGACGGACGCATGTAGTCGGAGAACGTGAGAAAGGTCGCGCCGAAGGGCAGCATGCCGCCGTGCGCGGCCAGGCCGTTGAGGATCGCGCCCATCGCGTGCTCGCGCACGCCGAAATGCAGGTTGCGCCCGGCATAGCTCCAGGGGCCGTTGGGCTGGTCCTGCGCCGCGGGCGGCGCGGGCGGCGGGGGATTGAACTCACCCAGCCCCTTCAGGGCGGTGTACGTCGAAGGATCGAGGTCGGCGGAGCCTCCCGTCAGCGCGGGCAGGTGCGTGGCGATCTCGTTGGCCACCTTGCCGCCGGCCACGCGCGTGGCGATGCCTTTCGGATCGGGCGCGAACGACGGAATCGAGGTGTCCCATCCGTGCGGCAACTCGCCGCGCATGCGCTGCTCGAACTCGTCGGCCTCCTCGGGCAGCGCGATGCGGTAAGCCTCCAGGCGCGCCTTCCATTCATCGACGAGACGTCGTCCCCGATCGATCGCCTCGCGCGCGCGTTCGCGCACGTCGTCGGGCACCAGGAACGGCGGCGACTCGGGCCAGCCGAGAGCACGCTTGGTGGCCGCGACGTCCTTCTCGCCGAGCGGCGAGCCGTGCGCCTTGTAGCTGTCCTGCTCGGGCGACCCGTAGCCGATGTGCGTGCGCACGAGGACTAGCGACGGGCGTTCCCGCTCGTCGCAAGCGCGTGCTATCGCCGCGCCGATCGCCGCCAGATCGTTGCCGTCGTCCACCGTCTGCGTCTGCCAGCCGTAGGCGGCGAAACGCGCCGCGCGATCCTCGCTGAAGGTGATCGGTGTGCCGGCGGCCAGCGTCACCTCGTTGTCGTCGTAGAGCACGACGAGCTTGCCGAGCTTCAGATGCCCGGCGAGCGATGCTGCTTCCGAGGCGACGCCTTCCATCAGGTCGCCGTCGCTGGCGATGACGAAGGTGCGGTGGTCGACGATCGCATGCCCCGGACGGTCGTAGCGCGCGGCGAGCTGCGCTTCGGCGATCGCCATTCCGACGGCGTTCGACAGGCCCTGCCCGAGCGGGCCGGTAGTGATCTCGACGCCCGGCGTATGGCCGCGCTCCGGATGCCCCGGCGTGCGGCTGCCCCATTGGCGGAACTGCTTCAGATCGTCGAGCGACAGGTCGTAGCCGGTGAGAAAGAGCAGCGAATACAGCAGCGCCGAGCCGTGTCCGGCGGACAGCACGAAGCGGTCGCGATCGGCCCAGTGCGGCTCCGTGGGTGCATGGCGCAGGAACCGGCTCCACAGCGCCCACGCCATCGGCGCGGCGCCCAGCGGCAGCCCCGGGTGGCCGCTGTCTGCCTTCTGCACCATGTCCATCGACAGGAAGCGCAGCGTGTCGACGCAGCGGCGATCGAGGTCGTCGAAAGGTCGAGGATCAGAACGAGGAGAGGCGGAGGTCATCGGTTCGTTGCTCCTTCGCGCGGGTGCGGGTCGTGCCAGCCTTCGTCGCCGGCGACGATCTTCGCCGCCTGCGTCGGGCCCCAACTGCCGGGTTCATAAGGCAGCACCGGCTGCGAGTCGTGCAAAGCGGGTTCCACCACCCGCCAGGCCGCTTCGACCGTGTCGTCGCGCGTGAAGAGCGACGAGTCGCCGCGCAACGCATCGCCGATCAGCCGCTCGTAGGCGCTGCGCCCGCCGTTCTCCGGACAGCAGGTGGCGACGAGCTCGACGTCTTCACCCGTCATCGCCTCGCCCGGCTTCTTCGCGCGCGCGCCAATCGAGACGATCACCTCGGGGCTGAGCTGGAAACGGAAGTAGTTCGAGTGCCCCCCCGAGACGGGATCGAAGAGCGCCAGCGGCGGCGTCTTCAGATCGACGAAGACCTCGGTGGCCGTCACCGGCAGGCGCTTGCCGGCGCGGAGGTAGAAGGGCACGCCCGCCCAGCGCCAGGTCTCGATCTGCAACCGTAGCGCGACGAAGGTCTCGACGTCGGAGTCCGGGGCCACGCCGTCGACCTCGCGATAGCCATCGAACTGTCCCCGCACGACCTGCGACGGATCGAGCGGGCGCATCGCCCGAAACAGCCGCAGCTTCTCCGAGCGCATCGACTCGGCGTCGCTGCCCACCGGTGCGTCCATCGCGAGCAGCGACACGACCTGCAGCAGGTGGTTCTGCACGACGTCGCGCACCGCGCCCACCCCGTCGTAGAACGCGCCGCGTCCGTGCACGCCGAAGGCCTCGGCCATCGTGATCTGTACCGACGCGATGTGCGTGCGGTTCCACAGCGGCTCGACGAAGGAATTCGCGAAGCGGAAGTACAGCAGGTTCTGTACTGCCTCCTTGCCGAGGTAGTGGTCGATGCGAAAGACCGAGGACTCGGGGAAGTGGGCGTGCAGCGTGCGGTTCAGCTCGCGCGCGGATTCGACGTCGCGGCCGAAGGGCTTCTCGACGATGACGCTCGCGCCGTCGGTGCAGCCGGCCTGCGCCAGGCCGTCGAGCACCGTTTCGAACATCGACGGGGGGATGGCGAGGTAGTGGAGCGGGTGCGCGGCGTAGCCGAGTTCGGCGCGCAGCTTCGCGTAGGTCTTCGGGTCGCGGTAGTTGCCGTCGATGTAGCGCAACTGGCTGGACAGGCGCTGCCAGGAGGCCTCGTCGACCGGGCCGCTGGCTTCGAGGCTCGCGCGGGCACGGGCTCGGAAATCGTCGATCGACAGCGGCGAGCGGGCGACGCCGACGATCGGCATTTCCAGGCGGCCGGCGCGAACGAGGGCAGCTAGCGCGGGAAAGATCTTCTTGTGGGCGAGGTCGCCGGTGGCGCCGAAGAAGACGAAGGCGTCGGCGCGGAAGGAGGGCATGGGGCGCTCCTGGGCGAAGCGATGCGGTCCAGTCTAGACAGGCATGCGGAGAAGCTCGGGAGACGTGGCTCCGGTAGTGGGGTCTGACCGCGAGCGAAGCGCCGTTTCGCAGGCAATTGCGCATACTGGCGCTGCCTGCGAGAGTGCCGTCTCGAAGAGTTGACAACTGTTGTCAATCAGCCCAGGATTCTGGCATGAGTCGCCAAACCATGAGCTTCGCTCTGCCCGCGTCGATGCGTGAGTACATCGACAACCGGGTCGCCGCCGGCAACTACGGCAACACCAGCGAATACATCCGCGACCTGGTCCGGCGCGACCAGGAAGAGCAGGCCAGGAAGCGGCTGCGCGATCTCATCGAAGAAGGGCTGGCATCCGGGCCCGGTCGGCGTCGCACCAAGGCCGACGAGAGAGAACTGCTGGCGATCGCTCGCGGCGAGATCGATTGAAGCCGGCGGTTCTGCGTCCGCAGGCGCTGCGCGACCAGCAAGGCGAGGTCCGGTACTACCGAAAGGAAGGCGGCACCCGCCTGGCGATGAAGGTGGCCAAGGCCACCAACCACGCACTCGATCAGGTCGAACTCGAACCGGGCCTGGGATCTCCGAGGCTCGGAAAGCTGCTGGGAATACCCGGGCTGCGGACGTGGCGGGTGGGGAAGTTTCCGCTGTTGTGGTGCTATTTCGAGCGAAGTGACCATCTGGACGTGGCCCGGCTACTGGGTGAGCGTCAGGACACCCTTGGGATCCTGGGGGACGAGTTCGGCTCGAACTGACGCCGCCGCCCGTGCGCTCGGCGATCTCCTGTGATCGTGCACAAGTTCGCCAGGTGGCCCGACAGGGGACGGCGAAGAATCGCTACCATTCGTCGCACCGGGGCGCGAAGCGCCTGCGCCTGTGGTCGTTCCGTGATCGAACCGCGCCTGATCGTCTATTCGAGTCTGTTTCCCAGCGATGCCGCGCCCACTGCCGGCACCTTCATCCGCGAGCGAATGTTCCGCGTCGCCCGACGATTGCCGATCGTCGTCGTCGCGCCGCAGGCCTGGTCGCCGTTCGACGCGCTGATCCGCCTTTTTCGGCCCACGTTCCGGCCGATGGCGGAGCGTCACGAGAAGATGGACGGCATCGACGTGTATCGCCCGCGTTGGCTGTCGTTGCCCGGCATCGGCAAGCGCTTCGACGGCCGGCTGATGGCCTTGTGCACCGAGGGCTGCGTGCGCCGCGTTCACCGCGATTTTCGTGCAACTGCAATCGACGCGCATTTCCTGTATCCCGATGGTTGGGCAGCGACCCGCATCGCGAAGCGGCTCGGGCTTCCCGCGACGATCACCATCCGCGGCAGCAAGGACGAGTGGCTGATCGGCACCTCGCGGGAGAAGGGTCTGCGCGAGGCGATGCAGAGCGCGGCGAAGCTCTTCGCCGTCTCGCAGGCGCTTGCGCGCAATGTCGCGCAAAGGCTCGGCGTGGCATCGTCGAAGGTCGAGGTTATCGGCAACGGGGTCGACACGGAACGTTTTGCTCCGGTGGATCGGGTCGAAGCGCGTCGTCGACTGGGACTTGCGCCGGATGCGCCGGTGCTGATCGGCGTGGGGAATCTGATCGAAAGCAAGGGGTTCCAGCGCGTGGTGCCGCTGCTGCCACGTCTGCGAGAGCGGCATCCCGGTCTCGTCTATCTGATCGTCGGCGGCGGGGCGACCCAGGGTGATCTCCGCGCCTCGCTCGAGGCGCAGGCGCGAGCCTGCGGTGTTGTCGAGGCAGTGCGTTTCTGCGGAACACGTCCGCAGGACGAGTTGCGGTGGTTCTACGGCGCGGCGGACGTTTTCGTGCTCGCCACCGAGTTCGAGGGCTGGGCCAACGTATTCCTCGAGGCAATGGCCTGCGGGCTGCCGGTGGTGACCACGCGCGTCGGCGGCAATGCCGAAGTTGTGCGGGAACCGGATACGGGGGAACTGGTCGACTGGTGGGACGCGGAGGCCTTCGCGGCCGCCTGCGATCGTGCGCTGCAACGAGACTGGGATCGACGCGCGATCATCGACTACGCACGTTCCCACGCGTGGGACGACCGCGTGGATCGGCTCGTCGACGAGTTCACCCGGTTGACGACGCCCGGGGAGCCCGCCATGCTCGCGGTGGCAAGGAGCTGAGCCGGGCAGATGACCGAGAAGATCCTCCACGTTCTCGACCACTCGATTCCGCTTCATAGCGGATATGCATTTCGTACTCGGTCGATCATTCGGGCGCAACGGGTGCTGGGCTGGGATACCGTGCACCTCACGTCGGC
The DNA here is from genome assembly GCA_023389055.1 of Pseudomonadota bacterium. Taxonomy (GTDB): domain Bacteria; phylum Pseudomonadota; class Gammaproteobacteria; order Burkholderiales; family Burkholderiaceae_E; genus Zeimonas. The sequence continues at coordinate 117,556 of JAEWFA010000024.1, read as the reverse complement.
CAAGCATGCAAGTTTCGCGCACGGAAGCAGCCGGCTCTCGAAGGAGACGGTCGACGGTCTTGTTTTCCATCGCACGTTTCCCGGCGGTCTCGCACGCTTTCCGGTCCTTCGCCAGTGGGACGTCGTACGCACGCTCGCCCGGCGCATCGTCGCCGTTGCACGCAGCGATGGAATCGACGTCGTCCATGCACATTCGCCGTCGCTGAACGGCTTGGCCGCGCTTCGGGCGGGCCGCGAGCTGGGTCTTCCAGTGGTCTACGAGGTTCGAGCGTTGTGGGAGGACGCGGCCGTCGACCATGGAACCTCGCGGCAGGGCGGTTTGCGGTACAGGCTCTCGCGCGCGCTCGAGACCCATGTGCTGCTGCGCGTCGATGCCGTAACCTGCATCTGCGAAGGACTTCGATCGGAGATCACCGGGCGCGGCGTCGATGCGAAGCGTGTCACGGTCATCCCGAATGCCGTCGACATCGAGCAGTTCCCCCCGCTGCACGAGCGCAACCCCGCGCTCGAGGGCGAGTACGACCTGCGGGGCAGGCAGGTCCTCGGTTTCATGGGGTCGTTCTACGGCTACGAAGGCCTCGACCTGTTGATCGCCGCAATGCCCGCGATCCTCCGCGCGCGCCCGGACACGCGCTTGCTGCTCGTGGGCGGTGGTCCGCAGGAAGCGGCGTTGCGCGCGCAGGCGCAAAGACTCGGAGTGGCCGACAAGGTGATCTTCACGGGGCGGGTCCCGCACGGGCGCGTTCCGCTGTATTCGTCGCTGGTCGACGTGTTCGTGTTTCCGCGCAAGCCCATGCGACTCACCGAACTGGTCACGCCGCTCAAGCCGCTCGAGGCGATGGCGCAGCGCCGGCTCGTCCTCGCGTCCGACGTCGGCGGGCACCGCGAGCTGATCGAGCATGGAAAGACGGGGCTGCTCTTTCGTCACAGCGACGTCGACTCGCTCGCCGGCGCAGCGGTGGACGCGCTGTCGAGACTCGGTGCACTCGAAGGTCTGCTCGATCGGGCGCGCGCCTTCGTCGAAAGCGAACGAACGTGGCGCGCGTCGGTCGAGCGTTATCGCGCCGTCTATCGTCAGGCCCGGTTGGCGAAGGGCGTCTTCGCAGAACCGGGCACGACTTCGGAAGGGGCGATCCCCGCCGCCGACGAGCCGCTCATCGACTCGAGCCGTCCGGCCAAGACGTGAGGCAGCGTCTTCGCGGCACGGTCGCTGTACCGATCGCCCTGCGTTTCGTTGTCACTCTCGCCATGGCAGCTGTCGCATGGCACGCGTCGAGTGCCGCGGAGAACGGCGTACTCGACGGGAACACGATCCGGGTCGGAGCGCACGGCGACGTTCGCACGATCGCGCAGGCCGCCTCGATCGCTCGCGACGGCGACATCGTCGAGGTCGACGCCGGAACTTATCGGCACGATGTGGCCGTGTGGTTGCAGTCTTCGCTCACGATCCGTGCGGTCGGCGGACGCGCGCGCCTCCTGGCCGACGGTGCGAACGCCGAAGGCAAGGCGATCTGGGTCATCCGCGACGGCGATTTCACGATCGAGGGCTTCGATTTCGTCGGTGCACGCGTGCCCGACGGCAACGGCGCCGGCATACGCTTCGAGCGCGGTCGGTTGACGGTGCGCGACTCGCGCTTCCTCGACAACCAGATGGGCCTGCTCACCGGCAACGACGCCCACGCGCGTCTGACCATCGAGCGCTGTGAGTTCAGCGGCCCGACCGACGGCGCGCACTGGTACCACAACCTGTACGTCGGCCTGATCGCCCGCCTCGTCGTGCGCGACAGCTGGTCGCACAGCGCACGCGCCGGGCACCTGCTGAAGTCGCGTGCGCGCGAGAACGAAATCGTCGGCAACCGCCTCGTCGATGGGGACGGAAACGCCAGCTACGAGCTGGAGCTTCCGAACGGCGGAATCGCGCAGGTGCGCGACAACCTCATCGAGCAATCGGCTCGATCGAGCAATCCGGTGATCGTTTCGATCGGGGCGGAAGGCTACCGCTGGCCGGTGAACGAACTCGACATGACGGGAAACACCGTCGTCAATCGGCTCGATGGCTCCGCAGTGTTCGTGCGCGCCGCCATCGGGCCGATGAAGGCAACGCTGACCGACAACGTCTGGGTCGGTCGAGGGCGTCTGGAGCTTCCGATCGAGCTCCGCGAAGTGCGAAATCGCAGGACCGGTCTCGCAGGCGAGCCTCGATGACGATCGGCGCTCTTGCGGTTTCGCTCGGCGCAGACGAAGCGGCGCAGCGGCGCGCGATGCGCTCGTTCGAGCAGCAAGGCTTCGTGCCGTCGTTCCGCCGACAGTGGAGCGGCGGCTCGGTGCAGCTGTGGAGCAATGTCGAGCGTGGACAAGGGTCCACCACGGCGCAGACGGCGCACGGTGTCGCCTGCTCGGTCGGTCCGCTCTGGTATCGCGGCGCGTTCGGACCAGCGGCGTTGCAGCAGCTTCTCGCCGATGCGGCGACGAGTCGGGACGCATCGAGCGGCATCGACGAGACGGCATTGCGCGGCAACTTCGCACTTTTTCTCGAGACGGCGCGCGGTCGCTGGATGCTCAATGACTCGCTCGGCTTCGTGCGGATTTACCGGAACGCGCAAGGCAGTTTTTTCGGCACGAGCTGGCTCGCCGCGCGTGCATATGCGGACGCGGGCGAGGTCGACGAACCCGGGGCGGTCGAATACGTGCTGCTCGGCGCGTCGCATTCGGAGAGCACGCCCTTCGTCGGAGTGACCAGGGTCCGGCTCGGTCATGGCGTCGATCTGGACGCGCGATGCGAGGTGGCCCGGTTTCCCGAGGGGCTCGTTCCGGCATCGACCGAGCGGCACGCGTCTTTCGACGACGCGCTGGAATGCATCGGCGCGCAACTGGCGACGAGCTTCGGCGAGATCACCGCAGCGTTCCCGGGTCGGACGAGCGCAGCGCTGTCGGGCGGCTTCGATTCTCGCCTGATCGTCGCATCGTTGCTGGCGAAACGCGAGCGCCCCCGTCTGTTCGTGTACGGGCCCGAGGCGAGCGACGACGTTCGGATCGCGCGAGAGATCGCCGCAGGAGAGAACATCGCACTGCGTTGCTTCGACAAGTCGGCCATGAGCGCGTCGATGCCGGAGTGCGACACCGACGGCCTCGTTCGCAATGCCTTGTTCTTCGACGGGCTGCCGAACGACGGCATCGACGACTGCGGGGTCGATCGTGTCACTCGCCTCGAGCAGAACGCCGACGGCTTCATCGCGTTGAACGGAGGCGGCGGAGAGATCTTTCGCAACTTCTTCCATCTGCCCGACCGCGCGTACCGGCCGATCGATATCGTCCGCGCGTTCTATCGCGGCTTCGACCGGGCGGTCTTTCGCAGGACCGACGGTCTTCGCCGCTATGAGCATCGACTCGCCGCATCGATCGCGCGCGCCGTCGACCTGCCCGATGCCGATCACCCGGAGCGGCAGCGGATGACGCGCGCGCAGGTCGAACTCGTGTATCCATTCTTCCGCTGCCATCACTGGATGGGCGTGAACAACAGTCTGTCGATTCGCTACGGGTATTTCGCGACGCCCCTCGTCGACCTCTCGCTGGTCAGGCAGGCAGCTTCGCTTCCGCTCGCCTGGAAGAACGCCGGTGCACTCGAAAGCCGGCTGATCGCTGCAGCACACGCCGGCGTCGCGCGCTACGGTTCGAGCTACGGCTTTCGCATCAGCGAGGGACCCGACGCGCGCGCGCGACGCACCGAATGGAGATCCGGCCTGCGACCGGTCGCCCTGCGCCCGCGCATCGCAGCGCTGCGCCGCTGGCTGCAGAAGGATCGGGTTTCGCCGGAACGGATCGCGAAGTGGCGCGCGCGGCTGCCGGGCGAATGGCGGCTCGACCCGGCGCTCGACCTCACCCGTCTGTCCGCGGACGGCGCCTTCGAGCGTGCCCTGTCGATCGAGATCGTCGCGCGCAGGCTCGAACCATGACGGCGTTCGACCGCCTTGCCCGCTTCGAGGAATTCGACGGCCATCGCAGCCCGGTGTTGCGATGGCGGCCGCGCGGCACGGCGCGGGCGCAGGCGGTGTTCTTTCCGCCGTTCGGCGACGAGATGAACCAGTCGCGTCGCATGTACCGGCTCACCGCCGAGGCGCTCGCGACGCGCGGAATAGCGGCTTGCGTGTTCGATGTCCTGGGAACCGGTGATAGCAGCGCGGATTTTTCCGCGGCGACCGTGTCGGCGTGGCTGGACGACGGCCGACGCATGCTCGGGGAGGCGCAGCGCGAGAACGTTCCGCTCATCCTGATCGGGTGTCGACTCGGCGTCGCGCTCGCCGTAAAGGCGAGCGAAAGTCTTTCGCGCCCGGCGCTCCTGCTCGTCGGCTGGGCACCGGTGCTGCAGGGAAGCCAACAATTGAGCGGGCTGCTACGCGCCGCGAAGATTGCTCGCATGAACCGTCCGGAGGCCTCCGACCCCAAAGCGCAGTGGGCCGCGGGCGAGCCGGGCTGGCTTGCCGGCTACCCGGTATCCCCGGTACTTGCGCGGCAACTGAAGACGTTCGATGCCACCGGTGCGCCGAACGCCTCGCGCGCGGCGCTGTTCGAGTTGCGCGCCGTGCAGAACGAGACGCCCGTGGACGCGTCGGAAGCATTGCGCGGTCGGGCGCTGAACTGGACCAGCCACGGTACGGTTGCCGAGGCGATCGCATTGCCGGGTCCTGCATTCTGGAACGTTGCCGATCTCGTCGACGTGCCGCAACTGGTCGAAGCGACCGTTGCAGCCGCAGTCGCCGCGACATGCGATTTGTGACCACGTTGGCCTATATAATGAGACCTCTTTTCGCTCGGAGCGACCCCATGCGCGTCGGAATCCGCGAACTCAAGTCGCGCCTGTCTCAGTTGCTTGTACTTGCGCAGCAGGGATCGGTGATCGAGGTTACGTCTCATGACACCCCGATCGCCCGGATCATCGGGATCGTGCCGGGCGCGGACCGAGGCCTTCGTCGATTGATTCTCACCGGATCGATGTCCTGGAACGGGGGCAAACCGGAATTCGGTCCGCTCGTGGAGTTCGCTGCCGGCGGAACGTCTCTGAGCGGCATGGTGATCGAGGATCGAGAGTGATCCTGTTCTGCGATACCTCGGCATTGGTCAAGCTCTACGTTCGAGAGTCGTTCAGCGACGAATTGCGGGAACTCGCTGCGCAGGCTCAGGCGCTCGCCGTCGTACGCATCGCATGGGCAGAGGCGATGGCCGCGCTGGCGCGAAGGGTGCGCGAATGTCCCGCCGACTGCGCCGTTGCGGAGACCGTCCGCGCCCGCCTTCACATCGATTGGCCGAGCTTCGCTGTCGTTGAGGTAACCCAGGCGGTTGTTGAACTTGCCGGCGACTACGCCGAGAGCTTCGCACTGCGCGGTTACGACAGTGTCCAACTGGCGGCTGCACGAATCGTCCAGGACTCGGCGACGGAGAGCGTTTTCTTCTCCTGCTTCGACAAACGACTCGAGAAGGCGGCGAAGGTGCTTGGCCTGACGGTTCTGAACGGATGAACCAACCCGAGCCCGTCGATGAGTTGCTGATCGGCATCTCCACCGACAGGCAGGAACTGCTCGGCATACTCGCCCGTCCGGGGGCCGGCGCACCGGGGCAGGCGACGGCGGTGGTCATCGTCGTCGGCGGGCCGCAGACTCGCGTCGGGTCGCATCGCCAGTTCGTGCTGCTCGCCCGGGCGCTGGCGGGAGCAGGCTACCCCTGCCTGCGCTTCGACTACACCGGCATGGGAGACAGCCCGGGGCCGAGGCCCGATTTCGAGGCGGCCGGCGAGGACATCCGTCGCGCCTGCGACGCCGTCCTGGCAGCGGAGCCCGGCTGCCGGCGCATCGCCTTATGGGGCTTGTGCGACGGAGCGACCGCCGCAGCTTTCCACGCTGTCGCGGACGAGCGCGTCATTGCGGTGATCGCGGCGAACCCGTGGGCGCGCAGCGATTCGACGCGCTCCGCCGCACTCGTGCAGAGCCACTACGGTTCTCGACTGCGCTCCGGCGAGTTCTGGAGGAAGCTGGCAAGTGGGCGCATCGACGTGATTGCGGCGGCGACGGAAGCGATCGGCCACGCGCGTCGTGCGCGAGGCGCCGCACGGGCCCGGCATCGGGAACCGACCGGTCCGGTCGACCTGCCGTCGCGGCTCGCGTCGGCGCTCCAGGGCATTCGAACGACGCTGCGACTGCAACTGAGCGGAAGGGACCTGACGGCAGCCGAGTTTGAAGTGGCGATGAAGGCGTCCGGCGTTTTCGAGCTGGCTTCCGCGTCCGCCCTGCGCTTGCCCGAGGCCGATCACACTTTCTCGAATCCGGATGCCCTGGCGGCCGTGATCGACGACACGCTGGCCGTACTCCGTCGAGCCACGAGAATGTGCGAAAGCTGACGCAGGGTCTTTCCGCCTGCGGCTACACTCGGCGGCAACTCTCCTCCCTCCCATGTGCGGCATCTACGGCGTATTCCGATTCGACGCGCGACCGGTCGAGCCCGAGCTTCTATCCCGGATGGGCGATGCGATCGCCCATCGCGGCCCGGACGACCAGGGTCGGCACGTCGACGGTGCCTGCGGCATCGGAATGCGCCGTCTGTCGATCATCGATCCCGCGGGCGGACATCAACCGATCTCGAGCGCCGACGGCAGCAACTGGCTCGTCTGCAACGGCGAGATCTACAACTTCCGCGAGCTGCGTGCCGAGTTGCAGGCGGAAGGACGGCGCTTCAAGACTTCGTCGGACGTCGAAGTCGCCTTGCACCTGTACGAGAAGCACGGCGATGCGTTCGTCGATCGGCTGCGCGGGATGTTCGCCTTCGCGCTATGGGACTCCCGGCGCCGTCGCCTGGTGGTGGGACGCGATCGCCTCGGCATCAAGCCGCTGTACCTGTACCGCACGTCCCGGCTGATCGCTTTCGCGAGTGAAGCGAAGGCGCTGCTGCCGCTGCTCGAGCAGCGCATCGAGATCGATCGGTCGGCGCTCGTCGACTACCTGCACCTGGGCTACGTGGCGGCGCCTAAGTCCCTGTTCGCCGGCATCACCAAGCTCGCGCCGGCGACGGTGCTCACCGTCGCCGACGGGCGCGCCGACGAACGGCGCTACTGGCGCGTACCGCATGCAGTCGATACGTCGGTGTCCGAGCGCGACTGGGCGGCGCGCATCCGCGACGCCATCGAGCGCTCGGTGCACCGCCAGATGGTCAGCGACGTGCCGATCGGTGCGTTCCTGTCGGGCGGGATCGATTCCAGCGCGGTCGTCGCCTTCATGGCACGCCACAGCGACCGCCCCATCCGCACTTATTCGATCGGCTTCGAGGGCGGCAAGGCCGAATCGCTGTACAACGAACTGCCCTACGCACGGCAGGTCGCGGCGAAGTTCGGCACCGAGCATCGCGAGATCGTGGTGCGCCCGGACGTCGTCGAACTGATGCCGAAGCTCGCCTGGCAGATGGACGAGCCGGTCGCCGATTCGGCCGCGGTCACCACCTATCTCGTCTCGAAGTTCGCCCGCGAGGACGTCAAGGTGATCCTGTCGGGCGTAGGCGGCGACGAGCTCTTCGGCGGCTATCGTCGCTACCTGGGAGAGCATTATCTCGGCCTGCTCGGCCGGGTGCCGTCGCCGCTCGTGCGGGCCGCCACCGGCGTGGCCAGGCGCCTGCCGAGCGATCGGCACGGGCGGCTGAGCAACCTGTCGCGCCTGGCGCGGCAGTTTCTCGAGAGCGCCGACCTGGCGCCCGACGAGCGCTATCGCAGCTACGTGCGCGTGCTCGATCGCGCGCGCGTGCGAGACATGCTTCTCGCGCCGGGCGCCGACGATGCCGACGCCGACGCGCTTGCCGCCGCGTTCGCCGATGCGCGTTCGCGCGATCCGGTGAATCGGCTCTTCGAGGTCGACGCCGCCACCCAACTGCCCGACGACCTGCTGGCGCTCACCGACCGGATGAGCATGGCGGTCTCGCTCGAATGCCGCGTGCCGCTGCTGGACGAGGAACTCGTAGATCTCGCCGCGGCGATCCCCGGGTCGTTGAAGATGAAGGGCGGGCGGCAGAAGCACCTGATGAAGGAAGCGTTGAAGGACGTGCTGCCGCACGAGATCCTGCACCGGGAGAAGCGCGGCTTCGGCACGCCGATGGGCGCGTGGCTCAAGGGAACGCTCGCCGCCTCGCTCGATTCGTTGCTCTCGGTGGAAAGCGTCGAGCGGCGCGGCCTCCTCGACCCGCGGGCGGTCGCCGCTCTGGTTGCCGACCATCGCGCCAGCCGCATCGACGGTACCGACGCGCTGCTCGCCCTGATGAACCTGGAACTGTGGTGTCGCGTCTATCTCGACCGCCGCAGCCACGACGACGTGTCCGACGAATTCCTCGAGACGGCCGCGTGAAGGTCCTGTTCGTCTGCCACCGCCTTCCGTTTCCGCCGAAGCGAGGCGGCAAGATCCGGCCGTTCAACATCATCCGCCACCTGAGCGAGCGGCACGACGTCACCGTCTGCTCGATCGCGCGATCGCGCGAAGAAGAAGAGGAGGGAAGGGGCCTGTCGGCGCACTGCGCGCGGGTATTCGTGGGGCGTGTATCGAACGGCGTGCAGGGCGCGCGCATGCTCGCCCGCCTGCCCACGCGCGAGCCGTCGTCGATGGGCTGGTTCCATTCGGGCGCGCTCGCGCGCCGCGTGGGCGAGTTGCTGCGCAGCGAGCGCTTCGACCTGATCTTTGTTCATTGCTCGTCGGTGGCGCACTACGTGGAGGGCGCGAGCGACACGCCGCGGATACTCGACTTCGGCGACATGGATTCGCAGAAGTGGCTCGAGTATTTCCACTACCGTCGGGTGCCGATGAAATACGGCTATTGGCTCGAGGGCCGCAAGCTCGAGGCCGAGGAGCGGCGGCTGGCGCGGGAGTTCGGGTTCTGCACGGCCACTACGCGCGCCGAATGGGAGACGCTGAACGGCTACGGCACCGGCGCCGACACCGACTGGTTCCCCAACGGGGTCGACGCCGGGTTCTTCGCTCCCGACGACGGCGCCGCCCACTACGACCCCGACCAGGTCTGTTTCGTCGGGCGCATGGACTACTACCCGAACCAGGAGTGCATGACCGACTTCTGCCGCAACGTGTGGCCGGTGGTGCTGTCGAAGCGCCCGTCGATGAAACTGTCGATCGTCGGTGCCGACCCGTCGTCCGCGATGCGCAAGCTGGGCGAGCTGCCGAACGTCACCGTCACGGGCTCGGTGCCCGACGTGCGGCCTTACGTCCGGCGATCGGCCGCGATGATCGCCCCGTTGAACATCGCGCGCGGAACGCAGAACAAGATCCTCGAAGGCATGGCGATGGGAGTGCCGGTGGTCACGAGCTCGGTGGCGGCTGGAGGTGTCGACGCCGTCGCGGGAGAGCATTTCCAGGTGGCCGATCGCCCCGACGAGGTCGCGCAGGCGCTCGTTGCGCTGGCGAGCGATCAGGATCGTCGCAATGCACTGGGCCGAGCCGGCCGCGAGCGCATGCTGTCGCATCACGCGTGGTCGAGCTCGATGACGCGGCTCGACGGAATCATCGAACGGCGCCTGGAACTGTGGGCGCAGAAAGGAGAAACGAAACAATGAAAGTCAGCATCTTCGGGCTCGGCTACGTCGGCGCCGTTTCGCTGGCCTGTCTCGCGCGGGACGGCCACCAGGTGATCGGCGTCGACGTCGACGCGTCGAAGCTCGCGATGCTGCGCGAAGGCACGACGCCGGTCGTCGAGGAAGGAATGGTCGATCTCGTCCGGCAGGTCGTCGCCTCGGGGAACGTGCAAGTGACCGACGACGTGCGAAGCGCGATCCACGGCAGCGATCTGTCGTTGATCTGCGTCGGCACGCCATCGGCGCCGAACGGCAGCCAGGACCAGAGCGCCGTACTGCGACTATCCGCCGACATTGGCCGCGCGCTCGTTGACAAGGCCGAGCCCCACGTGCTCGTCTTTCGCTCGACGCTGGCGCCGGGCACCGTCGAGAACGTGATCAAGCCGATCATCGAGCGCGAATCCGACAAGCCCGAAGGCAAGGGCTTTCACCTGTGCTTCCAGCCCGAGTTCCTGCGCGAAGGCACGTCGATCCGCGACTACGACAAGCCGCCGTTCACGATCGTCGGCGCGTCGGATCCGTATCCGATCGAGAAGCTTCGGGAGCTTTTCGGTCACCTCCCGTGCGAGTTCATCGAGACGTCGATCGGCACGGCGGAGATGATGAAGTACTGCTGCAACAACTTCCACGCGCTGAAGATCACCTTCGCGAACGAAACTGCAAGGCTGTGCGAGGCGCTCGGCGTCGACCCGTTCGAGGTGATGCGGCTCGTCTGCCAGGACCGGCAGCTGAACATCTCGCCGGCCTACCTGAAGCCTGGCTTCGCCTTCGGCGGATCGTGCCTGCCGAAGGACCTGCGCGCGACCAACTACCTCGCGCGCACGCACGATGTGCACTTGCCGATGCTGGGCGCGATCCTCGAGTCGAACGAGCGGCACCTGCGCCACGCGATCGACAAGGTGCTCGCCACCGGCGCTCGCCGTGTCGCGATGGTCGGCCTTTCGTTCAAGACCGGCACCGACGATCTGCGCGAGAGCCCGCTCGTGATGCTCGCCGAGGCGCTGATCGGCAAGGGCGTGAAGCTGTCGATCTTCGACCCGGACGTCAGCCTTTCGCGGTTGCTCGGGTCCAACAAGCGGTACATCGAGTCGCTGGTGCCGCATATCGGGGAGTTGATTCGCGACGATCTCCCGTCGACGCTTTCGAATGCGGAACTCGTGATCGTCGGCACGACGAGCGCGCCGGTGCTCGATGCCTTGGTCGCCGCACTTCATCCGGAGCAGCAGTTGCTCGACCTGGTGAACGTGCGCAACGGCCGTTTCGACGGCAGGCAGGTCGAGGGACTTTGCTGGTAGGCGCGATGGCGGAGGTCGAAAGAGTGCCGGAGCCGTTGTTGATTGCGATCCGTACCGCCGGAATTTTCGTGTCGCGCCGGAACTCTACATTTTCGCAGGTCGCCTGGTGAGTATTCGCGACATCGTCGTTACGTTGATTATCGTGGCAGTGCTCCCGAAGGCGCTGCAGCATCCCTCCGTCGGCGTCGTGCTCTGGACGTGGATCAGCGTAATGAACCCGCATAAGCTCGCGTGGGGCTTCGCAGCAGATATGCCGTTCGCTGCCATGGCGGCCGGCGTGACACTGATTGGTCTGTTCGTTACGCGAGACAAGATCGTCGTTCCGAAGGACGCTGTGGCGGTCGTGCTGGTCATTTTCGTCGCGTTCACTGCACTGACGACACTCACTGCGATCGACCGAACCGACTCATTGGTTCAACTCAACAAGGTCTTCAAGATTCAGTTGATGACGCTGGTGGCGATGGCAGTATTGAACGACCGTCGCTATCTCCAGGCCTTCGTGTGGATCAACGTGCTGTCGCTCGGGTTTTACGGAATCAAGGGCGGACTGTTCACATTGTTAACCGGTGGAGGGGAGCGCGTTTGGGGGCCTCCCGGGGGGTTCATCGAGGGGAACAACGAGCTGGCGTTGGCGCTCGTGATGGCGATCCCGCTCATGAACTACCTCCGCCTGGTTTCGATGAATCGATGGGTCCGTCACGGATTGCTGGTCGCCATGCTGCTGACTGCCGTCTCGGCCTTGGGCACCCATTCGCGCGGCGCGCTTCTCGCTCTCGCCGGCATGGCGGTCGTTCTGTGGTGGCGTTCGCCCAGACGGAGCTTGACCGTCGTTCCGATGGTCGTCGTCGGCGCGGCGATCTTCTCGTTCATGCCGGAGAACTGGCTCCTTCGCATGGAGACCATCGCCAGTTACGAGCAAGACGGATCAGCAATGGGGCGAATCCACACCTGGTGGACGATGTTCCACCTGGCGAATGATCGACTGTTGGGAGGTGGATTTTCGATCTACACCGTGCCTGTTTTCGCCGCCTATGGACCACCTGGGAGTCTTCCGCGTGCAGCGCACAGCATCTACTTTCAAGTTCTCGGTGAGCATGGCTGGATCGGACTCGCACTGTTTGTTTCGGTGTGGATTCTGGGTTGGCGGATGGCGGGACGAATTCGGCGCCGTGCACTAGGAGCGGAAGGTGAGATTCAGTCCTTTGCGTTGCTTGCAGGCATGTGTCAAGTCTCGCTCGTGGGCTACGCCATCGGGGGGGCGTTCCTGAGCCTTGCGTACTTCGATCTGCCCTACAACATTCTCGTCATCCTCGTAGTGGCCAACCGCATTCTCTCGGCTGTTCTGGGCACCGACGCAGTATCCGCACGGCGGGCCCCGCCGAGGTCCTTCGGTGCACGAACGGGGACGGTCTCCTCCGGCGCTCGAGCCGGGAGCGTCTCTTCCGGAGTCGGACTGCTCGATCGAAGATCGTCGATTTCGGGGCAGCGTTCGACGTCCGGCGGGGATTGAAGTGCTGAGCCGCCGCTTCATTCCGACGATTCCCGAGTTGCCGAGCGCCAACGCGTGTCCGGGGGCAGTCGCGCTTCTTTCGGGGGAACATGTCGTTACGCGAAGGCGATTCTGCGCTCGAGTTCATTTGCCTACTGCCCGCTCGACGCAAGGATGAAGACTTGAGCATCAAGCGTGGCGTGGCCATCAGTTTCGGCAAGACGGGCGCTGGATTCCTAATCTCCTTCGCGTCGAACATCGTTCTTGCGCGGCTGCTGTTGCCGTCCGAGATCGGCATTTTCTCCACTGCCCTCGCGGTGTTGGCGATACTGCATGCCATTCGCGATTTCGGGCTGGGCCGCTATCTCCTGAAGGAGCCGATTCTCACCGACGACAAGATCCGTACGGTTTTCGGTGTGGCAATCCTGATCAGTTGGTCGCTCGGCGCGATCATTTTCGTCTTCCGCGGCCAGGCTGCGGAGTTCTATCGAGAGCGCCAGATTGCGGAGATTCTCGGATGGCTGTCGGTGAATTTCCTTTTCCTGCCGTTCGGGCAGCCTTCGCTCGCGCTCATGCGGCGCGAGCGAAGGTACGGCCGGCTCTCGGTCATCACAGTCCTCTCATCCCTGTTCGCCGCCATCGTCTCGATCACCGCGGCTCTGTTCGGCAGCGGGCCGCTTGCGCTCGCGTACGGTGCGATCGCGCATACGTGCACCACCGTGGCGCTGTGCCTTGCGTCGCGCCCCGATCATCTGCTCATGCTGCCTTCGCTCAAGGAGTGGCGCAGCGTCCTCCAATTCGGAAGCGTGGGGTCGGGAACGACGCTGATCAACGAGTTCGGTGCCCAGGCGCCTGAGTTGCTGTTGGGGCGGCTGCTCGGTTTCTCGGCGGTCGGACTGTACAGCCGCGCGCTCGGCATTTCCGCAATCATTCAGCGCGTTTTCGCGCAGGCGGTGGCATGGGTGATGGGGCCGGAGTTCGCGGCCGTCTTTCGCACGGGGAAAGCCCCTGTCGCCTCCGTGCTCCTGGTTACCGATTTTCTGATCGCCGTCGGTTGGCCGGCGCTCGTTTTTCTCGCGTTCAAGGCGGACGCAATCATCCTGTTCCTGTACGGAGAGAACTGGCTGCCTGCGGCGCCGCTGGTTCCTGCCCTGTGCGCTTATCAGGCGATCCGCCTGGTGGCGTCGCAGTCGGGGGCCTTGTACGAGGGTAGCGGCGACGTGAATCTGCAAATGCGAAACGCGCTCATCCTGCAGTTCGTTTCGATCGCATTGCTCGTCCTCGGAAGCATGCATTCGCTGCTCGCGGTCGTCTGGCTGCGCGCACTGTATGGCGTGATCGAGTTGATCGTTCAGGCGAGCGTGTACCGCCGGCACGTCGAGATCGGCTTGCGCGCGCTGCTTGCAACGTGCCGCCGCTCTCTCGTCGTCACGGGAGGTGTTGCCGCGATGCTGGCTGCGATGATCGCGCTCGAGCAGTACTACGGTCTCGGAGGGCCGGGTGTGCTGGCGCTCGAAGCAGCGATGGTCGCGGTTACCTACCTGGCGCTGCTGCACTTCGTGGGGCATCCGCTTGCCGAGCAGATGAGGATCATGGCGAGAAGGGTGGCATTCCCGGGGTTCCGCGGAAAGAAGGCTTAGCAGAGCGGGGAACAATCGGCTCATGCACCGTCTTCGTCATGCGACTCGGAGTGCCGGGAAAGCGTTGCGCAACCGTCTGTTGCGGCGCCCATCGAAGCCCTATCGACCCCGGTTTGGGCACGACGCGCTGGCTGGACGCAGCGTCGATGCGCCCGGCTTCGGAGAAGGGTCCGTCTTCTTCGCGGAACCTTTGCGCCTTGCTGAACTGGCCGATGGCCTGCGCGCTTCGAACTCGCCCTGGGTGACAAGTGCGCTGGCACGCGTGGAGCGCGACCGAGCGATCGGACTGCCCGTATACGGGCAAACGGCGGGCGTGCTCGATTCGTCCTTTTCGTGGGGCCGGATCGCAACGGGGCCGGGCGACGACGTGTTGTACGCAGTGCGGCCGCATCGCTTCGCGTTTGCACCCCGCTTCGCGCTGGCGATCCTGTACGAAGCGATCCCCGCCGACGTCCTCGCCGGAATCCTGGACGGCTGGATCGGTTTCGCAGGGAGCGGGTCGAGCGCGCTTCCTTACTACAGTTCGCTGGTTGTGATACAGCGATCGTTGGCTCTGAGTTGGGCGTTGGCCTTCGTTTTCGCATCGTCGGTTTCGGATTCGGCAGCCGGAGTCCGCCTGCGATCGGCAATCCTGCGGATTGTCCGGGCCGATATCGACTTCCTTTTTCCCCGGCTGGGAACGGGATATCCCAATAATCATTTGCTGCTCGAGCGTTTCGCCGCCTGGTACCTCGCCGTCGTGTTCCCGGAACTGGTTCCTTCGGAAACGAGGGCCGAGGAACTCGAGCGGCAGTATGTCGATGAACTGTTGCGGCAGACCTATGAGGACGGCGGCGGCTTCGAGCATTCGCTGCACTATCACGAGTTCGCGTGCGAGACGGCTGTCGCCTATCTGCTGCTGAGCGCGCGAAAAGGCGCTGCCGTGTCGCGCGGCGTTGCGGAGCGAGTGCGCAGGATGCTCGAGTTACAGGTGGAGCTTGCAGGCCCGCTGTGCATAACCCTGGCTTACGGAAACGGAACCGAAGATCCGTTGTTTCCTCTCGACGCCGAAGAGGGCTATGCGACGGCCGGCCTGCGCGAACTCTATCGTTCGCTCTTCTGTCCACACTTGACTCCGGCGCCGCCGTTCGCGGTTTCGATCGAGCGCGCTTTCTGGCTCCTGTCGGGAGACGTCGCCGGGGAACCGGACAACCCCTCGGCATCGACCGGCATCAAATCCTGGGTCGATAGCGGCTTTCGACTTCACGCCGACGCGCCAGGCTCCGGCCGCGTGGTCTTTCGTACCGGACCGGGCCCGTCGACACGTTCGATGCCGGGGCATGCGCACGCCGACCTGCTCAGCGTGTATGCGACGATCGGCGCACAAGCTTTCTTTGTCGACGCCGGTACGTGGTCTTATCGATTTCGTGCGCAAGATCCGACGGGTGCGCCCGGACGCGCCTACTTCGCCGGTCCCGCGGCCCACAACACGTTGACGATCGACGGTATCGATCCGTTGGGGGCGTTGCGTGGTGATTTCCGCACCGGCGAACCCGAGACGCGGGTGCGATGTCGCGGCCTTGCATCGGGAGATCATCTCGCCTGGACCGAATACGAAATGTCGGGGAGCACGTTCTACGACGGATATCGCCGCGGAATCATCCACGTCGCGGGCGAATGCTGGATTCTCTACGACCGGCTGCCGCGCTCGATGCCGGACAGCGAAGTGCGGTTGAAGTTCCAACTTGCTCCGGATGTACGCGCTCGCGTGGGCGTTCACGATTTCGTCGCGCTCGAGGCCGGGACCGAATTCCTGTGGGTGGCCAAGGGAAGCGGCTTGGTTCGTCCGACGCTTGTCAAGGGGGAAACGAAGCCCCTCGGCGGATGGGTTGCGCCGAAGTACGGAGAGCGTGTTCCGGCATCGCAATTGACCTATGCGCTCGCCCCGCGGAGTCGTACAACCGCTCTCGTGTTCGGTGTCGGCGTCGAGGATGCCTTTCCCGTCGAACTCGACGACTTCTCCGACGCTCTGGTCATCCGGTATCAGCGGAGTACGGGTGCGGAGTTGGTCCTTCTTCGTTCCGACGGCGGCACGATCGAAGTGAAGAATGGGAAATCGAGACGTGAAGCCGATGTCGTCTGGCTTCGCTACTCGCAAGAGTCGTATGAACTACGCATGGCGGGGCAGGACAATTCCGGACCGATCGAATGGATCGTCGCCGGTCGGAACTTGTCCGACATTTCTATACAGCATGGAGGAAGAGAATGGCAGTGGTCCGATTCCACCGGGGAGCAACTGGGTCCCCGGTTCGACGTGGCCGAGCATTCCGATCGTACAAAATGAAAATGCAGACATCCAGCGAGCGCGGACATGACTGAGGCAACTGTTTGCGAACCGTCGGTGGCGCGGCAGCGCCAGGATATTTCTTGCCCCAGGTGTCTGGGCAGATTGAGCGTTTCCACTTCTTCGTCCAATTGCCTCGGTTGTGGCGCCGAGTACCGGGTCGATGACGCGATCATCGACCTTCGCACGCGCAGGAACGACTACTACTTCAATCCGGTGCCGCGGAACGAGATGCGGCTACTGACGAATTCGGGACGTACACAGCCCTGGTTCGTGACGATCCGACGCTTTCTCGAAGCCGTCCGTCATAACCCGGACTGGCTCGACAACCTGGTTGCCGACGGACGCTATGCCTGGCAACTCTTTCTCAGGCTGGGCCCGGATTCGCGGGTGCTCGATCTCGGATGCGGGCTTGGAAACCTGACGAAGAACGTCGCGCCCAATGTTGCGCACGTCTACGCGCTGGATCTCACCTACGAGCGCCTGCAATTCGCCAATCTGCGGTTCGACAAAGCCGGGATCAGCGACCGGGTAACCCTGCTCGCGGGCGGTGATTCGGGGCACCTGCCTTTTCCCGATAACAGCCTCGACTGTGTCACTCTCTCGGGCGTTCTGGAGTGGATCGCCGACGACGAGAACGTGTGGCGACGCGACGGATCCCGGCTCGGTAAGGGCATCGCCGGCGTGAAGTCGTTCTTCGGCAAATCGAATCCGAGAAAATCGCAATTGCGTTTTCTCGAGGAAATTCGACGAGTGCTGAAACCGGAGGGCCAGCTCTTCATTGCCATTGAGAATCGCCTGAGCTACACCTATTTCGGCAAGCGTCGGGATCATCACTCGGGGCTGTGGTATGGCTCCCTGTTGCCGAGGTTCGTCGCGAACCTGTATTCGATCGTGGCGAGGCGGCAGCCGTACCGCACCTACACTTACTCGTTTCGTGGGTACGGGAGATTGCTCAGGAAAGCGGGGTTTCCGGTGCAGGAGTATGTGGGATTGAATCCCGGTTATTCGCATCTCGCGGAGGTCATTCCACTTCGAACAGGCGGCAATGTATGGAAGACAGAACCTGTCACGGGTCGCGATGCGCTCAAGCGTAGCCGGAGTTTCGTGCCCGCATTCGGCATAATCTGTTCACAGAAAGATTCCAATCGTCAGACACTCGCTGAGAAACTTGCAAATGATATCTCGCTCGCCCTGGGGCAAGATGGTCGGCAGGCTGTCTTATCGACTTTTCACGTCACGGGAAAGCACAAGGGGATAATCAGGGGGTCGTCGGGCGATGCCGCTTTCGTGGTCAAGATCCCTTTTACGGCACCGATGAAAGCGGGATGCGAGGCGAACTTCGCATTTCTGGAAGCAGCCCGGCGGGTGCCGCAGCTCTCCGGGCTCATAGCCCACCCTCTCAACAAGGGGCAGGTCAACCGACTCTCCTACTATGTAGAGCGGCAACTCGGAGGCAAACCGCTGCGTAGTGTTCTTACCGCAGCCAATTCTGGTCACTTTTTCGACGCAATATCGAAGGTGCTGAACGCGGTCAACCCGCACGCCGAGAAACGCGACGTTCTTTCCACCGCCGGCAAGCTGTTTTCATCACAAGTATCGCAGCCACTCGAGCAGATCCGGGAAACGCTCGAAGGGTCGCCCCTGATCGACAGGATTCAGCGGCACCTGGAATCACATCTGGATGGCTTGCCGATCGCCTCCGGCGTTGCGCACGGAGACTTCAGCGTGAGCAACGTCCTCGTCGAGGGGCCACACGTAACCGGGATCATCGACTGGGATGGCGTTGACCACCACGGCCTTCCGATTCTGGACGGACTGGGCTACGTGGATAGCGTGAGCAGGCATCTCGGGCCGGGGCGAACGGCTGCGGCGAACGTCTCCCGTCTCGCCGACTGGGAATATTTGAGCGAAGGCGAGCGAAAGTTCCTGGTCTCATGCTATGAGCGCTCGCAAGTGCCGGTAGGACTGCACCCCGTATTGGTGTGTCTTTACTGGTTGCAACACGTAGCCCAACAACTTCCGCACGGGCTCGAGTACGATCGACCGGCAATCAAGCGGCGTATCGAGGACGTTTTCGCGTCTCTGCTCAGGTCGGCATAACGGCCTTCCTGCAGGTTTCGCCGGCAGGAGGGGCGTCGTGCGAATGAGTCGGGCTTCTTTTCACAAAGGAGGGCGGTATGCTCGCCGCCGCAATCGGTTTTGCTCCGGGCTTTTCCGCAACTGCCGTCGCGGACGAGATCGCACGTCGATCGGCGGAGGCGGTCCATGGAAGTATAGAGCGACTCGGCGGCATTTCTACCGCAGCGGTCTACGCCGTCGCGAACGCCGGCGGCGGGTTCTCGGTGTGGCACTGGAAGGTCCATGAGAAGAGTTTCTGGCTATTCTCAGACATCGAGCAAAGCCCGGTGCTCAGGTCGAAATCGATAGCAAGCTGGTCCGAGTTGTATGAGCAACAGATTCCCGGTAGATGGATCGGCCTTTCGACGAGTTCTATCGCAAACTCTCTTCAAGTGGCATGCGACCCGTTGGGCACCCTGTGGATGTATTGGGCAAAGCTTGACGGCGGATATGCCTTGTCGTGCGACTTCGGATCCCTGGCGACCCAACTTCGCGGGAAATTGACGACAAACATCGATTCTCTGTCGATCGAACTGGTTTTGGGCTTCATACCTGGAGACGAGACTCTATTCGACGAGATAAAGCTGTGTCCGCCGGGGAGCGTCATCGAATTCAACAATGACGACGCGAAGATCGTCTTTCGTCGTCCCGTCAGCTACGGCGACCGCTACGCCGCCCAGCCTCTCCGGCAGAAATTCGAGCATCTCGATGCATTGTTTTCGCGCATAACCGACACGACTTTTTGCCCGCAAGCCGATCGACTCGTCCTGTCGTTGTCCGCCGGCTATGATTCGCGGTATTCGCTGGCATACCTTTACGACAGGGGGTTCGTACCCCCGCTATGCACCTTCGGCGACCCGGAAAGCCAAGAGGTGGCGGGGGCGCGACTCGTTGCAGAAAAAGTCGGTCGTAAGCCTCTGCTCTTCGATATCCCTTCCGCCGATTGGCGGCAATGGAAAGAATCGATCCGGTATCTCGGAAACAGCGGAATGATACAGTGGCCCGGGTGGTCCGAGTCATGGCTGGAGTTCCTGGCGCGAAATGGGAACATCCTGATCATCGGCTATCTTGGAGATGCATTAAGCGGGAAGAAAATCGACGAAGGAACGCTGAGTGACGGGTTGCAGTCGGTGATAGAACGAAACGTCGATGGTGAGTGGATAGAATCCGACCTCCTTCGCCCTCTGGCCCGCGCGAAGCTTCGTGGCCTGTTGGAAGGAAAACTGGAAGCCCAACTGGCGGATGCATCCTTCGTGTTTCCACATCAGCGAGCACTGCATCTCGATCTATACGGTCGCCAGCGCCGGTGGACTGCTGCGCAGCCCAATCTGATTTCTCGCCAGATGCGTCCGGGATTGTTCTTCTACGATCCCGGAATGCTCGACTTCTGGTCGAATCTTCCTCCTGAGGATCAGACGAAACAGAGCTTCTATCTTGCGTTTGCCAGACATCGTTTCCCGAAACTCTTTCAATCCCCCGCGGCGAGAAAGGGTCTCGGCGCGCGAGTCGTGAACAGACTGCTCGGTCGAGCGAGCAGCCATCCTCCGCCAGTGGTCGACCGACGAAGGATGATCGAGGCGAACATGAAGCATATCGCTGCTCTCGCTGCCAAGGTCGAGCCGATGGTCGACAGCGTGATCGACATCGGGAGATTCCAGAGTGAAATCCAAAAACCTTTGGCCTCGCGGGTCGTTTCCGATTACCAGATAATAAGAGCGGTCAATATCTTCCACCTGCTCGAGCTCGGGATGAGTTGATCAGTAGGTGTTCCGACCTACGACATGCATGGGGCGCAAAGTAATGCTCGACAGCGAAAAAGTCGTAATGAAACACACGATCATCGCGATCCTGCTCGGGGTGAGTCCGTTGCTTTCGGCGCAGCAGGCGAGTGGTACGGACGCCGATTTCGCTGCCCGATGCAAAGGCGAGGGAGTGGTTCTGTGCCAGGGTTTCGACGATGATTCTGCGGTAGCCGGACGCTGGGGAGATTGGATGGGGGTTTCGTCCGGCAAGTCGAACAATGTCGAGCAGGGATATCCGCCGCGTCCGACCATCGACTATCAGATCAAGGCCAGCGGTGCGGGAAGCATCCGCTTGGACGTGCCCCCGTACTCGAGTTCGCAGCCGTCCGGGAACTGGTTCACGAATTTCTCCAAGGATCGCACGGTGCGTTTCGGCGAGAACAGCAATTTCTTCGTCCAGTTCCGCCAGCGGATCAGCGAAGACTACCTGGTCAGCCCTGCCCACAAAATCACGATCATCGCCGAAGGGGATCTGCCGAGTTGCGGAGCGCCGGGACAGGGCACGCTTACGCGCAAGAGTGGCGGCGGTTGCGGAGAATCCTGCAGTCCGAACGAGATCGCGTTGATTGCGGGAGCTCTTGGTTATCCGGTGATGTACAACGCCTGCTCCAGTTCTCCGAGCCACGGGCCGTATGACGGCTTTGAAGCCGATTCGACTACCTCGTTTGGAAAACACATCGGGCGCCATTACTACTTGCCCAATAATGCGATGCCAGCTCCGTACTGCTACAAGCGGGGCCGACATCCGAAATATGGCAGTCCCAATGGCGAAAGCCGCATGCTTCCCCCCACAGGGAACTGCTGGCCGATCAAGGCTGGGGAGTGGATCACCTGGCAGATCGAAATCAAGACGGGACCATACAAGGATCGTGAATGGCACGATAGTCGCGTCAGGTTGTGGGCGGCGCATGAGGGCGAACCGTCTCAGCTCGTCATCGACTGGGGGCCGTACAACCTCACGGCGGCCTCTGGATCAGGACGCGTCACGGACTTCGGCAAGATCTGGTTGATGACCTTCCAGACCGGTCGAAAAATCACGGACAGGTATCCGCCGATGACGACCTGGTACGACGAACTGATCATCTCGACCCGAATCATCCCTGACCCTGGTACGGGAAAGCCTCCCCCCAGTGCTGAGGAAGTAAAGGCCGCTTACGGTGGATCCCAGTGATGGTAGTCAACCAGGTCGCATCTGGGAGCGCAATGCCGGAGTTGGGGCGATCTCTCCCAACGGAGGGTTGCGACGGTGCCGGCGCTGAATGCGGCGTCCCGTGATGCCGATGCTTGGATTGCGCGCGTGTCGCCGCTACGATCTCCAAGGTGCCGAGGCAAACAATCGATCGCGGGTCATTGGGAAGGCGCGAAAGAAAAAGCGAGGGGAGGTTGGCTATGAGCGGCGGACTGGGAAGCGGGTCGACGAGTACCGGGATACGTCTTCTTCGGCTGGCTGCGGCGTCGGCATTCGCTGCTGTACTCGCCGCCTGTGGCGGTTCGAGCAGTGATAACGGATCGTCTGCGGCGCTGGAGAAATCGACTAACCAGATCCTTCACAACGATGCTGCGTCAGTCGAGCGGAAGGGGACTTTCCACGCTTTTGCGGGTTATCTGGCCAAGAGTTCGACCGGCCTTCGTGCTCTCGCGGGTGACGCTGCCAGCGCCCGCTTCGATCTGGGCACCATGGAGCCGGGGTTCTACGAACTCTTTGCATGGTGGCCCCAGACTGGTGGGGACGGGAGCGCCGCGCGCGTGCGGATCGAGCACGCAGAAGGGGTGCACGCGTTTCCGATCGATCAGAGTATCTTGGGCGGGCAATGGAACTCGCTTGGCGTGTACAAGTTGGACAGGGGCGCCAGCGCGATCACCTTCGAACAGGTCGACGGAAAGCCGATGCTGCTCGACGCGGTACGTGCTTTCTATCTCGGGCAGGAACGGCCCGAAATGGCACTGGATCCGGATCAGCTCCCCATTGCCCAGGTCGATCAGCAGTATGAGGAGCAACTTCGTCCGCGAAACGGCGTTCCTCCGTACACGTACCGTCTGGTCGATGCCGCATCGCTGCCCCCTGGACTCGTCCTGGATTCGAGCGGCGCATTGACCGGCCGTCCGGCCTTTACCGGAAGCTACGCCTTTTCGGTCGAAGTCAGCGACGCCTCGGGCTTGCGCACCGCTTCCGAGGTCACACTCCAAATCATCGAGGCGTCGGAGCCGGCGTCGTTGGCCGCGCCTTTCGTACCCAAGTCTTTGAGCGAAGCATCGTCCGCGATCGTCGGCAAGAGCGAATCCGCCACGTCGCTTTCGGCCATCGTTGCGGCAATGCCGGAGGGCAGCTGGAAGCAGGTCAATCGGAATGAGTATTCGAGTGTCTGGGTACCGGGCGAGCTTCGTCCCATGATGGCAAAAACGCTTCCGTCGCCTTCCCTGATCATCGGTGCGTGGAGTTCGTTCGCCTGGGACAGCAACCGCGGAAACCTGCTGATCTATGGGGGTGGACACGCCAACTATCGTGGAAACGAGGTGTATCTGTGGCGCGGCTCGACGCAGCTCTGGGAGCGGGCCTCGTTGCCGAGCGAATCGGTGCAGGACAACCTCGGCAACTGGAATGCGATCGATGGCGCGGACAACGCACCTGCGTCTGCGCATACGTACGACAACAACATCTTCCTGCCGATTCTCGACCGAATGCTCGTTCTCGGGGGAGCGGCCGACTCAAACGGTGGGCACTATCTCCGCGCAAACGATGCAGGGACTGCAAAACGCATTACGGGCCCCTATCTCTTCGATCCGAATCTCGCGCATCCCGATCGCGTCGGCGGCACCACGGGTTCCCACGTCCAGCGCACGGGTCCCCACATGGAGATCGTGGGCGGGAACATGTGGGTCAATCGCGAGAACTGGCTCAATGCATCGAAACCAAAGACGAATGTCTTTACCGACGGCTGCACAGCGTATGCAGAAGAGGACGGAAAGGATGTCGTCTACATGTACGTAAAGACATCGACTCTCTATCGTTACCGCATTCAGGACCTTGCGAATCGGTCACTCGATACTTGGGAGATCGTCGGGCGCTACTGGGGC
Source organism: Pseudomonadota bacterium (assembly GCA_023389055.1). GTDB lineage: Bacteria > Pseudomonadota > Gammaproteobacteria > Burkholderiales > Burkholderiaceae_E > Zeimonas. The sequence goes on along the minus strand of JAEWFA010000024.1, from coordinate 94,207 downwards.
GGTCCGGGATCTCAAACCGCGTGTGGATACGATCCGGTCGGCAAGTCCTTCGTTCGCGTCGCAACAAATACGACGCCCTTCGTATTTTGGGATTTGAACAGGGCCGGGCCGAAGAACGACGACGTCCGACTGGTCCCCGACGACCCTACCGGCGAATTCGCAGCGTTGCTGACTTCCAGCGGATTCGAAATGCGCAAATGTGGGCTCGACTTCGATTTGAAGCGCGGGAAGTATGCGCTGTGGTGCGGCGGCGGAACCGTCTGGATGCTCCAGCCGCCCGCATCGTTGTCCGCCGTCGGTTGGACAATCCGAAAGGCGGCCATGCCCCAAGGACCCGTACCCAACGGTGCGGTTGGAACCGGGGTGCTGGGCAAGTGGAAGTACGCGCGTGATCTCGATGCGTTCATTGCGTTGCAGGATTCGGTAGCGGGCAACGTCTGGGTCTACAAGCCAGTCGGGTGGCAAGGGTCGGACGGTGGCGATGAAGGCGGTGGCGACGGCGGTGGCGGTGGTGGAACGCCTTCGAATTTTCGGCCGGACGTTGCCCTCGTTGCGCCCCATTCCGGAGCCGAGTACCTGGCCGGCGCTCCGATATTGTTGAGCGCGTCGGCTTCCGATGCGGATGGGTACGTCGCAGAGGTGGAGTTCTTCGCGAACGGAGTCAGCCTGGGAACGTCGAACGGGTCGCCGTATTCCATCGACTGGACCAACCCACCTGTGGGCACGCATGTTCTTGCGGCGGTCGCTACCGACGACCTTGGTGCCGAGACGACTTCGGCGACCATCACCGTAACAGTACGTGCGACCGGCGATGGGGGCGGCGGTACGAGCGCCGAGGTTGTCTTGCAGAAGGGTTTGAACAACTACGCGCTCGCATCCGAAACGTACTTGTCTTCCTGGCACCCATCGCTGGCATTCGGCGCAAGTGATCGACTCCAGGACCAGAGGACTCAATACACCAGCCTCATCCGGTTCGCGATCTTCCAGTCGGAGGGCGGACCGGTACCGAATGGAGCGACTATCGAGTCGGCCACTTTGTCGCTGTACAAGTACAGTGCATACGACATGACGTATGCACTGCATCGCGTACTGAAGCCCTGGCAGGAGACAACGGCGAACTGGACGCAGACCGGTGTTTCCGGCGCCTGGGCCGCAGCTGGCGCGAATGGGGTGGGTTCGGATTATGACGCCGCCGCCGATGCAACCGGATCGGTCGCTTTCGCTAGTGGGCAATGGCTCGAGTTCGACCTCACCGACGGCGTACAGCGTATGAGCAACGGAGCAGGCAATTTTGGCTGGCGACTCGTGCCGGTGAGCGGTTACGTCTCGGCGCTGAAGCGCTTCTATACCAGCGAATACAACACCGATCCGCATTTTCGGCCCAAGTTGAGTATCCGCTATCGGTGATTCAAGGAACGAGGTGTCGATCATGGCTCGCGGCCGATTGCAGCTTTCATCACGGAGACTACTCGGCTGGGTATTCGTACGCTGTGTTGCATCCTGCGTCGCGGCGTTTGCAGTCGGGCACTCGTCTTCGGTCGCGGCCGACGCGCAAGCGCCGAACGGGATCGTCGAACCGTACGACGGCAACGCACTAAAAGCGACGCCGAAACATGCGGCAAAGCGCTCCGAGTGGCCGGTCTGGCGCCGTTCCATCGAGCCGTTCCACTGGCATAACATTCCAGGAACGTCTCTCGCCGAGGCGCCTTTGGAAATTCGCGTTCCCGGGAATCCGGGAACGCGAATCGGCGCATGGAACGGCATGGCCGCGGACCGTTACACGAATCGCTTGTACACGGCGGCAAACGGTGGACATGCGGACTACGCGGGCAACGAGGTCTGCGAAATCAACCTGTCCGAAGACGAGCCACGGTGGAGGATCCTGCGCCAGCCGACTGCCCCGGAATATATCGTCAAGTCGATGACCCGCGACGACGTGCACGACTATTACCTGGACGGTCGCCCGGCATCCACGCATACCTATTACTCACTGCAGTTTCTTCCCAGCCGCAACGCCGTGTTCAAGTTCGCTGCCGGTTCCTTGTGGGGTAGCGGCGGTCTGGCCAATTGGAAGACCGACGCCTTTTCATTGAGGAACGACGATTGGCAACCGGCGGGCACGTGGCCCGACGTCGTTCCGGGGTCGCGGAAGAGCGTTACTGCACGGGCGATCTGCCTCGATCCGTCCACTGATCAGGTTTATGTTGCCGCTCCGAGAGAACTCCGGCGGTTCGACCCCAGCACCGGCGAGTACGAATTGTTGTCGAGGTGGCCGAACAACTCCTCTGCGGTTTTTGCGAGAGGATGTGCGGTCGATATCGATCGAAAGACCGTCGTATTCTTCGGCGACGCCTATCACCGACCCGACGGTGGCTTCTTGTACGATATTCGCGCCAATGAGCTTCGCGAGATTCGCTTCAGCGGGGAGGATGCCGACGAGATCGTGAAGCCGCACTACAACTTCGCGTGGTACGACGTGCCCAGCCGTCGCTTTCTGTTGAAAACGAGAGACGGCGGCAAGGTTCATGCGATCGACCCCGAGACGTTTGAGGTGAGTATCGTGGAAACGACGGGTGGGGCGGGGGTACCGGATGCAGTCACTGGGGTGCAGACGCGCTGGCAGTGGCTACCCGCTCTCGGGGGCTACGCGTTCTATCCCGCGTATCGATCGGGAATCTGGTTCCTTGCTACGGAGTGACCTGACCGCATGGGCCACCCGACCGCGACGAGCATTCGTGCTGCGTTGAATGCTCGAGCGTGCTTACGAGGATGTCGGCAAAGCGTCCTGTGAGAGTGCGACGCGAGTAGCGGGCGACTTCGTCCGATGATGCAACCGGCAGACGGTCGTTGCGCAGTGCGTCGAGAAAGAGCGGTAGGTTCGTCATGATCTGCTCTACCGATTCGAGCTTTGTCACGAGCGGATAGCCCATCGCGGCGAGCGTTGCTCCGGTGTCGCCTACCGGATCGCTCAAAGGCAGGATCGGCTTCTGCGCCCGCAGGTACTCGTACAGTTTCGCCGGTATCTGCTCGTTGCAGTTCGTGCCCTGCATCAGGACGAGCGCGTCGGCCTGAACCATTTCGCGCAAGGCGTCCTCGTACGGAATGCGCGGGCAGATGTCGACGAGAGAAGTGACGCCATGCTGCTCTGCGAGCGTTCGCAGGAGTTCCGAGTGCACCGGCGCACGAAAGCGCAACAGGAAGTCGCCCGTCCGGATCGATCCCGTTCGGGCGAGTCGCCCGAGCGCGGTGAACAGCGCCTCCGGATCTCGCTCCTGCGGGTAGACGATGCCGCTGTGCAGCAGCAGCGGCGTCGGATTTCGAGGGAGGGCCGTGTCGACGACGCGCTCGAAAGCACCGTCGTCGTATCCATTTTCGAGCAGGAGAAAGTGCTCAGGCCGCTTCTCGGGGAAGCGCTCGCGGTAGAGCCTCTGAGTCGACGGCGTCACGAAGACGAGTCGCGCCGCATGCCTGGCGACAATTGTCTCGACGCGCTCAAAAGAACGCTTCTGACGCGGCTCGGGCGGATAGCCGTCCTGCGCCATGGGGTCGCGAAAGTCGGCGATCCACGGCACTCTGGTGCTGCGTGCGATCTTCGCCCCGATAAGGTGTGCCGTCGCAATCGGATATGTGCTCCATACTGCGTCGACCCGACGTTCGCGCACGAGGCGCTTTCCGATCGGCACGGCTGCAAACTGCCAGCTCGCCCATCGATCGGGCAGCGCGAGAAAACGTGGATAGTGTCCTCGGACGGCCACGTGACGTGCCACGTCGAGGCAAGGAGCGCGCACCACTTCGCATTCCGGTGAGTCTCTTGCCGTACCGGGCGAGGCGCGTCCGATCATCGGTGCACCAACCGTCAGGACGATCGGCTTCCATCCGAACTCGGGCAGGTACTGCGCGAAACGAAGTGTCCGCTGCAATCCGCTGCTGCCCTGGAGCGGAGGAAAGTGGAACGCAATCAGCAGGACGGTGCGCACAGGCTGCGAAATTTCATCGGCAGTCGGACCCAGCGGCAGCACCGGTGTCGCTGGTGGTGCCGAGCCGCACTTTCGAGCGGGAGCCCCCGAGCGGCGCCTGCACTGGGATGTAGATACGATTGCCAGGGCCGGCGAAGCGCAGGAACGGACGGCTCGACGCAAGCGCCATCTTGAACCCGAATACGTCGAGCAGGATCAGCCAGCCTGCCTGTGTCGCCCCCATCCGTTCGTGCGAGCGACGAGAGGCGAGATTCGAGCAATGGATCCAACTCGCCGTGTGCGCGATGCCGCGTTCACGAAGCACGCGGAACGCCTCGTCCCAGAGGCGCGCAAATGTCCGTCCAAGTCGGTATTGCGCTGCGATTTCGAGGTCGTAGTCCCAGCATGTGCGATTTGCCGGGAGTGCTTCAAAGTCGCAGGCGAACATCCGCTCCCGGAAGCGGCCGAAATGCAGCCACAGGTAGCCGGCGATGCCCTTATCACTCCGCCCGACGACGCAGACGCTGCCGCGTTCGAAGCGGGAGTCGATTGCAGCTTTCGGTCGTTTGAACTCGCTTGCGGAAATCTCGGCAGCCGTGACGATCCCGAATCGCAAAGTCGTCTGTCGTTGAGACGTGAGCAGGGGCCGCGAGGGAACTGGTTGCAGGTACAAGCACAGGACCCACAGGCGCATCCGGCCTCGCGATGCCTTCGCGAGGAGCCGATCGAGCTTGTAGCTGCACCATCCTGCGACGCCCATCTCCCGCAGGTTTCCGCGCCACCCAGAGAGCGCGCCCGGAACGGAGCCTCTCACTTCCAGACACCGGCGCGGACGAGTTGCTCGCGTAGCGCCGGAAACTGCACGCCACCGGCATACGCGCGCTTTGCGTACTCGAGTGCCTTCTCGTTCTCGCCAAGGCTGATCCAGGCGAGAGCGAGGTTGTATTCGATTTGCGGATTGAGTTCGAGCGTGGCAGCCGTTTCCAGTTGCTTGCGCGCGTCTGCCTTGCGGCCGATCCGGATGAGGTAATCGGCGTATAGCGCGTATACCTGAGCGTCGTCCGGCGCGAAGCGAAGCGCTCGATCGAAGTAGCACTCGACCGGGTACCTTCCGCCGGGAACCCTGGAGACGCCCCCGAGAAGCTGGCTGTACCGCGTCAATGCGTAGAGCGCGCGCGGATGATTCGGAAACGCTCGCAACGTATAGCCGATATCGGCGCCGAGCACTGCGGTACTCTCGCCGCGGGACAGCGCTTCCACTTTCGGTGTGAAGTGGAATTGCTCGACGATGAGCGCCTTTTCCGGGTGTTTTCGATAGTCGTAGGGCCCGTACTGTCCTGCCCGGGCATGCAAATCGCCACAGGTTCCCACCCCGAGAAGTGGCTTGTCCGGCAGAGCGTGCGCCTCTGGTTGCATCATGGCTGCGAGCAACGCGAAGGCGGCGAGGGGGGCAGCGTATGGTGCAAACATCTTTGACGGCTCAGCCCGCCGCTTCGATCTGCTCCCGCACGAACGATTCCAGCGCTGCGAACGTGGCGAATGCATCGGCGGATACCTCATCGTCGGGGATCGAGATGCCGGTTTCATCTTCGATGGCCGCCAGGATGCCCACCACTGCCATCGAGTCGAGTTCGGGGATCTGCCCGAGCAGTGCGGAGTCGGCGCGGAAGGATTCCGGGGGATAGGCAGGCCCCAGCTGTGCGCTGAGGATGCGGGAGATCGTCTGGGAGAGATCCATGGCAGCGTGGGTCGGAACCGGTTGGCAGCAGGCAGTGTAGCAAGCCGCTCGCGGCCGCACTGTGCCAAACCTTACGCGGGGACGAGTTCGATGACGATAGACTCGCGATCTCGAATCGAGCCGGGAGAATGAATGTCGAACCTCGTGGGAGACCTCGCTTTCGAGGTGCGCGCCGCGTCCGAATCCGGCGCCGCACTGGTCGCCGGCACACGCCGTATTGACTACGACGGTCTGCGTGCGCAGATCGAAGACTTTGCTCTGGCACTCGCGTCGCTCGGGGTATCGGCCGACGCTCGCGTCGGGATCTGGCTCGAGAAGCACGTCGAGACCGTTGTCGCAGTCTTCGGCACGGCGCGGGCCGGACGGGTTTTCGTCCCGGTCAATCCGCTCCTGAAGGCCGCGCAGGCAGCCTACATCGCGCGCGACTGCAATGTCGAGGTGCTCATCACCAGCGCTGCCCGGTGGGCGTCGCTGCGATCGCTCACGTCAGAGTGCCCCGATCTTCGGCACGTGATCCTGGTCGAAAGCGGCCGGTTCGAGCGCGACGAGGGCGTTGTAGCGCAGCTTTCCTGGGGCGAACTGCTCGCTGGTCGCAGCAATGGGGCAAGGCTTCGAAGGCCGATCGACGTCGACATGGCCGCGATCCTCTACACGTCGGGCAGCACCGGCAGGCCGAAGGGCGTCGTCGTCTCGCATCGCAACATCGTCGAGGGCGCACGCAGCGTCTCGGCGTATCTGGAGAACGATCCGTCGGACCGCATCCTCGCGGTGTTGCCGCTGTCGTTCGACTACGGATTGTCGCAGTTGACGACGTCGTTTCTCGTCGGCGCCACCGTGGTGCTGCACAACTACCTGCTGCCGCAGGATGTGGTGCGGATTCTCGAGCGCGAGCAGATCACCGGGCTGGCCGCGGTTCCGCCGCTGTGGATCCAGTTGGCGGCGCTGGAATGGCCGAAGGGCGCCTCGGCGCATCTGCGCTATTTCACCAACTCGGGTGGGGCGATGCCCACCGCCACCCTGGCTGAATTGCGCAAGCGCGCACCGAAGGCGAAGCCCTTTCTCATGTACGGCCTCACCGAGGCGTTCCGCTCCACGTACCTGCCCCCGGAGGAGGTGGACAGGCGGCCGACGTCGATGGGCAAGGCGATCCCCAACGCGGAGATCCTCGTCGTGCGCGAGGACGGCAGCGAGTGCGCGCCCGGCGAGGCGGGCGAACTCGTCCATCGGGGTGCGCTCGTTTCGCTCGGATACTGGAACGATCCGGAGAAGACGGCGGAGCGCTTCCGAGCGCTTCCGGGTCAACGCAGGGAACTCGTTCTTACGGAACTTGCGGTGTGGTCGGGCGATACCGTCCGGAAAGACGAGGAAGGGTTTCTCTACTTCATCGGCCGCCGTGACGAGATGATCAAGACCTCCGGCTACCGGGTGAGTCCCACCGAAATCGAAGAGGTCGTCTACCGCTCGGGTCTTGCCGCCGAGGTCGCTGCCTTCGGTGTCGAACACCCGGCCCTGGGGCAGGCGATCGTGCTGGTGGCAAAGCCGGCGCACGGCAGGCAGCCCGACTCGAAGGCGCTGCTCGACGCCTGCAAGGCTGAGTTGCCCACCTTCATGCTGCCGCAGCGCATCGATTGGGTCGATGCCGCGCTTCCGCGCAACGCCAATGGCAAGATCGATCGCAAGGCGCTTGCGTCGGAGCGCCTCGAACTGTTCGCATCGCCCGGCCGACAAGACTGAGGGCGTCGCGCGGCGGCTCCCTGCTCCAGAATCTTCCGAGGTGAACAGTTTGTCGATGCAAGTGACCGAAATCGGACCCGCACATCACGTTTCAATGCGAGCGTTTCCCGTGATCGATGGCGAGATCGCGCCAGGTGGAGTGAAGATCACACGGCTCGCCGAACGCGTTGGGCGTACTCCGTTCTACGTGTACGATCGATCGGCCATCTCCGCGCGCGTGCGCTCGTTGCGCGAAGCGTTACCGACGGCGCTGCACCTGCACTACGCGATCAAGGCGAATCCGATGCCGGCGGTCGTGCATCACCTTGCGGCACTCACCGACGGACTCGACGTGGCATCCGCGCAGGAGATGATGGTCGCGCTCGATGCCGGCGTGGCGCCCGATCGAATCAGCTTCGCGGGTCCTGGAAAGACCGATAGCGAGATCCGTCGAGCCGTCGCGGCCGGCATCACGATGACGGCGGAATCGGAGAAGCAGCTCGAGGTGGCCGTGCGCGCAGGCGAGCAGTTGTCGATCGCGCCGCGGATCGCATTGCGCATCAACCCCGCATTCGAACTGAAGGCGTCGGGAATGAAGATGGGCGGCGGGCCGAAAGCCTTCGGCGTCGACGAGGCGAAGGCGCCCGCGCTGCTCGAACGGATGCGCAGCCTCGGAGTCGACCTCATCGGCCTGCATATTTTCGGGGGGTCGCAGAATCTCAGGGCCGACGCGATCGTCGAGGCGCAAACCCGAACCTACGAACTGGGTTTGCGCCTCCTCGAACCATGGGGTCGCCCGGTGCAGTGGCTGAACCTCGGCGGTGGCTTCGGTGTTCCTTACTTCCCCGGCGAGATGCCGCTCGATCTCGCCCCGATTGCCGAGAACCTTCGCGGCTTGTGCAGCCGGGCGGAGCGTGACCTCGAAGCGCCGCTCGTGCTGGAACTGGGGCGCTACCTGGTGGCGGAAGCGGGCCTGTACGTGTGCCGAGTGCTGGAGCGCAAGGATTCGTGCGGCCAGACCTTCCTGATCACCGACGGAGGCCTGCACCATCATCTCGCTGCGTCGGGAAATTTCGGGCAGGTGCTGCGAAAGAACTACCCGGTTGCGGTGGCGAATCGAATGAAGCATGCGGCCGAAGAGGTGCAGAGCGTGGTGGGGCCGTTGTGCACACCGCTGGATGTCCTCGCCGATCGGATGAAACTCGCGCACGCGGAACCGGGCGACCTCATCGCAGTGTTTCAGTCGGGCGCGTACGGGTTGACGGCCAGCCCGACCGCCTTCCTCAGCCATCCGGTCGCCGCGGAATTGCTTGTCTAGTCTCTCTTGTTCACAGAGCCAGGCCTGCAGCCAATTCAGCCTTGAGGCCGCGTCGGTGGGCGACCTGCAAGACCGACATGTCGTAACCCGAGTTCGCCTCGATCAGCACGACCCTCGTTTCCGTGGGTGCAATATCCCAACCGACGGACTTGAATCGGGGGACGCTGGCTTGGGCTCGAAGTGCCAGTTCCGCGATCGAATCCCACAACGGTAGCCGACTGCCGGTGATCAAATGACCCGTATCGGGATGCGTCTCTCTGGTGACCATGACCGGCCAGTCTTTTCGAAGCGACCCTCGTGCCGCAGTAAGAATACCGGTTTCTATGTCTACGCCGGCCAGGAGATTTCCGCCGGCGCCGTCCGAAAAATTGTCGCTGATACTCGAGCCGACCGGAATCTTCAGGCATGCAAAAAGGATGCGTGGGCCGTCCTTTGCGGATACGGTGACCACGCGGACGCTGGGCAACGCGCTCGCCGATGCGAACGGTTTCATCGTTTCATGCGGTCGCTCCTGCCGCTGCACGATGAACCCTGAATGGTCGTCCTGCTGGTCCTGCAGATAATGGTAGAGACCTTCGAGAGTCTGTTCTCGTTCGTGCGGGAGGAATTCACAGCGGCCCTCGGCATGAAGTGCGAGGAAAGCTCCTTCTGCATGCGCGCCGTCGATGGGTTTTATAAAGAGCCGCTCTGGCGCCGATTGAAGGATCGCCTTGAACCGCTCGACCGAGTCGGCGTGGGGAACAACGGTGCCAAGGGGGTCAGGCGATCCGCCCACGCGACAGATTATTGCTATGGCAGGAAGACCTTGGCGAAGGCAGTGCTCGAAAAAAAGAACCTTGTTGTATGCCAGTCGATGCATCTCCGGAGGGCTCATTCGTTGCAGGTCGCGCTTGAAGTCATTGTTGTCGAAAACATAATCAAGCCAACGACCTTCGGGAACCGTGGCAAGTTGCAGAACGGAGAAGGGAATCGGGCCAATTCCATACTTCAATCTTGCTCGTGCCGCGCGATACGCGATCGGGACGAGTCGATCGAACCGGCCTTCCGCGCCGTGGTAGACCGCCGAACCGTACTGACGAAAGACTCGCCGGAGGTCGTGTAGTTGCAGGTTCATGAGGCAGGACGATGGGTGTTGCGCAGCACGGACGGCGCGTCTGCCGCGTCTTCGCGGAAGCGAAACGTGAGATCGCTCATCCAAGCCAAGAGAAGGTTGTTCGAATGCTAGTGCGAACCAAGAGAGTGGTAAAGTTTTTTCGCAATGCCGTCAAAGATCCATTACCGCGGCGACGGACTCTCGAATTCGTTGCTGCCGACATCGAGTCCAACGCAATCGTGTTTCGATACACGGCCAAGGGTTGCGCTTTCGCGGTTCGGATGACGGTTCCTGACCACCTCATGGAGGAACTGTCGGCACTCCGCGGGCAGTCGTGTCTCGAGCAAGCGCTTCTGGCAATAGGTCTGACATTCGCAGCCCGGTTTTTCAAACTCTCGAACTTCTCGACCGTTCGGGTCGGATTCGGCTCGCTCGACCCCGAGAGTGTCTACTTCTTCGAGGATTTCTTCGTAGGCGGGCTCGGTGAATTCCGGTTTCTTCAAGGGCTCGACCCAAGGCGAAAAGTCTCGGTCGTCTCGGCGCCGGAGGCGGCTTTCAATATGGCCGAATTTCCGCTGCACGAGCATGCGCTGATGCTCAACGGCGGTGGCAAGGACACCATCGTCGCTGCGGAAATGCTGCGCCGTGCCGGACAGTCGTTCACCTGGCTGACCGTCGAACCGAACGAGACCAGGAGACGAGTGATTCGTTGCGCGGGTGGTGGCGATTCTGCAATCGAGGTCGACTTTCGAATCGAGGGAGATTTCGAGCAGAACCAGGCCTACGGCTGGGGACATACGCCATACGCCGCAATCGTCATGGCAATCGGCGCGTTATTCGCGTTGCTGACTCGCAGTCGATACGTAATATCCGGCAACGAACTTTCAGCCGATTCCGGGAATGTCGTCTATCGCGGACACTTGGTGAACCACCAGTACAGCAAGTCGTCCGTCCATGAGCTTGGGTTCTGGAAATTCGTCCGGAGAAGAATTCATCCATCCATGGAGGTGCTGAGCGTCTTGCGTCCGTTCCATGACGTGCAGTTGGCGATGCTGTTTTCATCGCTGGACAGGTATTTTGGCACGTTCGTCAGCTGCAATAGCGGTATCGCAGGCGGTCGATGGTGCAAGCAATGTCCGAAATGCGCATTCACTGCACTTGCGATCGGAGCGTTCACGGGAGTGTCGGGGCTGAGAAGGATATTCGGCGAAGACGTATTGGGCAGCCCCCGGATTCGACGTCGGATTGGCGAACTTGTCGAGGGAAGAATAAAGCCATGGGAGTGCGTGGGGAGCAGGGATGAATGTCTTCTTGCTTTGGCGCTCCTGCTGGAAAAGGAGCCAACACTGGACTTCGACGAGAATCCGATGCGAGCCGATTGGGTCCGTATGACGGCGAACGCGAACCTCGACCTTCTTCGGCACCAGTTGCTCGTGCAGACCTCGGATCGGCATCTGCTCCCGGAGCAACTTCGGGTGCCGTTGGACGAGACCTTGATGGGTTGGAGCGGGCGCGACCTTCGAGTATCCCCGTCGACGCTTCGGTGAGGGTTTTCGGGTTATTGCTGGCAGACCGGGCGCGTAGCTGGATGCGCATCCTCGGCGACGCGCAACCCGTGGGCTTCACGGAAGGGCGCGACGTTAACAGGTAGACTGCAGCACGAACATGGTGGTCTCTTCTCTTCTTCCGATTTCGTTTGGCGGCAGCTTCCTGTCCGCCGATCCTGCGCGGTTGACTGCGCAGCTCGACGCGGACATTCGAGGGGAAGTCTTTCGCGATTCCGGCTCGGGCTCGTTCGTCCATGGCCGCATCAGGTTCACGGGTGGCCGAGGCGGCTTCGGTCAGGCTACGGCAGAACACATCTATCGCCGCTGGCGCGAACGGGGCGACGCAGTCCTCCGCGAGCTCGCTGGCGAGTACCTGCTCGCACTCTGGGATGGCGAGCGCGGCACTGCGCTGCTCGCGACTGACCGCTTCTCGAGCTTGCCCCTCTTCTGGGCTCGAAACGGCGCTCGCGTAGGTTTTGCGGCCGCTCCGGAGCAGGCGGCGCGGCACGCCGGACTCTCGCTCGACGCCGATTGGCAGGCGCTTCACGCCTACGTCTACTTTCACATGATCCCGGCGCCGATGAGCATCTATCGCGGCGTCCGGCGCCTCGACGTCGGCGAGGCGTTGCGCGCCGAGGCGGGCAGCGCGGAGGTGTTTCGCTACTGGGTGCCCGAGTTCGACGAGCAGCGGCGTTTCGAGTTCGCGCCGGAGCGTGAGGCTTTTCTCGCAGCGCTCCGGGACGGTGTCGCGGAGTGCATCGATGGCTTCGATCGGGGTCGGCTCGGCTGCTTCCTGTCGGGCGGAACCGACAGCTCGACGATCGCAGGTCTCGCTACGCGTCAGTTCGGTGCGCCGGCACGCACGTTCGCGATCGGCTTCGACGTCGGCGGGTACGACGAGACGCATTACTCGCGCCTGGCCGCGCGGCACTTCGGCACCGAACACACCGAGTACTTCGTGACGGCCGACGACGTGCACGCAGGCGTGGAAGCGGTGGCCACGCAGTACGAGCAGCCGTTCGGAAACTCGTCCGCGCTGCCGACCTACTTCTGTGCGCGACTGGCGCGAGACCACGGCATCGACCGGATGCTCGGCGGCGACGGCGGCGACGAACTCTACGGCGGCAACGAGCGTTATGCCAAGCAGGCCGTTTTCGCCATGTACGAGAAGGTGCCTTCGATCGCGCGCTCGATCTTCGAGCCCGTGCTTTTCGGGCCTTTCGGCAACGTCGATGCGAAGCTGTTCGCGAAGGCGCGCAGCTACGTCGAGCAGGCGAAGGAACCGCTGCCGGATCGGATCCAGTCGCGCTACAACCTGCTGAACCACCTCGGGGCGTCGAGCGTGTTCACCGACGAGGTGCTGGCAGGTGTTGCGCTGGAAGGCCCGCTGCAGCTCGAGCGCGAGGTGTGGAATCGCGCGCGCCTGCACGAATCGAACCCGGGGCCGATGTCGCAGATCAATCGCTTCCTTGCCTGGGACTTCAAGTTCACTCTTGCCGATAGCGACCTGCCCAAGGTGACGAGAATGTGCCAGGCGGCGGGCGTCGAAGCGGCATTTCCGATGCTCACGCATGCGCTCGTCGAGCACTCGCTCCGGCTGCGGCCCGAAGAGAAGCTCAAGGGCAGGCGACTGCGACACTTCTTCAAGGAGTCACTGCGGGGTTTCCTGCCCGACGAGATCATCGCGAAGCAGAAGCACGGCTTCGGCCTGCCGTTCGGCAGCTGGGTGCTGTCGCACGAGCACCTTCGCAACACGGCCGACGATGCGCTTCGCTCGCTGTCGTCGAGAGGCATCGTCCGCGCCGAGTTCCTGCGCCACTTGCGCGAGCAGCTCTCCTCGGGCCATCCGGGCTACTACGGGACGATGGTCTGGATCCTGATGATCCTCGAACTCTGGCTGCGCGCGTCGCCGCTGGCAGACCTGAAAGCGAGTCGGATGTGATGGTTCGTTCGCTGACGGCGCTCGCGGCGCCCGCGGGCGCGCGCTCCCGGCTGTCGGTGTTCTATTTTCATCGCGTGCTGGCCGCTCCCGATCCATTGCTGACCCGCGAGCCCGATGCACGGGCGTTCGCGAACATCCTCGACTGGATCGCGGCGCAATTCCGCGTGCTCGACCCGCTCGAGGCATGCGAAGCACTCGTCGACGGGCGTTTGCCTGCCCGGCCGGCGGTCATCAGCTTCGACGACGGCTATCGCGACAATCACGACGTCGCGTTGCCGTTGCTGCGCGAGCGTCGGCTGCCGGCAGTGTTCTTCGTGGCGACCTCGTTTCTCGACGGTTCGATGATGTTCAACGATCGCGCGATCGAGGCGATACGCGCCGCAAGTACGCCGTCGATCCGGCTTCCGGCGGCGCAACCCGGTGCGGCGCGAGACGAGCTGCCGTTGCGTGACGACGCCGAGCGTCGGGCGGCAATAGGGCGCTTTCTCGCCGCAGTGAAGCGGCTCCCGCCCGCCGAGCGCAACGAGCGCGTGCTCGAACTGGAGCGGCAGAGCGAGGCACTGCGTCGGCGCGAGGTGATGATGCGGCCGGCACAGGTCAAGGCCCTGCACGACGCCGGCATGCGGATCGGCGGTCACACGAGAACGCATCCGATCCTCTGCGCAACGGATGATGCCGAGGCAGAGGCGGAGATCGACGGCGGTCTCGACGATCTTGCCTCGATCATCGGCGAGCGCCCGGTTCTTTTCGCCTACCCGAACGGCAAGCCGGGGCTGGATTACGACGCGCGCCACGTTGCTATGGCCGATCGAGCCGGATGTCGCTTCGCGTTTTCCACCCAGGCAGGAGCCGCGGATCTGACGAGCGCGCCGTTGGAGCTGCCTCGTTTCACGCCGTGGGATCGGACGCGCCTGCGCTTTTCGCTTCGTGCGTTGCGCAACCTTCGAACCGAGTACCGTCAGGCAGGAGCTTGATGGGAAGCGCTGCAAAAACGGCAGACGAGATCGACCGCAGGCGTCGAGGCGTGCTGGTGATGGAGGCGCAGGCCCTCGGAATGATCGGTGTCATCCGTTCATTGGGAAGGGCCGGGTACTCGGTGCACGCAGCCTCGCAGCATGCCGACGCACTCGGTTTCCACTCGCGCTTCGCGGCCGACCGTGTCCGACACCCGCCCTATGCGTCGAGAGAGTTCGTTCCGTGGCTCGACGCGTATCTTCGGGACCGGAAGATCTCCCTGCTCATTCCCAGTGAAGGCTTTATTCATGCCATCGAAGGGGAATACCATCGGTTCGAGCATCTGCTTCCGGATTCGGTGCCGATCGCAATCTGGCGACGCTGCCTGAGCAAGGTCTCGACGCAGTCCACTCTGCTCGCGTCCGACGCGCTGGAACATATGCCCCTCGGAGGCATGATCCGCACTCGGGAAGATCTCGTCGATTTCTCGCCGTCGAGTCTCGGCGCCGGGCCCTTCTATCTGAAAGGTGATGCCGGCGACTGCGTCGATGGTCATGCCGCCACGGTACGGAGATGCCGATCCCCGGGGGAACTGCGCGACGCGGTGTCCGAGCTGGCACCGAAATATCGAACCCTCCTTTGGCAACGCTATGTGCCGGGGAAGAAGGTCGGTGTCAGTCTGTGGCGCCACGGCGAGAAGTTCCTCGCGGAGAACATGACGATCGGCATTCATATGGAGCCCCACACCGGCGGAATGATGTCATTGCGCAGGACCTTCTGGCATGACGCGCTCCTTGCCGATGCAAAGGCGAAGTTGATCCGGTTGGGATGGCAAGGCGTCGCGATGATGGAGTACAAATGGGATCCGGAAACCGACGATTTCTGGTTCATCGAGATCAACGCCCGATACTGGGGCTACCTGCACCTCGATCTGTACGCGGGCAAGGATTTTCCTCGCCTGCAGGCTGATGCGTTCTTCGGTCTCGCGAGGGAGGATCTCGGACCATCCCGCCGGCAAATCACGTGTCGAAACACGATCCCGGGAGAGATCGGCTATCTCGTTTCGTTGCTCAAGGATCGAGAAGTTTCGTCGCCGCGCAAGCTCCGCGAGGCCGCATTGTTCGTGCTGCTTTTTTTCGCCCCCGGGCACAAGGAAGATCTACGTTTTCCGGGAGATCGCTCCCTGTACTGGACGATGTGGAGGCGATTCCTTCTCGATTCCTTCCGGCTGCGACGGCGCCGGCATGAGGGGGCAGTCAGACTTCCCTCCTGAGCGAATCCTTCAAGCCTGGATCTGCAGCGCCGATCCGCTCGGCACACCGGTGATTGCCGCGCCGGTCCTGTCGGGTTCCACGTTCAACTCCAGAATGACGGGACCCGACCGTGCAAATGCGACGTCTATTCCCGCAAAGCGAATGCCGGGGAATGTGCGAACGGCGCGTTCGGCGACGTCGAGCGCTTCCTGCCAGAACGGCAGGCGGGTGCCCGCGATCTTCACTCCGGTGTCGGGGTGCGTCGCGAATTCCTCGCGACTCGGATACCCGTCGAAGGCATTCGAGACGATTCCCGTACGCGGATCCACAGGCGCGACCAAGCCGCCCCGGGAACGGTTGTCGACGAGGGATGCGCCGCGTCCCATCCGCAGGAATGCGAGGGGGAAGCGGGCGGTACCATCCTCGTCGATCACGACCCACAGGCGAACGCTGTTCACGCTGGCCTGGCTCATCTGCCGCAGCGTTTCATGCTGATCCAGGTATTCCTCGACGACCAGGCCTGAACCGCTCGCGCGAGAGTCCGCGACGAGTCGCTCGTACAGGGCCAAAGGCTCGACGTCGCGAGCGTCCGAAAGGGAGCGCAGCCGCACGTCGGGTGCTGTTGCATCGATCTCGAAGGCCTGGAAGCCGACGCCGCCCGATCCCTCGGCGAGCTTGACGCAGAATCGACCAGCATCGCAGGTACGCAGGAAGTCGAGCCACTCTTCTGGAGAGGTCAGCGGGCGATTTCGGCTGGTCCTGCCTGCGCGCGGATGGAAGTACGCGAGATAGCGCGGCGTCGGAATCCCCGTCAGCGTCAGGACGGACTTCTCCGCGAGTTTGTGTTGCGATATCTTGAAATACCTGCCGTCGTTCAGCGCATGCACGGCGTTGCGGTACGCGCGCGAGCCGAGGTGCGCGGTCTTGTCTCGCCAGGGAATCGATCGACGCGCCATGCCGGCCATGTAGTAGTACCCCGGACCGTTGCCGCCGCGTGCGAGCAGCAAAACGATCTCGAGCCACTGGCGCGCCAGCGGGAGTTCGCCGCTCGCAGCTGCACCGCGCCCATGTGCGACGAAGCTGTGCAAGCGCTCGATCAATTCCATTACGGCTTCGTTCAGATGAAGTGGCAGCAAAGCGGAGCGGTTCAGCTCCTGGGGTTCCGGCCAGCATACAAGATGCTTGGTCCGGCAAACTAGATGCCTAACCCTGCTCCTCCTGAATCACGGCGTCAGCGAGACAACGTTCGACAAGCGGAAGGACTGCACACACGAGGGTCTGGCCATCGAGGACGACACCTCGTTGTCCGGTTCGCGCGTCGCGGCGACGCTTGACCGGCTTGCCGACCTACGCGGCCTGCCACTGTCCAACACCGTCTGCCACGGACTTCTTGTGAATTGATTGAGTCCGTCGAGTCGTGCGTATGGGCAATCAGGGCTGAGACGCTGTAGCCCTTGGGCGGCCAGCAGGGCTTCGATCGGTACGACAAACGGTTTACTCTTCTGTGTGGTGGCCATTGCGGCTTGCCCACGTCAGGGAAGAATGGTCCCGGAAATCAACTCAATCCATGCTGCCACCCGCCTTCAAGTGGTTCTGCGCGTAACTCCGGACACTCCTATGCAATTAACAAGACTTGTATCGGCATATCGAGATCTGCGATGGAGACTTGTAGATCGAACGTGGCATTATCGCGCTCATCTCCACAGGAGGTTTCTAAAGGACGTTGTATTCATAGGAATCACAGGCAGCGCCGGCAAGACGTCGACCAAAGATTTCGTCACCGAAATTCTGTCGACGTACGGCGCATGCCACAGTAACCCGGGAACTGCCAACATGTACGATCAAGTCGACCAGACCGTGCTGTCTACGGGTCGACAACATCGGTTCAGTGTCGTGGAGATGGGCGCGATAAAGCCCGGCTACCTCGATCGACCGATCCGGGTCGTACGCCCCAAAATTGCAGCGCTCACCGTCATCGCGCAGGAGCACTACTCGGCATTTCGCACCAACGAGGCTGTTGCGGCCGAGAAAGGAAAGCTAATAACCAGACTCCCGGCGGACGGAATCGCCGTGCTCAACCGCGACGACCCCCTGGTCCGATCTATCGGAGAAAGACGAATCGGGCCGGTAATCTGGTTCGGCGAAGACAAGGGCGCGACGCTTCGCTTGATCGAAGCACGTTCGATATGGCCTGAGCCGCTTGCAATGGTCGTGGAATTCGAGGGGCGCCGCTACGACATCGCCACCCACCTTCACGGAGTCCACCTTACGACGCCATTGCTCTGCGCGATCGGCATAGGGCTTGCAGCAGGAGTCCCGATCCTTGACGTCATCAATACACTCTCGAAGGTGACGAATAGCGCTGGCCGGATGCAGGTCGAAACTGGGGATGATGGGATCACATTCGTCCGGGACGACTTCAAGGCTCCGCAGTGGTCGTTCCAGGCGCCTCTCCGTTTTATGAAGGACGCGCGCGCGCGACGAAAAGTCGTGGTGGTTGGCACGATTTCCGATTCGCCCGCCGGGCCTGTACAGCGCTATACCAAAGCGGCGCGAGCAGCGCTCGAAGTTGCGGACTTGGTACTGCTTGTCGGCTCTCATACTATCAGCACACAACGCGCCAATCAGATTCGGAGCGACGGGTCGCTCCGACTCTTCCCCTCGACTCGAGACGCGGCCGCATTCCTGAAGGACGAGTTGCGCGCGGGCGACCTCGTGCTGTTGAAAGGAACTAACAAAACCGATCACCTCGTCCGAATTGCAATCAATCTTCGTAGTGCGGTTCAGTGTTGGGAATCGTCGTGTCGCAAACTGATGTTCTGCGACAAATGCCCACGACTCCATGCTTCAGAGACGTTTCGAATTACGCCGATTGCGACAACGTTCTCGCCTCCTGCGCAGGAGGCGACGAGATCGGACCGAATCACGATCATTGTGGGACTCGGAAATCCGGGCGACCAGCAGCGGCGAACCGCGCACAACGTCGGTCAACTCGCACTCGACAAGATCGTCGAGCGTGCGAATCACTCCTGGATCGTGACCCGGCACGGCAGTGAATCCGAATTTTCGATCGACGGTGCGCGGGTTGCACTCGTGAAGTTGGGTCGAGGGATGAACCGCAGTGGAATCGGCTTAAAGGAGTATTTAAGGGAACGCGGACACGATATTAGCGACTGCATCATCGTTCTGGACGATGCCGATCTCCCCCCCGGGAGCGCCAAGATCAAACGAAGTGGCGGCGATTCGGGCCACAAGGGAATGCGCTCGATAATCGAGGAAATGTCTACGGATACGGTTCGTCGAGTCCGTATCGGCGTGAGCGGGCAGCATAAACGCCAACAAGCCGCAAGCTTCGTTCTCCGTACTATCGATGCAAGCGACGAACCGCTTATCGCCGAGGGACTGGTGACAGCGGAACGGCTCGTGCGAGAGTTGATCGCTGAGCAAATTGCGCCTCTGAAGCAATGCTCCTCACCCGGCGCGGATGTCGTCGCCCGCGAGTGATCGGGTGCCTCGAACCAGCGATCCCAGCCGGTCGATCCAGCGCTGCAGGCCGCTGACGCTGACGAGAAAAGCCTCGTCCGACGTGAGTTGGCCATCGAGGAGGCGCGGTAGCGCGAGCGGATCGGATTTTGCCGTCGCGAGGTCGAGGTCGCACGTGGTTGCGAGGTCGACTCCGGTGGCGCGAAGATGACCGATCGCCTGGGGCGTGTAGTCGCCGCTCGGCCAGCAGAAGTGGCGGAACGATTCGGGTGGCCTGTCAAGTATCCGGGACAGGCTCGCGCGGTTCCGGGCGATCTCGCTCGTCATTGCGTACTCGGAAAAATCGTCGAGGCTGTGTGTGTGGGTGTGCAACGCGATCTCGAAGCCCCTGCGTTGCGCCTCGACGAGATCGTTCTCGCCGCAGAGATCGAACGGGCCGTTCCTTGCCAGCAACCCGCTGTCGAGCCCGAGCCGCAAGTACAGTTCGCCGAGCAGGGAGCGGTGCTCATCGACCGGGGCGTGAGCGAGCATTTGCTCAATCACCGCGAATGTCTGCTGGCGTGATTGCGGGTCGCCGAGCGCGGCCGCTTGCGACGCCGCTCGGGCGGGCACCGGCAGGCCCTCGAGCGATATTCCGTCGGCTCTGCTGTGCTCGAGCGCGTAGCCCAGCGCGACGTCGGCCACCGGGGCACGGGCTTCAATCCGCTCCGTCTGGATGTAGATCGTCGCGGGATAGCCGTAGCGCTCGAGGGCCGGCAGCATGTGGGAGAAGGTCGTTGCCCAGCCGTCGTCGATCGTGATGACGGCGGCTCTCTTTGGAAGAGTGCGATCGAAGAGAGCGCGGATCGCCTCGCGCATGGGGAGTACATTCAGGCCGAGCGCCTGGATGAAGGCGAGACGCGCCTCGAATTTCTCGGCGCTCATGAACAATTTGTTGCCGAAGTGCGGCGCTCCTGCCGCCCAGATGCCGTGATAGCAGAGAATGCGCAGGCGGTTCGCGCTGCCGTCCAATGCGAGACGGCCCATGCCCGAGCGATCGATCACACGATCGAGCAGTTCTCGCGCGCCTATCACCTGAGGTCGAGGTCCGGTCGACCGTTGGCGAGGCCCTCGCGAGGGATCGCCGGGCGCTTGTTCGAATGGGCGAGCAGCACCCGATCGATGAGGAAGGAGAGAGACTCCGCGTTGTCTGTTCTCGAGGATCGCGCGTCGGAATTGGTAGCACTACGAGGGAAGGGACCTTCCAGGTGCAGCAAATCGAGCGCAACCGTCGTTCTTCGGCGCTTGGGGCTTTTGCTGTAATTCTTCACCGATTCTCTCCATAGCGCGTGGGTGAGTTCTTCGCGATGGCGTCAGCAGGTAGGGTGGTGACCGGGTCGACGTTCATTTCCATCTAGGCATAGGGCAGCGGGCCCTCAAATGCTCGCCTCCGATGGCGCGCCAAAACTTGATCGTAAAGGTCTTCGAGAATCGCAGTCTGTCGAGCGAGGTTGAAACGTTCGCATACGGCGCGTCGCCCTGCAGCACTGATTCTGTGCCATAGATCGTCCCGGGTTAGCAGCGCCTCGATGTCTGCGGCAAGTTGCCGCACATCCGCTTCAGGCGCGAGCAATCCATTTTCGCCCATGGCTTCATGAATCCCCCCCGAATCGAACGCCGCGACTGGCAGCGCCATGGCTTGCGCTTCGAGGATTACCATGGATAACGCTTCGGTTTCGCCGCTGGGGGCGCGCACGCTGGGCACGGCGAGCACGCGCGCCCGATTCATCCAGCGGCGCACTTCCATCGTGGGAATTGCCCCCAGGAACTCGGCCGGTACTCCCATGTCGCTCGCTTGCTGTTCGAGCGCTCGCCGCTGGGGGCCATCGCCGGCTAGTACGAGTCGCGCTTCAGGCACGCGGCGTCGGAGGTCGCGCAGGGCGGCGATCAGGTGAGTCACCCCCTTGACGGGGATGAACCTCCCGACGAACAGGACAACAGGCTCGCGTTTTACCCGTTCGTCTGCCCGAAAAATTTCTGTATCCACGCCAGTATAGTGGACGACCGTGCGCTCGTCCGGATAGCCTCGCGCAAGCAGCCTCTGCCGCAGAAAATCCGATACGGCAATAATCAACTCGGCTTCCCGGCCCAAGGCGTCGCGATTGCGCACGAAAGTTTGGCATCGAAGCGAACTGCGCCGCAACTCGGCTTCCGTTGCGTTCACATCGAAGCCCGTGAAGGTCACGACAAGGGGAATCCGAAGCCGCTTTGCCAACGGCATTGCCACCGCGCCGTCGACGCCGGTGTAGGCGTGGAGAATTTCCGCCTTGGCGGCCCGCATCGCGCGGATCATCGGAGGGCTGAAGCCGTACCGCTTCAGTGCCCGATCGTAGAAACGTCCGAGATGACCGCCTCGGTTCAGGAAAAAGGTCTCTGGTGGTGAAACCAACCCGGTGACGTGGCCGACGCCGAAGTACCGAGCCTGAAATCGTTGCAGTCCGCCACTCTGGTTAAGAATGAACGGTTCGTTCGCGTTCCATAGCAGGTCGCGAAAAATCGCAACGACGGGGCGTGAAGCGCTCATGCCGCTATCGGCGCCGAGTGCCTCACCACAATTCACTCATATAGAGGTATCCCGCAACCGCTTCTGTATGTCGGATATTCTCCACAAACCTAGTGCCTTGTCGCGGTAGGCACCATTGTGCTCGGTACAACCTTCGTCTATTGTCCGTATCGGCGGAAGGAAGTCGAAAGGGGCGATCTCAAAATTAAGAGTTCTCCATTGACCTGTCGCGATATCTCGATTCCCGGAGCGCTGCGTAAAAGTCGTCGTAAGGAGGTATACAGATCGGCTGTTGCAGATGTTGTTCAAGGCATCGAATATCGCGTCATATGACAAGTGGACAAGACAGTCTCGACAGAGCACCAAATCCACTCTTGGCAACTTACTCTTGATTATATCGAGTTTCTCGAAACGTACACCATTTCGAGAATGGAGAGTAATGTTTCTCTGTATCAGGTCACCGACAATATCCGCGCCTGTATAGTCGACCCTCGAGAGATCGACATGTTTCATCCAGTGGAAATCTCCGCAAGGAATATCGAGTACCGTCGAGACGTTGAACGAATCGAATAATTCGGGCAGTTCACGAGCAATCTTCTCTGTTTGATCGGTGCTGGAGCCGGTACCAGAAGCGGACTCCTGCCCTCGCCAGGCATTGTTCCTGAAGATCTCGGTGAATGTCTGTTCTGCGGTCTTCGACTTCAACCGCCAATAATTAATTCTGCGACACAACATCCAATACAACGGAGCCGCGGCAGGTATTCGCTTCGCCTGTTCCCGCAGTGTGCTCATCGTTTGATCCTCTCGGCTTCCGTGCTCTTGAGATATCGCCCGTCGTCGAAAAATCCACGAGGACTCGTTATCTAGTGTCCGGCGACATACCCTGTCAGTTCCCGTGATGATCTCTTCAAATGGCTACTGGCTCTTTCGCGGCTGATTCGATCGCGAGTCGGTTCGTTGACCTGTTCAGGAAGCGCTCGAACATCAGTATCGACCAGATGAGCGCGCTACGATCGCGCAGTCCAGCACCGTGCTCGTCTGCGATGTGCGAGAGCGCGCGTCTGTCGAAATAGCCGCAATCAGCCAGTGCATCACCCGTCAGCACGCGTTCGACCTCCCCTCGCAAGGGGCCGCGAAACCAGTCGGCGAGGGGAACCGCAAATCCCATCTTCGGACGGTAGAGCACATCCTCGGGCAGCAGCGGTTCCATCGCTTTCTTCAACACGAACTTGCCTTCGCCGCCGGCAAGCTTGAGCGATGCCGGCAGGCGTGCCGCCCACTCCACCAGTGGATGATCCATCAGCGGCTCGCGCGTCTCCAGCGAATGTGCCATGCTCGCGCGGTCGACCTTCGTGTTGATGTCGCCGGGCAGGTAGGTGTTGTAGTCGAGGTACTGGATCAACGACAGCGCGTCGTCGGTCTGCGCGCGGCCTGCATGCGTGTGGAAGACTTCGCGTGCGCGGTAGCCGCCCAGTCGCCTGCGAAATTCGGGCGAGAACAGGCGCGCCCGATCGTCGTCGCGCACGATCGACACCGAATGGCAGTAGGCGTCGACGGCATCGCGCGCGAGCGCCTGGAAGGTGGCGCGCGCGCGAAAGATGCGCGGCAGGCGATCGAGTTGGGGATACACGCGTCCGAGCGCGCCGAAGAGCGTGTGGCGCACCGATGCCGGAAGTCGGTCGCGCAGCGCCTGCTCGCGCACGTGGAACTTGTAGCGCCGGTAGCCGCCGAAGGTCTCGTCGCCGCCGTCGCCCGACAGGGCGACGGTCACTCGCGTGCGTGCGAGTTCGCAGACGCGGTACGTGGGAATCGCGGAGCTGTCAGCGTAAGGCTCGTCGTACAGATCGGCCAGTTGGTCGATGAGCCCGAAGTCGTCGCTGCGCACGACCCGCGTGAAATGATCGGTGTTGTAGCGAGCGGCGACCTTCCGCGCGAACTCCGCTTCGTTGAACGACGCCACGTCGAAGCCGATCGAGCAGGTCTTGACCGGTTGATCGCTGATCGCTGCCATCATCGCCACCACGGCGCTCGAATCGACCCCCCCCGACAGGAACGCCCCCAGCGGTACTTCCGAGATCATCCTCAGGCGTATCGATTCCGCCAGTCGTTCGCGCAGTTCGGCGCATGCGTCGGCGAGCGTGATCCGACCGTCGGCTTCGAAGGAGACATCCCAGTACCGGCGGATCGCCGGTTCGCGCTGCCCGACCTTCCAAGTGAGCACGTGTGCCGGTGCAAGTTTGTGCGCCTGCCGATAGATCGTCCGCGGGTCGGGGACGTAGCCGAAGGCAAAGTATTCCTCGATCGCCCGGTCGTCGAGCGCGCAATCGAAGCGCGGGTGCGCCGTGATCGTCTTCAGCTCCGAGCCGAAGAGCACGGTACCGTCGCCGAGTTGCGCCCAGTGCAACGGCTTTACGCCGAGGCGGTCGCGCGCGAGGAAGAGCGTCTTGCGATTGCGGTCCCACAGGGCGAAGGCGAACATCCCGCGAAAGCGCTGGACGCAGTCTTCGCCCCATTGCTCCCAGCCGTGCACGATGACTTCGGTGTCGCTGCGCGTACGGAACACGTGCCCGGCCGCTTCGAGCTCGCCCCGAAGCGCTTCGAAGTTGTAGATCTCGCCGTTCAGCACGACGACCACGGTGCCGTCTTCGTTGAAAAGCGGCTGCTGCCCGGTGGCGACGTCGATGATCGAAAGCCGGCGATGACCGAGCCCCACGTGCGCTTCGATGTGGATCGAGCCTTCGTCGGGGCCGCGATGATGCTGGATGTCGTTCATCCGGCGCAGCAGTGCTTCCTCGCAGCGCGTCGGCGAGCGGGGGTCGAAGATGCCGGTCAGTCCGCACATTTCTCAGTTCGTTCCCGATCGCGCGAGTGCGCGCGTCCGATCCGTCGGGACTGTAGCCCAGTCGGGCTCGACGACGCGACGGCGAAGCAGCAGGTCGGTGTACAGCGCCTCGTAGCCGGCGATCATCCGGTCGATGCCGAAGCGCTCGACGGCGCGTTTTCTGGCGCGCGCACCGTGCGCCTTGCGCAGCCGTTCGTCGCTCGCATAGCGTCCCAGTGCTGCAGCCATTGCGTTCGCGTCATTCGATGCAACCAGCGTTCCGCTCGTTCCGTTCTCGATCAATTCGGCGTTGCCTCCGACAGCAGTCGCGATGCAGGGCAGGCCGCTGGCCATCGCTTCGAGCAGGGTGTTGCTGATCCCCTCTGCGAGCGAGGGCAACGCGTAGATGTCGAGGTCGCGCAGGCACCGGGCGATGTCGTCGCGAATCCCGACCCGCTCGATCCGTTCGCGCAGCGGTGATCGTCCGATCCGTTGGTCCAGGGTCTCGGCGAGTGGTCCGTCGCCGATGATCCGCAATCGCAGGCGCGGCGCAAGCGCCCGGTCCTGGCTCGAAACGTATGCATGCAGCCGCTCGAAGGCGTCGATGAGGAGCATCGGATTCTTCACGTCCGCCAGCCGGCCGACGTAACCGACGACGATGGTCGCCGGGGCGCCCGCATCGGCGGTTGCGTGTCGCCGTTCGCTCTCCTCGTCGGCCGCGCGCGGATGGAAGCAGTCGGTATCGACGCCGTTGCAGATCGAATGCAAACGGGCGCTCGGCACGCCTACGCGATCGCGGAGATAGACGAGGGTGGGGGCCGAAAGTGCGATCTGCGCGTGCACGAAATGGCGCAGCACGCGGCGCGTTCGCAGCAGCGAAGCGTTGCTTCCGGCGAGATCGTGCACCTCCCAGCCGTGCTCTCCGTGGACGCGCACGGGGACCCCTGCCAGCAGCGCGGCGATCTGCGCTTCGAGCGTGCCCACGTTGCGCGTGTGCACGATCGACGGCCGCAGCCTGCGAAACGCGTGCCATAGCGCCGGGAGCGCTCGCGCCAGCGGTCCAGGCTGCAATCGCAGCGGCTCGATCCGGACCTGCGCGTTCGTGATGCGCGCCGCGATCTGCCCGGCGTCGGTGAGCGGGACGATCGTGTGCCGAAAGCGCTTCGCCGGGAGCCGGTTCACGAGGTTCACCAGGCCGTTCTCCATCCCGCCGGTGTCGAAGCGGTGGATGACGTGAACCAGGTGTGCGGCGCCCGTCTTCATCGTGCGGCAGGCGCCTGCACGACGGAGCGAATGGCGGGCTGCAGCGCGTCGGCGAACAGGCTCAGGCGGCGGCCAGCCGCGCGAAGGTGCTCGGCGGAAGTCGCGCCGCCGCCGGTTTCGATCGGCGTGGCCAGCACCAGCGCGAGCGACTCGTCTCCGCTCCCGTTGAGCAACGACCAGGCGGTCGCCGCCTTCGCGAAATAGGGGTTGGCTGTCTGCGTGCCGCCGATGGCGTACCACTGCCAGACGAGCAGCAAGCCGGTGCCGGAACGACGGATCCGGTAGGACGCAACGCTTCCCCACGGAGCACTGCGAGTCGACTTCGAGACGACCTGAGACTGGAAGTCGTCCGCGCGAACTACGTAGTTGCTGCCGTGGACCATCTCGCTCGTTTCGTGCTGGCGTGCGTAGAGGAACGCGTGCAGTTCCACTGGCACCCCGTCGATCGTTCGCGCGATGCGAAGCGTCCCCGAGGCGCCTATGAAGTGCGGCTCGTAGTCGAGTGCCTGCGCCGGAGGCAGGCCGTCGATGGCCGCGCGCAGCGGCCCGACGCCATCGAAGGATTCCGATCGATCGAGCAGCGTTGTCGAGACGGGCCGCCACAAACCGACGATGGCGACGGCGGCGAGGACCAGCGCGATGCGTCTCTTGCTCGACGGCGATGCCGACTCCCGATCAGGATCGTGCATCGGTGAGCCGTCGTGCGTCGCGGGAATCGAGTTGCCTGCCGGTACCGGTTCGCGCCACAGCGAGCCTACCCAGAAGAGCAGTGCCATCACCAGCCCGAAGAACAGCCAGCCGTAGATCAGGTGATCGACGCCGGCGGCCAGTCTCATGTTCGAGATGTGGCCGAGCATCACGATGCCGTAGGCGCGCGCCCAGTTCGCGACGACCGGCACGACGATCGCCAACACCACGACCGCCAGGCGGTAGCGCAGGGTGCGGAACTGCAGGTAGGCGTAGAGCACGCCGAGCGCGAGCGACGCGATGAGATAGCGCAGTCCGCTGCACGCCTCGACGACCGACCACCGTCCGCTGGGCAGCGAGAAATGCAGGCCTTCCCGGAATACGGGAACCCCACTCCAGCGTACGGCAGCGACGGTTGCGTCGGCCGTGTAGTCCATCATGATCGGCGTGAGGAATTCGCCGACCGGAACCGCGAAGAAGAGAAACGCAAGCGGAAATGCGATGGCGCGGGTGACGGCCGGGCCGACCAGCAGCAGCATCGTCGCCGGGATGATCCCGACGGTACCGAACTGCTCGAGCGACGACACCCCGCCCAGCCGGCCGACAAGCCAGAGCAGGCCGCAGGCGGCGAGCGCGATCGTCGCCGGCCACCAAGTCTTCTGCGGTAGGGACTCCCAGTCGCTGCGGCGCCGCCACAGCATCCAGGCCGCGCACGGCAGCGCAATGAAACCGTGCGCGAAGGTTTCCGAATTCATCCATACGCGGACCATCGAAGCCCAGACGTCGGGGAAGACGGCGATCGACAGCAAACAGGCGAAGAGAAAGCTCGCAAGCACCGCTCCGATCGCTCCTTCCAGACGCAAGAGCCGGCCGCGTGTCGGCGTGCCGGCATCGATCGGTTGCATGGGGGTGCTCACGCGCGGACCCGCACGGGAAGGCTGTGGCGGGGACATCGCGACGCCGTGTCCAGGAAGTCCGCGAAGATTGCGTCCTCCGGTCGCAACTGTCCGGGGACCCATCGGAGGTCTCCGCGCTCGCCGGACTCTCCCCGGACCCAATGGCCGGGGCAGTCTCGAACCGCCCATGCGGCATAGGTGTAGCTGATTTCGCTGACGACGCGCTCGTCGCCGCGGCGCAGCCCGTCGATCGCAATCGACTGGGTGTCGAGGGTACCGGCCACGTCGAACGCGAGTTCGATGGTTTCAGGATCGATCTGGGCGGGATCGAAGTCGATGCGGCCGCTCCCGCTCGCTCGGAAATCGCCCGGACGATTGAGTCGCCGGAAGGCGAACCCGCGCTTGCCGATGACGGTTACACGCGTGTCGTACTCGTTCTCGGGCAGGAACTCCTGCACGTAGAAATAGCCGTGCTGCAAGGTATCGGGCAGGGGCTTGCCCAACGTCAGTCGAAGCGCCTGCCATCGATGGCGCATGGCACGCTTGAGCGGATCGGCAGGAGGCTGGAGCGTGTCCAGGCCGCCACCGAAGATCTGGTCGGCGACGTCCTTCGCTTCGTTGCGATCACTCAGCATTCGAACGTTGTTCGACTGGATTCCGACTGCGAGCTTGGCGACCAGCGGCCATTTCGTCTGCTCGAAGAACGAAAGCGCTTCCGAGCGATTCCAGAAGATCCACGTGCGGGGCGTCGGAATCGACGCCGCACGCATCAGATAGAACTGCGAAATCTTGTCTTCGAAGTGCCAGCACGTCTTCCACGACGGAAAGACCGGGATGCCCAGCCCTTGTTCCACGGCGGGCAGCACTCGCTTTCCGACCTGCAGCGACCATGCGTCGAAGCCGAAGCGCCAGAGGAAACCGTCGCAGTCTTGCAGCGCGGCGAATAGGTCTTCGCGCTCGATGTCGACCAGGCGCGTCTGGACGCCGCGCTCTGATGCCAACTCGATCCACCGCCGCGAGAAGGACTGCTCCTCGCCGTTGCGCTGCACGATGTGATCGTGATGGATCGCCAGCCTCATGGTCTACGCTTCATTGGGGACGTCGCTATCCCAGTCCCCGCACAATGTACGGTCCGATTGCCCCGACCAGCCAGCGCGGAAGCCGTCGCCACATCGCGATCATCAGCCGGTAGCGCGGATTCAACGGATTGTTCTGCGGAATTGCCTGGCCGCGCAGCATTCGATACTCGTAGACAAGCGAAATCGGCTCGAAGCCCCAATTCTTCTTGAAATCGAAAGGCCCTGTTCCCCGCTTGCTGCGGCCATAGTCGAATACGCGGCAACCGCGCTCGGCCGCGCGACGCATCAGTTCCCAGTACTTGAAGTCGTTCGCGGCGAGTTCGCGTGCACGCGGCGCATCGCCGGCGTGCATCGGCAATACCTCGTCGCGAAAGTACAGGCTCAGCACGGCGCTGATCGGTTCGCGCTTCGCGTCGCGCACGACGAGCACCTCGGCGCGCTCGCCGAAGGCCTGCAGCAGCAGTTCGAAGAAGCGCCTGCTGTGCGCAGGCGTCCCGTGTCGGTGGACGTTGTCGGCGAAAAGCGCGAAGAACGCGTCTAGATCGCCGGTGTCGCTCTGCAGGGTGTTGCGGATGCCCTTGCGCACCATCGCGCGCTGCTTGCGCGGGATCGCCGCCAGGTTGGCTTCCGGTTCGGCGGAAATCGACTTGCGGAACGTGACGTACAGGTCCTGGCGCGGCCAGTTTCGATGCGATTCGCCGAGGCTGCGGTATTCGACGTGGTCGACGCCGAGTTCGCGGCCGATCGCCTCGGCGCGTGCATCGAGTGCGTCATGCGTTTCGCGGTCTTCGGCGAGCGGCCCTGCGTAGGGGCAGAAAGGCAGGCTGACGAGCGAATGACCGAAGAGCAGCGTCTTGACCTCGACCATCGGCAGCACGCCGACGACCTGGCTGCCGCGCTGCGCGACGAGGTAGTGGGGCCGATGGCCGAAGGCTTCGTGCAACACGCCTCGCCAGGCCCAGTCGTGGTAGATCGTCGCGTCCGGGCGTGCGTCGAGCCAGCGCTGCCACGCTTCGCGATCGGCGTCGCCCGCGACGCTGACCGTCACCTCGGGCCGTCCGGGCGCCGTCGCGCTATGTGTTGCCGTCGCGTCCGGATGAACGCCGGCCGGCTCCTGCAGCACGTGCGGGTCCTCGCGGTTCATTGCACCGGCTCCCTCTGCCCGCCGGCGGATTCGAGTTGCGACGCGAAGACCTCGTCCACTCGCCCCCAGCGGAAGTCGCGCAGCAGGCGATCGAGCCGGCCCGCCATCCGCTCGAGATTCACGTAGTGGCGGAATTTCGACTTTGCGCCCGCCTGCTGCACGCGCGGCTGTTCCGGGTCGACCTCCCACGGATGGAAGTAGAAGATGCACGGCTCGCCGTCGCGTTCGTTGATGCGTCGGATGCTCCAGCGCGATACCGGGTAGGGCAGCAGCCGGAAATACCCGCCGCCGGAAGCCGGCAGGTTGCGCCCGAGCATGCGCAGCGAGCTCGGCGGAATCTCGACGACGCCCGAGGTCGTGCGCCAGGCGAAGCGCGGCGCTTCTGGCATCCCGTAGTGATCGTGTGCGATCGGGTAGACGCTCGAGCTGTACGCGTGTCCGGTCTCGGCGATGACGTCGTGCGCCCAGAGGTTCGACGCGCCGATCGAGAAGCTCGGTGCGCGGTATCCGCGCACGGCAACGCCGCCGATGTCCTCGAGCAGCGACTTCGCGCGTGACAGGTCTTCGCGGAACGCGGCGGGTGTCTGGTCGCTCGCGCGCCGGTGGGCGTAGCCATGGCTTGCCAGTTCGTGGCCGCCGTCGACGAGCCTGCGGATCAGCGCCGGGTAGCGCTCGGCGATCCAGCCGAGCGTGAAGAACGTGGCGCGCGTTTCGTGCCGCTCCAGAAGCTCGAGGATGACGGCGACGTTCCGCTCGACGCGACATGGCATCGCATCCCAGCGATCGCGCCCGATGTAGGGCGCGAAGGCCGCCACCTGGAAGTAGTCCTCGACGTCGATCGACATCGCGTTGACGGCGGGTTGCTGCATGCTGCAGTGCCCGCTCACGCCACCGTTCGCTCGCTGTCCGAGGCACGGCTGCGCAGCATCCGCAGGACCTTCTTCAGCGTGCCGAAGATCATGCCGGTGGTCGATTCGAGCAGCGCAACACGCTCCTCGAGCGCGGCGAGCGACGCCGTGCGTCCGCCGTCGGCGGAATCGGCCTCGTCGGTGTCGGCCGGCGCGGCTTCGGCTGCGGTACCGCCGTTGGTGCGGGCCGCGCTGGGCGACGCCGCCACCGCGCCGACGAAATTGCGTCGCGGGCCCAATTCCATCTTCAGCTCGCTCGCGACGTCGACGACATCGCTTTCGACCAGCGCGTGCTTCTCGCCGAGATAGCCCGCGAGCAGCAGTCGATCGACCAGCGTGTTGATCCGGCGCGGAATGCCGTGCGTGAGCGCGAAGATGCGATCGAAGGCGGCTGCGTCGAAGGAAGGATCTCCCTTCCAGCCCACGTGCGCGAGTCGGTACTCGACGTATTGCTGCGTCTCGGCCCGATCGAGCGGGCCGAGGTGGTAGGCGGCGATGATGCGCTGCTTCAACTGGCGCATCTCCGGCCGCTGCATCAGGTCGCGCAGCTCCGGCTGCCCGAGCAGGAAGCTCTGCAGCGTCGCCTTCGTGCCGAGCTGGAAGTTCGACAGCATGCGCAGCTCCTCGATGGCGCGCGCCCCGAGGTTCTGCGCTTCGTCGACGATGAGCAGCGCGCGCTTGCCCTGTCCCTGCAGCTCGCGCAGATAGGCTTCGAGCCGGATCAGCAGCGTCGACTTGTCGTTCGTGTCGTCGGTGGGCAGCCCGAAGGAGCTGGCGACGATGCGCACGAGGTCTTCGGCCTCGAGTTGCGTGGTGACGATCTGCACCGGCACGACGTTGTTCGCCGGCAGTCGGCGCAGCAACTGCTGCACCAGCGTGGTCTTGCCGGCGCCCACCTCGCCCGTGACCACGATGAACCCCTCGGCCTGGTGCAGCCCGTATTCCAGATACGCCATCGCGCGCCGGTGGCCGCGGCTGCCGAAGAAGAACTCCGGATCGGGGCTGAGCTGGAACGGCTTGCCGGAGAGCCGGTAGAACGACTCGTACATCAGTAGAACCTCATGTCGACGCCGGCGTAGATCGAGTTCTCGTCGTACGAAGCGCTGCGTCCGTGACCCGATTGGACGCGTCGGCGCACGCCGGCGAAGCCTTCCATGTCGCTCGTGATCCATGTGCGATAGCCGACGCGAAACGACGTGTACTGCGTCTCGAAGAACGCCGTGGGTGACTCAATCCTGCGTCGGTCAGCGACGACGTCTATCGCCGATCGGCCGTCGAGCCGATGCGAATACGACACGACGAGACCGCGCTCGCGAATCTCACCGACGAAGATCCCGCCGAAGGTGGCACTGCCGCGGATGCCGGAGAGCCGCGTGTTCGATTGCAGTTCGGTGGTCGACTCGCGGTTCGAGAAGAAGCCGGTCAGGGTGAGCGAGTTACGCGCGCCTCGCAGACCCCAGAACGCGGTCAGCTGCCGGACCATCATGGCCGCGTCGGTGAACATGCCCTGTGTGAGCACGGTTCCCGGCGGCAGCACGATGCCGGACGACAGCAGGCTGGTAATCACCGGATTCGCCGCGCCGATGCCGGCGCCAAATCCCGAGGTTAGAGATGCCGGATTGAACATGAGCAGCGACGCGTCGGCGCTTGTGAGCACGGAGCGCGACCAGCGCAGTCCCATTGTCGTGCGCTGCGTCGAGTGCGAGGCGGCCAGGTTGCCGATGGTCCCGTAGTAGCGCTTCGAGACCGACCCGCTGATGCTCGTGCGCTGGAACGGCGTCCAGTCGAAGCCGGCGCCGGGGCCGTAGCCTTCGGTGTCGCCGTCCTCATTGCGCAGGCCGTCGATCTGCTCGTAATCGATCATCCCGTACACGCGCAGCGTCGGGTAGATGTTGTAGAAGAGCATGCCGCCCGAATGCTGCCGATCCCGGGTGAAGCCGCTGTTGAACTCCCGTCGCTGGATCGAGCCGTGCCAGCGCCAGTTCCATTTCGAAGCGCCCTGGATCCCGTCGACCGCGGCCGATGCCGTCTGGCTGAGCTTCGCAGTGGCGAAGCTGCTGCTACCGCCGCTGTGCGCAACCGTGTAGCGCAACTGGTAGGTGGCGAGCCGCCCCAGTACGTCGCGATACCACGGCGAGACGCTGAAGTGGCGAACGTTCGCCGTGTTGCTGAACGACGATCCGGGATCGCTCGAGATCGGCCCCATCGCCGAGGCGCCGATCGTTCCCATGTACCCCGTGAGATCCACGCCGAAGCGGTCGTCGATGAGCGCGAAGCTGCCCTGCGCGTTTAGCGCCTGGCGAAAGAAGTTCGTTTCGCCTTCGCTAACCCGCAGGAAATTGCGGATTTGGTAGAAGAGACGGTAGTTGGCGCGCGGAGCACTCGATTCCGCGACGATGTACGGCGAAACCTCGAGGATGATGTCGCTGTCGCCGCCTGCCGCGCTATGCCGAACGTTGTCGGACCATGTGGCGGTGGCACGCACCCCCGGCTGCAGCCCGGGCTTCTCGAGCGGATAGCCGAGTCCGATAAGTCCTTGCGCGGCAGCGCCTGTTGACAGTGCGAGCGCCGCCGCACCCAGGAGCATGCGAGAAGCGCTGCGCGATGCGGCCGGCACGGCGCTACGAGGAGCTGGCCGCCCCGTATCCGTAGCCGTATCCGTAACCCTGGTAGTAGCCGTTGCTCTCAATGTTGCGCGCCTTGTTCAGCACGAGACCGACGATCTCGTTCGACTCGATGGTGGACAGCGCCTGCGTGACCGCTTCCCGGGGTGTGCGCCCCGACTCCACGACCATAATGATCTGGCCCATGTACGACGCGAGCACGCGAGCCTCGGTCGTCACGAGCAACGGGGGCGAGTCGAAGATCAGGACGCAATCGGGATAACGCTTGCTGAGCTCGTCGAGCAGACGTCCCATGGCTTCGCTCGCAAGCCATTCGGTGGCGTGCTGGTCGTGGCGTCCGGCCGGCAGCAGCGACAGGGTCTCGACATTCGTCGGCAGTACGAGCTGCGAAAGGTCGGGGCCGCCGTCGATCAGCCAGTCCATCAGGCCGACGTCGGCGTGAATGCCGAGTTCGCGGGGAATCGTCGGGCGAGCGACGTCGGCGTCGATGAGTAGCACGCCATGGTCACGCTCGGCGGCGATGCTCATGGCCAAATTCACCGACGTGAAACTCTTGCCTTCGCCGGGAAACGCGCTCGTGACCATGATGCGCTTGCCGTTCCTGACTGGCCCCTGCCCGTGGCGTCCGAAGGCGTTGCCGAGTAGCGGACGCTTGATGACGCGAAATTCGTGCGCGCTTTGCGTTGCCGCCCCGTTGGGCACGACCATGCCGCGCGCTCGCAGTCCCTCGAGGTGGATGCGCACCGCCTCGCGCTCGACGGGCGGCGCGATCGGTTGGGTCGTTTGCTCGGGCGCTAGACTGCGCGCACGCGGCTCGACTTCGGCCGCCAGCGCAACTTCGTCGCCTGCGATCGCGTCGAGCCGATCGGCGAGAGCTTCGATCGAGGTGGGGCGCTCGGCCCTGGCCGTTGCCGGTCCCGGGGGTTGCGAAGAGACGTCCGCGGCGCCCTGCTCAGCGTTCAGCCGCGCGACGGCTCGTTCGATCAGACTCATGGGCGTCCTTAGTGCTGTGCGCCTTTCAGCGCGTAATAGGCGATCGCCAGCCCGAACAACGCCACATATCCGACGGTACTACCGGTGAACGCAACCGTGGCGAATCGGGCGCGGGCGCGCTCAGTCGCGGTGGAGATGTACGAGACGCCTCCGAGCAGTGGCAACCCGGTCTCGCGGGCCAGCGAGCGTAGGTCGAGAAAAGTCGGCCGCAGCTGGTCGCGCAGGAATGCAATAGCCACCCCCCCCGCGAGCGACACTAACAGCGCGATTCCGAGCAGCGCGGGGCGATTCGGACCGACCGGCTTCGGGTCGACGCGAGGCGGATCGATGACGCGAAATTCGCCGATTCCGGCCGATGCATCGAGCTCGCCCGACATCTGCGCGGACTCGCGTCGACTGAGCAGCTTTTCGTAGTTGGCCTTGTTGACGTCGTAGTCGCGATTCAGCTGCTTGTATTCGGCTTCGATGCGCGGCACCGCCTGCGCGAGTTCGCGCGCCTCGGCCAAGCGGCTCTCGAAGTCGGCAGCGCGCGTTCGCAACGAAGCGACGTGCGCCTCGGAATCGGCGAGCGCGATGCGCAGCTCACGGAAGATCGGGTTGGCGACCGTGCCCCCGTCGGGAGCTGCCGCTGCCGCTTCCGCGGCTTTCTTGCGCGCCGCATCGCGCTGTGCCTCGAGCTCCTTCAGCACGCGTTCGGTCGCGACGACGTCGGGGTGCACGCCGGTAAAGCGAAGCTTGAGCTCGTCCAGTCGTTGGCGCTGCGCTTCGATGCGCCCATCGAACTCGGTGGGTTGGGATGACACCGCGCTCGCCACCGGGATCTCGGGTGGTCCGAGGACCAGCGGGGCCGAGCCGGTCATCTGCTTGCGCAGCTCGTCGCGCGCAGTCTCGGCCTGGCGCACCTCGAGGCGAGCTTCGCGCAATTGCGACTCCAGCGCCGCAACCTGCGCCAGGTAATCCGGTGCCAGGCCGGGCATCAGGCGCATGTTGCGCACCTTGAAGTCCTTCAGCGCGTTTTCTGCAGCGACGAGTTTCTGTTCGTACGATGCGATCTGCTCGTCGATGAATTTCTGCGCCTGCGCCGTATCGCGTCGCTTGGCGCCCATGCTCGACTCGACGAAGATGTTCAGAAGCGACTGCACCACGTTACGGGCAGTGGCGGGATCGGTGCTGTCGTAGCTGATCGCGTACAGGTTGTTGCCCCGTGAGACCGCGCTCAGCCGGATGCTTCGCATCAGCCGGTCGATGATCGCGTCGCGCTCGGCCTGCGTGTTCGCTTTCAGATCGAGGTCGGCGGCGCGTACGACGCGTTCCGCATTGGGCCGGCTCACCAGCGTGCGCGCCATCATCTCGACGACCTGGTTCACGTTCGGCTCGACCGCCAGCCCGCTGAGCAGCGGCTTGAGGATCGTCTGCGTGTCGACGAAAACGCGAGCCGACGCGCTGTAGCGATCGGGCATCTTCCAGACATAGAACGAACCGGCAATGCCGATCACGACGGCAACCAGCAGCGCCGTCCATCGATAGAACCAGATCGCGCGTAGCGTCGACCGGATCAGGGCGAGTGTTTCTGCCATGCTGCCTCTACCGCTTTCAGAACCAGCTTTCGGGAATGATGATCACGTCGCCCGGCAACACCTGGATGTTGGCGTCCACGTCGCCGCGTTTGATGAGATCGGCCAGGCGAATGTTGTACGCCTTTTTGTCGGCACCGCGGAAGAGCACCGCGCGGTTGCCGGCGGCGAAGTCGGTGAGACCGCCGACAGCGATCATTACGTCGAGCAGCGTCATGTTCTGGCGGTACGGCAACGTGGCAGGCTTCACCGCCTGTCCGAGCACGCGCACCTGCTCGTCGTTGCCGCCGCCGAAGCCGGTGACGACGACGGTGACGACCGGATCCTGCAGGTATTTCTTCAGCGCCGTTTCGATCTCGCGCGCCAGGTCGGTGGGGTTCTTGCCCTGCGCAACGAGGTCCTCGACGAGCGGCGTGGTGATGCGTCCGTCGGGGCGTACCGGTACCGAGGTGGACAGCTCCGGGTTGCGCCAGACGACGATGTTCAGCGTGTCGCCGGGGCCGATGATGTAGCGATAGTCGGGTTCGGCTGCCTGCTGCGGCGCCGAGGGCAGGGTGGACGCGCAGCCCGCCACCAGCACGGCGGCCAGAAATGCGACGAAGGATCGAAGCATCGAGAGACTCCTCGTTGTACGGGTTCCGGACCCGGTGTTATTCCCACCCCGGCTCGACCGCTTCCGGAGCATCTGACAGTTTGTTCCCGCTCCGGCCTTGCAGGCGCAGCCGTCCGTCGGCGGCGCCCGCAAAGATGCCACGTCGGGCGACGAAGCGCCCGGAACTACATCACCGGGATCGGGTTGTTCGCTGCACCTCGAGTGCCGCCTGGCGGGCCTGCTTCTGCAGCCAGGGCGACGGGTCGGTCACGCGAGGGTCGAACGGATGGTGGTCGTGCGGGTAGAGCGCGCGGATGCGCTGCACGTAGGCGAGTGTCTCCGGGTAGGGTGGCACGCCTCGGGCACGGTCGACGGCGCCTTCGCCGGCGTTGTATCCGGCCAACGCGAGGACGACGTCGCCTTTGAAGTACGACAGCAGCCAGCGCAGGTAGCGCATGCCGCCCCGCAGGTTGTCGAGGGGATCGAAGGCGTTGCGGACGGCAAAGCGCTCGGCGGTTTCGGGAATGAGTTGCATCAGCCCCTGCGCGTTCTTCGACGAACGGGCGAGCGGGTCGTAGTTGGACTCGGTGCGCAATACCGCGAACACCAGCCGCGGGTCGAGCTGGAACTCACCGGCGAGCTTGACGACCAGCCGTCCGAGAGCCAGCCGCGCGCCGGTCGGCATGGTGCCGAACTCCGCGGGGCCGTCCACGACCGGCGTGAGGCCGTCGTCGCGTGACGCGGAGGAGGCGCGCTGGGTGAGGCAGCCGGGAAGCTTGTCCTGCTTCTGTTCGGCCCGAACCATCTGCGCGAGTCGGCCGGCGGTTTCGCTGCCGAGCGACGCTGCGCGACGAAACAGCGTGTTGGCGATCTGGTCGTCGCGCGACTGGCCACGTGCGTTGGCGTACATCCAGCCCATGCGCAGGAAGGCATCGGCGTCGTTCATCCGCGCCGCCGCGCAGTACAACTCGAGCGCCTTTTCGTAGTCGCGCGGCACGCCTTCGGCATTCTCGTAGCGGATGCCGTCGCGCACGAGATCGTGCGCGTTCGATGCCGCCTGCGCCGAGGCGGGCGCGGCAAGGAAGGATGCGAAAAGCATCGAAGCGGCGAATGAACCGGATGCGCGGATCATGTTCTTCGAAGCTGCCGGAGCTCCATTGTAAGATCGGCGACCCTGCCGACCGGTGACTTCTTCCTCGTGCCCGCGGCAGCGTCGTCGTAGCATCGCTGCCTGCGAGCGGTCTTTCTAACACACTCGGAATTCCCGTATCCCATCATGAGCATTGTCGGCGTTGTCGGTCTCGGTTATGTCGGTCTGCCGTTGGCGGTCGAATTCGGCAAGGTGTTCGAGACGATCGGCTACGATCTTTCCGCTTCGAAGATCGAGCATTTCCGCCGGCACGAAGACCCTACCGGGGAGGTGGCGGCGAGCGATTTCGAGGCAGCGAAGCGACTGCAGGTGACCAACGATCCGGCCGAACTGGCGCGCGCCGACTTCCTCGTCGTCGCGGTGCCGACGCCGGTCGACATCGGTCACAAACCCGACTTTTCTCCTCTGGTTTCGGCGAGTCGTACCTGCGGTCGTCACATGAAGCGCGGGGCGATCGTCGTGTACGAGTCCACCGTGTATCCGGGCGCCACCGAGGAGGTGTGCATCCCGGTGCTCGAGGAAAGCTCGGGCATGAAATGGCGCACCGACTTCCACGTCGGCTATTCGCCCGAACGGATCAACCCCGGTGATCGGGAGCACACGCTTTCCCGGATCGTGAAGGTCGTTTCGGGCGACGACGCCGAGACGCTCGGGAAGGTCGCGGAGTTGTACTCGGCGGTGGTGCAGGCGGGCGTGCATCGCGCCAGCAGCATCAAGGTGGCGGAAGCCGCGAAGGTGATCGAGAACACGCAGCGCGACCTGAACATCGCGCTGGTGAACGAGCTGGCGATGATCTTCGACCGGGTGGGCATCGATACGCACGAGGTGCTCAAGGCCGCGGGCACCAAATGGAATTTCCTGCCGTTCCGCCCCGGGCTCGTCGGCGGGCATTGCATCGGCGTCGATCCGTATTACCTGACGCACAAGGCAGAGATGCTCGGCTATCACCCGCAGGTGATCCTCGCCGGGCGGCGCATCAACGACGGCATGGGTGCGTTCATCGCGCAGCGCACCGTGCGCGAGATGGCCGCGGCGGGTTTTCCGATCAAGGAGTCGCCGGTGGTCGTGCTCGGGCTGACCTTCAAGGAGGACGTTCCCGACCTGCGCAACTCGAAGGTGATCGACGTGGTGCGCGAACTCGAGAGCTACGGCGTCAAGGTGCACGTGCACGACGCAGTGGCCGAGCCGGATGAGGCGATGCACGAATACGGCGTGAAGCTCGTGCCGTGGGACGAGCTGCCGAAGGCCGCGGCGGTCGTGGCTGCCGTTTCGCATGCGCAGTACCACGAGCTCGGGGTCGAGGCGATCGCCGCGAAGGCGCAGCCGGGGGCGGTGTTCGTCGACGTGAAGTCGGCCTTCGATCCGCAGCGCGTGGAGCAGGCGGGAATGCGTCTGTGGAGGCTGTGAGCGCAGACGCGAATCTCGCGCTGCTCGCCGGCGTCGATCGGCGCTGGCTGGTCACCGGGGCGGCGGGGTTCATCGGATCGAATCTGGTCGAGACGCTGCTGCGCGGTGGGCAGCGGGTGGTGGGTGTCGACAACTTCGCGACGGGGCATCGGCGCAATCTGGACGAGGTGCGTGCGGCCGTCGGCGAGACGGCGTGGGCGCGCTTTCGCTTCATCGACGGCGATCTGTGCGACGAGGCGGTGTGTCGCGACGCTGTCGAGGGGTCGGGGCGCGTCGACGTGGTGCTGCACCAGGCCGCGCTCGGGTCGGTGCCGAGGTCGATCGAGCAACCGGTGCGCTCGTTCGCGGCGAACGTCGATGCGTTCGTGAAGCTGCTCGATACGGCGCGGCGCACCGGCGTGCGCCGCTTCGTCTATGCGTCGTCGAGCTCGGTATACGGCGACCACGAGGCGCTGCCGAAGATCGAGTCGCGCGTCGGGCGGGTGCTGTCGCCATACGCGGCGACCAAGGCGGCCGACGAGCTATTCGCCGACACGTGGGCGCGCACCTACGGGCTCGAGTGTGTCGGGCTGCGCTACTTCAACGTGTTCGGCCCGCGCCAGGATCCGGAAGGCGCCTATGCGGCGGTGGTGCCGAAGTGGGTGTCGGCGCTGCTTGCCGGCGAGCGGGTCTGGATCAACGGCGACGGGCTGACGAGCCGGGACTTCTGCTACGTGGCGAACGCGGTGCAGGCGAACCTGCGCGCGGCGCTGGTCGAGGCGTTGCCGTCTGCGCACGAGGTGTTCAACATCACGGTGGGGGAGCGGACGACGCTGTTGGAACTGTTCGACGCGATTCGGCGTGCGGTCGTGGAGGCGCAGCCTTCGCTGGCTTCGCGGGTCGGGGCGGCGCAGGCTTCGTTTCGCGAGTTTCGCGCGGGGGACGTCAGGCACTCGCTGGCGGACGTGGGGCGAGCGCGCGAGGTGCTGGGGTATGCGCCGACGCATGACGTGGCGCGGGGGTTGCGCGAGGCGATCGGGTGGTATCTGGGAGCGGAGCCTGGGAAACGGTAGTCGCGACGTCCGCAGCTCGCATCAGACGATTCGGCGCTCCCAGAAGAAGCGTTTTCGCTCGTGGAATCCATTCCACGACCAGCAACGCTTCAAATTGAAGCGCGAACCGAAGGCCGTGGTCCCGGTCCGCTCCCGCATTGGGGTGTTGCTCGGTTGCTTGCGCTGTCGGGCCTGCGTGCGCTCGCTGTCGAACGTGTGCGCGCTGACGCCCGGCGCGCCGGTCGCAGCCTGGCGGGCTGCTGCGCCGGCGCTGCCCGCTCGCGCTCCGGCCTCCCCGCCGCCCTTCAGTCCAGCTTCGTCAACATCGCCCGTGCCGAATCCGCCACCGGCCCCTCCGACGTCGTCTTCAGCAACGTCTCGATCTCCGCACGCGCGCCCGCCTTGTCGTCGAACTTCGCCAGCGCCTGCGCCAGGTGCAGGCGCAGTTGCGCGCTGCTCGGCGCGAGCGCGACCGCTTCGCGTATCAGATCGACACCCTTGCGGTCGCCCTTGGCGACCAGGATCGTGCCGTAGGTGTCGACGATGGCGGCAGACTTCGGCGCTGCCTCGTAGGCGCGGCGGCCGTATTCGAGGGCGCGTGCGTCCTTCAGCTCGTGCAGCGCCCAGGCGGCGTTGTTCAGCGCGATCGGGTTCTTCGGTTCCTTCTCGAGCACGACCGCGTATTGCTCGAACGACTCCTTCCAGTGCTTGCGCACGGTCCGCGACTCGCCGGCGAACATGCGCAGTGCGAGGTTCGACGGCTCGGCGCGGATCCAGTCGCGCAGCATGCGGTCGGCTTCGTCCTCCTTCTTCGCCGCGAGCAATGCGCGGTGCAGCTTCGAGCCGATCGGCAGCGCCTTTTGCGCCGCGAAGGCCGCGCGATATTTCTCGATGGCTTCGGGCAGCTTGCCGTTGGCGGCGTTCAGGTCGCCCTCGAGCATCAGGCCGGGGACTTTGGTTTTCTCGTTCTTGCGCATGTCGGTGGCGATGCGCATCGCCTCGTCCTTGCGACCCTGCTGCTGCAGCAGCGCAGCAGTGGCGGCACGCGGCTCGATTGCCTCGGGGGCGATCGTCGACGCCTTGCGGAAGCTGGCGAGCGCCGCGTCGCGGTTGCCGTCGGCCAGTTGCGTCTCGCCGATCCGAAACTGCGCCGCCGCCGCCTTCGGATTCAGGCGCAGCACCTTCTCCCAACTGGCGATCGCCTGCTCGGACTGCCCCGACTGGCGGAACGCCATTGCCAGCTGGTCGAGGATGCGAGCGTCCGACGGATTGCGGTTGGCCGCTTCCTGCAGCATCGGGATCGCGTCCTTCGGCGTCTTCGTCTCCATCAGGTAGCGCGCAGTGGCGAGGATCGGCAGGACCGCATCGGGGTTTGCCTCGCGCGCGCGTTTCAGCTGCCCGAGCACTTCGTCGCGCGTACCGCCGGTGCGCGCGGTGAGAATCGCCAGCGACACGGCGGCCTGGGAGTTCTTCGGGTCCTTGGCCAGCAGTGTTTCGTAGCGCTGGCGCGCGTCGCCGGGTCGTCCCTCGCGCAGGTCGAGCGTGGCGAGGTTCGTTGCGGGGGCGAGGAACTTCGGATCGATCTGCAGCGCCTTCTCGAAGGCGGCGCGCGCACCGGGCAGGTCGCCCTTGGCGGCGAGCACGTTGCCGCGCAGGTTCGACGGAAGGGCGTCGGTGGGCTCCGCTTTTTTCTGCATGCGATCGACGGCGGCGAGCGCCTTGTCGAATTCGCGCGAGCGCAGCAGCGCGGTGATCAGCGCGACGTCGGCCTGGCGGTTGCCGGCGTCGAGCTCGACGGCATGTTCGAGCTCGTCGATGCCCTCGGAGGTGTCGCCCGCGGCGATGCGCGCCAGCCCCAGGCCCGTGCGCGGGCGAGAGCTGTCGGGCGAGAGGTCCGAAGCACGCTGGAAGTAGCCCGCGGCATCCTTCGGCTGGTTCAGCTTGAGCGCGGCCTCGCCGGCGATCGCCAGCATCGGCGCGTCGTCGGGGTGGCGTTTCAGACCCGGGCGCACGGCGTCGAGCGCCTTCTG
This sequence comes from Pseudomonadota bacterium, assembly GCA_023389055.1. Classification (GTDB taxonomy): domain Bacteria; phylum Pseudomonadota; class Gammaproteobacteria; order Burkholderiales; family Burkholderiaceae_E; genus Zeimonas. The sequence goes on along the minus strand of JAEWFA010000024.1, from coordinate 52,469 downwards.
CGGTTCGTTGCGCCGCAGGTGCGTGGCACCGAGCACGCGATAGCCGACCGGGTTCTGCGGCAGGCGGTCGATGAGCTGGCGCGAATAGCGCTCGGCGTGCTCGAGCGCGTTGGCGCTCAGGCTCAGCCCGGCGGCCAGGCCCACTGCAGGCAGGTAGTCGGGCGCCAGGCGCAGCGCTTCCTCGACTTCGTCGCGCGCGACTTTCAGGTCGTTCTTGCGGCTGCTCATCAGCGCGTTCAGGTAGTGCGTGACCGGCGCCTTCGGTGCGAGCTTGCGCAACTCGCCGAGATCGCGGTCGGCGCCTTCGAGGTCGTTGAGCTCGAGCGATACCGAGACGAGCTTGGCTCGGCTGGCTGCGTCGTTCGGCCGCAGTTTCGCGATCTTCGTCAGCGATTCGCGCGCGGCCTGGAACTCGCGATCGGCGAGGTCGAGATCGGCCTTCAATCCGAGTGCGTCGACCGAGTCGGGATCGTCCTTCAGGACGCGTTCGACCGCGGCGCGTGCGCCGGCGCGATCGGTGCCCGCCTGCAGAATGGCCAGCCCGACTTTCGCCGGCGCATGGTCGGCCTTTGCAGCCAGCGCCGCCTCGAAGTTCTTGCGAGCTTCATCGGGCTGTCCGAGCTGCAGGTTCGCGCGTCCTGCTGCCGTGCGGATACGCGCATCGGCGAGCGCATCGCCGGTGGAGGCGCTCTTCGCCTGGTCGACGACGGCCTGTGCCTCGCCGGTGCCGAGCATCGTCTCGAGCAGCGTGGGTGTGACCTGCTTCGCGTCGTAGCCGAGTTCCTGCGCGCGACGCAACTCCTTCTCCGCCGAGCGCAGGTCGTTGCCCTGCAGGTAGAGCTGACCGAGCAGAAAGCGGGCCTGTGCGTTCTTTTCGTCCTGCTGCAGCAGGTTCTTCAGGTGGATCTCGGCCGCGCGCGGGTCGGACGCGCGGATCGACTCCTGCGCCTTGGCGAGGAGCGCGTCCGGCGTGTCGCTGCCGGAGCAGGCCGAGAACGAGAGCGCGACGAGCGAGGCGCCGAGCGTGCGACGCAGCGGAACGGAGAGCTTCATGACGGATTCCCGCAGGGTCGGGTCAGCGCAGGCCGAACCGGTTGAGAAGATCGTACAACGTGGGGCGGCTGATGCCGAGCAGGTCGGCGGCGCGCGCGATGTTGCCTTCGACGCGCGACATGACCTTCAGCACCGCCTGCCGTTCGGCTTCGTCGCGTGCCGCACGCAGGTTCAGCGGCGTCGCTTCGTCGGGGATTTCGAGGCCGAGGTCGTCGGCGGTGATCGACGCGCCGTCGGCCATGATCACCGCGCGCTTGATGCAGTTCTCGAGCTCGCGCACGTTGCCCGGCCAGCGGTGGCGCTGGATCGCGTCGAGCGCGTCCTCGCGCAGCACGAGCTTGTCGCGGCCGTTCTGTCGCGCGAAGCGCTGCACGAAGGCGTGCGCGAGCAGCGCCGCATCGCCCGCGCGTTCGCGCAGCGGCGGAATGGTGACGACGATCTCGCTGAGCCGGTAGAACAGGTCTTCGCGGAACGTTCCTTCGGCGATCAGCTCGCGCAGGTTGCGGTGCGTGGCGCAGATCACGCGCACGTCGACGGCGATCTCGTCTCGTCCGCCGATGCGCTCGATCGTGCGTTCCTGCAGGAAGCGCAGCAGCTTCGCCTGCAGTGCCTGCGGGAGGTCGCCGATCTCGTCGAGAAAGAGCGTTCCGCCATCGGCCACTTCGATCTTGCCCAGCGTCTGCTTGATCGCGCCGGTGAAGGCGCCTTTCTCGTGGCCGAAGAGCTCGGACTCGAGCAGGTTCTCGGGAATGGCCGCGCAGTTGATTGCGACGAAGCGCTTGTCGTGGCGCGAAGACAATTCGTGCAGTCCGCGCGCGAGCACCTCCTTGCCGGTGCCCGATTCGCCCAGCAGCAGCACGGTGGCGGTGGTGGGCGCCACGCGCTCGACGAGTCGGCAGACCTTGAGCATGCCGGGGTCGCGCGTGATCAGCCCGTCGAGCGGCGTCTCGGTGGCCTGCCTGGCGAGCAGTTGGCGGTTCTCGCGCTCGAGGTCGGCCAGGCGAAAGGCGCGGTCGACGACGATGCCGAGCAACTCGGCCTCGAACGGCTTGGCGAAGAAGTCGGCGGCGCCCAGGCCGATCGCCTTCAGGGCGTTGGCACGATCGTTCTGTCCGGTGAGCACGATCACCTTCGTCGACGGCGCCAGCGTGAGGATTTCCTGCAGCGTGGCGAAGCCCTCGCTGGTGCCGTCGGCGTCGGGCGGCAGCCCGAGATCGAGCGTGACCACGGCGGGCTCGTGCCGACGCAGCGTCGCGATGGCGGTTTCGCGATTCGCGGCGAACTGCACGTTGTAGCGGTCGAACGACCACCGCATCTGCTTCTGCAGCCCGATGTCGTCCTCGACCATCATCAGCATCGGACGCTCGTCCGCCATTCAGACTCCTGCCACTGCGGGTTCCGACAAGGCCGGGTCGGCCGCGAGCGGCAGCCGGATCCGGAACGTCGTGCCGGCACCTTCGCGGCTCTCCACTTCGAGCGAGCCGCCCAGTTCGCGCACGTATTCGCGGCTCTCGAAGGTGCCGATTCCCATGCCGTGCGCCTTCGTCGACGAGAACGGCCGGAAAAGCCTCGTGCGCACGAATTCCTCGTTCATCCCCTTTCCGTTGTCCTCGACCTCGATGTGCGCCTCGCCGTCTTCGGTGCGGGCGCGAACGCGGATGATGCCCGAATCATCGCTCGCATCTGCCGCGTTCTGCAGCAGGTGTCCGATCACCCGCTCGAGGCGATCGGCGTGCGCGAGCACCGAACGTGCGGCGACCGACTCGTCGATCTCGAGCGTCGGCTCGGGTTGCAGGCCGCGCCGGCCGGCGACCGCGCGCGTGAGCGCGTCGGCGATGCGCACCGGCGCGGGTTGTTCGACGGGGCGTGCACCCACCCGCAATTGCAGCAGCAATCCCTGCATTCGCTCGATGACGTTTTCCACGGTCGACAGCATGTCGGCCTGGAATTCCGGGTTGTCGCGGTGGCGCTGCGCGTTTCGCAACATCAGCGACAGTTGTGCGACGAGATTCTTCAGGTCGTGGACGACGAAGGCGGACATCCGGTTGAACGACTCGAACTGCTGCGCCTGCACGAGTTGCTCGACGGCGCGCTGCACGCCGAGGTAGCTCGCCGCCTGGCGGGCTGCGGCCTTGAGCAGGTCGCGCACTTCCCAGTCGACGACGAGCGGCGCCAGTGGTCGCTCGAGCAGCACCAGGCCGAGGAGTTCGCGTTCGAGCAGCAACGGCACGACGAGCCAGCCGGTTTCGTAGCTGTCGAAGCCTGCCGGCAGCACGAGGCCGTCGTAGCGATCGCGATGGCTGCGCCACTCGTCGAGGTCGACGACCCATTCGCGCTCCGCGAGAAAGGCGACGAGCGGGTCGTCGAGCGGCAGCGCCTCGCGCGGGCCGCGATAGCTCTGTCGCGCGACGCAGTGCAGCGCGTCGCCCTCGCGCAACCACAGCGCGCCGCCGCGGCTCTCGACGGTGTGCGCGAGCGCGCGCAACGCGCGTTGCGGCAGTTCGTTCGCCTGCGTGCCGTCGTCCTGTTGCGTCAGCGCGGCGGTCAGGCGCAGCCACTGCTCGCGGTAGTCGAATCGGTACGAGAAGAAATGTTTCGACAGGAACACGCGCAGCCGCGCGCGAGCGGTTCCCGACATCAGCACGACGAGCAGGCCGATCGCCGCGCCGAAAAGCACCAGCGTCTGCGCGGTGGATCCCCACTCGCCGCCGAAGAAGCGGATGTAATAGCCGACGCCGGCGAAGAGCAGCAGGTAGGCGCCGGCGGCGAACAACGCGGCCGAATGGAAGACCGCCGTTCGCGAGACCGAGATGTCGAGCTTCCACTGCGGATTGCGCGCCGCGGCGATCGCCACCAGCGGCACCAGCAGGGCATTGGCGAAACCGCGCGAGATCCACCATGACGGATCGAGCTGCGCGAACAGCATCGCATCGCTGTACAGGAGCAGGTCGAACGAGAAGAGGCCGAGGAGCGCAATCGCCAGGTATTTCAGGCTCCAGCGATGCGCGGGGTCGGTGTTGCGGTAGACCTGCTCGACGCAGACGAGCCCGGTGACGGCGAGCAGCGTCTTCACCGTGAAGGCCAGCGGTGCACGCGGATCGAGGAAGTCGACGGCGAGCGACGCCGCGGCGAGCGCGGCCACGAGCGCGAGCGCGCGGCGCCGCGCGCGTTCGAGCGGATCGTCGTCGACCGGGGCGGGCTGCACGCTGCCGAGCAACTGCAGCAGCAGCACGATCCAGGCGAGGCTTCTGGCCGCCTCGAGTGCGCTTGCGATGGCGAAGGCCGGTGGCCACGGGATGAGCACCAGCGTGAGCGTGCCGGCCCACAGCACCTGCACGACGACCGCGGCGAGCAGCAGGCGTCCTACCCGATTGCCGGTTCGTCGTACCGTGAGCAGAGCGGCGAGCAGCAGCCACGCGACGGCGGCGGCACCGAAGCTCGCGAGACCCAGCGAGCGCAGGTCCATGGACGCTTACCGCGCTCCCTTGCCCAGCAGGACCACCTGCACCGTATCGACGAGGATCAGCAGGTCGAGGAACAGCGAGTGGTTCTTCACGTAGTACAGGTCGTACTGAAGCTTGGCGAGCGAATCGTCGACCGACGCGCCGTACGGATAGCGCACCTGCGACCAGCCGGTGACGCCCGGCTTCACGCTGTGGCGCACGTCGTAGTAGGGGATGTCCTCGAGCAGGTGCTGCACGAAGAACGGACGCTCGGGGCGCGGACCGACGAAGCTCATGTCGCCGCGCAGCACGTTGAAGAGTTGCGGCAGCTCGTCGATGCGCGAACGGCGCAGCAGGCGCCCGACCGCGGTGATGCGCGAGTCGTTCGCGCCGGCCCAGCGCGGCCGGCCGTCCTTCTCGGCGTCCTGCACCATCGTGCGCAGCTTCAGGATCGTGAACGGGACGCCGCCCTGGCCCACCCGTTCCTGTCGATAGAAGACCGGCAGGCCGCTCTCCAGGTAGATCGCCAGCATCGCGACGAGCAGCACCGGCAGCGCGAGCGCGAGCAGGATGAGGCTCACCGCGACGTCGAAGGAGCGCTTGATCATGTCGCGGAACAGGCCCTGGTCGAAGCCGGAGCTTAAGATCAGCCAGCTGGCGCGCAGGTTGTCGATCTTCAACACGCCCAGCTCGCGCTCGTAGAACGAAGTGATGTCCATCACCCGGATGCCGCGCAGCTTGCAATCGAGCAGCTGCCGCAGCGGCAGCACGCCGCCGCGGCGCTCGCGCACGGCGAGAACGATCTCCGAGACGCGCAATTCGCGCGCCGTGCGAAGCAGGTGCGCATGATCGAAGCGGCGCTCGCCGTCGGGCATCACGCGCTCGGCGACGACCGGATAGACGCCGGCGTACTGCACGGTGCGTCCGCGCCCGGCGTCGTGCAGGAAGCGGATGATGTCCTCGGCCTCCGGGCCGTTGCCCAGCACGAGGACGCGACGCTTCGGCAGGCCGATGTCGCTGACGCGAAAGAGCATCACGCGCAGCAGCAGCACGCCGGCCACCGCGAAGACGGAGGTGGCGGCGAACACACCGCGGCCGACGTACGTTGCGGGGAACAGATGGAAGACCGCCGTCATCACGACGAGAGACAGGCCGTAGGCGACGACCAGGCGCTGCATGGTGACGCGAAAGGGCTCGTTCTGCGCGTCATACATGCCCAGTCCGGTCATCATCAGCAGCATCACGCCCGTGAAGAGTCCCGCCTGCACGACCGGCAGCGGCCCGGACTGGTCCATCAGACGGACCTCGAAGCCGAGGACCATCGACTGGAACAGCACCATCGCCTCGATCAGCGTGAGCAGCAGGATGCGAAGCGACAGGTAATGATTGAACAGGCGGATCATGAGGGCGCGATCAGGATTTCTTCTTCATCGTGCGCAATCAACCGGTCGGCGGTTATGACAAACCGCACCGCGGGCACGGAACGATCGCCGCCGCTGAGTTCGACGGGACCCGGGAACGAAAGCATAGGCCATCGGCCCGGTTGTTGTACCCGCCGGGTTTCTCCGTAATGGGATTCCGGACAGCCGATGTAGGGAATTATCGCTTCGGCAGGCGGGCGAACAGCGGATCCTGTCGAAAATAATCGCGAAAGAGCTCGTACAGCGCCGGATACGCGCGTCGCAGCGGCAGCGGCGCCGTGAAGAAATGCTCGGCGGCCACCGCGAAGAATTCGCTGGGGTCGGTCGCCGCGTAGGGGTCCAGCGGCAGCCTTCCGTACCATGAATCGGCCGCCGGGGACTCGGGATCGACGTGGCGCGGAATCGACGCCTCGACGTCTTCCAGGCGCGTACGGAAGTCGTCCCAGGCTTCGGTCATCGTGCGGGTCCAGCGGCTGCGCATCCCGGCGGGCAGCGGCGGCGTGCCGTCGGCGCCGCCGTCGATCAGGTCGAGCTTGTGCGCGAACTCGTGGATGACGACGTTGTAGCCGGCGTGCTGGCCCTGCGGGTCGGCGTCGGGCCAGGACAGCACGACCGGACCGCCGTCCATCGCTTCGCCGGCCAGTTCGTCGTCGGACTCGTGAACGACGCCGGCCTCGTCGACCTGCGTGCGTGACGCGACGAAGCGGTCGGGGTAGACGACGATCTCGACGAAGTCGCGGTAGCCACGCAGCGGCAGGTGCAATATCGGCAGGCAGGCCTGGATCGCGATGCCGACGCGGACGTCGTCGTCGATGGCGAAGCCGGCAGCGCCGCTGAACTGCTTTTCGGCGATGAAGGCTTCGCAGCTTGCCTGCAGCTGCTTGCGTTCGTCGTCGTCCAGGTGAGCCAGGAAGGGCATGCGGGCGCTGATGCGCCGCCAGTGGGCGTCGTCGATCGGGGCCGCACGCGAGCGGGTGAGCAGTCTGCGCAGCAAGCTTCGGTTCGTTCGGTTCGCGCGCGTTGCGCGTTGCCTATAATCCGAGCGACGATCGGGATCTCAACATGTCCACGCATCCGATGCACAAGCAGGCGGGCGCGGCGCGGTCGGGGTCCGAGCATAGCATCGAGCCCGTGCCGTCCGCGGCGTCGGCGCTCGCGTGGGCGGCCGAACGTGCCAGCGAGGAAACCGGTCGCAGCGGCGAGGGGCACGTAGAGCACGCGCGAGCCACCATCGAGATCCTTCGTACGCTCGGCGCCGACGAGGCTTCGCAGGCCGCGATGGCGCTCGTTGCCCCGACCGAGCGACTGCCGTTGCGCGAGATCGAATCGCGTTTCGGCGTCGAGGTCGCGCGGCTCGTCGACGGCATGCGCCAGATCCAGCGCCTGCGCGAGCTTCATGCGCAGGCGGGCGCGGGGCAGGCCGAGACGCTGCGCAGGATGTTGCTGGCGATGGCCACCGACATCCGCGTCGTCGTCATCCGCCTGGCTTCCCGGTTGCGCACGCTGCGCTATCACGCTTCGATGCGCAGCGTTCCCGATGCGGCGGTCGCGCGCGAAACGCTCGACGTGCTCGCGCCGCTGGCGAACCGGCTCGGACTGTGGCAACTGAAGTGGGAACTCGAGGACCTGGCGTTCCGCTTCCTCGAGCCTCAAGCGTACCGTGCGCTCGCGCGCGAACTCGAGCAGCGTCGCGCCGAGCGCGAGGCCTTCATCGCGCAGGCAGCGCACAAGCTCGCCAGCGCGCTCGAGGAGGCCGGCATCCGCGCCGAGCTCAGCGGACGGCCGAAGCACATCCACAGCATCCACGAGAAGATGCGGCGCAAGCAGCGCACGCTCGAGGAGATCAGCGACCTGCACGCGCTGCGCGCGATCGTCGACAGCGTGGCGCAGTGCTATGCAACGCTGGACGTCGTGCACGGCCTGTGGAAGCAGGTGCCCGAGGAGTACGACGACTACATCGCTCGCCCCAAGCCGAACGGCTATCGGTCGCTGCACACGGTGGTCGTCGCCGACGGGGGGCGACTGCTCGAAGTGCAGATCCGCACGCGCGAGATGCACCGGCACGCCGAGTACGGCATCGCTTCGCACTGGCAGTACAAGGAGCGCGGCACGAGCGTGCCGGATGCCACGCGCGAGCAGGCCGGCGACGCCGAGCGCATCGCGTGGATGCGCCAGTTGCTCGCCTGGCAGAGCGACGTGGGGCGCTCGCTCGATGCGCAGGCGCCGGGCGCGCTCGTGCCCCCGGGCGAGGCGCCCGAGGCGTCGGAGCGCATCTACGTGTTGACGCCTCAGGCGCGCGTGATCGAGCTGCCCGCCGGTTCGACACCGGTCGATTTCGCCTATCACGTGCACACGACGCTCGGGCATCGCTGCCGCGGGGCGAGGGTCGACGGTCACCTGGTGCCGTTGAACACGCCGCTGCGCAATGCGCAGACGGTGGAGGTGATCGCCGCGCGCGAGGGGGTACACGACGGTCCGTCGCGCGACTGGCTGAACCCGCAACTGGGGTACGTGCGCAGTCCTCGCGCGCGTTCCAAGGTGCGCCAGTGGTTCAACGCGCTCGAGCTCGAGCGCGAGACGGCCGCCGGGCGCGAGCGCGTCGAGCGGGTGCTGCAGCGCGAAGGGCGCACGGCGCTGTCGCTCGAGGAGCTCGCGCGCCGGCTCGGCTTCGACGCGACGGCGCCGCTGTTCGTGGCGGTTGCGCGCGAGGAGATCGGACCTCGGCAGCTGGAGGAGGCGGTGCGGCAGGCAATGCGTGCGCCGGCCGGCCCGGGGCAGGTGAACGGCGGCGTCGCGGGCGCAGGCGTCGGCGCGGTGCCGGGGGCGCCTGCCGGCCCCGGTGGGCTGGGCGCCACGCCCGAGCCGACGACGCTGGTCACGCGACTGCGCCGGCCGAGCGACGCGACGAGCCGCGGCGACGGCGTGCTCGTCGTCGGCATCGATTCGTTGATGACGCAGCTGGCGCGCTGTTGCCGGCCGATTCCGCCCGACCCGATCGGCGGCTTCGTGACCAAGGGACGCGGCGTGTCGATCCACCGCGACCATTGCGCGGCCTACGCGAAGCTCATCACGAAGGCGCCCGAGCGCGCGATCGAAGCCACCTGGAGCGAGGCTGCATTGCGCGACGACGGCGAGGGCCGCGCGCGGCGCTTCCCGGTGGACGTCGAGTTCCGCGTCAGCGAGCGTCCGGCGTTGCTGCGCGACATCACCGAGATCCTGGCGCGCGAACGGGTGAACGTGCTCGCGATGCAGACGCTCGCGCGACAGCCGCTCACCAGCATTCGCGTGACGCTCGAGGTGCGCGATGCATCGCATCTGGCGCGCACGCTCGCGGCCGTGCGCGAGGTGAGCGGCGTGGTGTACGCGGGACGGCGCTGAGGCTCAGCCGGGCGGCGGCTCGCCCGCGGCTTTGTCCTCGATCTGCCCTGGGTCGGTGTGCGGCTTCTGCGCCGACTTCGGTCGAAACGCCTTGCACACCGACTCGTTCGTCTCGAGCCGGGGGCCGCCGAGGAGGTCGAGGCAGTACGGAACCGCCGAGAAGATGCCGTGCACGACGACCTTGCCGTCGGCGTCGCGCACACCTTCCAGCGTTTCGCGGATCGCCTTCGGCTGGCCGGGCAGGTTGACGATGAGTGCATTGCCGCGGACGACGGCGACCTGGCGCGACAGGATCGCGGTGGGCACGTAGTGCAGGCTCACCTGGCGCATCTGCTCGCCGAATCCCGGCATCTCGCGCTCGCCGATTGCCAGCGTGGCTTCCGGGGTAACGTCGCGCAGCGCGGGTCCGGTGCCGCCGGTGGTGAGCACGAGCGCGCAGCCTTCGCGATCGACGAGCTCGACGAGCGTTCGTTCGATCGTCTCGCGTTCGTCGGGGATCAGGCGAACGACGGGCTGCCAGGCGCCGACGAGCGCGGAATCGAGCCACTGCTGCAGACCCGGCACCCCCTGGTCGGCATAGACGCCCTGCGAGGCGCGGTCGCTGATCGAGACGAGGCCGATCTTCGGCGCTCCGGTTGCCTGGCTCATCGCTTGATCTCCGCGAGCGCGGCGCGCAGCGCGTCGACGTCGACGTCGCGCATCAGGCGCCCGATGAACTGCAGCTGACGACGACGGCCTTCGTGGCTGCGGGTGGTGCGTGCCTCGCGCACGGCGTCGGCGAGCCGCTCGCCGATCGGCAGGCGTTCGATCTCGTCGTCTTCCAGGGCGACGAGGCTTTCGCCGAGCGCCTGCAGCTCGTGCATCGCGCGCTTGCGCTGCGTCTTGCTCGGTTTCTCGTCGGGAAAGTGCATGAAGAGAGCGTCGAACCGTCGCTGTTATGATAACCGCGACATGTTCGAATACGACGAAGGCGCGTTACGAGAAATCGCTGATTCGGTGCTGGCCTTCGCACGCGAGTTCGGCGCCACCGATGCGGTGGTCGAGGCCTCCGAGAGCAGCGGCCTTTCGGTGAACGTGCGCAAGGGCCGCATCGAGACCATCGAGCAGAACCGCGACAAGGGCATCGGCGTCACCGTCTACGTCGGCCAGCGGCGCGGGCACGCGAGCTCCACCGACTTCTCCGCGAAGGCGCTTCGCGAAACCGTGAAGGCGGCCTGGGAGATCGCGCGACACACGGCCGAAGACCCGTGCGCCGGGCTGCCCGACGAGGACACGCTCGCGCGCGATCCCGAAGACCCGCAGCTCTTTCACGAATGGCGGATCGACGCCGAGCAGGCGGTGGCGCTCGCGCAGCGCATCGAGCGCGCGGCCTTCGACACGTCGCCTGCGATCCGCAATTCGGACGGCGCATCGGTGTCGGTGAGCCACGCGCATTTCGTGCTCGCCAACACGCGCGATTTCACCGGCGGCTATCGACACAGCCGTCACACGATCTCCTGCTCGCCGATCGCCAAGCGCGCGCGCGAGATGCAGCGCGACGACTGGTATTCGTCGAACTGCAACCCCGATCGGTTGTCCGATCCGCAGGCGCTCGGACGCTATGCCGCCGAGCGCGCGTTGTCGCGCCTGGGCGCCCGACGCGTCGCCACGCAGCGCGTGCCGGTGCTTTTCGAGGCGCCGCTCGCCTGCGGGCTGCTGGGGCACTTCGTGCAGGCGGCCAGTGGCGGCGCGCTGTACCGGAATTCGAGCTTCCTCGTCGACTCGCTCGGTCAGCGGGTGTTTCCCGATCACCTGGACATCGTCGAGGATCCCTTCCTGCCCGGGGAACTCGGCAGCGCGCCTTTCGACAGCGAGGGCGTGGCCACGCGGCGCAGGAGCGTCGTCGAGAACGGCGTGATCCAGGGGTACTTCCTGTCGACGTACTCGGCGCGCAAGCTCGGAATGCGCACCACCGGCAACTCCGGCGGCTCGCACAACCTGCGCTTCGCCAGCCGCGAGACGCGCCCCGGCGATTCGTTCGAGGCGATGCTGCGCAAGCTCGGCCGCGGCCTGCTCGTCACCGACCTGATGGGGCAGGGCGTGAACTACGTCACCGGCGACTATTCGCGCGGCGCGAGCGGATTCTGGGTGCAGGATGGGCGCATCGTGCATCCGGTGGAGGAGATCACTATCGCGGGAAACCTGCGCGAGATGTTCGGCGCGATCGCCGCGGTGGGCGCCGACGAGATCACGCGCGGGACGAAGCGCACCGGTTCGGTGCTGATCGGCGAGATGGCGGTGGCGGGGAGCTGACGCGTCCCGCGGCCCCGAGCGGGTCAGGCGAGCTTCAGCGCCAGCAGCAGCGCGGTTTGCGCGGTGAGCGCCGCCAGCAATCGGCCGTCGGGGCGAAGCTGGGGTCAGTGCACCCAGCCGGCGAGCAGCCGGCGAACCTCCTCGGGATCCGCTGCGCCAACGGTCATCTGCTCGACGGCCGGGCGAATGTCGACCACCAGATCTTCGAGCGCGGCGACCGCTTCGGCCGGCGCCGGGCGCTCGGGCGCCTGCAGAGACAACTCGAGCGCTTCCTCGGCGTGGTGCACGAGCGCGAGATAGCGGCGAAGCCTGCTGCGATCGTCCATCGTGCACTCCTCGAAAAGCGTTCAGCCCGGGTAGGCGACCTTGATGCGCTATCTTGGGCCAGAACGATCATGGACCAAGGAATTCGGTCACGATGAGCAAGGCCTTCGTCCGCGAGGACGCTCCCGAAGACGACGCCGAACTGCTCGAGCCTTCGCCGTTGCCGGCCGGCGCGCGCAACTACATGACCCCGGCCGGGCACGAGCGGATGAAGGCGGAACTGCTTCATCTGCTCGACGTCGAGCGCCCCGAGGTCGTGCGCGTCGTCTCGTGGGCGGCATCGAACGGCGATCGCTCGGAGAACGGCGACTACCTGTACGGCAAGAAGCGCCTGCGCGAGATCGATCGACGAATCAGGTTCGTGACGAAGCGGCTCGATGCGGCCGAGGTGGTCGACCGGGCCTCCGGGGAGGCGCCCGAACAGGTGTTCTTCGGCGCCACCGTCACGTTCCTGCGCAACGGCGACAGCGAGGAAACGGTGACGATCGTCGGGGTGGACGAGGTCGATCCGCTTCGACGGCGGGTGAGCTGGATCTCGCCGGTGGCGCGTGCGTTGATGAAGACGCGCGCGGGAGACGTCGTGATGTTGCGCACGCCGGGGGGCGTTGACGAACTCGAGGTGCTCGCAGTGCGGTACGAGGCGATCGACTGAACGGCGGCGCCAGGCTAGGTCCGGGCGAACTCGGGAATGCGGAAACGCTTGCGGTACTCGCCCGGAGCGAGTCCGGTCGTGCGCTTGAACAGTCGTCGGAAGAAGGCAGCGTCCTCGTAGCCGACGCGCCAGCTGATCTCGTCGACCGAAACGTTGGTTCGTTCGAGCCGGCGCTTGGCGTCCTCGATGCGAAGGCGTTGCACGTAGGCGATCGGCGCCAGGCCCGTCGCGTTGACGAAGTGCCGCTTGAAGGTGCGCTCGGCAAGCCTCGATCGCCGGATCATTTCCTCGACCGGATTGGCGACGGCGAAATTCTCGGCCAGCCACTGTTGCGCAGCCCGGATGTCGCCGTCGCCGTGGTCGCTCCTGCCCTCGAAGACGATGTACGGCGTGAGCCCGTCGTGATGCCACTGCAGCGCGAACATCCGTGCGACTTCCTGCGCCGTTGTTGCGCCCGCGTGGCGCGCGATCAGGTAGAGCACCAGGTCGTGCCACGTCGTGGAGGCGCCCGAACTCACAAGCTCCTCGTGCCGTCCGGAGATCACGAGAACGCGCTCGGGGTGGATCGGCACCGCCGGATACGCGGCCGAGAACGCGCGCGCGTAGTCGTAGTGGACGGTGGCGTCCCTGCCGTCGAAAAGCCCGGTTTCGGCGAGCAGGAAGATGCCGGAGCACGCCGAGCACAGCAGGGCGCCTTGCTCGTGCATCGAGCGCAACCACTCCACGAGACGCGGATAGCGGTTCTTGCGCCAGCCCTCGGCCGGGAGCACGACCGAAGGAACGATCACGATGTCGCTCGTCTCGATAGTGTCGATCGACCGGTGCACGTCGATCGGCACGCCGCTGGCGAGCGTCAGCGGGCCGATCGCCTCGGCCGCGATGTCGATGCCAAAGGGCGGGGGCGTTTCCGCGTCCATCACGGTCATGCGCATGAGACGGAACGAGTTCAGGACATCGAAGATGCCGAACAGCGTCGACACCGCTGCTTCGGGGAGGGCGAGGAGGCTGACGTGACGGGGGTCGTGCCCGGCAGGGGCGGCGTCTCGGTTCATCGGTCGCCGATTCGACACGCGACGGATGCAATGTGGCACGAACGGACCGATCGCGGGCAATTCCGGCTCTGCCGCCGCGCCCTTTGCTCCGCGATCATTGCCGTACGGGTTCGTCGGGGAGCCCGCTGCAACAAGGAGCCGAAAGCCATGGATGCACCCCTGATCGATCGAACGAAGCTGGAATCCTTTGTCGCTCGCGCCATCGGCGACCTGTCCGCCGGCTACGGCGGGGTGATGGTCAGCCTGGGCGATAAGCTCGGGCTCTACAAGGCGATGCGGGATGCCGGGCCACTCACCGCAAGCGAGCTCGCGGAGCGTTCCGGCTGCGCCGAGCGCTACCTGCGCGAGTGGCTGAACTCGCAGGCCGCGGGCGGATACGTCGACTACGACGCGACCGGCGAGACCTACGAACTCTCCCCCGAGCAGGCGATGGTGCTCGCCGACGAGGACAGTCCGGTGTTCGTCCCCTACGCGTGGAACGTGCCGGCGTCGATGTGGTTCGACGAGGAGAAGGCGATCGAGGCGTTCCGCACCGGCCGCGGCGTCGCGTGGGGCGCGCACGACGGTCGTCTTCACTGCGGTAGTGCCGCCTTCTACCGCAACGCCTACCGCGGCAGCCTGGTGGCCGAGTGGCTGCCCGCGCTCGACGGCGTCGTCGAGCGACTCGAGGCGGGAATCGCCGTCGCCGACGTCGGCTGCGGCCACGGTCACTCGACGATCCTGATGGCCGAGGCGTATCCGAAGTCCACCTTCCGCGGCTTCGACGTGCACCCGGATTCGATCGACGAAGCAAGGCGCAGTGCGCGCGACGCGGGCGTCGCTGCGCGTGTGTCCTTCGACGTGGCGCGCGCAATGGACTACGCGGGCGATCGCTTCGATCTCGTGTGCTTCTTCGACTGCCTGCACGACCTCGGCGATCCGGTCGCCGCGGCACGACATGCCGCCGAAGTCCTCGCGCCCGGAGGGACCGTGATGCTGGTCGAGCCCTTCGCCAACGACCGCGTCGAGGACAACCTGTCGCCGGTCGCCCGGCTCTACTACGCCGCTTCGACCACGATCTGCTGCGCGCACGCGATCTCGGAAGGGGGCACGCGGGTGCTAGGCGCCCAGGCGGGCGAGGCGCGCCTGGCCGAAGTGTTGCGCGAAGCGGGATTCCGGCACTTCCGGCGAGCGGCGCAGACGCCGTTCAACCTTATCCTGGAGGCTCGCCTGTGAGACTTGCGATGGCTCCGTGTCCGAGCGTGCGCGCTCATACCCGCGCGATCCGCGACACCTCCGCCAACCGCCGCAGATTGCGCATCACCCGCGCCAGATGCACGCGGTCGCGCACCAGCAGTGCGAAGCGCATCGACGCCGTTTCCGTCGCTTCCTCGTCCATCGCGACGTGCACGATGTTCGCTTCGCTGGCGGCGATTTCCGCGGCGACCTTGCCCAGCGTTCCGCGGTCGTTGCGCACCTGTACCTCGATGCCGGTGCGAAACTGCCCCGAGACGTCGTCGGCCCAGTCGACGTCGATCCAGCGCTCGGCGTCCTTTGCGCGCTGGCGAGCGGCCACCTTGCAGTCGGCGCGGTGCAGGAACAGGCCGTGGCCGCCGCGCATGTGGCCGATGATCTCGTCACCGGGCAGCGGGTGGCAGCACGGCGAATAGGTGACGGCGGCGCCTTCGGTGCCGCTGACGATGACCGGCGCCGGGCGCGGCAGCATCAGCGTGGCGCCGCTGGGCTTGCCCGACGAGAACTGCAGTGCGATCGTGCGCGCGACCACCGGAGCCAGACGCTTGCCGAGGCCGATGTCGGCGTGCAGCTCTTCGACGCTCTTTGCGCCCGCATCGCGCGCGCCGCGCTCGACGACGGCCGGGTCGAGCGTGGACGCGTCGATGCGCAATGCGCCGAGCGCCTGCGCGAGCAGGCGCCGGCCGAGGTCGACCGACTCCTTGTACTTCAGCGTCTTCAGGCACTGGCGGATGCCCGAGCGCGCCTTGCCGGTGCGCACGAAGCCGAGCCAGTTCGGATTCGCCTTCGAGTTCGCATCGGTGATGACTTCGACGACGTCGCCGTTCTGCAGTTCGGTGCGCAGCGACACCGGCTTCTGGTTCACGCGCGCGGCCACCGCCTGGTCGCCGATGTCGGTGTGCACGCTGTAGGCGAAGTCGATGATCGTCGCGCCGCGCGGCATCGCGCGGATCTGCCCGCGCGGCGTGAACACGTAGACCGCGTCGGGGAAGAGGTCGACTTTCACGTGCTCGATGAACTCGAGCGAATCGCCGGTCTGCCTCTGGATGTCGAGCAGCGACTGCAGCCACTCGTGCGTGCGCTTCTGCAGGTCGGTGAAGCTTTCCTTCTCGGCCTTGTACAGCCAGTGCGACGCGACGCCCTCCTGCGCGACGCGCTGCATTTCGTTCGTGCGGATCTGGAACTCCACCGGCGTGCCGAAGGGGCCGACCAGCGTCGTATGCAGCGACTGGTAGCCGTTGATCTTCGGAATCGCGATGTAGTCCTTGAAGCGGCCCGGTATCGGCTTGAAGGTTCCGTGCAGCGCGCCGAGCGCGAGATAGCATTGCGCAACGGTGTCGACGAGCACGCGGAAGCCGTAGATGTCGAGCACCTGCGAGAACGACAGCCGCTTTTCCTGCATCTTGCGGTAGATGGCGTACAGCGACTTCTCGCGCCCGTAGACCTGCGCGTTGACCCCCGCTTCGGGAAGCGTCTTCTGCACGGTCTCGAGGATGCGGCCGATCACCTCGCGGCGGTTGCCGCGCGCCGCCTGCACCGCTCGCTGCAGCGTCTGGTGACGCCACGGATGCAGGAAGCGGAAGGACAGATCGACGAGCTCGCGGAACAGTTCGTGCAGTCCGAGGCGGCTGGCGATCGGCGCATAGATCTCCAGCGTTTCGCGCGCGATGCGCTGCTGCTTCTCGCGCGGCACCGCGTCGAGCGTTTGCATGTTGTGCAGGCGATCGGCGAGCTTGATCAGGATGACGCGCACGTCGCGCGCCATCGCCAGCAGCATCTTGCGAAAACTCTCGGCCTGCTGCTGTTCCTTCGAGGCGAACTCGACGCGCTCGAGTTTCGACAGGCCGTCGACCAGCTCGGCCACGTGCGGTCCGAAGTGCTCGATGAGGATCGCCTTGGCGACCGACGTGTCCTCGATGACGTCGTGCAGCAGCGCCGCCATCAACGTGTCGGCATCGAGCTTCCAGCGCGCGAGGATCTCGGCGACGGCGATCGGGTGCGAGATGTACGGTGCGCCGCTGGAGCGGAACTGTCCGAGGTGCGCCTGGTCGCCGAAGCGGTACGCCTCGCGGATGCGGGCGAGTTCCTCCGGCGGAAGATAGGTGCTCGCGCGACGCGTCAGCTCGGCGAGCGAGACGACGCTGTGGTTGTCGGGGGCCGTGGCGAAGCCGTTTCCGGCGAGTGCTCCGGGCTCGGCTTCCGGGGGCGGCGCAACAGCTTTCCGTCGCCCTTTACGGGCGGTGTCGACGGTGATGGGATTCGATCCCTGCATCGCGCTGTCTACCGTCGAACGCGGCGCCGCTCGTCAACAGCGGTTCATATCGGCACGCGCCGCAACATCTCGATGCCGACCTTGCCTGCCGCCACTTCGCGAAGCGCGGTGACCGTGGGCTTGTCGTTCGATTCGATCTTCGGCGCGTGACCCTGCGCGAGCATGCGCGCGCGGTAGGTGGCGGCGAGCGTGAGCTCGAAGCGGTTCGGGATCTGCTTCAGGGCGTCTTCGACGGTGATGCGTGCCATGGTTCACCTATGCGGGCGCGTCGTCGGCAATGCCGAGCGCGCGGAAAGTGGCGGGGTGGCGGGCGCGTTGTCGCGACAGCCGCAGGCGCGCTGCTTCGACGAGCGTTCGAAGTTCCCCGAGCGCAGTTGCAAAGTCTTGATTAATAATAACATATTGAAACCGGCGCGCCTGCTTCAATTCGGCGCGCGCAGCGGCCACACGCCGCTCGATCACCTCGGCACTGTCCTGGCCGCGTTGCTCGAGCCGCTCGCGCAGCGCGTCGATCGACGGCGGCACGATGAACACCCCCACCGCGTCGGCGAACAGCTGCTGCACCTGCACCGCGCCCTGCCAGTCGATCTCCAGCACGATGTCGACGCCGGCACGCATCCGCTCCTCGATCCAGCGACGCGACGTCGCGTACAGGTTGCCGTGCACCTCGGCCCATTCGAGGAACTCGCCGGCTTCGCGGCGGCGCTCGAACTCGGTAGAGTCGACGAAATAGTAGTCGCGTCCGTGCGTTTCGCCGGCGCGCGGCGCGCGCGTGGTGAACGATACCGACAGCTGCAGCAGCGGGCGGTCGGCGAGCAGCGCGCGCACGAGCGAGGTCTTTCCGGCGCCGGAAGGCGCGGCGACGACGAAAAGGCTGCCGGCGGAATCGACGGTGTTCATTCCAGGTTCTGCACCTGCTCGCGGATCTGCTCGATCAGCACCTTCAGCTCGATCGACGCGCCGGTGAGGTCGATCGCCGCAGCCTTCGAGCCCAGCGTGTTCGCCTCGCGGTTGAGCTCCTGCAGCAGGAAGTCGAGCCGCTTGCCGACCGGCCCCGGGCCCGCCAGGACGCGGCGCAGTTCGGCGACGTGCGCCTGCAGCCGGCCGATCTCCTCGGCGATATCGATGCGCAGTCCGTAGGCGGCGACTTCCTGGCGCACGCGCGCCATCGTCTCCTCCAGCGGAATCGCGGAGCCGGTCTGTTCGAGTGCCTCGCGCAGCCGCTCGACGAGCTTGAGCTGCCAGGCATCGACGAGCTCGGGGCCGCGCGCGGCCAGCGGCGCGACGGTTGCGTCGATCGCGTCGGCGCGCTCGAGAACGAAGGCGACGAGCTTGCCGCCTTCGCGGGCGCGACTCGCGCCGAATTCGACGAGCGCTTCACGCGCTGCGGCAACGACCTCGGCGTTCAGGTCGATGCCGGCGGCTTCGTCGGCGACGACCCCGGGCCATCGCAGCGTCTCGACGATCGTCGGCGGCGCCGCGTTCGGCATCGACTGCGCGACCTGTCGGCTGAGCTCGGTAAAGTGCGCGAGCGCCCGTTCGTCGATTCGTGCCGCCGTTTCGTCGGCGCGCACAGCCGTGCGCAATGCGAGCCGGCATTCGACCTTCCCGCGCTGGATCGCAGCCGCGAGCAGCTCGCGCAGCGCCGGTTCGGCGCCGCGCAACTCGTCGGGTGCGCGAACGACGAGGTCGAGAAAGCGCGCGTTGACGCTTCGCAGTTCGACGACGAGTTGGCCGGCGGCGATGTTGCGCATGGACAGCGCGTAACCGGTCATGCTCTGGATGGGGCGCCGTTCGGCGGATCGCATGTTTCGGGTCGTCGATTCGTGAGGGGAACTCTTTAGAATGGGCGCGCCCCGATTGTCGACGAGTTTTCATCGAGAGATGGCCACCCAGACCAACGCGCCGTTGCCCGAGGGGCTCGAAGTCGGCGGCTATCGCATTGTAAGGAAGATATCGAGCGGCGGATTCTCGATCGTGTATCTCGCCGCCGACGAGAGCGGCGCGCAATTCGCGATCAAGGAGTACCTGCCCAGCTCGCTGGTTCAACGTCGCGTCGGCGAACTCGAGCCGCGGGTGGCGCAGGCGAGCGAGCCCACTTTCCGCAACGGGCTTCGCTGCTTCTTCGAGGAAGGTCGTGCGCTTGCGCGCATCTTCCATCCGAACGTCGTGCGCGTCGTGAACTTCTTCCGCGCCAACGGAACCGTCTATCTGGTGATGACCTACGAACGGGGACGCAGCCTGCAGGAACTCGTGCTGCGCAACCGCGGGCGTCACCATGGGCGCACGCTGGCCGAGCGGCACGTGCTGCGCGTCTTCCACCTGGTGATGAACGGGTTGCGCGAGGTGCACGCTAACCGGCTGCTGCACCTGGACCTGAAGCCGGCGAACGTCTATCTGCGCCTGGACGGCACGCCGCTGCTGCTCGACTTCGGCGCCGCTCGTCGGGCGCTGGACGTGCACGCGCACAAGCTCTTCCCGATGTATACGCCGGGTTTCGCTGCACCCGAGCTGTATCGGCGCAACCAGCAGCTGGGTCCGTGGACCGACGTCTACGGCCTGGGCGCCAGCCTGTTCGGCTGCATGGCGGGCCAGCCGCCGCAGCCGGCCGACCAGCGCGAGCTCGAGGACAAGGTGCCGGCGGCGCTCGATGCGATGGAACCCGTGTATTCGCGCGCGCTGCTCGACCTGGTCGGCTGGTGCCTGAAGCTCGACGCGCTCGAACGTCCGCAGAGCGTCTTCGCGCTGCAGCGGGCGATGCGCCACATCGAGCCGCCCCCCGACGACACGCGGCGTTCGCCGAGCACGGTCGGTCGCTGGATCGACACGCTCGCCGGGCGCGTGCCGGTGCGGCGCCGAGGCGGTGAGAGCATCACCGCCCCGGGTTGACCAGGAGCCGTTCGTGCGATTCTCGATCTACCAGGACAGCCTTTGCGGCGCGCGAGCGACGAACCAGGACCGCATGGGCTACTGCTTCACGCGCGACAGCCTGCTGATGCTCGTTGCCGACGGCATGGGAGGCCACCTGCACGGCGAGGTGGCGGCGCGACTGGCGCTGCAGGCGGCCGCCGCATGCTTCCAGGCCGACGCCCGGCCGCTGCTGGTCGACCCGCATGCTTTTCTCGACCGGGCGTTGCGGCATGCGCATCACGAGATCTTGCGCCACCAGATGCTGCACGACCTGCCCGAGGCGCCGCGCACGACGATCGTCGCCTGCGTCGTGCAGAAGGGACGCGCGTGGTGGGCGCACGCCGGAGACTCGCGGCTGTACTGGTTGCGCAGTGCGCGAGTGGTTGCGCGAACGCGCGACCACTCGAAGGTGCAGAGCCTCATCGATCTCGGGCAGATCGATCCGGCCCAGGCCGACGTGCACCCCGAGCGCAACAAGGTGCTCAATTGCCTGGGTTCGCCGTTCGAGCCGACGATCGATCTCGGCGGCGACGTGGTCATGGATCCGGGCGATACGCTGCTGCTGTGCACCGACGGCGTCTGGTCGTCCCTGCCCGAGCCGGCGCTCGTCGCATTGTTGTCGGCCGACAGCGTGCTCGCTTCGGTACCGTGCGTCGTGCGGGCGGCGGTCGACGAGGCCGGCGCCTCGGCCGACAATGCCACCGCGCTGGCGATGACCTGGGGCGATGCGCCGGCGGGGGGCGCGGTGCTGTCTTCGGACGACGTGCCCGACGGCGCGATCACGACGACGATCGCGGTCGGAGAGCTCGACGCCGGTTCGCCGGCCGACGTGCTGAGCGAGGACGAGATCGAGCGTACGATCCGGGAGATCCGCGAGGCGATCTCGCGCACCGGGAACCATTGAAGGCATGTCGATTCGTCCGAGCGGGCGCGCGCCTGATGCGCTGCGTGCGGTGCGTCTTGAACGGGGTTTCACGAAACACGCGGAAGGCTCCGTGCTCGTCGCCTTCGGCGACACGCGCGTGCTGTGCACGGCGAGCGTCGAGAGCAAGGTGCCTGCGTTCCTGCGCGGCGCGGGCCGCGGCTGGCTCACCGCCGAATACGGAATGCTTCCGCGCTCGACGCATACGCGCAGCGAGCGCGAAGCCGCGCGCGGCAAGCAGAGCGGGCGCACCCAGGAGATCCAGCGGCTGATCGGGCGCAGCCTGCGCGCGGTGTTCGATCTCCAGCGCCTGGGCGAGCGCACGATCACGCTCGATTGCGACGTGCTGCAGGCCGACGGCGGCACGCGCACCGCGGCGATCACCGGCGCTTTCGTCGCTGCGCATGATGCGGTCTCACGGCTGCTCGCGCAGCGCGAGATCGAGGCGAACCCGGTGCGCGACTTCGTCGCCGCCGTGTCGGTCGGGCTCTACGAGGGCACGCCGGTGCTCGACCTCGATTACGCCGAAGACTCCTCCTGCGACACCGACCTGAACGTTGTCATGACCGGCGCCGGCGGTTTCGTCGAGGTGCAGGGAACCGCCGAGGGCGAGGCCTTCACGCGAGCGCAGATGGACTCGCTGCTCGACCTGGCGGCCGCCGGCATCGGGCAGCTGGTCGAGTTGCAGCGAAGCGCGCTCGCGCAGTGAAGGGGCGCAATCCGATGAAGCTCGAGCGCATCGTGCTCGCCTCGGGCAACGCCGGAAAGCTCGCCGAGTTCATCGAGCTGCTCGCGCCGCTCGGGGTGTCGGTGCAGGCGCAGGCCGAACTCGGCGTCACCGAGGCGGAGGAGCCGCACAGCACGTTCATCGAGAACGCGCTGGTGAAGGCGCGGCGTGCGTGCCGGCTCACCGGCCTGCCGGCGATCGCCGACGATTCGGGCCTTTGCGTCGACGCGCTGGGCGGAAGACCGGGCGTGCTGTCGGCGCGCTGGGCGTCGGCGGGCGGCAACGACACCGTACAGACCGATCGCGTCGAGCGCGACCGCGCGAACAACGCCAGGCTCGTGCAGGAGCTGGCCGGTTGCAGCGACCGCCGCGCGCATTTCTATTGCGTGCTGGTGCTGATGCGCGCCGCCGACGATCCGCAACCCATCGTCGCCGACGCGAGCTGGGCGGGCGAGGTCATCGACGTTGCCCGCGGCACCGGCGGCTTCGGCTACGACGCGCATCTGCTGATCCCGACGCTCGGCCGCACGGTGGCCGAGCTCGATGCAATCACGAAGAACCGGCTCAGCCACCGGGGTCGCGCGACGCGCGCGCTGATCGAGCGCCTGCGCGAGGCGGGCGCGATCGGGTGATGGCGGCGGCGGCTTCGAAGGCGTCGGGCGTTGAAACGCGCATCGGCGCGATCGCGCGTCGATGGGCAGGCGAGGAAAGCTCGGGTGTGCGGGCGGCGCCGCCGCTGTCGCTGTACGTGCACCTGCCGTGGTGCATCCGGAAGTGCCCGTACTGCGACTTTAACTCGCACGCGGTGCCCGGCGGCGACGAAGTCCCCGAACAGCGCTATCTCGATGCGCTGCGCGCCGACCTGGAGGCGGCGTTGCCGCAGGTGTGGGGACGGCCCGTGCAGACGATCTTCATCGGGGGAGGAACGCCGAGCCTGTTCTCTGCGGATTCGATCGATGCGCTGCTGACGATGCTGCGCACGCTGCTGCCGGTGGCACCGGGGGCGGAAATCACGATGGAGGCCAATCCGGGCACTTTCGAGGCGCAGCGTTTTCGGGCGTTCGCGCAAGCGGGCGTGACGCGACTGTCGATCGGCGTGCAGAGCTTCGACGACGAGGCGCTTCGCCGGATCGGTCGCGTGCACGACGCCACGCAGGCGCGGCAGGCGATCGAGACGGCAGCGCAGCACTTCGATACCTGGAACCTCGACCTGATGTACGCGCTGCCCGGGCAGTCGCCAGACGCGCTGCTGGCAGACCTGCGCGAAGCGCTGTCGTACGCGCCGCCGCATCTGTCCTTCTACCACCTCACGCTCGAGCCCAACACCGCGTTCGCGATGCACCCGCCGGTGCTGCCCGACGAGGACGCGGCGAGCGAGATGCAGTCGCTGATCGAGGAGGAGGCGCAGCGCGCGGGGCTGCAGCACTACGAGGTCTCGGCCTATGCCCGTGGGCATCATCGCTGCGTGCACAATCTGAACTACTGGCAGTTCGGCGACTACCTCGGGCTGGGAGCAGGCGCGCACGGCAAGCTGTCGTTCCAGGACCGCATCGTGCGAGAGGCGCGCGTGCGCAATCCGCGCGAGTACATGCGCGCGGCGCTCGGCGAGGCGAGCGAAGGCCCGATCGCGTCGTCGCATCCGGTGCCCGCGCGCGAGCTGCCATTCGAGTTCATGCTCAATGCATTGCGCCTGTCCGATGGCGTGCCGGCTGCGTGGTTCGTCGAGCGAACCGGCCTGTCGACGCTTGCGATCGCCGAGCCGGTCGGGCGGGCGGTGGGGCGAGGCCTGCTCGATCCGGACCCCACCGTCTATCGCGCGACGCCGCTCGGAGCGCGTTTCCTGAACGACCTTCAGCAGATGTTCCTGCCGGAATGACCGGGGCGCAGACCCCTTTGGAGAGATGGAGGAGACGATGGACGCGATCCAGACGACGATGATGCCGGTGCCGCTGTCGCTGAACCGGCTGCTCGAGCACGCCGGCAGGCTCTTTCCGGAGCGCGAGATCGTCTCGCGCCTGCCCGACAAGTCGCTGCGCCGGCACAGCTACGGCGAGTGGTATGCGCGCACGCGTGCGCTCGCCGCCGCGCTACAGAAGCTGGGCTTGCGTCGCGGCGATCGGGTCGCGACGCTGTGCTGGAACCATCATGCGCACCTGGAGGCCTATTTCGGCATCCCGGCCGCCGGCGGCGTGATGCACACGCTGAATCTGCGGCTTGCGCCCGACGACCTGGGCTGGATTGCGCATCACGCGAAGGACCGTTTCCTGATCGTCGACGACACGTTGTTGCCGTTGTACGAGCGCTTCGCGAAGCTGCACCGCTTCGAGCGGGTGATCGTGTTCCCGTTCTCGGGCGCGCCGGTGGCCGAGCGCGAAGCCGACCAGGCGCAGGGCGTGGCGGCGGTAGACGACTACGAGCGCCTGCTCGCGCAGGCGAGCGCCGCGGCGGACGGCGCGAGCGCAGGCGGCGGGTTCGCCTACGTGACGCACGACGAGAACGATCCGGTGGCAATGTGCTACACGTCGGGCACTACCGGGCGACCGAAGGGCGTCGTCTATTCGCACCGCTCGACGGTGCTGCATTCGCTGAATTGCGCGCTGCCCGATTACGTCGCGCTGTCGGCCAACGACGTCGTGCTGCCGGTCACGCCGATGTTCCACGCGAACTCCTGGGGCATCCCCTATGCGGCGGTGATGCTCGGCTCGAAGATCGTCTTTCCCGGGCCGCACCTGCACCCGGACGACCTGCTCGACCTGATGCAGCTCGAACCGCCGACGCTCGCGTTGGGCGTGCCGACGATCTGGCTGGGGATGATCCAGGCCTTCGAGGCGAATCCCGGGCGCTGGAAGCTGCCTGCGGGAATGCGCAGCATGGTGGGCGGCGCGGCGGTGCCGGAATCGCTGATTCGCGCTTTCGCGCGAAACGGCGTGCGCCTGGCGCAGGGCTGGGGGATGACCGAGACCTCGCCGATGGCGTCGCTGTTCTTCGAAAAGCCCGAGTTGCGCGGCGCGACGAGCGAGGACGAATGGTTTGCGCGCAAGGCCACCTGCGGCATCCCCGTACCGCTGGTCGAGCTGCGGATCATGGGCGAGGACGGTCCTGCGCAGTGGAACGGGCACGACATCGGCGAGTTGCAGGTGCGCGGTCCGTTCATCACGGGCTCCTATCACGAGGAGCCGCGCAGTCCCGACAAGTTCACCGACGACGGCTGGCTGCGAACCGGCGACGTCGCGTCGGTCGATCCGCACGGCTACGTTCGCATCACCGACCGCACCAAGGATCTGATCAAGTCGGGCGGCGAGTGGATCAGCTCGGTCGATCTCGAGAACGCGATCATGGCGCACCCGGCGGTGGCCGAAGCCGCCGTGATCGCGATCGCGCACCCGAAGTGGGGCGAGCGGCCGCTGGCCTGCGTCGCGCTCAAGCCCGGCAAACGGCTCGACGCGGCGGAGCTGCGCGAATTCCTCGCGCCGAAATGCGCGCGCTGGCAGTTGCCCGACGCCGTCGAGTTCGTCGACGAGATCCCGCGCACCTCCACCGGCAAGTTCTGGAAGGTGAAGCTGCGTGATCGATACGCCGACTGGCGTTGGCCGGAGGACGCAGTGACGCCGTAGCGGAGCACCGCGGCCCGAGCTCGCGGCCCTGCTACTTCTTCAGGTGCCCCGCCGCTTCCGCGATATACGGGCCGCAGATCGCCGCATTGATCTTGCAGTCGAGCAGTACGGGGCCGTCGCCGCGCGAGCGCAGCAGCGGCGCGGCTTCGCGCAGCTGCTCGAGCGTGCGAATCGTCGCGGTGCGGAAGCCGAAGGCCTCGGCGACCGGCGCGTAGTCGACGTCGGGGAACATCGCCTGCGCCACCGGCTTGTTCTCCAGCCGCAGGTAGTGCATCTCGGCGCCGTACGCGCAATCGTTCATCACGACGACGACGAGCGGGATGTCCTCGCGCACCGCCGTTTCGAGCTCGCCGAGTGTCATCAGCAGGCCGCCGTCGCCGATCACCAGCACCGTCGTCGCTTCGGGTCGCGCCTTGGCGAAGCCGAGCGCCGTGCCGAAGGCCATGCCCACCGAGAAGAAGTCCCAGGGAAGCTTCAAATGCTCGGGGCCCAGCGTGGAGAAGAAGGGCAGCGTCTGCACGAAGTTGCCCGAGTCGAAGACGAGGTTGCGATCGGGCGGCAACAGCCGGTCGAGCTCGAGGGCGAGCGCACGCGGATCGACCGTGCGCGGCGTGTGCTCGGCGCGGAACTCCTGCGTCCATTCGAACTGCGCGAGGCGCAGCCGGTTGTCGTCGCTGTGGAACGGCTTCTGCTCTGCGCTGCGTTCGGGCAGCGCCTCGAGCAATTGCGCCGCCACCGCCTGCGCATCGCCGACGACGGCGACGTCGGCTGGGCCCCACCGCCCGATGTGGCTGCGGTCGCGATCGACGTGGAGGATCGGCGCTCCGGGTGCGAGCGCGGCGCCCGCGCTCGTCGTGCGCTGATTGAAACTCGCACCGAAGACGACGATGCAGTCGGCCTGGTCCATCAGTCGACGTCCGGCGGAGTGCGAGAACGAGCCGATGACGCCGGCGTGGAACGGATGGCCGCGGAACAGGTCCTTGGCTTTCAGCGAAGTCGCGAGCACGGCACCCACCCGGTCGGCCAGGCGTTCGATCGCTTCGCGTGCTCCTGCGGTTCGTGCGCCGACGCCGCAGACGAAAAGCGGCCTGCGGCTGCGCTGCAGGATCGCGGCGGCGGTGGCGATCGAAGCGGACGACGCCTTGCCCGAGTCGCGCGGGCGGCTCGCGACCGCGAGGGCCTCACGGGCGAGTCGCGACGCGGCCGCCGGATCGGCTTCATCGTCGATCGCGGCGGTCTGCACGTCGACCGGCAGCAACAATGCCGCGGTCTCGCCGCGCTGCGCGTGCGCGATCGCCAGTCGCAGCGTTTCGCGCGCGCCGGCTGGTGAACGGGCGACGAAGGTGCGGATTCCGGCGGCGGTGAGCACCGCTTCGGCGTCCAGCGCCTTGCCGTCGGGGCCGAGTTCGTTGCGCGGTGCGATGCCGATCGGCGCGTCGCCGTATATCAGCAGCAGCTTCGAGCCGGTGCGGCTGACGCTGACGGTGCCGTGCAGTCCGTTTGCGGTGGCCGGGCCGCGGCCGATCAGCGCAAGTCCGAGTTCGCCGGTGGCCGATGCCCATCCGTCGGCCATCGCGATGGCGCTGTTCTCGTGGCGCGCTGCATGGAACGCAACGCCCATGGCATCGAGCGTCGACGCGAGCAGCATCGTGTCGTCGCTCATCAGGCCGAAGATCGGCGTGTCGAGCGAGCGCAGGTCGTGCGCCAACGCTTCGTAGACGGGCAGCCGCACCGGGCGTGCGCTTTCCGGTCGGATGGTCGCTTGCGGCTCGAATGCGGACACGTCGGCGGCTCCAGAAGATATATATAACATATAGAATATCGTCGGCATCTGCCTCATCGAGCAATGACCCTGACGGCAACGCGCCTGCACCGTGCGGCGCTCGCCGGCGGGAGGCGATACGATGCACCGGTGCAGTGCACGATGCGTGACGCTGGTGCCCAGCGCGACGAAAAACGCGTGGCACGCATCGTGCTTCATAGGTGGTGCAGCTTGTTTTCGGGCCAGCCGAAATGAGCGCAGAATCGCGCCTTCCGACCGTATCCGACCCTCCAGGAGAGTTCCCCAGATGGCTAGCGTCCAGGACGTGACCCGCATGATCGCGGACAACGAAGTGAAATTCGTCGATCTGCGTTTCACCGACACGCGCGGCAAGGAGCAGCACGTCTCGGTTCCGGCCAAGGGCTTCGATGCCGAGAAGTTCGAGACCGGCCACGCGTTCGACGGCTCGTCGATCGCCGGCTGGAAAGGCATCGAAGCCTCCGACATGCTGCTGATGCCCGATCCGGGTACGGCGTGCCTCGACCCGTTCCGCGAGGAGTCGACGTTGCTCCTCACCTGCGACGTGATCGAGCCGTCCGACGGCGTGGGCTACACGCGCGATCCGCGTTCGATCGCCCGACGCGCCGAGGCGTACCTGAAGTCGAGCGGCATCGGCGATACGGCCTATTTCGGCCCGGAGCCCGAGTTCTTCATCTTCGACTCGGTCACCTGGTCGATCGAGATGGCCGGCTGCGCGGTGCGCATCCAGTCGGAGGAGGGCTCATGGTCGACCGGTCGCGAGATCGAGGGCGGCAACCTCGCGCACCGTCCGCCGGTGAAGGGAGGCTACTTCCCGGTGCCGCCGGTCGACTCCTTCCAGGACATGCGCTCCGAGATGTGCCTGATCCTCGAGCAGATGGGCATTCCGGTCGAAGTGCATCATCACGAAGTGGCCGGCGCCGGGCAGAACGAGATCGGCACCCGATTCTCCACGCTCGTGGAGCGGGCCGATTGGCTGCAGCGAATGAAATATGTGATTCATAACGTCGCACACAGCTACGGCAAGACGGCGACGTTCATGCCGAAGCCGATCGTCGGCGACAACGGCTCGGGCATGCACGTGCACCAGTCGGTGTGGAAGGAAGGGCAGAACCTGTTCGCCGGCGACAAGTACTCGGGGCTGTCGGACTTCGCGCTGCACTACATCGGCGGCGTCATTCATCACGCACGTGCGCTCAACGCGATCGCCAACCCGTCGACGAACTCGTACCGCCGGCTCGTTCCGCATTTCGAAGCGCCGGTGAAGCTCGCCTATTCGGCGCGCAACCGATCGGCGTCGATCCGGATCCCATACGTCTCGAGCCCGAAGGGTCGCCGCGTCGAGGTGCGTTTCCCCGATCCGATGGCCAATCCGTACCTGCTGTTCGCGGCGCTGATGATGGCGGGGCTCGACGGCGTGCAGAACCGGATGCATCCGGGCGAGCCGGCCGACAAGAACCTCTACGACCTGCCGCCCGAAGAGGAGGCACGCATCCCGACCGTTTGCGCGTCGCTCGACGAGGCGCTCGAGGCGCTCGATCGCGATCGGGAGTTCCTCACGCGCGGTGGCGTCTTCACCGACGACATGATCGACGCCTACCTCGCCCTGAAGGGCGAGGAGGTGACGCGCGTGCGGATGACGACGCATCCCGTCGAGTTCGACCTGTATTACAGCCTGTGAGCGGCGCGGGTCGGTCGACGCATTCCGCAGGTCGGTCGGCCGTCCGGTCGTCTTGGATTCGACATGCAGGCGCCTTACACTCGGACGCCCGCTGCACAGGATCCCGCCGTCCATGACCGTCCGCTCCCGCCTCGAGATCGTCGCGTGCTTCGTCGCCGGCCTCGCTGCCTGCGCTCCGTCGGCTCTCGCGCAGGTGTACCGCTGCGATTCGCCCAACGGAGTGCCGGTATACCAGGGCACCTCGAAGGGCGCGAACTGCCAACCGATCGATCTGCAGCCGCTCACCACGATTCCGTCGCCGAAGCTGCCGGCGGCGAAGGCGCCGGCGGCGGGCGGCGCCCCATCGGCGGCGCGCGCCTCGCCCGACGGCTTTCCCAAGGTCGACGTTGCCGCGCAGCGTGCGCGCGACGGAGATCGGCGTCGCATCCTCGAGGACGAGTTGAACAAGGAGCAGCAGCGGCTCGGCGAGTTGCGCACCGAGTACAAGAACGGCGAACCGGATCGGCTGGGCAACGAACGCAACTACCAGAAATACCTCGATCGCGTCGCCCGGCTCGAGGAGGACATCGCACGGACCGAGAGCAACATCGCGTCGCTGCGTCGCGAGCTGAGCACGATCCGCGAGTAGCCGCGGGCGGAACCGCGCCGGCGGCCGCGGGCGCCCCGCGACCGGCGACGCCGGAGGCGCAGCCGTTCGCGGCGTTCGACTGGCTCGCCACGGCCATCGTCGTCGCCGATCCGCGCGGTCGCGTCCGCTTCCTCAACGCGGCCGCCGAACAGCTCTTCGGCCTGTCGCGCCGGCAGGCCCGCGGCCGGCGCCTGGTGGGGTATTTCGTCGATGCGCAGCCGCTCGAGCGGCTGTTCGCCGACGCCGCCCGCGGCGGATTCGAAGAGAAGACGGTCGATCTCTCGCTGGCGCGCCCGGGCAGCGAGCCGCAATCGCTGATCGTCTCGGTCGTCGCCGGTGCCGACCCGTCCGCGCCGGTGTTGCTCGAGTTTCGCCCGCACGAGCAGCGCCAGCGCGTCGACCGCGCCGAACGGCTGATCGAGTCCACGAGCGCGTATCGGGAGCTCGTGCGCCAGTTGGCGCACGAGATCGGCAATCCGCTCGGCGGCATTCGCGGCGCAGCGCAGCTGCTCGAGGCCGAGCTCGAGACGCCGGCGCTGCGCGAGTACACCCGCGTGATCGTCAAGGAGGCCGACCGGCTCCAGTCGCTGGTCGATCGGCTGCTCGCGCCGCACCGCGGCCGGCCGCTGCAGGTGCGCGTGAACATCCACGAGGTCTGCGAGTGGGTGCGTTCGGTGGTCCTCGCCGAGTTCCCGCGCGGGCTGGAGATCCTGCGCGACTACGACGCGAGCCTCCCCGAGCTGCTCGCCGACCGCGAGCGGCTCGTGCAGGCGTTGTTGAACCTCGTTCGAAACGCGGCGCAGGCGATGCAGGGGCAGGGGCGCATCGTGCTGCGCACCCGCATCGCGCGCCAGCAGACGATCGCGCGCCGGCGCTGGAAGCTCGCGCTCGACCTGCACGTCATCGACGACGGACCGGGCGTGCCCCCCGAGATCGCCGACCGCGTCTTCGATCCGCTCGTCTCGGGGCGCGACGGCGGGACAGGCCTGGGTCTCACGCTGGCGCAGAACCTGGTGCAGCAGCACGGCGGAATCATCGAGTTCGACAGCCGCCCCGGAAAGACGGACTTCCGCATCCGTCTGCCGCTGCAGGAGGAACGGACGTGACCGTGTGGATCGTCGACGACGACGAGTCGATTCGCTGGGTGCTCGAACGTGCCTTCGAGCGCGAGGGGCTCGCCACGCGCGCGTTCGCCAACGCCCGCTCGTGCCTGGAGGCGTTGGTGAGCGACGCCCCGCGCGTGCTCCTGTGCGACATCCGCATGCCGGGCGAGAGCGGCCTGCAACTGCTCGCCCGGTTTCGCCAGCGCAGGCCCGACGTGCCGGTCATCGTGATGACGGCCTACTCCGACCTCGACAGCGCGGTGGCCGCATTGCAGGGCGGCGCCTTCGAGTACCTGCCCAAGCCCTTCGACGTCGCCACCGCGGTGCAACTCGTTCGTCGCGCGCTCGAGCACCGGCGCACCGGGCCGGGCGACGACGGGGCGATTCCGACGCGCCTGGGCCTGCTCGGGCGCGCGCCGGCGATGCAGGACGTGTTCCGCGCGATCGGACGGCTCGCGCAGTCGAGCGCGACGGTGCTCATCACCGGCGAATCGGGAACCGGCAAGGAACTCGTCGCACGGGCGCTGCACGAGCACAGCCCGCGCGCCAAAGGCGAGTTCGTCGCGGTGAACGCAGCCGCGATCCCTCGGGAACTGCTCGAGTCGGAACTGTTCGGGCACGAGCGCGGTGCCTTCACCGGCGCCGTGCAGGCGCGCCAGGGTCGCTTCGAGCAGGCCCGCGAAGGTACGCTCTTCCTCGACGAGATCGGCGACATGCCGCCCGAGATGCAGACGCGCCTGCTGCGGGTGCTCTCCGACGGACAGTATTACCGCGTCGGCGGCCACCAGCCGCTGAAGGCCGAGGCGCGCGTGATCGCGGCGACGCACCAGGCGCTCGACGAGCGGGTGCGGCAGGGTCTGTTCCGGGAGGACCTGTTCCACCGGCTGAACGTGATCCGGTTGCGCATGCCGGCACTGCGCGAGCGCACCGAAGACATCGCGCTGCTCGCCGGGCATTTCCTGCAGCGCAGCGCGCACGAGCTCGGCGGCGCGACGAAGCAGTTGTCCCGGGCTGCGCTGCAGGCGCTGGTCGACTATCGATGGCCCGGCAACGTTCGCGAGCTCGAGAACCTTTGCCGCTGGCTCACGCTGATGATTCCGTCACGCGTGATCGAACTGCGCGACCTGCCTGCCGAGATTCGAGTGGCGGATCCGGCAGCGAGCGAGCTGCCGGCGGCGGCGGGCGCGCCCGACCAGGCCGGGGACGCGAGCGCTGCGGTGTCGACGGGGGTTGGCTCGGCCGGCGCAACGGCGGCCGCTCCGATTGCCGTCGAGGAGTCCGACGAGGAGGCTCCTGCGCCCGAGCACTACGGTCGCGTCGAGCGCGCAGGCGGCTGGCGGCAGTTGCTCGCTGCCGAAGTCGCCGCGCAACTCGCTTCACCGGCCGGCGCCGACGAAGCGCTGCTGATGGACCGGCTGACGCGCGATTTCGAAGCGACGGTGATCGCGGCGGCTCTGCGCCATACGCGCGGTCGACGCGTCGAGGCGGCGCAGCGCCTCGGAATCGGGCGAAACACGATCACGCGCAAGATCGGCGAGTTGCACCTGGACGAGCGCGGCGCATAGCGCCGGCAGCCGGCGCGGCCACTGCCGAGGCGACCGGCGTTTCGGCGCGCGAGCAACGCACGCGTCGAAACGCCCGCGTTGCCGGCGATCGCGAAGGGTAGACTTCGCGCGCGGAGGATCGATCGGATGCCCACGGAAAGCTTCGGCGAGGCGATGCGGCGCGCGCTCGGCACGCAACTGATCACCGTGGCCGGTGCGGTTGCGCTGCTGCTGCTCGGCTGGGTGATCGGGCTCGTTGCCGCCGCGGGGACGCGGCGCGCGCTGTCGATCGGGCAGGTGAACCGACGGCTTGCGCCGGCGTTCGGCCGCGCAGTCGACATCGAACTGCTCGTCTCGCGACTGGTGTTCTGGTTCGTGCTGCTCGTCGCACTGGTCGCCGCCTTCAACACGCTCGACCTGCAGATGGCGTCCGCGCCGTTCGCCGCGATGGTCGGCGACATCGTCTCTTACCTGCCGCAGGTGCTCGCCGCACTCGTGCTGGCGCTCGTCGGGTGGCTGCTCGCGCTGCTGGTGCGCAACGGCCTGACGCGGCTGCTCGACAGCACGACGATCGACGAGCGCCTGAGCGCCGAGGCGGGCATGCGTCCGATCAGCGAAAGCATCGGCCACGTCGGGTATTGGGTCGTGCTGCTGCTGTTCCTGCCGATGGTGCTCGGCGCGCTCGGGCTGCAGGGGCTGCTGTTGCCGGTGCAGAACCTCGTCGACCAGCTGCTCGCGTTCCTGCCGCGGCTCTTCGGCGCAGCCGTCGTCGTCGTCGTCGGCTATTACGTCGCGAAGATCGCGCGCGGCATCGTCGCGAACCTGATGATCGCCACCCGCGTGCAATCGCTGGCGCGCGGCATCGGGCTGAGCGAGGCAACCGACCTGCCGCGACTGGTCGGAACGATCGTCTTTCTCGCGATCTTCGTGCCGACGCTGATCTCGGCGCTCGATGCGCTGGAGATCGAGGCGGTCTCCGAGCCGGCCGCCACGATGCTCGCCGAGTTCGTCTCGGCGATTCCCGAGCTGCTCGCCGCCGCGCTGATCCTGGCGGTGACGTGGTACGTCGCGCGTTTCGTCGCCGCGCTCACGACCAGCGTTCTCGAAGGTGCCGGGCTCGACCGGCTTGCCGTGCGCACGGGGCTGCAACCGATGCTCGGCCCGCTGCGCCTGTCGCAGCTGATCGGCCGGTTGCTGCTGTTCTTCGCGATGTTGCTGGCCATCGCCGAGGCGGCGAACCGCCTGCACTTCGGCCAGGTGAGCGAACTCGTCGGGGCGTTCATCGTCTTCGGCGGCGACGTGCTGCTCGGCATCGTGATCCTGCTGGTGGGACTATGGCTGGCCAACCTGCTCGGATCGGCAGTGGCGCGCAGCCCGGCCGAAGGGGCGACCTGGCTCGGCGGACTCGTGCGCGCGTTGATCATCGGCCTGGTGCTCGCGATGGGGCTGCGCGCAATGGGCATCGCCGACTCGATCGTCAACCTTGCGTTCGGGTTGACGCTGGGCGCCGTCGCCGTCGCTTTCGCGCTGTCGTTCGGCCTGGGCGGACGCGAGGCGGCCGGGCGCCTGCTCGAGCACTGGCTGTCCAAGCTGCGCCGCTGATCGTTCGCGCCTGCAGGCGCGCTTCAGAAGCGGATCGGATTCGGTCCGGTGTGGAACGACGCGGGCGACAGCAGGCTGTCGACGTCGATCGGCTTCGCCTCGGCCACGTCCGCGGCGGCGCTCGCCGGGTCGGTGTCGGCCGCGGCTTCGGTGGCTGCGCGACGGGCCCCGGCGCGCATCGGCGCGACCGTTCGTGCGTCGCGACGCGCCGGCAGCATCGACGACCGCGGGTAGCCGGTCGCATCGAGCGCGCGACCCCAGCCCACCGATTCGAAGCCGGTGAACTTCTCCGGCCCGATCGACACGCTGGGGAAGAGCGCCTTGTCGAAGCCGAGCGCATGGAACGCCTTCAGGTCGGCCGCGTCCTGCACGCGCTTTTCGGTGTAGGGCACTCCGCGCTGCGCGAGGTGTTCGCGCGCCAGCGCGCACGGCTCGCACTCCGGCGACGTGTACAGCGTGACCGGGTAGCGTGCGGCAGCCGAGCGCAGCGCCCACGGCAGCGTCGGATCGCCGATCGACGGCGCGGCGGGGCGCGCGCTGACCGTCTGCGCGCGCGCGCCGCGATTCAATGCGTCGGGCGGCGGCTGTCGGTCGCTGTAGTGAACGATTCCCGCGGAATCGACCCACTTGACCGGCGCGCGCGCCGGACTGGTTTTCGCGACGGGCGGTGCGGCGAAAGCGATGGCCTGCGAAAGCAGCGCTGCCGACGCGAACGCGAGGGCGCCCAGCACGAACGCGCCGCGCTCGCCGAGGGCGAACGCTGCGCGGGCTGGCAGTGCGAACGGCGTGGCTGCTTCGGTTCGGCAGCTACGACGACGGCGAAGAGCGGGCATGGGACGATTCCGCGGCAGAGGTCTCGACCATCCCATTGTGTCGCAGCAGGGCGTCGATCTCGGGGTCGCGTCCCCTGAACGCCCGGAACGAGTCGATGGCCGGTCGGCTGCCACCCACGGCGAGAATCTCGTCGAGGAAACGTCGTCCGGTTCGCGCCACGCCCGCGGTCGCATCGGGCTCGTGCAACGCTTCCTCGAAGGCCGCGTACGCGTCGGCGGACAGCACTTCGGCCCACTTGTAGCTGTAGTAGCCCGCCGAATAGCCGCCCGCGAAGATGTGCGAGAAGCTGTTCTGGAAGCGGTTCCAAGCGGGCGGCGCGACGACGGCGACCTCGTCGCGCACCTCGTCGAGCAGTTGCTGCACGGTCTGCGCGCCGCCCGGCTGGTATTCGCTGTGCAGTCGCATGTCGAAAAGCGCGAACTCGATCTGGCGCAGCGTGGCCATGCCGCTCTGGAAATTCTTCGCGGCGAGCATCCGCTCGAAGAGTTTCCTCGGAATGGGCTCACCCGTGTCGACGTGCGCGCTCATCGACTCGACGATGTCCCATTCCCAGCAGAAGTTCTCCATGAACTGGCTCGGCAATTCGACCGCGTCCCATTCGACGCCGGAGATTCCGGACACTCCAAGCTCGTCGACGCGCGTGAGCAGATGGTGCAGGCCGTGCCCGAACTCGTGGAAGAGCGTCGTCACGTCGTCGTGCGTGAGCAAGGCCGGGCGCGTGCCCACCGGCGGCTGGAAATTGCAGGTGAGGTAGGCAACCGGTGTCTGCAGCGACGGGCCGCGGCGGCGACGCGAACGCGCATCGTCCATCCATGCGCCGGGCCGCTTGGACTCGCGCGCGTACAGGTCCGTGTAGAACTGGCCGATCAGCGCGTCGTCGCGCTCGATGCGGAAGAAGCGAACGTCGGGGTGCCAGGCCGGCGCTTCGTCGGCGAAGATGCGTACCGAGAACATTCGCTCGACGAGACGGAACAGTCCGTCGAGCACGCGCGGCAGCTGGAAGTACTGCTTGACCTCGCGATCGGAGAACGCGTAGCGCTCCTCCTTGAGCTTCTCGCTGGCCCAGGCGAGGTCCCACGACTTCAGGTCGGGCAGCGAAAGTTCGCGCGCCGAGAACTCGCGCAACGCGTCGAGGTCGCGCTCGGCGAAGGGCCGCGCACGCTCGGCGAGCTCGCGCAGGAATTTCTTCACTTCGTCGGGCGAGCCGGCCATCTTCGGCACCAGCGACACCTCGGCGAAGTTTCGATAGCCGAGCAGCGACGCCTCTTCGGCGCGCAGTGCAAGCAGCTCGTCGATGATCGGCTCGTTGTCGAGCGCGATCGCGCGATCGCCGTCGGGCGCCGTGGCGCCCTTGGAGGCGCGCGTCGTGTATGCGCGGTACAGCTCCTCGCGCAACGCTCGGTCGTGCGCGTACTGCATCACCGGGAAATACGACGGGAACTGCAGCGTGAACTTCCAGCCGTCGTCGCCGCTGCGCTGCGCAGCCTCGCGCGCCGCTTCGCGCGCGTCGTCGGGCAGGCCGTCGAGCTGCGATTCGTCGGTGACGATCTTCGCGTAGGCGTTGGTCGCATCGAGCACGTTCTCGGAGAACTTCTGCGCGAGCGCGGCCTGGCGCTGCTGCAGTTCGGCGAATCGCTCGCGCGCCGGCGAAACGAGCTCGGCGCCTCCGAGCCGGAAGTCGCGCAGCGCGTTCTCCACGATGCGTTTGCGCGCAGCACCGAGCGTGGCGAACTCGGTCGAGGCGGCGTAGCGCCTGTATTTCTCGAACAGCTCCTGGTTCTGCCCGAGCTCGGTCCAGAACTCGGTGACTTTCGGCAGGTTCGCGTTGTACGCCTCGCGCAGCTGCGGCGTATCGGCAACCGCGTTCAGGTGTCCCACCATTCCCCAGGCACGGCCCAGGCGCTCGGTGGCGTCCTCCAGCGGCTCGACGAACGCGTCCCACGACAGCGGCGTGTCGGCGGCGGTGACGTGCTGCAGCGTTTTTCGCGCCTCGGCGATCAGCCGTTCGATGGCGGGCGCAACCTGCGCAGGCGAGAAATCGGCGAAACGCGGAAGCCCGGAGAAGTCGAGCAGCGCGTTCGGCTCGGAATCGGAGCGATCGAAAGAGGGTGCGTCAGACATCGTGTTCTTCGTCCTGCTTGCGCTCGGCGGCCTCGATCGTGTTCACGAGCAGCATCGCGCGCGTCATCGGGCCGACGCCGCCGGGCACCGGAGTGATCCACGACGCAACCCGGCTCGCGCCGTCGAAGTCGACGTCGCCGCACAGCTTGCCGTTCTCGTCGCGGTTCATCCCGACGTCGATGACGATCGCGCCGGGCTTGATCATGTCGCCGGTGATCATCCGTGCGCGTCCGACGGCGGCCACGAGGACGTCGGCGCGGCGTGTGTGCGCGGCGAGGTCGCGCGTGCGGCTGTGGCAGATGGTGACCGTGGCATCGGCGGCGAGCAGCAGGATCGCCTGCGGCTTGCCGACGATGTTGCTGCGTCCGACCACGACCGCTTCGGCCCCGCGCAACTGCGCGCCGGCGTGCTCGAGCAGCCGCATCACGCCGTACGGCGTGCACGGACGGAAACCGGACTGGCCGGTCATCAGCGCGCCTGCGCTGGCGACGTGGAAGCCGTCGACGTCCTTCGCAGGCGAGATCGTCTCGATCACCGTGAAGGGATCGATCTGCGGCGGCAGCGGCAACTGCACGAGGATGCCGTCGATCGCGTCGTCTTCGTTCAACTCGCGGATGCGCGCGAGCAGCGCCTGCTGCGTCGTCTGCGCCGGCAGCCGATCGAGCGTCGAGCGGATCCCCGCCTCCTCGCAGTCCTTCACCTTGTTGCGCACGTAGATCGCCGAGCCCGGATCGCCGCCGACGAGAATCACGGCCAGCCCGGGCGCGCGGCCGCGGGTGGCGAGCTTCGCCGCGCGCTGCGCGACGTCGGCGCGAATCGATTTCGCCAATGCGGCACCGTCGAGGATCTTTGCGCTCATGTCGGGGAAGGGGGCCATCGGAAGGGGACGAACCGACGACGCTTCGCAAGCGGCGTGCCGCCGGGGGTGCGATCGAGTCTAGCACGCGAGCGATGCGCGACTTGCGCGGCCTTCGGCTGGTGACATATACTCGCTGGCTCTCTGGGGGTATAGCTCAGCTGGGAGAGCGCTTGCATGGCATGCAAGAGGTCAGCGGTTCGATCCCGCTTACCTCCACCAGAACATCAGGTCCCGTTCGTCTAGAGGCCTAGGACACGACCCTTTCACGGTCGGTACAGGGGTTCGAATCCCCTACGGGACGCCACCATTCCTCCCGCTGCCGCATTCTCCGGCAGCGTCAAAGCCCGCACCGCATCGGCCGACATCGGCTGCGAGAACAGGTAACCCTGCACCTCGTCGCATCCGTGCGCGCGCAGCCGTTCGAGCTGTTCGGTGGTCTCCACCCCTTCGGCGATCACCTTCACGCCCAGCGCACGAGACAGCGAGACGACTGCGCCGACGACCTCGCCGGCACTGCCCGGCACCGTAAGGTCGTGCACGATCGAGCGGTCGATCTTCAATGCGCGCAGCGGCATTCGCGAGAGCTGCTTGAGCTTCGAGTAGCCCGCGCCGAAATCGTCGACGTGCAGCGTGAAGCCGAGAGCGACGAGCTGTGCGATCGCATGCACCGATCGGTCGATGTCGCCGACGTGCGCGAGTGCGTTTTCGGTGAGCTCCAGTTCGAGCCAGAGGGGCAGTTCGCGATCGCGTGCGACGAGTTCACGCATCAGGTCGACGAAGCGCCGGTCCAGCAGCTGGATGCGCGAGACGTTGACCGACACCGGATAGCGAAGACCCGTTCGCCGCCACTGCAGGCTCTGGTTCGCCGCCGCGCGAAGCACCCACTCGCCCAGCGTGACGATGAAGCCGGTGCGCTCGGCCGCGGCGATGATCTCGGCGGTGCGGCCGCTGCCTTCGGGGACGTTCCAGCGCAGCAGCGCCTCGACGCCGGTCACTTCCCAGTTCGACAGCCCCACCTTCAGCTGATAGTGCAATTCGAACTCGCGTCGCTCGAAGGCGTGGCAAAGATCCTGCAGCGACGGGCCCTGCGGCTCCTCGAGCGCGGGCGCTGCCGCGCGCGACGGCTTGCGATTCGTGCTCGGCCACGCCGCAAGCTGGACCTGCTCGGGAGCCGCCGACCGCTTGCCCGCCGCGCCCCAGGTCTGCACAGGTGTCGCGCTTCGGGCGACGCTTCGGGCGATGGAGAGCATCTCGGGCTCCCCGGTGCGCGATACGCTGTGCCGGAACTCGGCCTCGATCCACGCGTAACCGCCACTGCTGTCGCGCAGGCGAAAGAGCAGCGGCGGCGACTGCACATCCGCCCGCGCCGCCTGCACCGTGGCCAGCAGCGTCGGCAGGTCGTCGGGGTGAACGAAGTCGCGGCCCTGATGGCCGACGATCTCGTGTCGCCGAAAACCGGTGAGCTCGAGCAGCGCGCTCGAGACGTAGCGCACGACGCCGTGGGCATCGTGCAGCGCGACGAGCTCCGCTTCGTCGCCATCGAGCATCTGCCACTCGCCGCCGGTGTCGGCCCCGGCGGCGGTCGCCGCGCCAGGCGTCGCAGTCGTGCGGCGCGCGCGTCGCCGGCGTGCCTGTACGGTCAGCCACGAAACGACGCCCGCGCAGGCAGCGCCGCCGGCAAAGGCGGCCACGAGCGCGCCAATGCCCGGATCCGCCGCCGTCTGCTGCGACGCTTCGGCGCGCTGCGTTGCGCTCGACTGCGCCGGCGGCGCTGCGCGTTCCGCCTGCGCGCCGCCGGGATACAGCGTCAGGCCGGTGAGAGCAACGAGTGAAACCAGCGAGGCGACGACGAAGCGCGACATGGAACCGGACCGGCACGGACCGGCAGCGAAGCTGCATTGTCGCCGGATCGACATTCGCGAGGGCGTGGCAGGCGAGCACATCGGCGTCGAACGGTCGCGTCGCGCCGACGAACGCGCCGCGCCGCGCTCAGGCGATGCGCCGGCGCATGCGAACGGCCGCGTCGAGCGCTTCGAGCAGGCGCACGGAATCGTCCCAGCCGAGGCATGCGTCGGTGATGCTTTGGCCGTAGGTGAGCGCGCGCGGGTCGTCGACGCCGGGGGTGAATGCCTGGCGGCCTTCGACGAGGTGGCTTTCGATCATCGCCCCGAGGATCGCGCGACTGCCGCCCGCGATCTGTTCGCAGACCGACTCGGCGACCTCGCGCTGGCGTTGCGCCTGCTTGCCGCTGTTCGCGTGCGAGAAGTCGATCATCAAGGACGCGCGGCAGTCGCTGTCGGCCAGCGCCTTGCACGCCGCCTCGACGCTCGTCGCGTCGTAGTTCGGCGTGCGACCGCCGCGAAGGATCAGGTGGCAGTCGGGATTGCCGAGCGTGCGCACCATCGCGACGTGGCCGTTCTTGTGGATGCCGAGGAAGTTGTGCGGCGCGCGCGCCGCGAGCATCGCGTCGATGGCGACGCGGACGTTGCCGTCGGTACCGTTCTTGAAGCCGATCGGCGCCGAAGTGCCCGACGCGAGCTCGCGGTGTACCTGGCTCTCGGTGGTGCGCGCGCCGATCGCACCCCATGCGACGAGATCGGCGAGATATTGCGGCGACATCGTGTCGAGCAGTTCGCTGCCGGCGGGCACGCCCAGCCGCGCGACGTCGATCAGCAGCGAGCGCGCGATGCGCAGCCCTTCGTTGATCCGGCAGCTCTCGTCCAGGTACGGGTCGTTGATCAAACCTTTCCACCCGACGGTCGTGCGCGGCTTCTCGAAATAGACGCGCATCACGATCTCGAGCGTGTCGCGCAATCGCGCGCGCTGCTCGGCCAGCCGCTGCGCATATTCGAGCGCCGCGCGCGGATTGTGGATCGAGCACGGACCGATCACGACCAGCAGCCGGTCGTCTTCATGGCGCACGATCGCGCGCACCGCCGCGCGGCTGTCGCGCACCTGCCGCTCGACGTCCGTCCCGGCAATCGGAAAGAAGCGGATCAGGTCCTCGGGCGGCGGCAGCACGAGCATCTGCGCGACGCGCTCGTCGTCGATGCGCGCGCTGGGGTCGATCGGATCGGGAGTCATGGTCGAAGCGCAACTCGGGGGACGAGCGATGGTACTGCAGGGCTGTCGAAGGTCGCGGCGGTCGCGGTGTGGGCAGCGTGAAGGTTCTGCGCACGGCGGTGCCCCATGCCGAGCATGGCGTTTGCTCGCGGATCGCCTTCGGCCGCGCATGATGGCGGCATCGGGCATGCGCCCGCTACCGGAGACAGCCGATGAAACGAGGAACGAGACGCTCGCTGATCATGGCCGGCGCGCTGCTGGGTTGTTGCACCGCGGCCTCCGCGCAGGGGATGCAGCCGGCGTCGCCGTCGACGCCTGCCGTCGTGCGGCAGGCGCCCGCCGAGCCGATGAGGGTGGTGATGCAGGTGAGCGACGACAACCCGCGCACCTGGAACCTGGCGCTGAACAACCTGCGCAACCTGCAGAGCGCGCTCGGCGCCCAGAACGTCGTCGCCGAACTCGTCGCCTACGGACCCGGTATCGGCATGCTCAAGCGCGACTCGTCGGTCGAGGCGCGGATCACGCAGGCGCTCGCCGACGGGGTTCGCGTCGTGGCCTGCGAGAACACGATGCGCGGATACAAATTGTCGGTGCCCGACATGACGCCCGGCATCGGCTACGTGCCCTCGGGCGTCGTCGAGATCGTCCAGCGCGAACGCGACGGCTACGCGTACCTGCGACCCTGACGCAGGCCGCGCCGCCGCCGACACTGGGTCCCGGCGCGTCGTGAACCGCCTGGTGGCATTCCAGCTCGGCGCCGGTCGCGACGACCGGGGGCGACTGCTGTCGGAGATCCTGCGCGCCGACGACGACTGGCTCGAGTCGACGCACGACTTCATCCAGTGGCTGTTTCCGTTGCCCGAGCCGAGTGCGGTGAACCCGGGCGCGCCGCTGGCGGGACCGGAGGTGCGCGAGGCCTTTCGTGGCGATCCGTTGCTGCGCGCTCACCTGCGAGCGAGCCTCCTGCGCATGCTTCGCTTCTATGGGCTGGCGCTCGGCGACGACGGCGCCGTGCGCGCGGGGCCGGACTGGCCGTCTCGGAATGCCTGGTTTCGGCACGGCGGGCACAACGACCTGCGCATCACGCGGATCCTGCGCAGCACGAGCGTGCTCGGGCTGGGTGACGAGGCGAGGGCGCTGCTCGCCGGCCTCGAGCAGCTTCGGGCGACCGAACCGTGCGGCGTGAACGCGCGCGCCTTCGATTACTGGCGGGCCGCCGTGCGGGACGAGCTGCCGGGCCGGGCGGTGTGACAGGCGCGCGCAGCTGCGGCGATCAGCCGGCGAGCCAGGCCTCGATCTGCGCAGCGCTCATGGCACCGGCCGAGCGACGCACTTCCTGCCCGTCGCGGAACAGCGCCAGCGTAGGAATGCTGCGGATGCGGTAGCGCTGGCTCAACTGCGGATTCGCGTCACTGTCGATCTTCAGGAATTGCACGCGTCCGGCGAGCTTCTTCGCGGCCTGCTCGAACTGCGGCGCCATCATCCGGCACGGCCCGCACCAACTCGCCCAGAAGTCGACGACGACCGGCAGGCCGGTGCGCCGCAGGTAATCGTCGAAGCGCGCGTCGTCCATCTCGACGGGCTTGCCGGGGAACAGCGGCCGGCCGCACGCTCCGCAGTCGGGCTGCTCGGCCGCGCGCTGCGCCGGCAACCGGTTCGTCTTGCCGCAATGCGGGCACACGGCGTGGATCGATTCGCTCATCGTTTCGCTCCCATGGCCTGCATATGGGGGAACGGGCGGCGAAGCGCAAGGGCGCGCAGGCCGGGGCTACGCGCGCTCAGTCGACCATGCGAAGACCGAGTCGGCTGGCGGCGATGACGGCCTGCGTGCGGTTGCGAACGCCCAGCGCGCGCAGTACCGCGCTCACGTGCACCTTGACGGTGCCCTCGGCCAGGTCGAGCTGCCGGCAGATCAGCTTGTTCGGCAACCCGCGCAGGATCAATCGCAGGACGTCGCATTGCCGGTCGGTGAGCCCCAGATGCCGCGGATCGTGTTCCATCGGGCGCGCACGGACCGGCTCCTTGGCGCCGTAGCGCGGATCGATCGCCTCGCGCGGGACATAGACGTGACCCGACGAGACGAGCCGAAGCGCGTGCGTGATGACGTCGGGATGGTAGGTCTTCGGGATGTATCCGGCCGCACCCAGCTCGAGGCAGCGAAGGATCGTCTCGCGGTCGATCTCGGCCGAGAGCACGACGGTGGGCAGTTGGGGAAACTGCTCGCGCAGCCCGCGCAGCGCGTCGAAGCCTGCGGCGTCGGGCAGGTTCAGGTCGAGCAGCGTGAAGTCGTAAGGAACGTTCGCGGCGAGCATGCGCCGCGCTTCGGCGTAGCTGCCGGCCAGGTCGATTCGGCTGCCCGGCGCGATCGACTCCATCGTCATCCGGACCGCGTCGCGCATCAGCGGATGGTCGTCGATGATGAGCACGCAGGCGGCCATGACGAGTTCCCTTGTCCCGATGTCCTGTTCCGTGTGCAAGGTTGTAAGGCCGGGTCGCAGCTTTCGTCAAGCGGCTTTGCTACCGAAGTCCGGTGGGGTCGGTCGAAAGGGGTAGGGCGGAGCAGGGGGCGCGTTCGAAACGGGCAGGCGCGGCTCGTTTGCGCGGAGCGGAACTCGTTTCCGACCCATTCCGGGGAAGAGCGACGTCAATCGCTACCCTTTCGCACCGTTAGAATGCGGCCGTTCACGGGGTGCGGCTGGCAGGAGACGCATGTGGCGGCGGCGAGGTCCGCAAACGGGCAGCACGGGGTACAGCACGTCGACAACGGGCTCGCGCTGAGGCGCATCGTTGCGCACGATCGCCGCCCGATGAAGCGCACCGCGCTCGGCGAGCAGCCGGGCCGTTCCAACGAGCCATGAACGAGCATCGCTTCTGCGTGGCTCCGATGCTCGACGTGTCGGACCGGCATTTCCGCTTCCTCGCGCGACAGTTGTCGCGCGGCGCGCGGCTGTACACCGAGATGATCACCACCGGCGCGCTGCTGCACGGACCCCGGGACCGGTTGCTTGCGTTCGACGCAGCCGAGCATCCGGTCGCCTTGCAACTGGGCGGCAGCGAAGCCGACGAGCTGTCGCGGGCGGCGCGTCTCGGCGCGGCGGCGGGCTACGACGAGATCAACCTGAACTGCGGCTGCCCGAGCCCGCGCGTGCAGCGAGGCGCCTTCGGTGCGTGCCTGATGCGTGAGCCGGCGCTCGTGGCCGAGTGCGTGCGGGCGATGCGCGATGCGGTGTCGGTTCCGGTGACGGTGAAGCACCGCATCGGCGTCGACCGCGTCGAGTCGTACGATTTCGTTCGCGATTTCGTCGG
The DNA here is from genome assembly GCA_023389055.1 of Pseudomonadota bacterium. Lineage (GTDB taxonomy): Bacteria > Pseudomonadota > Gammaproteobacteria > Burkholderiales > Burkholderiaceae_E > Zeimonas. Next base: position 8,634 of record JAEWFA010000024.1, on the reverse strand, counting down.
CACCGTGGCCGAAGCCGGCTGCGAGGTCTTCATCGTGCACGCGCGCAACGCGTGGCTCGACGGGCTGAGCCCGAAGGAGAACCGTACGCTGCCGCCGCTGCGCTACGGCGTCGTCGCGCGGTTGGCGCACGACTTCCCGTCGCTCGTCTTCGTGCTGAACGGCGGGTTGCGCACGCACCGCGACGCGCTCGCGCAACTGGACGAAGTGCACGGCGTGATGCTCGGACGCGAGGCCTGCGAGAACCCGTGGATGCTCGCCGAGGTCGATCCGCTCTATTTCGATCGCCCTGCGCCTGTCGTCACCCGCGACCAGGCGATCGACGCGATGCGCCCGTACCTGCGCAGGCAGGTTGCGGGTGGCGAGGCGCCGCGTGCGATCCTGCGCCATCTGCTGGGGCTGTTCAACGGGCTGCCCGGCGCGCGCGCCTGGCGGCGCACGCTGAGCGACGCCGCGATGCTCGATCGATACGGCGTCGACCTGCTCGACGTCGCTCGCGCCGCGATCAGCCCGGCTGCCCGATCGCGCGACGAACGCGCTGAACGTACAGCACTATCGCCGTGAACGCGACGACGGCGAGCACGATTTCGATCGCCGCCAGGCGAGCCGAGATCCCTGCTTCCGAGGTGGCTCGCACCACGCCCTCGGCCAGATAACCGAGAATCAGCATCGACCACCACTGGTGCACCCGCACCCGCCCGGCAGCGATGCCGGGCAGCGCGAAGAGCAGCGGGACGACCTTGAGCGACAGCAGCCATGCGCCGGACCTGAGCGGTGCGAGCCAGGTTTCCCAGGCGATGCCCAGCACGATCAGTGCAACGATGCAGGCGACTGCGGTGCGGCGCAGCGACGACGGCGAGAGGGAAGGCATGAGCGGGCGCGAAGCGCGAAGGACGGACGCAGATGGGCAGAGCGCATCGCGTCGCGACGCGCGAAGCACCGGCTCCGATTCTAGCGAGTCGGCGCCGCACCGGATCGTGCGCCTGGGTCGGGCGATGTGGCGCCAGGCCAATCAGCTGCGGCTGCCGCAGACGGCCGGCAGTCTCGCGTTCCTGTCGCTGCTCGCAATCGCGCCGATGTTCTCGATCGTGTTCTGGGTGACCACCGCCTCGCCGATGTTCGGGCGCCTGCGCGAAGCACTGCAGGGGTTCCTGCTGGTGAACCTGTTTCCGTCGTCGATCAGCGACACGGTGATCGAGTTGCTGAACCAGTTCGCCGCCAAGGCGAACGAGCTGTCGGTGATCGGCCTGACCGTGTTCCTGCTCACCGCCTTCATCGCGTTGCACACGATCGAGGACACGCTCAATCGCATCTGGCTCGCCGACCGGCGGCGACCGCTCGCGCATCGGCTGGCGATGCACTGGATGATGCTCACGCTCGGTCCGTTGCTGCTCGGCGCGAGCCTGGTCTTCCATGGCATCGTCGCAACGTCGTGGCTGCGCGGCGCCGACCTGAACGAGGTGCGCAATGCCTGGTTCTTCGTGCTGCCCTGGGCGACGTCGGTCGCCGGGCTGGCGCTGCTGTACCGGCTGTTGCCCAGCGCCTCGGTGCGCTGGCGTGACGCGCTGCTCGGGGCGGTGCTCGCGGCCTTGCTGTTCGAGTTCCTGCGCACCGCGCTGGGGCTGTACGTCACGAGCCTGCCGACCTACAAGATCGTCTACGGAACCTTCGCGGCGCTGCCGCTGTTCCTGCTGTGGCTGTTTCTCGGCTGGATGTCGGTGCTGATCGGTGCACTGCTTGCGGCCAACCTGCGCTTCTGGAACTCGTCGGGCGAGCCGCATCTGGCGCGCACGCCGCAGGCGCGCTTCGACGACGCGCACCTCGTGCTCGCTGCGATGCGCGAAGCGCTCGGTGCCGATTCGCACGCCGCGATGCCGGTCGCGCGTGTGGCGCCCTCGCTGGGTAGCGACGCCGAGCGCGCGGTCGAGGTCGCGCTGCTGCTCACGCGTCTGGGCTATCTCACGCGTTTCGTGCAGCTAGGCGACCCGCAGGCCGTCGCCGAACCCGCGTCGAGGAGCCGCGCCCCCCATCCCGGCCACCGCCGTGCGCGACCGCGGAACCGGACCGGCGCAGCGGCCGATACGGTCTGGGCCGAGCGCTGGGCGTGGGCCGATGATCCGCGCTCGATGAGCCTGCGCGCGCTCTTCGAGGAGATCTGGAGCGCCGGGCGCGCAGGGCGGGGCGCCGAGCGCGAACGCTTCCCCGACGGAATCGACCGGCCGCTGGTGGACGACGCCGCGTCGGCTCGGCTCGCTCCGCCGAGCGAGCCTGCGACGCTCAGAACGGGATCCGGTTGAGCAGGATGTCGCGGAACATCACCCAGTCGCCCGCGAAGCTGTACAACGGGTGTCGAAACGATGCCGGGCGGTTGTGCTCGAAACCGTAGTGACCGAGCCAGGCGAGTCCGTAGCCCCAGACGATCGCCGTCGCCAGCCACCACGGATTCAGCGTCGCCAGGAGCTTCGCCACGCAGAACAGCGCCCCGAGGCAGCCGAAGAAATGCAGCCGGCGGCACCAGGGCGTGCGGTGCTCGCCGAGGTAGAAACGATAGAAGTCGTCGAAAGTCCGATACGGCCCCTGTGCGGTCGCGCTCATTCCTCGCCCTCCCCGGCGGGTAGCGCCGCGTTCGAGCGCGGCGTCTGTCGCGGTCGGGCCCTGCGGCGTCCAGCGCCTGCGAGCCCGATCAGGCGGGAAGTGTAGCCGGGCGCGTCGCGCCGAGGAAGGTGCGCAACGCGGCGCGCAGCGCATCGGGCGACTCGGCGGTGATCGCGTGTCCGCAGTCGACGATCTCGACGACGACCGGAGCGGCGACGCCGCACGCGGCGGCCGCCTTTGCGAGCCGGTCGATCAGCGCGCGCGCGAAACGCGGCTGCGTCATCGCATCGCGTGCGCCGAGCACGAAGAGCGCCGGGCAGCGCAATGCGTCCGCCCGTTCGAAGCCGCCTTGCCACGCATTGCACGCCGCGAAGTCGACGGAGAGCACGCCCGGCTTTTGCCGCTCCATCAGGCGCCGGTTCTGGTTGAAGATCGAAAAACCGGGAGCCGGCGAGCCGGGCCGCGCGCTGATCGTCGAATGCGACCAGAAGTTGATCATGTCGAAGGCGCGCGGCTCGTCGTCGCGCGCTGCCGCGAGCAGCGCGTCGGAGACCTTCATCGGGAATGCGGTGCCGACGAGCGCGATGCCGAGCACGCGTTGCGGCGACGCGCCGGCCACCTCGAGCGCGACGAGCGACCCCATGCTGTGGCCGACGAGCGTGGCCTGCGAAACGCCGAAGGCGTCCAGCGCGCAGACGACCCAGCGGCCGAGCGTCTCGATCGTCGTCAGCGGCTCGCCTTCGCTGCGCCCGTGACCCGGCAGGTCGAGCGCAAGCACTGCGTATCCGTGATGGGCGAAATAGCGCGACTGCAGGATCCAGACACTGTGGTCGTGCTGCGCGCCGTGCAGGAACACGACGACCGGTTGCGCGGGATCGAAAGCGACGCCGCCGGTGTAGGCGTGGACGCGATGGCCATCGACGCGGACTTGCACGGCCGGCTCCCTTCAGCCGCGCGCCGCCGCGCGAAAAGCCGACTCGAGATCGGCGACGAGATCGGCCGGATCTTCCAGCCCGATCGAAAGGCGCAGCGTGCCTTCGCCGATGCCGGCCGCAGCGAGCGCCGCTTCGTCCATCCGGAAATGCGTCGTCGTCGCCGGATGGATGACCAGCGAGCGGGCGTCGCCGACGTTCGCCAGGTGCGAGAACAGGCGCAACGCTTCGACGAAGCGCCGCCCGGCGGCGCGATCGCCTTTCAGCTCGAAGCTGAACACCGACCCGCAGCCGCGCGGCATCAGCCGCCGGGCCAGCGCGTGATCGGGATGCGAAGGCAGCCCCGGGTACATCACGCGCCCGACCATCGCGTGTGCGGCCAGGTACTCGGCCACGCGCTGCGCGTTTTCGACGTGTCGTGCCATGCGCAACGGCAGCGTCTCGACGCCCTGCAAAATCTCGAAGGCGTTCATCGGACTCAGGCATGCGCCGAAGTCGCGCAGCCCTTCGCGGCGCGCCCGCAGCAGGAACGGAGCGACCGTCGATTCGTCGGAGAACACCATTCCGTGAAAGCCTTCGTACGGCTCGGTCAGTTCGGGGAATCGGCCCGAGGCGTCCCAGTCGAAGCGCCCCACGTCGACGAGCAGGCCGCCGACGACGGTACCGTGGCCGCAGAGGAACTTGGTCGCCGAGTGCAGAACGAGGTCGGCGCCGAGGTCGCCGGGCTTCATCAGCCACGGCGTGGTGAACGTGGAGTCGACCAGCAGCGGCACCCCGTGCGCGTGCGCGATGTCGGCGACGGCGGGGATGTCGAGCACGTCGAGCCCGGGGTTGCCCAGCGTCTCGCCGAGCAGCAGTTTCGTGTTCGGCCGCAGTGCCGCGCGCCAGGCGTCGGCGCTGCGCGGGTCGACGAAGGTGGTCCGGATGCCGAAGCGCGGCAGCGTGTATTGCAGCAGGTTGTGCGAGCCGCCGTACAGCGCGCGCGAGGCGACCACGTGCGAGCCTGCGCCGGCGATCGTGGCGATCGCCAGGTGCAGCGCGGCCTGTCCGCTGGCGGTGGCGATCGCGCCTACGCCCGACTCCAGCGCCGCGATGCGCTCTTCGAGCGCCGACACCGTGGGGTTGCTGATGCGCGAGTAGACGTGGCCCGACTGCTCCATGTCGAACAACGCCGCCGCCTGGTCGGTATCCCGGAACGCGAAGGCGGTGGACAGGTAGATCGGCGTGATGCGCGCGCCGGTGGCCGGGTCGGGCCTTGCGCCGGCGTGCACGGTGAGCGTGTCGAAGCCGTAGAAGTCGCGCTGGGACATGCGATCGATCCGACGGGGGACGTTTCGATGCTAGCACGCCACTTGGTGAGTTCCGGGCTTGGCGCGACAATGCGCGGCGACGCGGCCCGGTGGTGGTTGCCGCGAGCGAGCGATCACGGGCGGCACGGGGGATGGAAAGCAGACCGCAATACCGGGTGGCGGCGGCCGGACTCGATCCGCGCGACGTGCGCCTGATCGAGATCGTCTTCAAGCACAGCCAGTACAACCGCTACGCCTTTCGCTTCGAGGCGAGGCCCGATCCCCTCGCGGTCGACATCCTGATCGTCAACCCGCTGGCGCCCGAGGGCTTGCGCGCGGTGGCGCGCGCGCGCAGCGCCGGTCGCAACCTGCCCGTCATCTCCGCGGTGCCGCGCGGCGCGACCAGCAATGCGCGGCACGCGATCTCGATCGACCGGCTCACGTTGCAGTTGCTGCCGATCCTGAACCGGGTCGTCGAGATGGACCTGTCGCGGGCGAAGGAGGGCGTAGCCGGCGCTGCGCCTGCCGCCGCGGAGCCGCCTGGCACGACGACAGCGACGGCAGCGACGGCAGCGACGGCAGCAACGGGTCGACCCGCGGCTGCGCTCGACGCATCAAGCCAGCCGGCCGGCTCGGCGCAGGGCGGCGCGCCTGCCGACGGCGAACGTTCCACGCGCGAGTTCCTGCGCGAAGCCGCGCGCAAGTCGCGCGAGGGCGACGACGCACGAGAGGCGGCGATGCGCGCGCGCGTCGCGGCCGCGGAAGCGGCATCCGGCCCTTCGCCCGCGCAGCCCGGCCGGGCGCCGTCGAACCTCGTGGCTTTCCCGCGCAGCGGCGAGCCTGCGCCTCCGCGCATCCGCGTGCTGGTGGTCGACGACAGCCCCACCGTTCGACAGCAGTTGTCGATCGCCTTCGCGCGGATGAACGCGCTTTGCGATGCGGCGGGCAGCGCCGACGAGGCGCTTGCGCGACTGTCGCAGGCGCACTACGACCTCGTCCTCGTCGACGTCGTGATGCCGGGAGTCGACGGCTACAAGCTCACGCGCCAGATCCGGCGTCGACATCGCGGCGTTCCGGTGATCATCCTGACTAGCCGGTCTTCGCCCTTCGACCTCGCGCGCGGCGCGCTGGCCGGCTGCAACAGCTACCTCGTCAAGCCGGTGCCGCTGCGCCAGCTGGAGGCTGCGGTGGTCAAGCAGTTGCGCAAATCGCTCGCCATCGACGACCTGGGCGCCCTGTTGCGGCTCACGCCTGACCCGCAGGCGCTGGCGGCCGCTCACGCGACCAGGCCTGCGCAGGATGCGGCGCAGGCGCAGGCCGCGTCGTTGCGCTCCCGGGGCGGCGCCGGCGGCGGGGGCGAATGAGCGGCGCTCGTGCGACGGGCGCCGTGGGCGTCGATGCCGGCACAATGTCGGGTTGGCACCGCAGTTCGCCCGAAGGAGCATCGATGAACACCGCATTGGTCGTCGACGACGCGGCCACCGAGCGCGCGCGAATGTCGGCGATCCTCACCGACGCCGGCTGGCACGTGAGCACGGCCGTCGGCGGCATCGAGGCGATCGAGAAGGCCCGCGCCGAGCGCCCGGCGATCATCTTCCTGGACATCGTGATGCCCGATCTCGACGGCTACCAGACCTGTCGGCGGCTCGCCGGCGATCCGCTCACGCGCTCGATCCCGGTCGTGTTCGTCTCGACCAAGTGCCAGCGCGCCGACCAGGTCTGGGCGCGCATGCAGGGAGCCAAGGCGCTGATCGGCAAGCCGTACAGCGACGCGCAGTTGCTCGAAGCGCTGAAGTTCGCCGTTCAATGACGCAGCCGCCGTCCTTCGGCGTGCGCCTGGCCGGCCTTGCGGTGCGTATGCCGGCCGGCACGCCGCTCGAATACGTCGCGCAGGCGACGCTGCATCCGCTGCCGCTCGCACCCCGGCGCGTCGCCGGGCTGATGCAGTTGCGCGGGCAACCGCTCGTCGTGCTCGACGCCTCGGCGGATCCGGAGAATCGAAGACCCGCGGCGGCCGCGCGCGAGGCGCACGAGGTGCTGGTGATCGGAGCGCCGCCGAACGTCGCAGCAGTGATCGTCGACGGTGCGCCGCACCCGGTGCGGGCCGATGCCGCCGCGCTCGACGTGCCGATCGCGAGGGTCGACGTGCCGGCCCGGTGTCCGTTCTTCGATGCGATCGTCTCGCGCCGTGTCCTCGCCGAAGGCGCCGAAGGCGAGCCGTGGTACGACATCGATCCGTCGCGGCTGGTCGCCGCGCTGCTGGCGGATTGATTCGGTGGCCGAGCGATCCTTTGCCGAGCGCCTGCGCACCGGTATCGCGCTTCTGGCGGCGGCGCCGCTGGTCGTCGCGTTGGCGGCCGGCGCCGCCTGGCTGCTCGCGCGCAACGCGGGCGGCACTTCGGCTTTCGAGACGGTGGGCATCGCCGTGCTGGTCGGCGCGGCGCTGCTCGCGGTGGGCGGGACGTTCTACGGACGCCGCCTGGCTTCGTCGGTCAGCGAGCCTGTCGCGCGCATCCAGTCGACGCTCGAGGCGTTGTCCGACGGCGAACTCGATGCGCGCGTGCGCTGGGAGGGCCGCGACGAGTTCGCCGGACTTGCCGACGCGCTCGACCGCCTGCTCGACGATCGTGTCGCCGGCCTGAACCGCACGATCCGCGACAGCGAGGAGCTGAACACGTCGGTGATCGAGATCATGAAGACGGTGGGCACGATCGCGACGACGAAGGATCTGGGCGTGCGCGTTCCGGTCACGGAGAACGTCACCGGTGCGATCGCCGATGCGTTGAACCTGCTCACCGACGAGATGTCGCGCGTGCTCGAGAGCGTCAGTCGCCTGGCCAACGATGTCGCGCAGGCCACCTTCGCGCTGCGCGGGCAGTCCGACATGGCGATCACCGCCGCCGCCCGCGAGCAGCGCGAGGTCGGCATGGCGGCAAGCGAGCTGTCGCAGGCGGCGCAGGCGCTGGTCGTCGTCGCGCAGCGCGCGCACCAGGTGGATCAGTCGGCCGGACGGGCCCTGGTCGAGACGGGCGAGGCGGTCCGCGTGGTCGGCGCCACGATCGAGGGCATCGTGCAGTCGCGCGAGCTGATCCGCCAGACCGAGAAGCGAATCAAGCGACTGGGCGAGCGCACGCAGGAGATCGGGCAGGTCGTCGGAATCCTGCAGGCAATCTCGGAGCGCACCGGCATTCTGGCGCTGAATGCGTCGATGAAGGCCGCATCCGCCGGCGAGGCCGGTCGCAGCTTCGCCGTCGTCGCCGATGAGGTGAAGCGACTGTCGGAGTCGGCGCGCGAGTCCACCGCGCGCATCGCCAGGCTCGTCACCGCGATACAGACCGAAGCCCACGAGACGGTGCGCGCGATGAACGACGCGATCGGGCAGGTGGTCGCGATCACGCGGATGGCCGACGATGCCGGCCAGGCGATGCGGCGCACGCAGGCGGAAACCGGATCGCTCGTCGACGACGTGCGACAGATCGCGACCACGTCGGAGGAGCAGGCGCGGCTCGGCTCGGGGCTGCAGACGCGCGCCGAAGTGATCCGCGACGCGAGCGCCGAGACGGCGCGCCAGCTTCGCGCGCAGTCGATCGAGACGCGCCGGCTCGTCGAGTACGCGCGCTCGCTGGTCGAGGAAGTGAAGGTGTTTCGCACGCCGTCGCAACCATGAACGCGAATGCGAATCCTGCCGGCGATCTGCGGCTCGATGCGCTCGACGCGGCAGCCGTCGGGTTGCTCGAGCCATTGATCGTCGCAATGCCGTTCGACGCCGGCGCGGCCCGCGACGAGCCGGGCGGCGCCGGCGCCGCGGGCGAGGGCGCCG
>JAEWFA010000019.1 GCA_023389055.1 Pseudomonadota bacterium | reverse complement strand
GAGCAAGGCGCGAACCGCAGCCATGCCGGGCGGCATGGCGAGGATTCGCAACGCGGCTCCGTGGGCAAAGGCGCGGCCCGTAAGTGGCGCATGGCGTGAAACACTGCACCGACGTCTCGAGGCCGAGCGCGGAGGCGATGCGGTTGAGCAGCGCCGACTTGGCGCTGCCGTGCGGGCCGACGAGCAGCAGCGGCTCTTCGGAGGCGAGCGCGGCGACGACGACGGCGTCGAGGTGGTCGAGGCCGTGCAAGGCCAGACTGCGAAGCGCGTGGGCGCGCATTCGTGGTGCTCCTCTTTAGCGGCTTCGGCGATGTGCCCGGGGCCGCAAGCGGGATCAAATCCCCCGGACCCGTGACGTGGGTCGGGCGTGCTGCGTTCGGTGCGGAAGTGCTGCGGGTTCGCGCGCGCTCAGGCGTTGCGAAGGGAGGAAGGCTCGTTCATTCGTACACCCGTTTGGTTGCCGAGGTTGGCCGCATCCGCTTTCGCGAGCCACCTTGCCCGGGCGGGGCAGGTTGGCAGGGGCGGGGCCCTTCTTGATGCGCGGGTGGGAGTATGGCGATGGGCGGCGCGGGGTGCAAGGCATTGCGTCACGCGACGACGTTGATTTCCACCGCTTCCCTGACCGGCTACCTCGACCAGCACCACGCCGTGCCGTCGGGTCTGCGGCCGCCATGCTCGAATGCTCGCCCCAGAAGGGGCTGCAGCTGTACGACGAGTGGCCGGATGTGCCTGATGACGCTCGGGCTGGCCCCCGCGTGCTGGAGCCGGGTCGCGCGGGTGCGCCGATCCGCTCGGAATTCATGATCCGGCGCACGGAACTCCCGATTCGACGCTCGCAAAACGAGCGCCTTCGCACACGGAATCGATTCCACGACGAGGAACGCTTCAATTGCGAGCGCGGATCGGAGCGTCGCGTCGCCGCTTTGATTGCGGCTATCGGGACTGGCACCACCAAACTGCCTAAGCAAAAAGGCAGGACAACGATTGTCGTGGCGTGCTTGTCACGGCAGCTTCGAGAGGAAAGCGCAGCAGCTGCGACTCGCGAGTTCGCGTGCCTTGACCCCCCGTCGAAGCGAGGGTCCTCAGCCCCGGCCGATTGAAACGGCGGCACTCGTTGCGCCGACCTGTTTCCGTAACTACAATAACTATGCGTGTCTCGTTGCTCGCCGGGCGCATGGTCGTGATTTGCTACACGGCGCGTGGCGCGGTACGGCACCCGCATGAGGAAAGCCAATGACCGTGAGAAAGCACGCTTCTCGTCGCGCCTGGAAGTCGGACCTCGCGAAAGTCGACGCACACGCCATCCAGCCGGAAGAGTACGAGGAAATCCCCGAGCTCACCGAAGAGATGTTGTCGCGAGCCGTGGTCAAGAAGGGCGGGCGACCGGTGTCCTCGAATCCGCGCAAGTTGATCACGCTTCGGCTGCCTGCCGACGTCATCGAACGGTGGCGTGCCACCGGCCCGGGGTGGCAGACGCGAATGGCGGAGCGGATCAGCCGCCGGCCTCCCCCTGGCGGAAAGGGGCGATAAGCGGCCGCAGCGGCTACTCCCTTAGGTCACCCTTCCCGCGGCAGAACACCGCCCTTGCGAGGGAGGATCTTCCTCACCGCAGCCAGATCGGCTCGATCCTTGCGCTCGGTGAGCCAGGCTGCGGTGTTCATCGCGGAGAGGTTCTCGGCAACCGCGGTCACGACGAACTGACAGACGCGGCGTTTCGGCCCGGGTAGCTTGCAACGCTCAATGGCGTTGCCGAAGCAGTGGGCGGGTGTCGTTCATTGAACTACAATCGAAGCTCGAGTTCGAGTGGGATCGCGCAAAGAGCGATGCCTGCCTCGAGCAGCGAGGATTCGACTTCACCTATGCGGTAAGAGCCTTTGCGGACCTCCACCGCTTCGTCACGTCAGATGAGCGGTGCGACTACGGCGAAGACCGATATCGCTTGCTCGGAAAGATCGCGGATCGGGTGTACTGCCTGGCGTTCACCACCCGCAGCGCGCGAATCCGAATCATCTCGGCCCGAAAGGCCAACCGGCGCGAGGTCGAGGAGTATGAGCACAGTGCGAATCAAGGTCGATCTTGATCGACCAGGCACTCTGCCCCAGGGCAGGGTGGATCGGCGCAAGGTGGACGCGACCACCGAAGCCGACCTTGCCATTCAGCAGGCGGAGGACGACGCAGAGGCGATGCAGGACGCTGCTCGCTACGTCCGCCGCGTCCGACGACGCCTCGGGCTGACACAGCAGGAATTCGCGCGGCGCATCGATGTGCCGCTCGACACGATCCGCAATTGGGAGCAGGGGAAGCGCTTTCCGACTGGCGCGGCAAGATCGCTGCTGAAGGTGCTAGACAAGGTGCCGAAGGCGGCCTTGAGCGCACTGGGCTGATCTTTCCTTGCGCCGGGTTGGGAGTCGAGCCGGATCGATGAGGCCTTGCTGCGTCGGGCTCATTTCCCGATCGGCAACCACGGCGGGAAACGCGCAGGACCGGACCGGCATCGCTCTTCAGCCGCTCCGGTTCAGCGCTTCGCGGGTTCCACGATCCGCAGGCTCCCGTCCTCGGCAATCTCCGCCCACGAGCGTCCCTGCGCCTCGAAGTCGACGGCGAGGTCGAGGTTGGCGAGCCGGTCGGCGATCTGCTCGTCCCATGCGGTGCGCACGAACGCCTGCTCGGATGGGTTCACGTCCTCGTAGCTGCGCTCGCCCGCGAGCACGGCGTGCACGCGCGCGACGGATACGTCCGCGCTGCGACCGGACATTGCAAACCTCCCGGGAAGAATCCGTAGCAAATTGCCACAACCTGCTGGTCGTACTGTAAACCGCAGTATCGACGCAAGCTGGACGAAAGCACACACCCGATGCGCATCCTCTGGCGCTACCTGAAACCGCAACGCGCCTGGATCGCGCTGGCGCTGCTGCTCGCCGCCGCCAGCCAGGTGCTCGCGCTCGTCGATCCGATCATCTTCGGCTGGATCATCGACGGCTACGCGATCGACCGCGCGGGAAAGACCGACGAGCAGTTGGTTTCGGGCGTGCTCCGTCTGCTCGCGCTCGCCGTCATGGTCGCCGTGCTCTCGCGGCTGGCGAAGGCATTCCAGGAGTACGTGACGCGCCTCGTCGTGCAGAAGTTCGGCGCGCAGATCTTCAACGACGGACTGCGGCAGACGCTGCGGCTGCGCTACCAGGAGTTCGAGGATCAGTCGAGCGGCGAGACGCTGTCGCTGCTGCTGAAGGTGCGCAGCGACACCGAGCGCTTCATCAACGCGTTCATCAACACGCTGTTCGCCTCGCTCGTCGGCATCGCGTTCCTCGCCTGGTACGCGCTCTTTCGCCATTGGGCGCTCGTTCCGGTGTTCTTCATCGGCGTGCTCGTGCTCGGCGGCCTCACCGGGCTTTTGAGCCGGCAGATCAAGGCGCAGCAACGCTCGATCGTGCGCGAGACGAGCCGCAACGCCGGCTTCATTACCGAGGCGCTGCGCAACATCGAGCTGATCCGCAGCCTCGGGCTCACCTTCCCCGAGATCCGCCGGCTGCAGGCGCAGACGATGCATCTGTTCGACCTCGAGATGGCGAAGGTCAAGCGCATTCGCGTGCTCTCGTTCCTGCAGGGCACCACGCTGAGCCTGCTGAAGCTCTCGATCCTCTTCACGCTGCTGTGGCTGATCTTTCGCAACGTGCTGAGCACCGGCGAGCTGATCGCGATGCAGTTCATTTCGGTGGCGATCTTCGCGCCGCTGCAGGAGCTCGGCAACATCATCCTCGCGTACCGCGAGGCCGACGCGTCGCTGTCGACCTACGACGCGCTGATGCGCAAGTCGATCGAGCGGCGCCCCGAGTCTTTCGTCGAGATCGGGCCGATCGATGCGATCCGCTTCGACGACGTGCGTTTCCGCCACCGGGGCGCGAACACGAACGCGCTCGACGGCGTCTCGTTCGAGGCCGGGCTCGGCGAGAGCATCGCCTTCGTCGGGCCGTCGGGCTCGGGCAAGTCGACGCTGGTGAAACTGCTCGTGGGCCTGTACACGCCCGATGCCGGCGCGGTGTACTACAACGACGTCTCGACGCGTGCGTTGCGCTACAACGAGGCGCGCCGGCAGATCGGGATCGTCACGCAGCAGACGCACCTGTTCGCCGGCACGCTGCGCGAGAACCTGCAGTTCGTGAAGGCCGACGCGACCGACGCCGAGATGATCGCCGCGCTCGACCAGGCGGCCTGCGCATACCTGCTCGAGAAGACCGGCGAGGGACTCGACACGCGAATCGGCGAGATGGGCGTGAAGCTCTCCGGCGGCGAGCGCCAGCGCGTGGCGATCGCGCGCGCGCTGCTGCGCCATCCGCGGCTGTTGATCTTCGACGAGGCGACGTCCGCGCTCGACTCGATCAGTGAGCAGCAGGTCACCGACACCGTGCGTCGCATCGCGCACCGCAACGAGCGCATCACGATCCTGATCGCCCATCGGCTGTCGACGATCCTGCACGCCGACACGATCCACGTGCTCGAGCGTGGGCGGATCGTCGAGAGCGGAACGCACGCCGACCTCGTCGAGCGCAAGGGGCTGTACTACGCGATGTGGCGCCAGCAGATCGGCGAGCGGCACGAAGCGGCGGCGGAAGGGGCGCTCGACGGGAACGTCTAGGAGGCTGTCGGACTATGGACAGGGGTCGCGTTCGAGCCAGAAAGCCGCGAGGCAAGGCGCCGGTTCCGGTCGATAGCCGTAGCTATCGACCGGGTTCGGCAACGCCGCATCGCGGCTTTCTGGCTCGAACCCGCAGGGCAGAGGACGGCAGGACGCATTGCCGCGTTACGCGAAGGCGTCGATACCGCCCGGTATCGACGCC
>JAEWFA010000014.1 GCA_023389055.1 Pseudomonadota bacterium | reverse complement strand
GTCGAGCGCGGCGGTCGCTGCGCGCGCGACGCTGCCCAGCGGCAACGGCTCGGCCGGCCGCCGGCCCCACAGCCGGGTTGCGGCGAACGCGGCTCCGAAGGCGGTGAACGCGGCGGCGAGGGTCGGTGCGAGCGGGGGCAGGGCGTTCCTGGGCACGTTGGACTCCGTTCAGTTCGTGGTCGCGTCGGCGCCCACGGCGCTGACCGGGCGCGGCGCCCGGCGCGGCACCGCCAGGCGCGCAAGCAACTGCGACACCTGCGCGACGCTGTCGTCGAGATCGAAGCGCTGCAGCGCGAGCGCGCGCGCGGCTTGCGACATGCGCTCGCGCTCTTGCGGCGATACGAGCAGTTCGACGATCGCGTCGGCCGCGGTTCGACAGTCGCAGTAGCCGGCGAGGAAGCCGGTGGACTCGTGCACGACGAGATCGGGCACGCCGCCCACCCGCGTCGCGACGATCGGCACCCCGCAGGCCATCGCTTCCATCAGCGCCAGCGGCATCGCCTCCGAGCGCGAGGTCGAGACGAGCAGGTCGAGCTCGCCGTACACCTGCGGCAGGTCGTCGCGCAGGCCGGCGAGGTGCACCCGCGAGCGCAGGTTCTCTTCGTCGATGCGCACGATCAGCTCGTCGCGCATCGGACCGTCGCCGATCAGCACGAAATGCGCATCGGGCACCGCGCGGCGCGCGAGTTCGGCGACGCGCACGAAGAGGTCCGGGCCTTTTTCCGGCGAGAGCCGGCCGACGAAGCCGACGAGGGGTGCCGAATCGCCGATGCCGATCGTCCCGCGCAACGCACGAGGCCGCTCGGCGGGCGGCCGGAACAGCTTCGTGTCGACGCCGTTCGGGATGCAGCAGATGCGGTCGGCGTCGACGCCGACGCCGAGCGCCTGGTAGTACGTCTGGCGGCACACGGTATGCACGTGCGAGCCGGTGCAGCGATGCACTTCGAGATCGTGCGGGGTCATCCGCAGGCCGTGGATCGTCGTGACGATCGGCTTGCCGGTGAGGCGCGCGGCCAGTGCCGCGAGCATGTGCGCGTTCGGCAGGTGCGCGTGCAGCACGTCCACGCCGCCGGCCTGCACGAGCGCGCAGGTCTCCTGCAGCGCTGCCCACGAAGGGTCGTCGGGCGGCATCGACACGACCAGCGTGTCGATGTCGAGCGCGCGCAGGCGCTCGGTGATCGAGCTCTCGAACGGGCAGAGCGCGGTGACCATGAAGCGTTCCTGCGGCAGGCGTTCGAGCAGCCGCAGGACCCAGGTCTCCATGCCGCCGACGATCGCATTGCCGAGCACCTGCAGCACGTGGATGCGCTTGTCGGCCATCAGCAGCACCTCGGTCGAAGCGCCGGTCGGGGCAACGCCTCGCGCGCTTCGATGCCCAGCCAGGCGGCTGCGGTGCCGCTCCAGATCCGTTCGCGCGCATCGTCCTGCACGCCGATTTCGTCGAGCAGCTCCTGGACCCAGGCGCGCCGCTCGGCGATCTGCCTGCCGCTGCACGGCAGGAAGCAGTCGCTGCCGAACTGCAGCAGTTCCGCGCCGAGCACTTCGAGCGCGAGTTCGAGCACCCGTCTCCGATACGGCGGCGGCGGACCGAAGGAGATGTCGAAGCGGAACGCACAGTCGTCGGGCGGCACGCCGTTGATTCGGTCGATCAGGCCGACCGCGATCGCCTCGTCGGTCCATGGCCACCCGAGGTGCGCGAGCGTCACGCGTGCGCCGGGGTGGTCGCGCAGCGCTTCGAAGAACGCCGGCCGACAGAACCGGCCCGAGCGTCCGTCGATGAAGATCCCGCTGTGAAAGAGCGTGGGCAGCTTCAGCTCTGCGGCGGCGGCGAAGGTCGGCTGAACGCGTTCGTCGTACGGATACCAGCCGGTGGGAACCATCTTCACGCCGTCCAGGCCCCAGGATTCGACGGCGCGGCGCAGCAGTTGCGGAGCGCGCTCGTCGCGCGGATCGACGACGGCCATGCCGCTGAGGCGGTCGCGATGCCCGCGCACGAGATCGGCGAGATGCCGGTTGCCGTGTTCGAGCGAGTCGAAGTCCTCGAGCGAGTAGCCGTCGCCCAGAAAGGGCGCGAGCAGCACGCCGCGATCGATGCCGGCTTCGTCGAGCGAGCGCAGCACGTCGTCGGCGCGTTCGCGTCCGGTGCAGTGCAGGTGCGCGTCGATGATCATCGCGTCGGTTTCTCTCAGGCCGAGGCCGTGCGCAGCCGGCGCGCGTCGGCCGCCAGCGCCTGCTCGCCGGCGCGACGGCCGGCGATGAATGCGTGATCGGAGTTGTAGTACTCCCACTCGCTGTAGCGGCCGGCGAGGATCACGCCGAATTGTGCGAACCAGTCGCGGATCGTCGCCACGTTTGCTGCGCGGGCGTGGTCGTAGACGACGTACGCATAGGGCATGTCGGCCTGGTTCGCGACCAGCACCGGGTCGTCGGCGCCGACGATGCCGACGCGTCGACAGTCGTCGACGACGCGTTCGACGAGCGCCGCGCCGTCGCAGGGCAGCGGCTTGTGTTCGCTGTACGAGATCTCGCAGATCAGGCCGAAGCCGCCGGGCGGGCTGTTGTGCGGGCTTGCGTTGCCCTGCAGGAAGATGCGGTGGAAGACGGTGTCCTCGGGATAGTAGATCCAGTGCTTGTCGGACAGCTTCTCGCGCCCGATGCCCAGGTTCACGCAGCGCACCGACACGTGGCGCAACCCCGCCGCCGCCGCGCGCACCGCTTCGGGCGCCTCGTCGCCGCAGGCGGCGACGAGCTGCGGCAGCGGCATCGTGCTGACCAGCGACTCGAAGCCTACCGAGCGGCCGTCGTCCAGGCGTACGGTGCGCGAGCGCGGCGACACGTGCAGCACGTTCGTCTCGAGCGAGAGCTCGCAGCGCAGCCGTGGAACGAAGGCGTCCATCAGTGCCTGGAAACCGCCGCGCAGCGGATAGCCGAAGCGCGCATTCGGACCCATCGGCGCGGGCGTCGGAACGAGCGCGCCGCGGATCATCTGCGCGAGGTCGGGCAGCGGAACGCGTCCGCCGAGCCATGAGGTTTCGATCTCCTCGAGTGGAACCGCCCACAGCTTCTCGTTGTACGGAACGGCGAAGTGCCTCGCGATGCCGGCTCCCCAGACGCGGTGGATGAACTCGAGGAAGTTCGTCGGCGGCTGCGCGTCGTGTTTCGACGCATCGGCGTCGATCGGGCCGAAGCGCGCCTCGATCGCTCCGACCAGGCACTCCTCGAGGACCTGCGGCGGCAGCCCGTGCAGCGATCCCTGGAACGGATAACGCGTGTGAACGCCCTTGCTCCAGATCCACGCTTCGCGGTTCTGCCAGTGCAGGTTCTCGCCGAGCAGCAGGTCGTAGAGCTCGAGCACGTACGGGTCGTTCGAGAACATGATGTGGCCGGCATAGTCGAAGACGAAGCCGCCGTCCTCGATCGAGCGGCACCAGCCGCCCACCCGCTTGCCGCGTTCGACCAGCAGCACGTCGGTTTCGCCGGCCAGGCCGAGGTGGTAGGCCGCCGACAGGCCGGTCGGGCCGGCGCCGATGACGAGGTGGCGTACGTCGCGCGGCGCTCGTCTTGCCGGCGCGCGGGGCGTGGTGGCGAGCGACTCGGCGTCGACTGCGCCAGCTCGATCGCCCAGGCCGGCCAGCTCGCGCAGCGCCACGGGCGTGGTCCCTTTCGCCAGGTGACGTTGCAGCAGTCCGTCTATCCGTTCGACGCAGCGGTCCCACGAGGATCGGGCAACGTGATTCGCCATCCGCTGCTGCCGTTCCCGTTGCGACTCGGCCGTCTCGGCAAGCAGGCGCTCGCAGGCGAGCACGAACCCGTCGGCGTCTTTCGCGAGTGCGACGACATCGCCGTACAGCGCCGCGACGTCCTTCACGGCGGTGCTGACGATCGGCTTGCCCGCGGCCATGTATTCGAGCGTCTTCGTCGGGCTGATGAAGCGCGTTGCGTCGTTCGCCGCGAAGGGCAGCAGGCACAGATCCCAGTCGGCGAGCAGGAACGGCAGCCGCGCGTACGACTGCATGCCGAGCCAGTGCAGGTTCGGTCGCTGCGGCAGCGAGCCGGGGTCGATCTTCGCGACCGGGCCGATCATCACGATCTGCCATTCGCGGTGCGCGTCGGCGAGATGGGCAACGAGATCGCGGTCGAGGCGTTCGTCGATGACGCCGAAGAAGCCGAGCCGCGGATGCGGAATATCGCGCTGCAGCTCCGAGGCGTCGCGCGCCTCTTCCGAGTCGAAGGCTTCCGGAGTCGGTGCGAAGTGCATCGCCTCTACTGCGCTGGGCAGGCAGTGGACGTCGCTGCGGTGCACGCACTTGGCCTCATGCAGCGAGGGCCCGCCGGTGAAGACCAGGTCGGCCGCCTTCAGCAGCGCCGCCTCGCGCTGGCCTAGCTGGCGCGGCGCGCCGGCGAAGGCCGCGAGCTCGTCCATGCAGTCGTAGACGAGCGCGCGCGGGCGCATCGAACCGAGCAACGGCAGTGCCATCGGCGTGAAGCACCAGGCGAGGTAGTCGTCGATGCCGTGCTCGCCCAAGTATCCCGCGAGCAGCGACTTCAGCACCGGCAGCTGGTCGTCGTGGAAGCCGGCTGCCGCAACCGGCGTGCGAGGGCGCAATACCCGCACGCCGGGTCCGCCGTCGAGCGCTTCCAGCTGCGGCTCGCCGTCGGTGCGTACGGGTTCCTCGACGAACACCACCGGGTAGCGCCGCGCGAGTCGCGACATCAGGTGCTGGGGTCGCTGACGCACGAAGTCCCAGCGCAGATGCGAAAAGACGATCAGGTGAGGCATGTTGCTTTCCGTCGATTGTTTTCGGGGCAGCAGCGCCTGCCAGCTTCGCAGCCGGTCGGCGCATTCGAGGTTCGGGAGCCGCGATCCCTCGGCCCGATCGCCGAAGGGCCGACGTTCGCGCACGACGTCCCACAGGCCGCTGTCGTGCCAGTGGTCCGGGTCGTCCCAGTCATGGCGGTTGATCAGCGGATACAGGCACAGCCCGTCGACCGGCACGCCGTCGGCTTG
Organism: Pseudomonadota bacterium; assembly: GCA_023389055.1. Classification (GTDB taxonomy): domain Bacteria; phylum Pseudomonadota; class Gammaproteobacteria; order Burkholderiales; family Burkholderiaceae_E; genus Zeimonas. The sequence goes on along the minus strand of JAEWFA010000014.1, from coordinate 31,480 downwards.
CGCGCGGGCGACTTCGCCGGCGACCTCGTCGAGCCACTGCGCCCGCCCGGCGCCGAAGTGACCCGTCTCGGCGACGATCAGCGGACGCCGATAGCGCTTCCAGGCCTGGCCGAGCAGCGTCGAGAACGGCGCGCGTCGGGAATCACGCTCGGTCCACGAGAGGCGCTTCTCGCTGACGATCTCCCACTGGCTCGAGTGATAGTGGTTGGCGCCGAGCCAGTCGATGCAATCCGGCGAACCGCCGAGTTCGGGCGCTTCGCGCCCGCAGAGCATGTCCCACGCCTGCCACTGGTACGAGGCGATTTCCCGCGCGAGCGCGGCGAGCTCGGCCCGTGCGCTCGGGTCGTCGGTCTCGGGAGGCACGACGTGGATCAGCGGCTCGATGTGCAGGAAGCGTGCATCGGGGTCGACCTCGCGGATCGCGCCCATCGCGCGCAGCGCGGCGCGTACGAGCCGGCGCTTGACGACGTAGCCGCTCGCGAGGCTGCTTTCCGCATCCGGCGTCGCGTGGCAATACGGGTGCAGCAGCCTGGACTGGCAAGCTGCCCAGGCGAGGAAGCCGATCTCGTTGATCGGCGTGACGAAGGCGCCGTGCTCGCCGCTGCGCACGAGCTCGCCGATCGCTGCGCGCGCGAAACGCGCAAAGCGATCGATCATCGCGTCGTCGAGCAGACTGACGTCGTCGGGCGTGCCGTAGTGCATCAGCGTCCACAGCACCTGGACGCCGTTTCTCCTGGCGGCGCGGCGGATCGCGTGCAGTCGGTGCCAGTCGTAGCGGCCCGTCTGCGGTTCGCAGACGCGCCATCCGATGCTCTCGCGAACCGTGCGGATCCCGTGCCGGACGGCTGCTGCGTAGTCCTCGTCGAGCCGATCGACGTGCGCGTTCGATGCCGCCATGTCCAGCGCCCGGCCGCACCCGTTACGGTGATCGGCGCCTTCGTAGCCGCCCATCCAGAACGAACGAAACGGCGCATCGGATGCGAGGTGCGTCGCAGTGCCCACGGGCGGCGCACGGCGCAAGCGGTTGCGCCGCATCGGTTGCTGCATCGAAGCCTCGGGTTGCCGATGATGCGCGCGCCGCTGCAATCGGCGTGCCGGTGCTCGTGCCGACTCTCGTGCCGTGGATTACCTGCAGAAGGCGTCAGGCAGAGGTGCGTGCGTTGCGCGGGCTCGGTGCGACGGGCGTCGCGGCGGAACCGCAGAGGAGGCGGTCGAAGTATTCGATCGTGCGCGCGAGTCCGGCGCGCAGCGAGACAGTCGGCTGCCAGCCGAGTTCGTGGCGCGCGCGCGCGAGGTCGGGGCGGCGTTGCACCGGGTCGTCGACCGGCAGCGGCTGGAAGTCGATCGGCGACGCCGAACCGGTGAGTTCGAGCACCAGGCGCGCGAGGTCGATCATCCGCGTCTCGGTGGCGTTGCCGATGTTGATCGGCCCGGTCAGCTCGGGCGCTGCTTCGGCGAGCCGCAGCAGCGCGGCGACGGTGTCGTCGACATAGCAGAACGAGCGCGTCTGCGTCCCGTCGCCGTACAGCGTGATCGGCTCGGCACCCAGCGCCTGCACGATGAAGTTCGACACGACACGCCCGTCGTCGGGGTGCATGTTCGGGCCGTAGGTGTTGAAGATGCGCGCGATCTTCACCGGGGTGCCGTACTGGCGGTGGAAGTCCATGAACAGCGTCTCGGCGCAGCGCTTCCCTTCGTCGTAGCACGCGCGCGGTCCGATCGGGTTCACGTGCCCCCAGTAGGATTCCGTCTGTGGGTGCACGGCCGGATCGCCGTAGACCTCGCTGGTGGACGCCTGCAGGATCGGAACGTGCAGGCGGTGCGCGAGTTCGAGCAGGTGCAGCGCGCCCAGGACGTTGACCTTCGCCGTGTACACCGGGTCGACCTGGTAATGCCGCGGCGAAGCGGGGCAGGCGAAGTTCAGGATGAGGTCGCAGTCGAGTTGCAGCGGCTCGACGATGTCGTGCTCGACGATCGTGAAGCGTCGGTTGGCCGCGAGCGGCCGTACGTTCGCGCGCGAGCCGGTGCGGAAGTTGTCGACGCACAGCACCCGGTGCCCCGTCTCGAGCAATCGCGCGCAGACGTGCGAGCCGATCAGCCCGGCGCCGCCGGCGACCAGCACGCGGCGCGCTGCGCTCCTCGCCTGGCCGACGACCCGAGCTGTCTTTGCACCGTCGATGCGCATCGTCATCCCGTCAAAGGAAGAGCACGCGATGGCGGATCGACGCGACGCTTCGCCAGAACACCGAAGCGAGCGGGATCGACGCCGAGGTGATCGCCATCTCGACGACGTGAAGCGGCGCGTGCGTGGTGCCGCGCAGCCGCTCGAGCGTCAGGTACAGCGTCACCAGCAGCCACGGCGCCAGCGCGACGAGTGCTGCGCGCGGACGGCCACCCGCGACCGCGATCGTGGCGGCGAGCACCGACGCGGCGGCGACGTAGTAGTGGATCGGCGGCACGCGGCGGATCCGCTGCCGGTACAGGCGCGGATGCTTGCGGTAAAGCAGCGCATCGAAGACGATCTTGCGCTGCTGCGCCAGGCTCGCGCCGAAGGCGGCTTCGCGCACCGGATGCACGACGATCGCGTCGGGCGCGCGCTCGATGCGGCAACCCGCTTCGAGCAGCCGGAAATGCAGGTCCGAGTCCTCGCGCCAAGCGGAGGTGAAGCGTTCGTCGAATCCGCCGATGCGCTCGAGCACGTCTCGGCGAACGAAGCAGTTCGCGGTGACGAACTCCGCGCGCGTCAGGCCGGCAGCGTCCTTCTCATAGTCGGTGGGGCGCTGCGGCAGCGGCATCTCCACGCGCCCGGTGACCGCGCTCGCACCGCCGGCGAGCGCGCGCAGCCCCGCGAGCAGCCAGTGGCGATCGGGAACCGTATCGTCGTCGGTGAAGGCGATGATCCCGCCGCCGGCCGCGCGCCATCCGGCGTTGCGTGCGCCGGCGGCGCCCTGCGTCTCGCGCACGGGAACGTAATGCAGCGCACAGCGCGCGCGCCGGCGCAGGCGTTCGACCAGCGCGCGCACCGCCTCCTCCGGAGCATCGTCTGCGACGACGATCTCGTACAGCGACGGATGCAGCGTCTGCGCGAGCAATGCGTCGAGGCAGCGCGCGAGCAGCACCGGTCTGCGCCACGTGGGAACGACGACCGAGACGAGCACGCTCACGATCGGCCTCGCTGCGTCGACTTCCGCGGTGCGGCCGGCGGCTCGGGACGATCCTTGCGCAGCAGGAACGAGCCGATGACAAGCGCGTCGAGCGGCGAAGTCCAGAAACACTCGAGCGCATCGCGCGGCGAGCAGACGATCGGCTCGCCGCGCGTGTTGAACGACGTGTTGACCAGCACCGGCACGCCGGTGCGCTGCTCGAAGGCCATCAGCAGTCGATGCAGCAGCGCGTTCTGTCGTGCGTTTACCGTCTGGACCCGCGCGGTTCCATCGAAGTGCGTGACTGCGGGAATGCGCTGCGCCTGTGCCGGCGGCACGTCGTAGACGAACAGCATGAACGGCGCGTGCAGCGGCGTTTCCGGCTCGATGCCGCGACCCTCGCGCGCGAACCAATGCGCGGCGCGCTCCTCGGCAACCACCGGCGCTACCGGGCGAAAGTCTTCGCGGTCCTTGATCTCGTTCAGCCGCGCCTGCATCGTCGCGTCGATCGGCGATGCGAGAATCGACCGGGCGCCGAGCGCTCGCGGGCCGAACTCCATGCGCCCCTGGAACCAGCCGATCACCCGGCCGGCGGCCAGCAGGTCGGCCGTGGCGGATGCGACGTCGTCGAGCCGCTCGTACGGCAGCTTCGACCAGCGCAGGAAAGCTTCGATCTCGTCGTCGTCGTATTCCGGGCCGAGGTAGGCGTGCTGCATCGACCAGCGGCGCGCACCGCCGCGTTCGCGATAGTCGACCCACAGCGCCGCGCCCAGCGCGGTGCCGGCGTCGCCGGCTGCGGGCTGCACCCACACGTCGTCGAAGCCGCCATGATCGCGAACGCGCGCGTTCATCACGCAGTTCAGCGCGACGCCGCCGGCCATCGCAAGCTGCTTCATGCCGCTTTCGCGCCTGAGCCAGTCGACCATCCCGAGCACCGTCTCCTCGAGCACCTTCTGCAGCGAATGCGCGATGTCCTGGTGGCGCGCCTCGAAGGGCGCGCCCCGCTCGCGCGGTTTGCCGAGCAGGCTGGCGAGCCGTTCGCGCCGGACCGTGCAGCGTCCATCCGGGCCCACGCGAACGATCTCGCGCAGCGCCGGCAGCAGCGTCGGGCGTCCGTAGGAGGCGAGCGCCATCACCTTGTACTCGTCGGACGAGTGCAGGAATCCGAGGTGGCGCGTGACGTCCTCGTAGAGCAGGCCGAGCGAATCGGGCAGGTCGACCTGCCCGAGCCGCTGGTAGTCGCGACCGTCGAAGGCGCCGTAGCTCGTCGTGGCGCGTTCGCCGCGGCCGTCCATCGTGAGCACCGCGCATCGCTCGAAGGGCGCGGCGAGGAAGGCGCTCGCTTCATGGGCGAGATGGTGCTCGACGAACTCCCAGCGCGCGGCGACGTCCTCGTAGCGCATCGCGCGAAAGCGTTTCTGCAGGTGATGCGGAGCGCCGCCGGCCAACTGGCGAGGCGCGTTGACGACCGAGGCGACGAACAGCGGATGCCAGGGGTCGTCGCCGTTGGCGTGCGCCGATGGTTGCATCGGCAGCACGAGTTGAGCGACGGCGAGGTCGACGTCGAGCAGCGACGGATCGTACGAATAAGCGATCCGATCGACGTCGCGCAATTCGATGTCGGCCGCGGCGAGGCAGAAGTCGATTGCCGCGTACGGCAGTTGCCACGTCGAGAACGGCACGGGCCGCTTGCCGTGCTTGATGCGAGTGAAGCGTTCTTCCTCGGCAGCGGCGACGACGATCCCGTGGTCGATCAGCGCGGCGGCGCAATCGTGGTAGGCGGCGTTGATTCCCAGCGTGTACAAGGCGGCTCTGTGTCCGGTGCGTTCGGTGGACCTGCGCGGTCCACGAACACCCCGACGACGGAGAACCGCGCGCCGGGCGCGGTGCAGTCGGCGTGCCTGCGCGAATGCGACAAGAGTTTCGCGCGCGTCAGGCGCTTGCGCGCACGCTCCGTCGATTCCACCTGGCACCCAGCGCCTGCATCTGCGCCCACGCTTCGGCGTACTCGTCCGCGAGACGATCGACGTATTGCGGCGTCGACAGGATCTCGCGCACCGCGCCGATGCCCTGTCCGCACCCCCAGATGGTCTTCCACGCCTTCGGCTTCTCGCCGGAGCCGAAGTTCATCTTCGAAGGGTCGCTCGTCGGCAGGTTGTCGGGATCGAGACCCGCATTGCGGATCGACGACTTCAGGTAGTTGCCGAGCACGCCGGTGAACAGATTCGTGTAGACGATGTCCTGCGCGCCGCTGTCGACGATCGCCTGCTTGTAGGCGGCATCGGCCCGCGCTTCTTCGGTGGCGATGAACGCCGAACCGATGTAGGCGAGGTCCGCGCCGATCGCCTGCGCGGCGAGCACCGAGCGCCCGGTGGCGATCGCGCCGGAGAGCAGCAACGGTCCGTCGAACCAGGTGCGGATCTCCTGCACCAGAGCGAACGGCGAATGCCCGCCGGCGTGCCCGCCGGCGCCGGCGGCAACCGCGATCAGGCCGTCGGCGCCTTTCTCGATCGCCTTGCGCGCGAAGCTGTCGTTGATGACGTCGTGCAGCACGATGCCGCCGTACGAGTGGACGGCGTCGTTGACGTCGGTGCGCGCGCCCAGCGACGTGATCACGATCGGCACGCGGTGCTTCACGCACAACTCGAGGTCGTGCTCGAGTCGGTCGTTCGAACGGTGCACGATCTGGTTCACGGCGAAGGGTGCCGACAGCCTGTCGGGATGCGTCGCGTCGTGCGCCGAGAGCCCCTCGCGGATCTGCGCCAGCCATTCGTCGAGTTGCTCCGCCGGCCGCGCGTTCAGCGCGGGGAACGAGCCGACGATCCCCGCGGTGCACTGCGCGAGCACGAGCGCGGGGTTCGAGATGATGAACATCGGCGCTGCGACGATCGGCAGGCGCAGGCGTTCGGCAAGGATCGGGGGAAGGCTCATGGGGGCTCCGTGTCGGTGGCAGCGCGCATGGTGCCAGTTTTCGTGGTCGCTACAATCCGGCGGATGTTCGCCCGCGCCGCCGCCGTGTGATCGCCGTTTCCCGTTCCGACACGCAAGCCGTTGCCAACGGGGCTGCGCGCGCCGGCGTCGTCGTGCTCGCCGGCCTGACTTCGGCAATGCACATCGGCAAACTGCCGCCTGCCTTGCCGGTCCTGCAGGCCGACTTTGAGCTGTCGCTGGTGCAAGTGAGCTGGATGGTGTCGTTGTTCATGCTCGGCCCCGCGCTGATCGGCACCATCGCCGGCTCGGTGGCCGATCGCTTCGACGCGCGCCGAACGATGATCGTGGGTCTGATCCTCAGCGCCGCAACGAGCGTGTACGGCGCGTTCGCCTCGTCGCCCGGATCGCTGTTCGCCAGCCGGGCGCTCGAGAGCGTCAGCTACCTGATGACCGTTCTTCCGGCTCCGGCGCTGATTGCGCGCCTGGTACCGCGCGAGCGGGTACGCGGCTGGCTCGGCGCGTGGTCGGCCTACATGCCGGCCGGCATGGGATTGGCGTTGCTCACGACCCCCGCGCTGATGGACGCGATGAACTGGCGCGCCGTCTGGCTCGCCTGCGCGGGGCTCTCCGTTCTTGCCGCGGCGCTCGTTGCGCTGGTTCATCCGACACAGCGTTCCGACGATGCACCTTCGGGGGCCGCGACGCCGGTCCGCATCGGCCCCCTCGTGCGGCAGACGTTGCGCGCGCCGGGGCCGCGGCTGCTCGCACTTTGTTTCCTCTTCTATGCGGGCCAGTTCACCGCGATCTTCAGTTTCCTGCCGAGCATCTATCAGGACGCAGGGTTGTCGACGCAGTGGAGCGCGACGCTGACGGCGATCGCGGTGATGATCAGCATGACCGGCAACCTCGCGGCGGGTTTCCTGTTGCAGCATGGCGTCTCGCGCGCGGCGCTCGTCGTCGGCGGCGGCCTCGTGATGGCGGCGTGCGCCTGGCTCGCCTTCGGCAGTTCGCTCGGCTTTGCGCCGCGCTACGCGGCGATTCTGCTGTTCGCGGCATCGGCCGGGCTCATCCCCGGAACGCTCTTTGCCACCGTGCCCTTCTATGCGCCGTCGCAGGAGGCGATCTCCACGACGGTGGGCATGATGCAGCAGGGCTCGAGCCTCGGGCAGTTGCTGCTGCCGCCGGTGGTCGCGGCGCTCGCGCAATACACCGGCGGTTGGCACTCGATCTGGATCGCCACCGGGGCGGCTGCGATGGTTACGGTGGCGATCGGAGGGAAGATGACAGCCGCACGGGGACACCCTGGTTTGCGCTGACCACCTGGGTCAGTCCACGACATCCGACAACATCACGTACTGCTCGGCGATCGAGCGCTGCGCGGCCTCCGATCGCGCGATGTACTCGAGTTCGGCCATCTGCATGCCCCGGTCGAACGGCGACTGCTCTTCGAAGCGGTGCAGAAGGCCCGTCATGTAGGTCGAGAAGCGAATCGTCTTCCAGACACGCAGTCCGCATTGGTCGCTGTAGCGGTCGAGCTCGGCGCGCGAGCGGCCGCCGAAATACTGCACCATGCCGCGGGCGAGCAAGCGCGCATCGGCCACCGCCATGTTCAGGCCCTTTGCGCCGGTGGGCGGCACGATATGTACGGCGTCGCCCGCCATGTAGAGGTTTCCGTGCTGCATCGGGCTCGCGATGAATGCGCGAAGTTGCGCCATGTCGCGCTGGAAGATCTCGCCTTCCATCACTTCGATCCCGCGCTCGTCGAACATGCGCGCATGCAACTCGTTCCAGATCTTCGCATCGGACCAGTTCTCGGGCCGGTCGGACGACGGTACCTGCAGATACAGGCGGGATACGCTGCGCGAACGCCGGCTGCACAGTGCGAAACCGCGGTCGTGGTTGGCGTAGGTCATGTCGGGCAAGGGCGGCGCCTTGACCAGGATACCGAGCCAGGCGAAGTCGTAGCTGCGTACGTAGTTCGTGATCGCGCTCTCGGGGACCGATGCGCGCGAGATGCCGTGGAATCCGTCGCATCCGGCGACGAACACGCAGTCGAGTGTCTTGTCCGCTCCCTGGTAGCGGTAGTGCACGCGCGGCGAAGAGGTGTCGAGCCCTTCGAGGCGCACGACTTCCGCTTCGAACAGCAGCGGGTCGCCGGCTGTCAGGCGGGCGGCAATGAGGTCCTTCACCACTTCCTGCTGGCCGTAGATGCAGACGTTGCGCCCGACCAGTGACGGGAAGTCCATGTGGATCGTGCGCCCTCGGAAACGGATGTCCAGGCCCTTGTCGACCAGGCCTTCGCGTGCCATACGTTCGCCGAGTCCGAGGCGGTTCAGCGTGTCGATGGTGCCGGCTTCGAGCACGCCGGCGCGCACGCGCGCCTCGACATGCTCGCGGCTGCGCGCCTCGAGCACGATGGACTCGATGTTCTGCCGCGCGAGGAGGTGCGCGAGAAACAGGCCCGCGGGACCGGCTCCGATGATTGCGACCTGCGTCTTCATGCGCCGGCGCCCGGAGTCGTCGGCAGGAGGATCTCGTCGAGCAGTTCGTCTGCCGTGACGACGTCGCCGAAGCTCTGGTAGACCGTCTGGAAGCCGACCTCGTGGTCGTCGTCGAACCGCGCGGCATTCGCGTCGGTGACCATGGCCACGCGGTAGTCGAGCATCATCGCATCGCGCGCGGAAGTCTCGCAGCAGAAGTTGGTGAGCATCCCCGTGATGGCGACATTGCGGATACCGAGCGCTTCCAGTTGCTGCGGCAGGTCGGAGTACTTCGGAATGAACGCGCTGAAACGCTGCTTTTCGGCGTAGATGTCGCCCGCCTGCGGTCGGAGATCGGCGTGGAGCGCCTGGCCGGGGTGCCCTTTCGTCAGGTTGTCGCGGTGACGACGCGCGTTCTCGGGTGTGAAGAAGTAGTCGTGATAGAGCGGCCAGAGGCTTCTGCCGTTCTCGCCGGCCACCATCTTCACCCAGGCGACGCGAGCGCCGCGTTCGCGGAAAGCGCGTGCCAGGCGATCGATCGTCGGGAGGATCGCCACGGCCGCGGGCACGTCGCGAACGTAGAACTCCTGCATGTCGATGACGATCAGCGCGCTCTCGCGCGGTTCGAAGCGCTCGAACACTCGCCGTCGGCCGCGCTTGTTCATCACGCGGTCGACGACGTACTGAGGCATGCTGAACGGGACGGGCGGAACCATCTGCATCACATGCGCTTGCGGATCGGGACCGCCATTGTCCGCTAGCTGCGGTACTTCGCGATCAGCCGGGTGGCCTCGGCGTAGAGCGTCCTGCCGTTCGGTGTCGACTGGATCCACGCGTCGACGACCGGCTGAGTCACCTGTTTCCAGCGCGCTTTCTCGGCGTCGGGAAGTTCGCCGACCCCGTGGCCCAGTTCCTTCGCTTGCTGCAACCCCTGCAACTCGGCGTCGTCGAACATCCTGCCTGTCCGCGAAACGAAGCTCGTGTCCGAGTTCTTGTCGATGACTGCCTGGAGATCGGCCGGCAGACTCTCGTATTTCTGCTTGTTCATCACGATCGTGAACACGGTCGTGTAAAGGTCGGTTGTGGTGTGGTACTTCACCAGCTCGAAGAGACGCAACGACCGCATCGCCTCCCACGGCAAGGTGACGCCTTCGGCGACGCTCCGGGAGAGTGCTTCATAGGCTTCGGTCAACGGCATTCCGACCGGTATCGCGCCCATCAGCTTCAGTGCATCGCCAACCGGCTTCGTCGGCAGGCGGATCTTCATGCCACGCAGGTCCTCCATCTTCCTGACCAGGCGGTCCTTCGTATGCACAAGCCCGGGCGCGTGGCACAGAGTCGCCAGGAGGTGGACGTCCTTGAACTCTTCCTGCAGATGTTCGTTGTAGAAATCCCAGATGGCCCGGCTCGTCCCTTCGGCGGTCTTCGCCGTCATGAACGGAAGCTCGAAGACGCCGCTGATGGGGAACCGTCCCGGCGTGTAGCCGGGCAACGCCCAGGCGATGTCGGCGACTCCGGTTCTCGCCAGGTCGTACGACTGCGGCGGCTTGCCGCCGATTTGCATCGACGGGAAGATCTCGCACTTGATGCGTCCGCCGGAGTCCTCTTCGACGCGCTGCGCCCACGGCTGGAACAGCTTGGTGTGATGGTGCGAGGTCGGCGAGAGGAAATGCGATATCCGCAGCTTGATCGGCTCCTGCGCCGCAAGCGACCCGGCAATGCACGATGCAGCCGCCGCTCCCGCGACAGCGAGCGAGTTCTTCAGGAACTTTCTCTTTTCCATGTGTTCCCCCCTTGGGTCCTGGACTCGGATCGTGGCTAGATATCGAGGACGAGGCGTTCGGACTTCGCGCGCGAGACGCACACGAGCATCGTGTTTCCGTTCGCGTGTTCCTGAGGTGTCAGGCAAAAATCGCGGTGTTCGACGGCGCCTTCGCAAACGCCCGTTTCGCAGGTGCGGCAGGTGCCTTCACGGCAGTAACTCACCAACGGAACGCCGTTCTGTTCCAGTATCTCGAGGACGCTCTTGTCGGCCGGTACCGTGAACGAACGCCCGCTGCGGCGAAGCTCGATCGTGAAAGGCTTCTTCTCGGGGAATGCGGCCACCGCGTCGGACGGCGCGTTGAAATACTCGAAGTGGATGGTCCCCGGATCGCGATGGCTCGCGGCGGCCTTCACCGCTGCCATCATCGGAGCCGGGCCGCAGCAATAGACATGCTCCCCTGGCGGGGCACCCGATAGCCAGGGGATGGGATCGAAGACGCCCGACTGCTGGTCATCGCAGTGCAGATGGAAGGAGCCGCCGCCTATCGTTCCCAGGGTTTCGAGAAAGGCAGCGCGTTGCGAGCTGCGCACGGCGTAGGCCAATCGCCAGGGGCGCTTGTTCGCCTCGCACCAGCGGAGCATGGCCAGGATCGGTGTGATGCCGATGCCACCGGCGAGGAACAGGTACTGCGCGGCCGACGGATCGAGCGGGAAGCCGTTGCGCGGAACGCTGACGGGCAAGGTCATGCCGCATCGCAGCGCCTGGTGAATGAAGATTGCCCCGCCCTTGCTTTGCGGGGCGCGCGCGACACCCAGTACGTACCGGTCCCGCTCGCGCCAGTCGTTGCTGAGCGAGTAGTGACGGATCAGGCCGTTGGGCAGGTTCACTGCGACGTGCGCGCCCGGTTCGAACGCGGGGAGTTCGGCGTTCCCGGGGGCGCGCAATTCGACCTGGAGGACGTCGCGCGCCTCGGCCTGGATGTCGGTAACCTGGAGTTGAAGCTTCGATCCCGGCGAGGTCGCAGCGGGGAGAGCAGCTGCAGTGCTGGCCACCGGGAAAGACGCTGCTTCGGGGATGCCGGGGCTCTTGATGAACAGCAGCACGAGACGGCTGTTCGCGCTCGCGGTCAAGCCATGCCGAACACCCGCCGGGATGAAGATCATGCTGGTCGGTTCGACGGCAAGCCGTTCCTCACCGACCGATATCTCGCCTTTGCCTTCGAGTACGACCCAGATCTCGTCCTGAACGGGATGGTAATGGGAGGCTGTCGACTGTCCCGGTTCGTAGCAGACGATCTCCGAAACGAGCGTCGGGACCTTGAGGATCGGCTTGCGAACCCGCAAAGCCGGGTCGTACTCGATGAAATCCCGCAGGACGAAGCTGAGCATGTCCGGAGTCTCCTGCGCGTCTCGAGAATGGACGCGTCGATTGCGATCGACAGTAGTCGCTTTGCCTGGTGTGCACTAGGTCTAAGATTGCGGACGCCCTGTTCAGCGTGATGGACGATGGCACGATGAGAAACGCGTGGCCGAGCGATCTGATCGACCTGTGCGCGGTGGTCGAACACGGCGGCCTCGGAGCCGCGGCCCGCGCGCTCGGTAGGCCCAAGTCGAGCCTGAGCCTCGCCGTGCGGCGTCTCGAGGACAACCTGTCGGTGCGACTCGTCGATCGCACGAAGCGTCGCTTCGATCTCACCGAACGGGGACGGATTCTCTACGAGAGCATCGCGCCACTGCTTGCGCAGGTGGACCACATCACGTCCGATTTCCGCGCATCGAGCGACCAGATCGTCGGCTCGTTGCGCATCGCCGCGCCTTACGAATTCGGCGCGCACCATCTGGCTCTGGTGGTGCGCAACCTCGTCTCGCGCAATCCGCAACTGGCGATCACCGTCGACGTTCAATACGCGCCCGTTCGCGAACTCCTGGGCATCGGATACGACGTCGTGTTCGTCATGACCAACGGGAACCTCACCGATTCCGGGGTCGTGTCGTGCCGCATGTTCCTGCTCGAGCGCGCGCTGTTCGCGGCGCCCGCGTTCCTCGACCAGCACCCGGCGATCCGCCGGCCCGAGGATCTCGCGCAGATCGCGCTGATCGCCTCGTCGCAGGACCTGCAGTGGCGTTTCACCGACGCACAGGGTCGAACGATCGAAGTGCCGATTCCCGATTCGCCGATCCGCAGCTCGAACGCGAGCATCCGCAAGCAGGCGGCGATCGGAGGTTTCGGCGTGACGCGCACGGTGGCCACCTTCTGCCGCGAAGAGGTCCGTTCCGGACTCCTGCGCAAGGTGCTGCCGGCGTTTCGCTGCACGCCGCTGTGTGTCTACGCGGTGATCAACGAGCGACGGCTGATGCCGGCCACGGTCAAGGCCCTGTTCGACGAACTCGAGCGGGTTGCGCCCGACCTGTTCATCGAAATGCGCGCGCCTCTCGACGCAGAAGTCCGATGAAGGCCGTCGTTGTGCAGGCGTTCGGCGCCATCGACGCGGTGCGCGCGCAGGACTGGCCCGACCCCGTGCCCGGCGACGACGGGGTCGTCGTCGACGTCATGGCGGCCGGGGTGAACTTCTCGGATCTCCTCGTGATCGGCGGGCAATATCAGGTGCTGCCGCCGCTGCCGTTCGTACCCGGCGAAGAAGCGGCCGGCGTCGTGTCGGCCGTCGGGCAGGGCGTCGACAGCTGCAGGGTCGGCGACCGCGTCTTCGTGCTCGTCGACCGCGGGGCGTACGCCGAGCGAGTGCTCGCGCCGCAGGCAAGTTGCTTCGTGCTGCCCGCTGCAATGGGCTTCCTCGAAGCGGCCGGTTTCGGGCTCGCGTTCCAGACCGCCCACTACGCGCTGGTCGACCGCGCGAACCTGCAGCCCGGCGAAGTGGTGTTCGTCACCGGTGCAGGCGGCGGCGTCGGCCTGGCGTGCGTGCGGTTGGCCAAGGCGTTGGGCGCGCAGGTCCTTGCCGGCGTGGGCAGCGCGGGCAAGGAGAGCGCCGCACGCGACGCCGGCGCGGATGCGATCGTCAATCTGTCGGGCGCCCGCCTGCGCGACTCGATCCCCGACGACGTGCGTGCGCGCACCGACGGCAAGGGCGCCGATGTCGTCGTCGAGGTCGTCGGCGGTGATGTTTTCGAGGGAGCGTTCCGTTCGCTCGCGTGGCGCGGGCGTCTCGTGGTGGTCGGCTTCGCGGGCGGACAGATTCCGCGCATCGCCGCGAACCGCATCCTGCTTCGCAACGTCGCGGTCATCGGGTTGAATTCAAGCGACTATCGCGAGCGAGATCCGCAATGGATGCGGCGCGTACAGTGCGAGTTGTTCGCTCTCCATGAGAAGGGACTACTGCGCGGCCGGCCGGCCGGCTCCTTTGCGCTGGAGGACGCGGCTCGCGCGCTGGCGCAGCTTCGTGACCGGCGCGCCACGGGAAAGATCGTGCTGACCACCGATCGGTGGCGGGAGCGCGAGGCCGAATCCTGTTCGTGACCCGACAAAATCATGGGGCACCGCAAGGCGGGTGACGTGCCTGGCGCGCGGTCCGCCTCAGGGGCCGTCGAGCAGTCGACGCGCGCGGTCGAGATCGGGGTTGGAGACGTCCTGTCCGCTCGCGGACGCTGCGCCGGCGCCCTCGGGCTGCCGCTGCGAGCGCGTGGGCGTGTCGGCGCCGCCCTGGCCCTTCGTCGCAGGGCCGGGAACCCGGTGCGAACGCTGCACGCGCCACCACGCGAAACCGCCCACGACGAGCAGCGCGAACGGCCCGCCCCACAACAGCCACGTGTTCCGCTGCACCGGCGGCCGATACAGCACGAAGTCGCCGTAGCGCTGCACGAGGTAGGCCTTGATTTCGTCGTCGCTGCGTCCGGCGAGCATCAGCTCCTCGACCTCGCGGCGCAGATCGGCGGCGAGCGACGCATCGGAGTCGGCCAGCGTCTGGTTCTGGCAGACGAGGCAGCGCAGCTCTTCGGCGAGCGCGTGGAAACGCTCGCGCTCGGCCTGCGTCGGCAGCAGGCTCGCCGCGGGCGTCGGCGCCTCGCGCGCCGGTTGCGACTGCGACTGCGCGACCGCCACGCCGGTTGCGCCGGGCAGCCAGAGCGACGCGGCGATGACGAGCATCAGTGCGCACAGCGATCGCGCCAAACGCGCCGTGTTCGTGCGGCGTAGTTCCTTCACGATGCGGCGAGCTCGCGAGCGAGCGGCAGCAGCTTCTTCTGCAGCAACTCCGGCGTGACCGGCCCGACGTGCTTGTAGCGGATGATTCCCGCTCCGTCGATCAGGAAGGTTTCGGGCGCGCCGTACACGCCGTAGTCGATGCCGACGCGGCCCTGCACGTCGCTGACGACAACCGAATACGGATTGCCGAGCCGGCGCAGCCAGGCGATCGAGTTCTCCGGCATGTCCTTCCAGGCGAGGCCGACGATCGCGATCTCGCCGGTGCGGGCGAGGTCGTTGAGCACCGGATGCTCGACCTGGCAGGCCGCGCACCACGAGCCCCAGACGTTGAGCAGCCATACCTTGCCGCGCAGAGACTGGGGCGACCACGAGCGGGCCAGGTCGTGCGTGACCGGCAGCGAGAAATCGGGCGCCGGCTTGCCGATCAGCGGCGAGGGGATCTCCCGCGGATTGCGATCGAGCCCGGCGAGCAGGAACCAGGCGATGACCGCGAAGACGGCGGCCGGCAGGATGAAACGTAGCGCTCTCATTCGACTCCCGCGTCGGTCAAGCCGGCGCCGACACGGCGCTCGGTGCAATCGCACGCTCGGCCATTCGCCGCCGGTACCGCTTGTCCGCCGCCGACACGAAGCCGCCCAGCGCCATCACCAGGCACCCGAGCCAGATCCAGTTGACGAAGGGCTTCACGTGCGCGCGCACGACCCACGCCTGCCCGCCCAGCGGCTCGCCCATCGACAGATACACGTCGCGCGTCAGGCTGCGGCTGATCGCGGCTTCGGTCATCGGCTGGCCGCTGGCCCTATACGTGCGCTTCTCCGGAGACAGGATCGCGATCGGTTCGGCGGCCTCAGCGGCGCCGATGCGGCGCACCTCGAAGCGGCCTCGCGTCGCATCGTAGTTGGGTCCCGGCACGTCGCGCAGGCCGACGAAGCGGATGGAGTAACCGCCGAGCGTGATCGTCTGTCCCACTTCCATCCGCAGTTCGCGGTCGACGGCGTAACCGCTGACGAGCGTGACGCCGGCGACGAACATCGCGACGCCGAGGTGGCCGAAATGCATTCCCCAGGCGCTTGCCGGGTGCAGTCGAGCGCGGCGCAGCGAAATCCGTCCGTCGTGCCCGCGCAGCATGTCGAGCACGGCGACGACTACGCACGCGGCGATCCACAGCGCGAAGAACAACCCGATGCTCGTCATCGGCCGGAAGCCGTCGACGGTGAGCGGCAGCAGCAGCGACGCGACGACGGCAATCGCCAACGCCCAGCGCAGGCGCGCAAAGAGATCGGGCAGGTGCGCCTGCTTCCAGCGCGCGAGCGGACCCAGGCCCATCAGGAACAGCGCCGGCGCCATCAGCGGCACGAACACCGACTCGAAGTATGGCGGCCCCACCGAGATCTTGCCCATCTCGAGCGTGTCGAGGATCAGCGGATAGAGCGTGCCCAGCAGCACCGCCGCCATTGCGACGACGAGCAGCACGTTGTTGGCGAGCAGCAGCGACTCTCTGGAGACCGCCGAGAAGCCCGGCCCGTTGCCGATGGTGGGTGCGCGCACGGCGAACAGCGTCAGCGACCCGCCGACGACGAGGGACAGGAAGAACAGGATGAAGACGCCGCGCGCGGGGTCGGTGGCGAATGCGTGCACCGACGTGAGCACGCCCGAGCGCACGAGGAAGGTGCCGAGCAGGCTCAGGCCGAAGCCGAGGATCGCGAGCAGTACGGTCCAGCTCTTGAACGTTCCGCGCTTCTCCGCGACCGCGAGCGAGTGGATCAGCGCAGTGGCGACCAGCCACGGCATGAACGACGCGTTCTCGACCGGATCCCAGAACCACCAGCCGCCCCAGCCGAGCTCGTAGTACGCCCAGAACGAGCCGAGCGCGATGCCGAGCGTGAGGAAACACCAGGCGACGACGGTCCACGGGCGCGCCCAGCGCGCCCACGCCGCGTCGAAGCGCCCGCCGATCAGGCCAGCCACCGAGAACGCGAAGGCCACCGACAGGCCGACGTAGCCCATGTAGAGCAGCGGCGGGTGGAACACCATGCCGGGGTCCTGCAGCAGCGGATTGAGGTCGCGCCCGTCGGCCGCAGCCGGCACAAGGCGCTCGAAGGGGTTCGACGTGAACAGCAGGAAGAGCAGGAAGCCGGCGCCGACCAGGCCCATCGTCGACAGGATCCGCGCGCGCAGCACGTCGGGCAGCGACGACGAGAAGAACGAGACCGCGCCGGTCCAGAACGACAGGATCAGCACCCACAGCAGCATCGAGCCTTCGTGCGAGCCCCAGGTGGCGGCGACGCGGTAGGGCAGCGGCAGGTTCAGGTTCGAGTGCGTGGCGACGAGCAGCACGCTGAAGTCGTTGCGCACGAACAGCGCCGCGAGCGAGCCGAAGGCGAGGATCGCCAGCGCGGCCAGCAGCAACGCGGCGGGCCGGTCGACGGCCATCAGTCGTGCGCCGGTCGCGCCGCGCACGAAGGTCCCGAGCATCGGCAGCGTGCCGAGAACGATCGATACGGCGAGCGCAAGGGCCAGCGTGTACTGGCCGAATTCGGCGATCATCTTTGCCTCCGTTCCACAGCGGTTCTCAGCGATCGGCCTGCTGGAACTGCGACGGCGCGCCGACCGGGTGTCCGGCGCGGCGCAGCGCTTCGGCCGCTTCCGGAGGCATGTAGTTCTCGTCGTGCTTGGCGAGCACCTCGCGCGCCTTGAACGTGCCGTCGGACTCGAGCGTGCCCTGCGCGACGACGCCGCGACCTTCCTTGAACAGGTCGGGCAGGATTCCCGTGTAGGCGACCGAGATCGTCTTGGCGTTGTCGGTCACGCGGAAGGTGACGGTGGTCCCGTCGCCCACGCGCTTCACGCTGTCGGGTTCGACGAGGCCGCCGATGCGAAAGGTCTTGTTCGTCGGCGCCTCGCCATCGACGATCTGCGTCGGCGTGAAGAAGAACACGAGGTTGCTGCGGAATGCGTTCGTGACGAAGGTGGCGGCGACGGCCAGCGCCGCGAGCCCGCCGATGATCCACAGCAATCGACGATGACGTGCTTTCATTCGAGGTTCCCGGGGAAATGCGCCGCTGGCGCCGCCTGCTCGGCGCGCATCTCGTCGGCGCGTTGCTCGGCCGTGCGTCGCCGCTGGCGCAACGCGTACACCTCGACGACGATCGCCAGCGCGAGCATGCCGTACGAGCTCCAGACGTAGAAACCGTAGCCGCCCATTCGCAGCCAGTCGAACATCGTTTCCTCGCGAATCAGCGTGCCATCGCGCCCGACGCGGATGTGTCGTCGGGCGGCGAGCGATCGCGCTCGGCGATGCGCGACATCCAGCCGCTGGCCGCTTCGCGCTCGACGATGATGCTTCGCACGCGGTGCAGCGCAACGGCGATCGTGTAGGCCCAGGCAGCGAAGGTGAGCAGCAGCATGCCGGTGAGCATCGTCTGCGCCATCTTGGGCGCGGCGGTCATCGAGATCGTCGCGCCCTGGTGCAGCGTGTTCCACCAGCGCACCGAGAAATAGATGATGGGAACGTTGATCGCCCCGACGAGTGCGAGCAACCCGGCAGCCCGATCGGCGCGGCGCGGGTCGTCGATCGACGCACGCAGCGCCATGTAGCCCAGGTACAGGAACAGCAGGATCAGCGTCGACGTCAGGCGCGCGTCCCAGACCCAATAGGCGCCCCAGGTGGGCCGGCCCCAGAACGCTCCGGTCCACAGCGCGACGAAGGCCCACATCGCGCCGGTGGGCGCCAGCGCCTGCGCCATCATCGCCGACAGGCGCGTGTTGAATGCGAGCGAGATCGCCGACCAGAATGCAATGACCAGGTAGATGAACATCGCCATCCACGCGGCGGGCACGTGGATGTAGATGATCCGGTAAGCCTCGCCCTGCTGCCAGTCGGAGGGCGCGACGAAGAAAGCGACGTAGAGCCCTGCGGCGGCCAGCAGCGCGGCCAGCGCCGCGAACACCGGCGTCAGTCGCGCGGCGAGCGGGTAGAAGCTGGCTGGCGACGCGTAGCGGTACCAGAACCGGGCGAAGGTGGTCATTCGTGTGCGATTCTAACCGCGAGCGCGCTTGCGGCAGGTCCCAGCACCCAGGCGGCGATCGCGCCCGCCGCAAGCAGCGACAGGTGCGCTTCGGCGCCCAGGCCGGAGGCCTGCGATTCGACCGATCCGGCGCCGAAGATCAGCACCGGGACGGCCAGCGGCAGCACGAGCAGCGCAAGCAGCGACGAGCCGCCCCGAGCGCCGAGGGTCAGGGCAGCGGCGATGGCGCCGAGCCACGACAGGATCGGTGTGCCGAGTGCCAGCGAGGCGACGAGCACGCCGATCGCTTCGAGCCCCAGTCCGAATTGCAGCCCGGCGAGCGGTGCGAGCAGCACCAGCGGCAAGCCGGTGGCGGTCCAGTGCGCGAGCACCTTGCCGGCAACGAGTGCAGGCAGCGGCGCCGGGGCGAGCACCATCTGCTCGAGCGTCCCGTCGCCGTGGTCCGCTGCGAACAGGCGCGCCAGTCCGAGCAGGCTCGCCAGCAGCGCCGCCACCCAGACGATGCCGGCGGCGATCGTGCGCAGCAACTCCGGATCGGGGCTTACCGCGAGCGGGAACAGGCTCGTCACCAGCAGGAAGAAGACGACGATCAGCGCGAGTTCGCTTCGCGAGCGCATCGCGAGCCGCAGGTCGCGCGCACACGCCCACTGCAGCGCGGCCAGCACACCGGGCGGCGCGGGCGCGCCCGGGGGCGGCGGCGGGGTCATGCCCGCACGTCGTCGAGCGAGAGCCGGGTCGGCGTCGCGGCGCATGGCAGCGGTTGGTGGGTGGCGACCAGTGCGAGGCCGTCATCGCGCAGGTGCTCGTCGATCAGCGCACCGAGCAGGCGCAGCGCGTCGGCATCGAGCGCCGTGCCCGGCTCGTCGAGCAGCCACAGCTTTCGGGCATGCGAGCACGACAGGCGCGCGAGCGATACGCGCCGGCGCTGTCCGGCCGATAGCCGCCCGAACGGCAGTTTCGCCTGGCGCGCCAGGCCGACGCGCTCGATCGCGTCATCGAGCAAGTCGGCGCCGATGGGCAGGCCGTCGAGCGCCAGTTGCATCGACAGGTTCTCGCGCACGTCGAAGGCGTCCTTCCATCCGGGGGCGTGGCCCTGGTAGACGCACTGCGCGCGCCATTCGGCATCGTCGATGCGCCGGAGCGCGCCGCGCCACAGGACCTGGCCTGCCAACGGCCGCGCCAGGCCAGCGATCGTGCGCAGCAGCGTGGATTTGCCGCTGCCGTTGGCGCCGACGAGCATCGTCCATTGTCCCGGCACGATTCGCAGATCGAGTGCGGAGAACAGCGTGCGCCAGCCGGCGGCGCAGGCGAGCGCGCGTGTCTCGAGCCCTTCGAAGGCGCCGGCCGGGGTCAACGCGAGACGACCTGGTCGATGACGATGCGCAGTCCGCCGGCGCCCGGGCGCACGTTTTCGACGCGGCCGTACAGGTCGCCGGGCTCGCGCATCGCCTGGCCGCTGCGGCTCAGGCGCGCTTCGAGATCCAGCGATTGGGCCCCGGAGAGCCGTCGCGCCGGATCCATCGCATTCGAGTCGTCGAGCGTGAACGACACCGGAAACTCGGGTGTCGGCAGGCGCAGCACGGCGATCGGTATCGGCGGGCCGCCGCTGGCGCGCGCAATCACGAAGAGCGTGCCGCCGGCGGCGGCACGTTCGGCCAGAGACGGGTCGATGGCGACGGTGCCCGCAACGGAAGCGGCCGCCGAGGCAGCCGCCGGCGGCCCGGGATCTTGCGCGACGGCGCCGTCGGCCGGTGCCGCCGCGCCGATCTCGCCGTCGATGCGCTGCAGGATCGCGGCGATCTGCGTCGCTTCTGCGCTGCCCGGGGTCAGAAAGGTCTCGAGTTGCTGCAGGTAGCTGCGCGCGCGCGGCAGGTTGCCGAGCCGGTATTGCGCCGCGCCCATCAGCGCGACCGCCTTCGGTTCGTTCGGATCGATCGCCAGCGCCCGCTCGAGCAACTCGACCGGCTGCCCGGCGAAGTCGCCACCGGCGCGCAACGCCGCCGATTCGGCGTAGTCGGTGAGCAGGCGCGCGTCGTTGGGCAAACGTTCGATCGCTTTCGCGAACGCGACGACCGCTTCGTCGTGCCGGCCCTGCATCTTGCGCGCCTCGGCGAGCATCGCCCAGGCCTCGGCGTCCTCGGGCTGCGCGCGGGTGCGTTGCTCGATGCGCTCGATCATCGCGTCGACCTGCGCGGCGTCGACCGCAGGCGGCGCTGCGCTGGGATCAATCGACGCGAGGTGCGGCGCACCCACTTGTCGATAGACGCCGAAGGCGACCAACGGAACGAGCACCGCGACGAACAACGCAGCGACCCATGCGGCCCGCGGGGAAGATACCGCGGCTGCACGCGGGCCGGCAGTGACTTCGGGCGCTGCGGGCGGGTTCGCCGCGGCATCGGTGCCGGTGACCTCGGGCAGGTCTTCGGCCAATTGGCGGACGAGATCGGCGTGCGCCTGGTCGGCCTCCGCCGCGCTGAGCCGGCCGGCGTCGTGCTCGCGATCGATCTCGCGGCGCCGGTCGCGAAATACCGCGAGGCGTCGTTCGTCGTCGTATCGGGCGTCGGCGCCCGGCCGGCGCGTCGACACGAGCGGCCAGACGACCAGGGCGGTCGCCAACGTCGTGACGATCGCGATGGAGATCCACAGGGCCATCGGCGGAGAAGCGCCGCCACGAGGCAGCGCTGGGGGAAGGGAATAACCCTTTATTCTCTCACAGGTACTCGTTCGCGCTCAGGCGTTCGCGTTCCCGGACAGCCGCAGGCCGAGCGCATCGAGGAAGGCGCTGCACCGCTCGAGTTGCTCGACTTCGACGTACTCGTCGGGCTGATGCGCAACCGCGATGTCGCCTGGACCGCAGACGACGGTGGGGATGCCGATCGCCTGCAGGATTCCGGCCTCGGTGCCGAAGCTCACGCGACGCAACTCGGCGTGTCCGCACAGCGGAGCGATCGCCTGCGCGAGCGAACGGTTTCCGTGCTCGTCCAGTGGCGGCGTGTCGAAGATCTCGTCGAACGTGATCGCGGTGTCGGCGGCGATGCGCCGCATCGCGGGCAGTACCACCTCGTCGCAATGGCGGCGAACGCGCTCGAGCACTTCGGCCGAACGCATCCCGGGCAGCGTGCGGATCTCGAGAACGAACTCGCAGTCTTTCGCGGTGATGTTGTGGGCGGTGCCGCCCTCGATGCGCCCGACGTGCACGCTCGTGTGCGGATACTCGAAGCCGTCGTGCCGCGCGGCGGCGTCGAGCTCGCGCTGCAGCCTGCCGACGAAGACGATGATCTCCGCGGCCTGCTCCACCGCGGAAACGCCGCGGTCGCGCAGCGACGAATGCACCGAGTGACCGCGCACGTGCACCCGGTAGCCGGCCGCGCCCTTGTTCGCGACGACCAGGTGCATCGACGTGGGCTCGCCGATGATGCAGGCGGCCGGGCGACGGGGCGCGTCGGCCAGGTGCGCAGCGAGCGTACGCATGCCGCGCATCGTCGTCTCTTCGTCGTACGAGAGCACGACGTGTACCGGCGCTCGCAGCCTGCGCTCGGCAAGCCGCGGCGCGGCTTCGAGCACGCAGGCGAGGAAGCCTTTCATGTCGGCGGCTCCGCGGCCGTACAGTCGTTCGCCCGCCTCGCGCAGTTCGAAGGGATCGGAGGACCACGCCTGGCCCGCCACCGGAACGACGTCGGAGTGCCCCGACAGCATCCAGCCGGGCGTATCGTCGGGACCGACGGTGGCGAACAGGTTCGCCTTGCCCGGCTCGTCGCCGTGCTGCACGAAGCAGCGAAAGCCCGCGTCTTCGAGCCGTTGCGCGGCCCAGTCGATCAGCTCGACGTTCGGCTTCGAACTGACCGTGTCGAAGGCGACCAGCCGGCGCAGCAGTTCGACGGTGGAACGTGCACCGGCCATCGCGTCAGTCGCGCTGCGTGATGAACTTGGTGTTCAGGTAGCCGTCGAAGGTCTCGGTGCCGCCTTCGCTGCCCCAGCCGCTGTCCTTCACGCCGCCGAAGGGCGCCTCGGCGATCGCCTGCCCGAAATGGTTGATGTTGACGTTGCCGGCTTCCAGCGCGTTCGCCGCGGCGTTCGCGTTGCGGCTCGATGTCGTGAATACGTACGACGACAGCCCGTAGGGCAATGCGTTCGCGCGGCGGATGACGTCGTCGAAGTTGCTGAAGCGCGCGAACGGCGCGATCGGCCCGAAAGGCTCGGTGGTCATCAGCATCGCGTCGTCGGGCAGGCCGGTGACCACGGTGGGCGCGAAGAAGTTGCCGCGATCGGACAGTCGCTCGCCGCCGAACTCGATGCGCCCGCCGCGTCGGCTGGCGTCGTCGACGAATTGCTCCATCGCAGGCACCCGACGCTCGTGCGCAAGCGGGCCCATGCGGGTGCCCTCGTCGAGCCCCGCGCCGACCTTCATCTCGCGTGTCTTCTCGAGGAAGCGCGCGAGGAAGCGGTCGTGGATCTTCTCGTGCAGGTAGAAGCGCGTCGGCGACACGCAGACTTGCCCGGCGTTGCGGAACTTGAAGGCCTGCAGCAGGTCGGCGGCGCGCTCGACGTCGGCGTCTTCGAAGACGATCACCGGCGAATGCCCGCCCAGCTCCATCGTGCTGCGCTTCATCTGCTGCGCGGCGAGCGCCGCGAGCTGCTTGCCGACCGGCACCGACCCGGTGAACGAGATCTTGCGCACGATCGGCGAGCGGATCAGGTAGTCGGAGACCTCGTGCGGCACGCCCCAGACGACGTTCAGGCAGCCTGCCGGCAGGCCTGCGTCGTGGAACACCCGTGCCAGCGCGACGATGGCACTCGGCGCGTCTTCGGGGCCCTTGAGAACGATCGTGCAGCCCGAGCCGAGCGCAGCGCCGATCTTGCGGATCGCCTGGCTCGCGGGGAAGTTCCACGGCGTGAACGCCGCGCAGACGCCGACGGGCTGGCGCAAGACGAGCTGGCGCACCGCCGGGTGGCGCGGCGGGATCACTCGTCCGTAGATGCGCCGGCCTTCCTCGGCATGCCATTCGGCGTGCTCGGCGCAGCCCTTCACTTCGTTGATCGCCTCGGCGAGCGGCTTGCCCTGGTCCAGCGTGATGTTCCGGCCGATCTCGGCGGCGCGTTCGCGCAGCAGGTCGGCCGCCTTGCGCAGGATGCGGCTGCGTTCCAGCGGGGAGGTGTCGCGCCAGCCGGGGAACGCGCGTTGCGCGGCGGCCAGCGCTCGATCGAGGTCTTCGCGGGTGGCGTGCGGCAACTTGCCGATCACGTCGCCGGTTGCGGGATCGAAGACATCCTGTTCGCGGCGACCCTGCGCCGCGATGAACTCGCCGTCGATGTAGAGACGGAGATCCTCGTACATGGAGCGCACCACCTCGCTGTTTCGTCTGCCTGCGATTGTGACACGCGAGTGATTGTCACTCCTCCTGCTGCGGTCGCCACGCCGCGTGCAGCTTCTGTTGCACCGGCGCCGGCGCTTCCTCGTAGCCCAGCAGCTCGAGCGAATAGCTGCCCTGTCCGCCGGTGATCGCCTTCAGGCGCCCCTGGAAGTCGGCGAGCTCGGCCATCGGTGCGCGCGCGTTGATCGTCGCCATGCCGGCGCGTGCCGAATCGGCCCCCGAGACCTGGCCGCGACGCGCCGACAACTCGCCGGAGACCGCGCCGATCGCATCGGCCGGAATCGTGAGTTCGAGCGACACGATGGGTTCGAGCACCACCGGACGCGCCTTGGCTGCGGCATCGAGGAAAGCCTTGCGTCCTGCCGTGATGAAGGCGATCTCCTTGCCGTCGACCGGATGCGTCTTGCCGTCGTAGACGGTGACCTTCACGTCCTGCACGGGAAAGCCGGCGATGGCACCGCCCGCGAGCGCCTGCCGCACGCCTTTTTCCACGGCGGGGATGAACGGTCCGGGAATTGCGCCGCCCTTGACCTCGTCGACGAATCGGAAGCCCTCGCCGCGTGCCAGCGGTTCGACGCGCAGGTACACCTCGCCGAACTGACCGGCGCCGCCGCTCTGCTTCTTGTGGCGATGATGTCCCTCGGCGTTGCCCGAGATCGTTTCTCGGTACGGAACGGTGGGCGGATGCGCATCGACGTCGAGCTTGTACTGCGAGCGGATCCGCTCGAGCACGCGCGCGACGTGCACTTCGCCCAGGCCACGCACGACGGCTTCGTGCGTCGTCGGATCGTGCTCGACGGCCAGGCTCGGGTCCTCCGCGCACAGCCGATGCAATACCTCCGAGAGCTTCTGCTCGTCGCCGCGCTTCTTCACGCGGATCGCGAGACCGTAGACGGCGTGCGGCAGCGGCAGCGGCCGGTAATGGATCGTCGCGTCGTCGGGTGCGTCGTGCAGCACGGCGTCGTAGGCGAGTTCGTCGATCTTCGTGAGCGCGCAGATCTCGCCGGGGCCCGCCGCGGCGAGCGGGCGAAAATCGCGTCCCTGCACGAGTTGCGGCGCGCCGGCGCGAACCGCCTTGCGGCCCTCGCCGACGTACAGCGGGGTATCGGCGACGATCGTCCCCTGGTGCACGCGAATCGTCGCGATGCGCCCGATGTACGGATCGATCTCGACCTTGAAGACGTGTGCGAGCACGTGGTCGTCGGCGCGACGCGAGGCGGCGAAGGGTTCGGCTCGCGTGGCGTCGCCGCCCGGCCAGCGCTCGAACAGCGGCGGATTTCCCTCGAGCGGGCTGGGCGCCAGGCGAACGACGAAATCCACCAGTTCGTTCACGCCGACGCCGCTGCGGGACGATGCGAACAGTATCGGCACGATGTGCCCGTCGCGCAGCGCGCGCTCGAAGGCGTCGTGCAGTTCGCCCATCCCGATCTCCTCGCCCGCCAGGTAGCGCTCGGTGAGCGAGTCGTCGACCTCGACGACCTGCTCGACCAGCGCACGATGCGCGTCGGCGACGCTGGAGAAGTCGGTCGCCGCGCCTTGCGGCGCGAAGAAGCAATCGATGACGCTCGTGGCGCCGGCGGCGGGCAGGTTCAGCGGCAGGCACTCGGGACCGAAGCTGGCGCGCAGTTCCTCGACACGGGCCGGCAGGTCGACCCCTTCGGCGTCGATGCGGTGCACGACGACGAAGCGGCACAGGCGTCTCGTCTGCGCGAGCAGTGCGACTCTCGCCGTCGACATCTCGACGCCTCGCTGCGCGTCGACGACGATCGCCGCCGATTCGACGGCGTCGAGCGCGGCCATCGCGCGCCCCGCGAAATCCGGATAGCCCGGCGTGTCGAGAAGGTGCACGCGTACGCCGTCGCGCTCGAAGTGCGAGCACGCGAGCTTCAGCGAGTGCGCATGCTCCTTCTCGAGCGGGTCGTAGTCGCAGACCGTGTTGCCGCGCTCGATTGCCCCGGGGGCGGCGATCGCGCCGGCGGCAGCCAGCATCGACTCGATCAGCGTGGTCTTGCCGACCCCCGCATGTCCGACCAGTGCGAGCGTTCGAAGGTTCTCGATCGGATGCGCGGGCATGCGTTCCTCCCCGTCGGTGCGTGATTCCCGGTGGCCGTACCGGCGAAGCATGAGTCCAGATCGGCGGCGCGCGCAAGCATTCCGCCTTTGGCGACGCCCGACGCGGGCGCGGCCGTCCTCCACTACCCGAAAGGGGTATTGGGGAGCCACGACAGCCGATCTAGGCTTGTATCCGCACGCGAGCCCTCGCTGCGGAACGAAGAAGCAAGAAGGAAGCAGGGAAATGGGCCGTCTCGTGCTTCTGGTTCAGCGTCCTTCCTCGCTGATCGATATCGACCCGATGCTCTCGCCAGCGCGTTGGACGTTGCACCGCGTCTTGCGGCCCGAGGCCCTAGCGGCGGAGGCGGCGGCCGGGTGCCGCGTCGGCATCGTCGTGCTGGACGACTGCTCGGCATTGCAACGTACCGGGCTCTTCGCCGCGATGTCCGAAAGCGACGTCGAATGGATCGGCATTGCGCCGCCGGGCGCGGCCGACGATCCGGCTTGTGCGAAGCAGTTGTGCGGCTGCTTCGATTACCTGACGACGCCGGTCGACACCGCGCACCTGAGCTTTGCGCTCGGCCACGCGGATGGAAAGGCGCAATTGCGCGCGCGTCACCTCCATGCTGATGCCCATGCGGCGAGCCATGGGATGGTCGGCGCCAGCGAGCCGATGCAGACGCTGTATCGTACGATCGATAAGGTTGCGGGCGCCGATGCGACCGTGCTGATCCGCGGCGAGAGCGGAACCGGCAAGGAGCTCACGGCACAGGCGATCCATCGCAGCTCGAGACGGTCCGAAGGGCCTTTCGTCGCGGTGAACTGCGGGGCGATTCCGTCGGCGCTGATCCAGTCGCAGTTGTTCGGCCACGAAAAGGGGGCGTTCACGAGCGCGCATCGCCGCGAGATCGGCAGTCTCGAGGCGGCTTCCGGCGGAACGCTGTTTCTCGACGAGATCGGAGATCTTCCGCTCGAGGCACAGGTCAGCCTGCTGCGTTTCCTGCAGGAATCGACGATCACGCGCGTGGGGTCCACCGAACCGATCAAGCTCGACGTGCGGGTGGTCGCAGCCACCCATGTGGACCTGGTGGCGGCGGTGTCCGAACGTCGGTTTCGCGAAGATCTCTTCTATCGCCTGAACGTGCTGCGCGTCGAGGTGCCTCCGCTGCGCGCACGAGAGGGCGACGTCGAGGCTCTCGCGAGGCACGTGCTGGCCCGTCATCGTCGAGACGCTTCGCCGTCGTTGCTCGGATTCTCCGAGCAGGCGCTGGCCGCGATGCGCGCGCACTCCTGGCCCGGCAACGTACGCGAGCTCGTCAATCGGGTGCACGGAGCAATGATCCTCTGCGAGAACGCGTGGATCACCGTCGAGGATCTGGGTCTGGCGCGGGTGCACCGCTTCAGCGGTGCGGTTTCGCTCGCCGGCGCGCGACAGCGCAGCGAACGCGAGCTCGTCCTCGCTGCCCTGCAACGCAATACGAACAACGTGTCGGCGACCGCGCGCGAACTGGGCGTCTCGCGCGTCACGCTGTACCGGCTCGCCCGACGCCTATCGATCGACACGAAGGCTGCCGACCGAGGCATGCGGGGGGCGGCGCTCGTCGGCCACGGATAGGCGAACGCCGATCCGGCCGTCGTCCACGGGGAGGGCGATGATGAAGAAGAAAGGACGGCACATCCCGGGTTGCCTCGGGGCGGTGGCTCTCGCCGTCGGATCGGCGGCGCTGTCGCAGTCTTCGGCGGTGAAAGCGCAATCGGCGCCCGACGATGCCCAGCTGCGCGCGCTCGAGCAGCGCATCGAGATGGGCGAACGCCGCCTGCGGGCGCTGGACGCGCAACTGCAGGAGGAGCGCCGCGTACTCGCCGCAATCCGGCGCGCGTTCCAGCAGCAGCTGCGCTACGGCGACGAAAGCCTGGCCGGCATTGCCGGGCGCGGTTCCGGCGAGCTCGCTCAGGCCCCGGTCACCGGAACCCCCGGAGTTGCCCCCGCCGCGCCCAGCGGCCCGGTGGGCGAAGCGCCCCCGCAGCCCGCGCAACCGGCGGCGCCAGCCCGCATCTTCGACGAGCCGACTGCGCTGACGCCGCGCGGCAAGTTCGTGCTGGAGCCTTCGTACCAGTTCGTGCATTCCACCGACAACCGCGTCGCGCTCGTCGGCTTCAGCGTGATTCCCGCGATCACCATCGGGCTCATCGACGTGCGTCGCGTCTCGCGCGACATCCACACGCTCGCGCTCACCGGTCGATACGGCGTCAGCAACCGCTTCGAGGTCGAAGCGAAGGTGCCGTGGGTACACGCGAGCAGCCACACGCAGACGCGGGCGCTCGCCACGCCGTCGTTCACCGACGAGACCTTCGACGCGAGCGGCTCGGGGCTCGGCGACATCGAGCTTGCCGGCCGCTATCAGTTCAACGCCTTCCGCGGCGACAACGCCGTCTACATCGGCCACCTGCGCTACAAGTCGCGCACCGGAACGGGCGTATTCGAGGTGCCGATCGACGACACCGGGCTGCAGACCGAACTGCCCACCGGCTCCGGCTTCCAGGGACTGCAGACGGGCGTGACTTTCCTGTACCCGTCCGACCCGGCCGTGTTCTTCGGCGGCGCCGCCTACACGTACAACTTCGCGCGCGACGTCGGGCACGGCTTCGGCAAGGTCCGTCCGGGCAGCGTCGTCGACTTGAACGCCGGGATGGGACTGGCGCTGAACGAGCGCGCTTCGTTCAGCATCGGCTACCAGCACAGCGTCGTCGGCAGCATGCAGCAACGCGACCCCGAAGAGGTGGCGCGCGTGCTGGCCCGCACCGGTCGCCTGCAACTCGGCACGATGCGCTTCGGGCTCGGCTACCGGCTCACGTCGAAGACGAACCTGAACGTCTCCCTGGGCATCGGCGTCACCGACGACACGCCGGACTTCGAGTTGACGGTGCGGTTTCCGTATTCGCTTTGAGGAGGTGAAGGGTCAAGGGTGAAGGGTGAAGGGGAAAAGCCTCCGGCAGCCGAAGTCGGGGCTCTTTCCCTTCACCCTTGACCCTTTCACCCTTTACCTCCCTGCGGCATCAATCGCCTGCTGCCGCAACGCGCTCGCGAAGTTCAGCGAGCGCAGCGCGCTGAGCGATGCGAGCGAGGCGTCGATCCGCGTTTCGGTTTCGATGCGCGTGGCTTGCACCGAGTTCTGGATCGACGTGGCCAGCGCCGGTCCGCTCGGTATCCCCGAGACGACGATGCTGCCGTTGCCGATCGGGATGGTGATCGAGACGGTCGGCACGGCGATGGGCGCGACGACGGGAACGCCGGCGGCGGAACCGCCGCCCTGCGCCGGCGGCGCGGACGGCGCGGAGGCACCCGACGAGGGCGTCGAACTTCCGCTTGCGCTCGGCACCGCGCCGACGGCGACCGGCACGGGACGGTTCGACGGGTCGCCGTTGGCGAGGGCGACAGCCTGCGCGAGCGCGGTGCCCCATTCGGTGGACATTCCGTTCGCGACGTTCGGCGTCGAGACGGCTCCGCTGCTCACCGGCGGTTGCGACTGCGAACTCTGCACGGTCGACTGCGGCGCAGTGCTCGCGCGGTTTCCGTCGCCGACCTGCACGAGGTTCGCCAGGTTGCCGACGAGCCGCGCATCGGGAAGTTGTCCTCGCGCGATTCCGTCGAGACGCTCGACGAGCAACTGCGTGCGGGCAACGACCTCGCCGTCGATGCGCACGACGCGCTCGATCGCGAAGCTCGCGATCATCGTTCCCAGATCGAGCCCGCCGCGCATCGGCGCGAGCTGGTCAACGGGAACGACGGCGGCCGCGAGTGCGACCGCCGCATCGGAGCTCGCGGCCAGGCCAGGCAACGGCAGGATCACGGCCGCGCCCAGCGCTGCGATGCGAACGAGGCGCAACGACTGCAGGGGTTGCACGGTTCTCATGATTTCCCCGTTCAGAATCGGTTGGCGTCGGGAACGCCCAGGCTGAACGTCGCCATCGATTCGCGCGCGACGCCGAGCGCGACCGGCGCGGCGAGATGCGCGCTCCAGTCCGCCGGCACGTTGAAGCGCGCAACGTCGAGATGGCTGCGAATGACGAAGAAGATGCCGCCGACCCACATCGACTCGAACTGCTCGCGCGACACGATGCGCCCGCCCAGCGCAGGGTCGCCGAGCGCGACGCGCGAATCGTGCAGGCCCTTGACGACGACGAAGTGACGATAGCCCTGGTCGCTGACGAGCGCGATCGCCGGCACGCCGACGCGCGCCAGCTCGTCGAGCGAGACGCGAACGCCATCGGCCTGGTAGCCGGCATGCTCGAGGTATCGCTTCATGTCGAGCAGCGAGAAGCCCTCGCGCCGGATCTTTTCCTGGTCGCCCGACGCGTACATCCACTGGAAGATCGCGGCCTCGTCGACCGGCTTGCCGTAGTGGTATGTGAGCAGCGTGGCGACCGCCGCCGAGCCGCAACTGAAGTCGTATTTCTGGTGCAGCGTCGCGCGGAACGCGATCTGCTGGCGGATCTGCTTGATCGTGCGCACCGGCATCGAGAAGGTGTTGCCGGTGGCGCCGAGGAATGGGGTCGAAGACTGCGCGGACGCGTCGAGCGCGCCGAGCGCGAGCAGCGACGCGATGGCGCACGCGAGCCGACGCAGGAACACGCGAAGCACGGCGCGCCTACTTCAGCTGCAGGTTCAGGATCGTCGAGTTCTGGATGACGACGTTGTTGCCCGAGTTCTGAACCACCATCGGAACGCCGCTCATGCCGGCGAACGATTCGCCGTTGATCGAGTTGTTGCCGGTACTCAGGTTCGTGGCGACGTTATCTCGCACGATCGCGCTCGCGTTGTTCTCGTTGACGTGCAGGTCGACTCCGCCGCGTTGTCGCGCGAGTTCGCGGTCGTCGACAGTGCTCGCGCCGAGCCAGCCGGCCGCGGCCTGCGTCGAAGTCGGTTGCGCTTGCGATGCGACGGCCGTGCCTGTCGGAGCGTCGTCTTCTTCCGCGGCGATCGCCGTGCCGGAGAACAGCACCGCGGTGGCTGCAGCGACGGCGAAGAGCGGGCGAAGCAGGGTGCGCATCGAGTGTCTCCCCGGATCGAAGCTTTTCCGCGCGTCGACGCGACGGGGGCCGAAGCCCCTGTCGCGCCGTCCGCGCCACTCCTGTCGTTCAGCGAACGGCGAGGTTCGCCTGGACGTTCGCGCTCTGCTGGATCAGCGCCGCGATGCCGCTGTTCTGGCTCGCGATCGTGATGCCGGCGCTGTTCGAGAACGAGTTGCTGATCGAGTTCGACATGTCGAAGGTTCCGGCCGTGACGGTGTTCTGTCCGCCGGCGCCGCCGACGCCGCCGTTGCCGGTGCCGCCCATGCCGCCGGTGCCGCCCTGGCCCGTGCCGCCGGTGGCGCCGACTGCGCCGCCGCCGCCGGAGGCGCTACCGTTGGTCGCCGAGCCGTTCGACGCGCTGGTAGACGCACCGCCGTTGGTGGCGTCGCCATTGGTCGCCGACCCGCTCGCGCCGCCGGCGCCCGCGGTGTTGGTTGCCGTGCCGCCCGCGCCGCCCGCTCCGCCGGCCGCCGTGCCGCCC
>JAEWFA010000034.1 GCA_023389055.1 Pseudomonadota bacterium | reverse complement strand
CCCGCGCACAGCGCAGCCGCAGCGTGCGCGTTACGGCGCCCGCAGCCGCCGCGATGCCCGCCGCTGGCGCGCCCCCATCGGCCCGTTGCCGCCTGCCGCGGACGCGCCGATGACGGAGCGAGGACAGCCAGCACGTCAGATCGGCCGGTTCTCGTCGCGGTCGACCGCGCGCCGCTGCGGCGCGAGCAGCAGCCAGTCGGCCAGCGGCCACAGCAGCGTGCAGCTTGCGCTCTGCAGGAACCACTGCCAGCCGGGGAACGCGCCCCCGATCGCCAGCCGCACGAGCAGCACGAGGCACTGCGTGAGCAGGAACAGCGGCAGCACGTGCAGCATCTGCCCGGCCATGTGGAACCACGGCACTCGTCGGTGCATCGCGATCGCGCCGTACGACAGCAGCGTGTAGGCGAGCGCGTGCTCGCCGAAGAGCGCCGCGTCGTGCACGTCCATCAGCAACCCGAACAGGAACGCGATGCCGATGCCGACCATGCGCGGCTGGTGCACGTTCCAGAACACGAGCACCAGGGCGAGCAGGTCGGGGATGCCGGGCGTGTGCCCCCAGGGCAGCACGTTGAGCACGAAGGCCGTGACGATCGTGAACGTGATGAATGCGCGGTTCGCCGGAAGCAGCAGGTATTGCGGTCGCATCTGCATCGCGCGCTAGCCTCCGCGCGAGCGCCGACGCGGCTCGCCGTCCTCGGGTGCGACCATCTTCGGCACCTGCGGCGGCTCGGCCAGCAGCACGAGCAGCAGACGCGTGCGTTCGACCTGCGCGGCCGGGTCGACGAGCACGCGCACGAAGGCCGAGGAGCCGACCTCGACCGATCGCACGGTGCCCACGGGCAGGCCGGCGGGGAACACGCCGTCGAGGCCGGAGGTGACGAGCACGTCGCCGGAGCGAACGTCGGCGTTCGTGCGCAGGTAGCGCAGCTCCACGGTGCCGGCGATCGAGCCGCCGAAGGCGACCGAGCGCTCGCCGGTGCGTCGCAGTTCCACCGGAATCGTCGATTCGCGATCGGTGACCAGCGTCACTTCGCTCGACAGCGGGTACACGCGCGTCACCTGTCCGATGACCCCGTCGGCGTCGATCACCGGCTGGCCGGCCGCGACGCCGTGCTGCACGCCCTTGTCGAGCACGAGTCGGCGGGAGAATGCGTCGCGCGCGTCGTAGAGCACTTCCGCGACGGTCGAGCGCAGCACGGTACGCTCGCGCATCGCGAGCAGCCGGCGCAACTGCCGGTTCTCGGCGGCGAGCTGCTCGGTCTGCAGCAGTGCGTTCGCGTTGGATGTCTCGATGCGCCGCAACTCGGCGTTCTCGGCGCGCAGTCGCGTGACTTCGCCGACGTATTGGGCGCCGACATCGGCGAGGTCGCGCGGAACGAGTAACGTGCGCTGCACCGGATACAGCACGGTGGCGATTCCCTGGCGCAGGCGTCCGAGCAACTCGATGCGCGAGTCGACGACGAGCAGCGCGATCGCCAGCAGCGAGAAGAAGACCAGGCGTGCGTTGGCAGACGGACCTTGCCGGAAGAACGGCGGCGGACTGCTGTTCACGGGACGCCGTCAGGGTCGAGCATCCTCGCGCCGGGCATCGAGCCCTGCGCGAGGCGTCACTCGCTGGTGAAGATCATGCCCAGCTTCTCCATGCGCTCGAGCGCCATGCCGCAGCCGCGAACGACGCAGGTGAGCGGATCTTCGGCGACGAGCACCGGCAGTCCGCTCTCCTCGATGAGGAGCCGGTCGAGGTCGCGCAGCAGCGCACCGCCGCCGGTGAGCATGATGCCGCGCTCGGTGATGTCGGCGCCGAGCTCGGGCGGCGTCTGCTCGAGCGCGATCTTCACCGCCGAAACGATCTGGTTCAGCGGGTCGGTGAGCGCCTCGAGGATCTCGTTCGACGTGATCGTGAAGCTGCGGGGGATGCCTTCCGAGAGATTTCGGCCCTTGACCTCCATCTCGCGGATCTCGGAGCCGGGAAACGCCGACCCGATCGTGTTCTTGATCGCTTCGGCGGTGGGCTCGCCGATCAGCATGCCGTAGTTGCGGCGAATGTAGTTGATGATCGCTTCGTCGAACTTGTCGCCGCCGACGCGCACCGAACCCTTGTAGACCATTCCGCCGAGCGAGATGACGCCGACCTCGGTGGTGCCGCCACCGATGTCGACGACCATCGAGCCGGCGGCCTCCGACACCGGAAGCCCGGCGCCGATTGCCGCGGCCATCGGTTCCTCGATGAGGTACACCTGCGACGCGCCGGCGCCCAGCGCCGACTCGCGGATCGCGCGGCGCTCGACCTGGGTGGAGCCGCAGGGCACGCAGATGATGATGCGCGGGCTCGGCGAGAACAGCCGCGACTCGTGCACCATCTTGATGAACTGCTTGAGCATCTGCTCGGTGACGGTGAAGTCGGCGATGACGCCGTCCTTCATCGGGCGGATGGCCTCGATGTTGCCCGGCACGCGGCCGAGCATCTGCTTGGCTTCGGTGCCGACTGCAGCGATCGTCTTCTTGCCGCTCGGCCCGCCTTCCTGCCGTATCGCGACGACCGAAGGCTCGTTGAGCACGATGCCCTTGCCGCGAACGTAGATCAGCGTGTTGGCCGTGCCGAGGTCGATAGCCAGGTCGTTGGAGAAGTATTTGCGCAGGAACCCGAGCATTTCGCGACCCGTGAAATTCGCGTCGCATGATACCGTATAATTTCCTCTCGACCCGACGGTTTTCTTGCCGTTCTTTCGTCTGCGGCGCCGTCTGTCGGCTGCGCTCTGCGGGGCGGCTCGCACACCGCTGCCCTGCCTCGTCCCGAACGCCGTGTCCACACCCTTGCCATCGATGCCGCTGTCGCCCGACGAGGTTCGGCGCATTGCCGCCCTTGCGCGCATCGCGCTCACCGAGGCCGAGCTCGAACGCGCGGCCGTGCAACTCGGTGAAGTGCTCGCCCTGTTCGAACGCCTGCGCGCCGTCGACACCGCCGGCGTGGAGCCGATGACGCATCCGCACGACCAGACGCTGCGGCTGCGAGACGACGTCGCCGATGTTGCCGACCGGCGCGAAGCGGGGCAGGCGATGGCGCCCGCCGTCGAGCGCGGACTGTATCTCGTCCCGAAGGTGATCGAGTGAGCGCGCAGCGCGCCTCGCTGCGCGAGTTGCGCGACGCCCTCGATGCGAAACACGTGTCGGCGGTGGAACTCGCCGAGGAGTGCTTGCGCCGCGTGGCGGCGAGTTCGCTGAACGCGTTCATCGACGTGCAACCCGAGCGCACGCTCGAGCAGGCGCGCCAGGCCGACGCGCGGCGCGCGCGCGGCGAGCGCGGCGCGCTGCTCGGCGTGCCCCTTGCGCACAAGGACGTCTTCGTCACGCGCGGCTGGCGCACCACTGCGGCTTCGAAGATGCTCGAGGGCTACGTCAGCCCCTTCGATGCGGCAGTGGTCGAACGCCTCGCCGACGCCGGTGCGGTCTGCATCGGCAAGACGAATTGCGATGAATTCGCAATGGGAGGCTCCAACGAGCACTCGCATTTCGG
The DNA here is from genome assembly GCA_023389055.1 of Pseudomonadota bacterium. Lineage (GTDB taxonomy): Bacteria > Pseudomonadota > Gammaproteobacteria > Burkholderiales > Burkholderiaceae_E > Zeimonas. Next base: position 29,327 of record JAEWFA010000034.1, on the reverse strand, counting down.
CGCGGTGCGTAATCCGTGGGATCTCGATGCGATTCCCGGCGGCTCGTCCGGCGGTTCGGCCGCGGCGGTTGCCGCGGGTCTCGTTCCGGCGGCAACCGGCACCGACACCGGCGGCTCGGTGCGCCAGCCTGCGGCGTTCTGCGGCATCACGGGCCTGAAGCCCACGTACGGGCGGGTTTCGCGCTACGGGATCATCGCCTACGCGTCCAGTCTCGACCAGGCCGGCGTGATGGCATCGAGCGCCGAAGATTGCGCGACGATGCTGTCGGCGATCGCCGGTTTCGACGCGCGCGACTCCACCAGCGTCGAGCGACCGACCGAGGATTTCGCGCGCGATCTCGGCCAGCCGGTGCGAGGCATGCGAATCGGCGTGCCGCGCGAGTTCTTCGGCCAGGGGCTCGCCGATGACGTCCGCGCCGCCGTGCAAGCCGCGCTCGAGACGCTGCGCGGCCTGGGCGCCGAGCTCGTCGACGTCGCACTTCCGAAGACCGAGCTCGCGATCCCCGCGTACTACGTCATCTCTCCGGCCGAAGCGTCGAGCAACCTGAGCCGCTTCGACGGCGTGCGCTACGGGCATCGGGCCGCGCGCTACGACGACCTGCGCGAGATGTACTGCAACACGCGCGCCGAAGGCTTCGGCGACGAGGTGAAGCGGCGCGTGCTCGTCGGCACCTACGTGCTCTCGCACGGCTACTACGACGCGTATTATCTGCAGGCGCAGAAGCTGCGCCGTCTGATCGCAGACGACTTCCGCCATGCGTTCGATTCGGTCGACGTCATCGCCGGCCCCGTCGCTCCCACCGTCGCGTGGGACATCGGTTCGCGGGTCGACGATCCGGTGCGCAACTACCTCGCCGACGTCTATACGCTGCCCGCGTCGCTTGCCGGTCTTCCGGGGCTGTCGGTGCCGGCCGGTTTCGGCGAGCGCGAACGGCCGGTCGGCCTGCAGTTGATCGGTCGCGCCTTCGACGAGGCGCGGCTGCTGCGCGTGGCGCACGCTTTCCAGCAGGCCACCGCATGGCACTTGCAACGGCCGGCCTGAGGCCTGGAGCGCTGCGGCGTGCATCGGGCCTGCTCGCATTGCGCGCGAGTGCGCTCGTTGCGCGTACGCTGGTCGGTGCTGCGCTCGTTGCTCTCGGCGCGTGCTCGGTGATCCCGATTCCGGTGCCGCTGCCCGGGCGCGGACCCGGTCCTGCGCCGATCGCCGATCGGCCGATCGATCTCGACGGCGCGTGCGTGCAGACCGAGGAGGACGGCTTCCGCGAGGATGCGCACCTGAACGTGCGAGACAATCGGGTGCTGGCGCTCGACTGGACGCTGCAGGTCGGACGACGCGGCAGCTGCAGCTTTCGTCAAGCCGACTTCCGCCAGACGAAGAGCCGGCCGCACATCGAGCTCGTCGCGCGCGACGGCAGCAGTTGCCGGTTGATGATCTGGCAGGAACCGCGCCGAATCACGCTCGCGCACAACGGCTGCGAGAGTCGGTGCACGCCGGGAATCTACGAGCAGGCATGGCCGGTGATGTTCGATCCGCAGACCGGGCGCTGCGCGCACCCCTGAATCCCCGGCCGCGGCCGAAAGAACGGACGATCGAAGCAATGCAGTGGGAAATCGTGGTCGGACTCGAGACGCACGTGCAGCTCGCGACGCGATCGAAGATGTTCTCCGACGCCTCCACGGCCTTCGGCGCGGCCCCGAACACGCAGGCGAGCTTCGTCGATCTCGCGCTGCCGGGCGTGCTGCCGGTGGCGAACCGGGCGGCAGTCGAATGCGCGATCCGCTTCGGGCTGGCCGTGGACGCGCGGATCGCCGGACGATCGGTGTTCGCGCGCAAGAACTACTTCTATCCCGACCTGCCGAAGGGCTACCAGATCAGCCAGTTCGAGATCCCGGTGGTTTCCGGCGGCGGGCTGCAGGTGCTTTGGCAGGAGCGCGATGCCAAAGACGCAGGCGAAGGCTCCGCGGAAGGCATGCGCCAGCGCTTCGTGCGACTCGTACGCGCCCATCTCGAGGAGGACGCGGGCAAGTCGCTGCACGAGGACTTCCACGGGATGACGGGCATCGACCTGAATCGAGCCGGCACGGCGCTGCTCGAGATCGTCACCGAACCCGATATGAGATCGTCGCGTGAAGCGTCGGCCTACGCGCGCACGCTGCACGCGCTCGTCGTCTGGCTCGGCATCTGCGACGGCAACCTGCAGGAAGGCTCGTTTCGCTGCGACGCCAACGTCTCGGTGCGGCCGATGGGCCAGGCGGAACTGGGCACGCGCTGCGAGATCAAGAACCTCAATTCGTTTCGCTTCCTCGAGCGCGCGATCGAGCACGAGGCGGCGCGGCAGATCGAGCTCATTTCCGACGGCGGGCGCGTCGTGCAGGAAACGCGCCTGTACGACCCCGACCGCGACGAGACGCGCACGATGCGGGGCAAGGAAGACGCGCACGACTACCGCTACTTCCCCGATCCCGACCTGCCGCCGCTGGCGATCGGCGTTGAGTGGATCGAGCGCGTGCGCGCGACGCTGCCCGAGCTGCCGGCGGCGATGCGCGCGCGCTTCGGGCAGGCGTACGGATTGTCGGCCTACGACGCGGCGATGCTCACCGCGTCGCGCGCCGTTGCCGATTACTACGAGAAGGTGGTGAGCGGGTTGCCGGCGTCGCCTGGTGCCGCGCCGCCGCCGCTCGCCAAAGCGGCGGCGAACTGGGTGATGGGCGAACTTGCCGCCGCGCTGAACCGCGAAGAGCGTTCGATCGGAGACTGTGCCGTTGCGCCCGGGCAGCTCGCCCGGCTCGTCGCGCGCATCGACGATGGCACGATCTCCGGCAAGACCGCGCGCGACGTGTTCGCAGCGCTGTGGAGCGGTGGGGATCGCGACGCCGACGCCGTCGATCGCGTCATCGATGCGAAGGGCCTGCGGCAGATGAGCGACGCGGGCGAACTCGAGCGCGTCGTCGACGACGTCATCGCCAACAACGCGCGATCGGTCGAGGAGTTTCGCGCCGGGCGGGAAAAGGCGTTCAACGCGCTGGTCGGCCAGGTGATGAAGGCCACGCGCGGCAAGGCAAATCCGCAGCAGGTCAACGAACTGCTGCGTCGGCGCCTGGGCTGAGCACGCAGATGCGAGGCGGCTCGCGTCACGACGGTCGAGCGGCGCTGCTGGGTAGTGGCAGCGGCACGTCGAGCGACACGAGCGATCCTTTGGGGCCCGAACGAACGTCGAGCTCCGCGCCGACTTTCCTCGCGCGTCGGTGCATCCCGGCGAGCCCGCGACCGCCGAGCGGTCCCGTCGTGTCGAAGCCCGAGCCGTCGTCGTGCACGCGAAGCACCAGCCGCGCCGGCGTGCCGGCCACGCGCACGAAAACGTCCACCGCTCGGGCGCCGGAATGCTTCAGCGCATTGGTGAGCGCTTCCTGCAGGACACGCAGGATCTGCAGCGCGTCCTCGGCCGGCATTTCGATCCGATCGGGCAACTCGTCGAGGTGGAAACGCAGCGCGATGCCCGCAGCGGCGAAGCGCGGCTGCAGGCGCCACGCGAGATTGGCGAGCGCTTCGACGAGTCCTTCGTGTGACGGCGAGAGCGTGTCGATCGCCAGCCGCATGTCGTCGATCGCTTCGCGAAGCGCCTGCGCCATCGCATCGCGGTCGAGGGCTCCGCGTTCGATCATCGCGAGCGACGACAGCAGATGCGATCCGAGTCCGTCGTGCATGTCCTGCATGATCCGCTGGCGCTCCTCGCTGAGCAGACGCTCGCGCTCCAGGCGCCGCAAGCGCTCGTAGTTGCCCTCGAGCTCGCGTTCGCGTTCGCGAACCGTCGACTCGAGCACGCGCGCCGCCTGCTCGGCGTCGCGCAGGCTTCGCACGAAACGGTCGGTGAGCAATGCGCCCACCGCCCCGAGCAGGACGATCGCCGCCAGGTGCAGCACGTACGGACGCCGATAGTCGAGAACGCCGACCTGGACGAGGTAGTCGTGCACGCCGAGGGTCAGTCCGAAGACGACGCCGATGCACAGCAACAGTACGCCGGGCGTTCGCTTGCGCCATCCAGCGAGAACCGTCGCGCCGAGCATGACCGCGGAGACGAGGATCAGGCCGCCCTGATAGAAGGTCGCGACCGCATGGTCGAACTGCGGCCCGCCGACGAGCATCGCGAGCGGGCCGAGCAGCCAATAAGCCAGAGCGGCCCGCTCGATGGCGGCGTTGCGCAGGCCGGCAAAGCGCAGCATGAACATCGTCATGCTCACGACGAAGCCGCCGGTCGCCGCGTAGTTCAACGTCTGCCACAAGTGCCACCATCGGGCCGGAAAGACGGAGACAACGAACAGCAGCGTGCGCAGCCCCCAGCATAGCGACGCAATGCCGAATAGTCCGTAATCGAACTCCATCCGCCGCCGAAGCCAGATGATCAGCACGAACAAACCGAGCGAGATCGTCGCGATCACGGTCATCTGCGCGGTCGTGTATGCCCAGAACAGACGCCACTGGTAGGGCCCTTCCAATTCGGATTCCGGACCGACGAAGAACGGAACCATCCGGAAACTGGGCGCGCTCACTTTCACGCGCAGGTGGATCGTGTTGGTTCCGATCTGCAGCATGCGCGGCGGAATCACCGGCGCATGCGGACGCAACCACTGGACGAACTGCTCGGCGTCGGCCTCCGGAATCAGCGTCGCGAGCGAACCATTGACGAACAGCCTGCCGCCGTCACGGAGGCGCGGAAAGTACACGAGCCAGGGTTCGGTGGGCGCCCTGGCCAGCTTCAACTCGATCCGGTACCAGGCAGTAGCGACTCTTCCGCGGCGGCTGTCGTCCCACGAGTCGGGCAACGACACCCACTGCCATGAGGCGGCGTCGGTGGGCGGATCCTGGGAAGGGCTCAGCGCGAGGTCGGCTTCGACGATCTCCTGCGACAGTCGAACACCCGGTGTGCCGTCGATGACGGCCGATGCGGGGGCGACCGCCAGCGCAATCACCAACGTGCACGCGAGGCGACACAGCGACCCCGACAGTGTCGCACGCACGCCCGATACTTCGCGGGGCATGACTGCCGATGGCGGTCGCTACAGGATTCCCAGTTGAGTGGCCTCGAAGACCGCTTCGCTGCGCGAATGCACGGCGAGCTTGCGATACGTCTTCTTGACGTGCGCGACTACCGTGTGCGGCGAAATGCCGAGCGCGCTGGCGACTTGGGCGAAAGCAAGTCCTTTTGCGACGAGCCGCAGGATCTCCGCTTCGCGTACGGTGAGGTCCGAGGCGGCGGCTGGCAGGGACGATGCAGCGACCGTTTCGTCGCATGCGCTCGTCACCATCAACTGCAGGAGTCGACGCGCGATGCTCGGGCTGATCGTCGAGCCCCCGGCGCGCAGCGCCACGATGCACTCGACGATCTCTGCGCGCGAACTGCCCTTGAGCAGGTACCCGGTCGCGCCCGCGCGGATCGCCTGCAGCACATGCTGGTCGTCGCCGAACACCGTCACCACCAGCGGATCGCAATCCGCGCGCCGTTCCGCCGCCTGGCGGATCAACTCCGTTCCGTCGCCGTCCGGCAGGCCGAGGTCGACGAGAAGGACGTCGGGCACGGCGAGCGCGAGTAGCGCACTCGCAGCAGACCGGGATCCGACCGCGCCCACCAGCCGCAGTCGCGCGTCGCAGGACACCGCTTCGCAATAGGCGTACAGGAACTCCGGCTCGTCTTCGACGACCAAGACGCTGATCGGATCCATGGCGCCTCCACTAGCGGACGCATCGAATCGATTATCCGCGGCGCGCCTGTCCGTTGCCAGAGGCGACGGACAGGCCGGCCGGACGCGTTAGGGTGCCGGTGAAGTGGCCACGTCGGCGAACCGATCGAAGCAGTCGAGACGATGGCGCGGCGAAGGCAGCGTGTAATCCAGCGTTCGCCCCAACGTGCAGGCCATGTAGCGACTCACCGGCAGCCCGCTGCCCGCGGCGCGTTCGAACCAGCGCAGCGCTTCGCGCCGGTCGAGTGCGACGCCCGGATAGAAGATGCCGCCCATCGCGTGCATGAAGCCCAGCATTTCCTGCGCATGGGCGTCGCCCGCTTCCGCGGCCGCTTCCAGGTGCGGCAGGGCGAGCCGGTATTGGCCGTTCTCGTAGTAGCGCATCGCCTGCTCGAGCGACTCGTCGGGGCCGGCGTGCGCGGTCAGCGCGAGAACGGAAAGAAGCGTGCCTGCGGCAGATCGGATGTTCATGGTGCGGCTCCCGCTATGTTGCAGGCTGGCCGGAATCCGCGACCCGCCGCGGCCGTCAGCCTGTCAACATGCTGCTCGTGCGCTTCGAGGGATGAAATCCCGCGCGCTGGCGTAGCGAGCCGTGCGGGTCGCGCGTTTGCGGGAGTGAGGGTGTGCGCTCAGGCGCGGCGCAACGCCCCGTATTGCGAGCGGTAGGCGGCGACCCGATCGCGCCAGCGCCCGGACGACGCATCGCCGCAGTCCAGGAAGCGAAGCAGGTCGTCGAGCCCCGCGATCGAGATCACCGGGATGCCGTGCACGTGCTGGACTTCCTGCGCCGCCGAACGTTCGCCGACCTCGGTGGCGTTGCCGCTTCGTTCCTCGCGGTCGAGCGCGATCAGCACCGCGGCCGGCTGAGCGCCCTGCGCACGGATGATGTCGACGGACTCCCCCACCGAGGTTCCGGCGCTGATCACGTCGTCGACGATGACGACGCGTCCGGCGAGCGGCGCGCCGATCAGCGTCCCGCCCTCGCCGTGATCCTTCGCTTCCTTGCGATTGAACGAGAAGCCCACGTTGCGCCCCTGCTGCGCCAGCGCGACGGCAGTGGCGCTCGCCAGCGGGATGCCCTTGTAGGCCGGACCGAACAGAAGGTCGAAGGCGACCCGTCCCTCGCGCTCTGCGGCGAGCAGCGTGCGCGCATAGAAGCCGGCGAGCCGGCCGAGGGAGGCGCCGTCGCAGAACAGGCCGGCATTGAAGAAATACGGCGACAGCCGGCCGGCCTTCGTGCGGAACTCGCCGAAGCGCAACACGCCGCTGTCGACGGCGAAGCGGATAAACTCCGCGCGCAGATCGTCTGCCATGTGTCTCGGACCGCAGGGAGCAGGAACGCGTTCGCGCAATGATACGGGTCGTCACGCTGAACCTGAACGGCATTCGCTCGGCTTGCCGGCGCGGGTGGATCGAATGGGCCAATGCGCACGCAGCCGACGTCGTCTGCGTGCAGGAGGTGCGCGCGCAGCAAGGCGATCTCGATGCCGCGCATTCGATCGACGGGCTGCGAGCGCATTTCGATTGCGGCCAGCGCAAGGGCTATGCCGGCGTCGGCATCTTCTCGCGTCGCCGTCCGCGCGCGGTTCGCACCGGCTTCGGCAGTGCCGAGTTCGACGGCGACGGGCGCTATCTCGAGCTCGATTTCGGCGCCTACGCGGTCGTGTCGGTCTACGTTCCGTCGGGATCGAGTTCGCCCGAGCGCCAGCAGGCGAAGTTCCGCTTCCTCGCCGAGTTCCAGCGTCATCTGCGCGATCTCTTCGCCAGCGGCCGCGAGGTGATCCTGTGCGGCGACTGGAACATCGCGCACCGCGAGATCGACCTGAAGAACTGGCGCTCGAACCGCAAGAACTCGGGTTTCCTGCCCGAGGAGCGTGCGTGGCTTGGCGGCCTGTTCGACGAGATCGGCTTCGTCGACGTGTTCCGCCGGCTCGATCCGCGGCCCGAGCAGTACACGTGGTGGAGCAATCGCGGCCAGAGCTGGACGAAGAACGTCGGATGGCGGATCGACTACCAGATCGCCACGCCGGGAATGGCGGCGAAGGCGCGCCGGGCGGAGATCTTCACTGCGGCGCGCTTTTCGGACCATGCGCCGTTGACGATCGACTACGCGGTGCGCTGACCGCCGGCTGCCGTCAAACGGGGTAACCGGAGAATTCCTTCACCGCCCCGAGCTCGGTGTGCGAGACGACGCGTGCGACGCCCATCGACAGGTCGTTGATCCATGCGTCGGAGATGCGGCGATAGTGTTCGACGTCGCTGCAGGCGAATCGCACGAGGTAGTCGTAAGGCCCGCTGACGAGGTAGCACGCGACGACCTCGCCGCAGTCGGCGGCACGACGCTCGAACTGCTGCATCGTCGTCCTCCGCTGGTCGACCAGCGTGACTTCCGCGTGAACGACGAGCAGTTCGCCGAGCGCATCCCGGCCGACGATCGCGCGATAGCCGTGGATCGAGCCGTCGCGCTCGAGGCGACGCACGCGATCCAGGCAGGCCCGCGCCGACAGGCCGATGCGATCGGCGAGCGCCTGGTTCGTGATGCGCCCGTCGTGCTGCAGTTCGCGCAGGATGCGACGGTCGATGTCGTCGAGCCGCTTCATGCGGCGAGTGTATTCCCGCGTTCGTCTCCTATGCGGCGCGTGCGCGATCCCCAGGCGCGGCGCGAGCGCTGCGCTGCGAGAGGCGCAGCGTCAGGCAGCAGGCGGCTCCGCCGGAGCGGTTGAACGCGTCCAGCGGCACGACCTGCACGCGATAGCCGCGTTCGGCCAGGCTTGCCTGCAACGGCTCCGACGCATGGCAGAGCAGCACTTCGTCGCCGATGCAGACGGCGTTCAGCGCGAAGCGCAGCGCGTCCTCTTCGCTCGCCTCGATGGCAGACTCGCCGGCGATGCCGCGCAGCAGCCGCTGCGAAGATTCGGCGAACGCGGGCGGATACCAGAGGATTTCGCCGTGCGACAGGACGCACAGGCACGTGTCGAGATGGTAGAAGCTGGGCGACACGAGTTCCAGCGACAGCGTGTCCACGTCGAACACGCGACGCACCGCGCTGCGCGCATCGAAATCCGAGCGCTGCCCGTAGCCCATCCACATGACCTGGCGCTTCGCATCCCAGATCGCGTCGCCGGCGCCCTCGAATCGCAGCTCCCCGTCCAGTTCGTGCACCGATGCGACGATGCCGCGACTTCGCAGCGCTTCGAAGGCGCGTCGACCGTGCTCCTCCTCGGCGCGCCGCTCGGCGTTGCGAAAGCGTGCGAGCAGCGCCTTGCCGTCGAGCACGACGGCCGCATTCGCCGTGAAGACCAGGTCCGGGCAGCCGCGCTGCGCCGGCATCGTCTCGACGTGCACGCCCAGCCGGAGGTAGGCCGAGCGAAGCGCCCGCCAGCCGTCGCGCGCATCGCGCGACAGGCGCGCTGCGTCGATCGACCACGTCTCGGGGTGCATCCAGGGGTTGATCCGGTAGCGAACGTCGAAATGCTCGGGCGGGCACAGAAGAACGCGCGGTACCTCGCCTGCGACCGGCGCGGCGTCGCTGCGCGGCAGCGGGCGCCGGGCTAGCGTTTCTGCGAGCACTTCCTCGATCCGGTCGAGTCCCCAGTCGAGCTGCGCCTTCGTGATCGTCAACGGCGGGGCGATGCGGATCGTCTCGTGCGTTTCTTTCGTCAGGACTGCGCGCTGCATCAGGCGTGCGACGAAGTCGTGCGCGTCGACGCCGCAGCCGTGCAGGTCGAGCCCGGCCCACAGGCCGCGACCTCGCACGGCGATCCGTCGGGCGTCGGCAATCTCGTGCAGGCGTGCGAGCAGGTGCCGCCCGAGCACGGCGCTGCGTTCGACGAGCTGCTCTTCGCGCAGTACGCGAAGCGCCTCGAGCCCGACGGCGGCCGCCAGGGCATTGCCGCCGAAGGTCGATCCGTGGCTGCCGGGTTCGAAGACGTCCATCAGTGCGCAATCCGCGAGGAATGCCGACACCGGCAAGATGCCGCCGCCCAGCGCCTTGCCGACGACGAGGGCATCGGGCCGGATCGATTCGTGCTCGAAGGCGAAGTTGCGCCCGGTGCGGCCGAGCCCCGACTGCACCTCGTCGAGGATCAGCAGCACCTGATGGCGGTCGCACCAGGCACGCAGCGCGCGCAACCAGCCGTCGGGCGGAAGGATTACGCCCGCTTCCCCCTGGATCGGCTCGACGAGCACTGCGCAGACGTCGTCGCCGCCGGCGGCGTCGAGCGACGCCAGGTCGCCGAAGTCGAAAAGACGGAAACCGGCGTCGAAGGGGCCGAAGTCGGCGCGCGTCGACGGATCGGACGAAAAGCCGACGACCGTCGTCGTTCGCCCGTGGAAGTTGCCGCGTGCGGCGAGGATCGTCGCGCGCTGCGGCGCGATCCCCTTGGTCCGGTATCCCCAGCGCCGCGCCGCCTTGATCGCCGTTTCGACTGCCTCGGCGCCGGTATTCATCGGCAACGCCCGCGTGAAGCCGGAGATCCGGCACAGTTCCTCGAGGAAAGGCGCGAGCCGGTCGTTGTGGAATGCGCGCGAGGTGACGCTCACGCGCCCGAGTTGCGCCTGCGCTGCCGCTACCAGCCGCGGGTGACGGTGCCCGTGGGCCACCGCCGAATACGCGCTCATGAAATCCAGGTACCGGCGTGCAGCGGTGTCGTACAGCCAGACGCCCTCGCCGCGCTCGATCACGACCGGCAGCGGGTCGTAGTTGCGCGCGCAGACCGCGTGTTCGCGCTCGATCGCCTGCTGCATGGCCGGATCGAGCGGTGGTCTCGCATCGTTCATTCGCCGTCTCCGCAAGGGCCTGCTCGAAGGCAGTGCCTGCGTAGATCGTCGGCGATGTGCGATGCGTTTTGCGGGGCCTTGCGCCGGTGTCCGCGGCCGGTTCCGCGATTCCAGGCGCCGACGGCTGCCGAATCGGCGGCGCACCAGGAAGACGGTCAGCGCTTCGCCAACGCCCGCAGCGCCGCCAGCGTGTTCGGCACGTGCTCGTCGGGACTCATCGACGAATACGCGTAGGCGATGCGCCCGTCGGTGCCGATCACGTACGACACCCGCTTCGCGTAGCTCGACAGCAGCGGCATCGCGGCGCCGTACGCCTTCATGATGCTGCCGTCGGCATCGGATGCGACCGCGAAGCGGTCCCGGCATTCGGCGACCGAGAACTTCTTCAGCGTTTCGATGTCGTCCCCCGACAGGCCGATCACGGTCGCGTACAGCGCCCGGTATTCGTCCTGCGCCTCGGCGAACCGGTTGGCCTCGATCGTGCAACCCCTGGTGAACGCCTTCGGATAGAAGTAGACGACGACCGGCCCGTGCGCGAGCGCGTCCTGGAGCGAGAACTCGAAAACCTGGCCGGCGAGTGCGGCGGGTGCCGTGAAGACCGGCGCGACGTCGCCGGGTTTCAACTCGGCCTGGGCACCGGACGATGCGACGGCCGAGGCGAGCGCTGCGCCGGCGGCGGCGAGGCGCGAGGACAGGGTTCGCTTCATGGCATCGGTTGCCTTCGACAGTTCCCGTTTGCCCATGGTAAGCCTGCATCGGGCCGAGCGGCGATCGAAGCCGAAAACGCTGCGAGGCCTCCTTCTTGCGGCAGATCAAGGACGTCGCGAACGGCGAGCGATGTAGTCGCAGACGGGACACCGGAATCGGGATGACCGCGGCAGGCGACCGCGGCGCTCGCCGAGGAGGCATCGTGCTGCAGATCATCGTTCAGGGCCGCGGCGGGCAGGGCGCGCAGACCGCGGGCAACCTGCTCGCCACCGCGTTCTTCGCCGAAGGGCGGCAGGTGCAGAGTTTCGCGAGCTACGGCGGCGCACGTCGCGGCACGCCGGTGAGCTCGTACATCAGGGTGGACGACAAGCCGATCCGCGTGCGCTGCGACATCGAGAAAGCCGACGCGATCCTGTGCTTCGACGCCAGCCTGCTCGAGGGCAGGCTGCTTGCGAGCGCGGCGCCGCAGACGCTGATCGTCGTCAACTCGGCGCAGCCCGCGCAGTACTTCGCATCGGTTCTGCCCGGCCGACGCGTCATTGCCGTCGACGCGATCGCGATCGCACGTCGACACGGTCTCGGTCGCATCGTCAATTCGGTGCTGCTGGGCGCGCTTGCGCGCGCGCTCGGAGAGCCTTCGCTCGAAGGGCTGCAGCGCACGCTGATCGGCGAGGTGCCGAAGCAGAAGGAAGCGAACGCCGCCGCGTGCGAGGAAGGCTGGCGCGGCGTCGATGCGCAACTTCAACGGAGCGCGGCATGAACGCGCGCAACCTGCCCCCTACCGCGTGGACCACCGGCAGCACCGAGGTATTCAAGACCGGCACCTGGCGCGCGCGGCTGCCGCGCCACCTGAGCGCGCCCTCGCCATGCCATGCGGCGTGCCCGGTGAACGGCGACATCGCGCAATGGATCGGCCGCGCGCGCGAGCGCGATTTCCGCGCTGCGTGGGAGATCCTCACGCGCAACAATCCGTTTCCCGCGGTTGCCGGCCGCGTCTGCCATCACCCCTGCGAGACGGCATGCAACCGGCAGGGATACGACGAGTCGATCTCGATCTGCAAGCTCGAGCGGCACGTCGGCGACCTCGGCCTGGCCGAGCGTTGGACCTGGCCGGCGCCCGAGGTACAGCGCAACGAGCGCGTGGCGATCGTAGGCGGGGGCCCGTCGGGGCTGTCCGCTGCGTATCACCTGCGCCGTCGCGGCTACGCGGTGACGATCTTCGAGGCGCAGCCGCAGTTGGGCGGGCTGATGCGCGACGGCATCCCCGCGTACCGCCTGCCGCGCGACGTGCTCGACGGCGAGATCGAGCGCATCGTCGCGCTCGGCGTGACCGTGCGGTGCAGCGAGCGGATCGACTCGCCGCAGGCGTTTGCGGCGTTGCGCGACGCCTTCGACGCGGTCTACGTCGCCGCAGGCGCGCGACGTCCGAAACGATTGCCGCAGGTCGATTACGCGCAGCCGTGGGTGGTCGGCGGCGCCGCGTGGCTCGCGCAGGCGAATGCCGGCAACGTGCCGGCGCTGGGCCGGCACCTGGTGGTCATCGGCGGGGGCAGCGCGGCGATCGACGTGGCGCGCAGCGCGCGCCGCGCAGGACACGAAGTCACGATGCTCGCGCTCGAATCGCGCGCGCAGATGCCGGCGCAGCGCGCCGAGGTCGAGGAGGCGATCGAGGAAGGCGTTCGGCTCGTCGACGGCGCTTCACTCACGCGCGCCTACGTCGGCACCGCGGGGCGCCCGACGTTCGAATGCGTGCGGGGAAAGTTCGTCGCTGCCGCCGAACGCGGCCGCTTCCGCTTCGAGCCGATCGAGGGAAGCGAATTCCGGATCGAAGCCGACGCCGTCGTTCCTTCCATCGGCCAGGACCCCGAGCTCGCGCCTTTCGCGCAGGCGCTCGCAAGTGCCGGCGCACTGCTGCACGTCGACGCGCAGCAGGCGACCGCAACTGCCGGCGTATACGCCGGTGGCGATGTCGCCAGCATGGCGCGTTTCGTCACCGAGGCGATCGGCATGGGCAAGCGCGCGGCGATCGCGATCGATCGCGCGTTGTGCGAGAAGGCGCACGGCGCCTTCGACGCGGGCGACGTCGATTCGGCGGGAAGCGGCGGACGCGGAAACGGCAGCGTGCAAGGCGCCTCGCGGGCGATTCCCGCGCTGGCCGGTGAACGGATGCAGGGGCTCGGCATCGACGTACACGGGCTGGTCCCGCTCGATGCGATCGCCACGTTCTACTACCCGCATTCGGCGCGCGCGCCCGAGGCGAGGCTGCCCGCCGACGAGCGCATCGGCGACGCCGAGGTGCAGCTCGGCCTCGACGTCGAACGCGCGCTCGCCGAAGCGCAGCGCTGCTTCTCGTGCGGTGCCTGCATCTCCTGCGACAACTGCTTCCACTACTGCCCCGATCTCGCGATCCGGCGCCTGCCCGACGGCGGCTACGAGGTCGACGGCGACTACTGCAAGGGCTGCGGCATCTGCGTGCGCGAGTGCCCGACCGGCTCGATGGAGATGATCGAGGAGGTGAAATGAACGACATCTCGACGCAGGCGATGCGCGAGCGCGCCGGGGAGGCGGTGTCGGACGTTTCCGGCGCCGCGCTGCGCGAGCGCACGATGCTGCTCACGGGCAACCATGCAGTGGCCTGGGCCGCGAAGCTCGCACGCCCGAAATTCGCTCCGGGCTATCCGATCACGCCGCAGACGCCGATTCTCGAGAAGCTCACCGAGTTCCAGGCGGCCGGCGAATTCGACGCCGAGATCATCACCCCCGAATCCGAGCACTCGGTGATGGCCGCGTGCATTCCGGCCTCGCTCGCCGGCGTTCGCGTGTTCACCGCAACCGCCTCGCAGGGGCTGTTGCTGATGCACGAGGTGCTGCAGTACGCGAGCGGTGCGCGCGCGCCGATCGTCGTCGCGAACGTCAACCGCACGGTCGCGTCGCCGTGGGCGTTCTGGCCCGACCAGACCGACAGCCTCTCGCAGCGCGACACCGGCTGGATCCAGTTCTACAGCGAGACTGCGCAGGAGTCGCTCGATTCGGTCATCCAGGCGTTCCGCATCGCCGAGGCCGTGCTCGTGCCTGCGATGGTGAGCCACGATGCGTTTTACGTCTCGCACGCGCTCGAGCCGGTGAAGGTTCCGGCGCAGCAGCTCGTCGACGCGTTCCTGCCCGAGTACGCGCCGCCGCACCGGATCGACCCCGCGAAGGTCGAGTCCTGGGGCAACGTCGTCACGCAGGAAATGTTCGCGCGGCATCGCCGCGAGTTGGCCGACGCGATGGCGAAAGTGCCGCAACTCGCCGTCGAAGTCGATCGCGACTGGGCGCGGCTCACCGGCCGCAGCTGGGGCATCGTCGAGCGCTATCGCTGCGACGCGGCGCGCACGGTGCTGGTGACGATGGGCAGCATGTGCGGCACGGCGCGCGACGCGGTCGATGCGCTGCGCGACGAGGGCCTTGCGGTCGGGCTGGTGAAGCTGCGACTGTTCCGGCCCTTCCCCGGCGCGGCGCTGCGCGCGGCGCTCGACGGCGTGCCCGAAGTGATCGTGCTCGATCGCAATTACTCGCCGGGTTGCGGCGGCGTGCTGCACCAGGAGCTGCGCGCGGCGCTCTACGGAATGCCGGCCGCGCCGGTAGTGCGCGGGCTGCTGGCCGGTGTCGGCGGGGTGAACGTGCCGCCGGAACGGATCTGCGAGTTCGTTCGCAACGCCGAGTCGTACGACAGCGGGCCCGAGTCGGTCTGGGTGAGTTGAGCAGCCGCCAGCGGAGGAAACGATGAGAAGACTCGAAGTCGTCGAAGACGCGATGTTCTGCTCGGGACACGCCGCGTGTCCGGGCTGCATCGAGGCGCTGTCGGTCCGGCACGTGCTCGCCACGCTCGGCCAGGACGCTGTCGCGGTCGTGCCGCCGTCGTGCATGGCGATCATCGCCGGGCCGCAGCCGTTCTCGTCGCTGCGCATTCCGGTCTATCAGCCGACGCTCGAATCGAGTGCAGCGGCCGCTTCGGGCCTGCGCCGCGCGCTGGACGCGCAGGGCAGGCGCGACACGCAGGTGGTCGTCTTTGCCGGCGACGGCGGCACCTACGACATCGGCTTTCAGTGCCTGTCGTCGGCCGCCGAGCGCAACGAGAACTTCCTCTACGTGTGCCTGGACAACGAGGGCTACATGAACACCGGCGCGCAGAAGTCGTCGTCGACGCCGCGCTTCGCGTCGACCGGATCGACGCCGGCGGGCAAGCTTTCGCGCAAGAAGAACCTCACCGAGATCATGGCCGCGCACGAGATCCCGTATGCGGCCACGGCAACGGCCGGCTTCCTGCCGGACCTGATCCGCAAGGTGCAGAAGGCCAGGACGATCCGCGGCACGCGATTGCTCACGCTGCTCATCCCGTGCATCGACGGTTGGGGGCTGCCCGACGACGGCGGGCTGCAGGCGGCGCGCTTCGCGGTGGAGAGCGGCGTGTTCCCGCTGTACGAGGTCGAGGATGGGCAGCGTTACACGCTGAATCACGCGCGGCGCACGCGGCCGGTGGCCGATTACCTGGCGTTGCAGCGGCGCTACCGACACCTGAAGCAGCACGAGATCGACACGCTGCAGGGCGACGTCGACGCGGGCTGGGGCAGGCTGATGCAGCGGGTGGCGGCGAGCGAGGCCCGGGCGGTCGCATAGTCGCTGGGCGAAGCGCGACGGGGGAGGCGGGCGGTCGTGCACAGTCGCGTGGCAGCGGTGATCTTCGACTTCGAAGGAACGCTGGTTGACTTCCAGTGGCGGCTGGCGGAAGCCGAGGCGCAGTTGCGAGCCGCCTTCGCTTCGCTCGGTTACGGGACGACGGGCAACTATGCGCAGTTGTGGAACGCTGCCGCGAGCCTCGCGATGCGGGACGGGCGGTGGGCCGCGCTGCGCAGTCGCCTCGGCCCGATCTACGATCGCTGGGACGCCGACGCCAGTACGCGCTGGTCCGCGCGCGCCGGCGCAGGCGAATTGCTGCACGCGCTCGCCGATCGCGGCTTGCGGACGGGCATGGTCACGAACATCGGGCGCGCATCGTTGAGCAATGCGCTTGCGCGCCTCGGCTTCGACGACCGGCTCGCACCTGTGGTGAGTCGAGATGATGTCGATTTCCTGAAGCCGCGCCCCGAGGGGATCCTGCGCGTGCTGTCGGACTGGAAGCTATCGCCGCAGGAGGCGCTCTTCGTCGGCGACAGCCGCGCCGACGTGCTCGCGGCGCGCGCCGCCGGGGTGCGCGTGGCGATCGTTCGCGGCGGCGAATGCGACGAGTCGGAGTTCGACGCACTGCCGCCGGATCGGATGGTGTCGCGGCTCGAGGAGATCGCGCGGTAACGGCCTTCGGTGGAAGGCGCGGGCACGCGGCGCGTCGCGGCGCGAATTTGCCGCGAAACGCAGCGTTTGCAGCCCTGGAAGGATTTCCAGGGCCTCGAATGCTGCGTTTCGCAGCATTTCTCGCGGGCCGACGGGGTGGGCGGGGCCGGCGGGCCGATGTGCTCGGCTACGCGGCGCTACGGCACCAGCACGTTCGGCAGCCACGTGCCCATGCCGGGCCACGTGATGATCAACGCCAGCACGAGCAGTTCGATCAGCAGGAACGGCATCGCTGCTCGATAGACGTCACCCAGCGTGATCGGCGGCGGCGCGACGCCCTTCATCACGAACAGCAGCAGCCCGAAAGGCGGCGTGACGAAGCTGATCTCCATCGTCAGCAGGTAGAGCACGCCGAGCCAGAGCAGGTCGATGTCGACCGCCTTGGCCAGCGGCACGAAGAAAGGCACGGTGATCATCAGCATGCTGACCTGGTCGACGAAGCAGCCCAGGAACAGCAGCACCGCCACCATCGCGATGACGATGGCCAGCGGCGACAGGCCCGACTCGGAGACCAGCGCCACGAGCCCGTCGGTGGCGCCGGAGAACGCGAGGATCTGTGCGAAGGTGATCGACGCGACGATGATGAACAGGATCATCACGCTGATCTTCGCCGTCTCGACCAGCGATAGCTTCAGGTTGCGCAGGTCCAGCGCGCGGTAGCCGATCGCCGCGATCGCCGACGCGACGCAGCCGAGCGCGGCCGATTCGGTGGGTGTCGCGATGCCGGCGACCAGGCTGCCGACCACAGCCACGAAGATCAGCGACAGCGGGACCACGTCGACGACGAAGGGGCGGTAGCGCGCCCATCCCGTTGCGCTCGACGCGTCCTCGCGCGGCGCGCGCGACGGATCGCGCACGCAGACGTAGACGATGTAGCCGATGAACAGCACGGACATCAGCAGCGCGGGCAGTACGCCGGCGATCAGCAGCTTCGAGATCGACATGCCGGCCAGGCTGCCGAGCAGCACCGCCAATGCCGACGGCGGGATCAGCATCGCGATCCCGCCCGTGGCCATGATCGGCCCCATCGCGATGCGCGGGTCATAGCCTCGACGAAGCATCTCGGGCAGCAGCGCGCTGCCGAGCATCGCGGTGTTGGCCATCGACGAGCCGGACAGCGCCGCGAAGACCGTGCCGCCGACGACGCTGACGATCGGCATCCGTCCGGGCACGCGCGAGATCAGACGCTCGATTGCGTTGATCGCCCGGAAGGCCACTCCCGTGTGCAGCAGCAGTTCGCCCATCAGGATGAACAGCGGGATCGGCGCGAGCGAGTAGTTGGTGAGCGCGGTGACCGAATTGCGCACCATCTGCAGCAGGCCCGCGTCACCGCCGAGGAAGACGAGCGCGCCGACGATGTTCACCGCGAAGAACGCGAAGGCGACCGGCAGCCCGAGCATCAGCAGCCCGACCAGCACGCCGAGCAGCAGCAGCAGCGCTTCCTGCCAGGGCATCGTTCGCGTTCTCCGGCGGTTCAGAGATCGAGCGTTGCGCGCGTCGGCCGATGCTGCGCGAGCCGGACGACGAACTCGATCGCCAACAGCAGCGACGCGAAGGGCATCACGACGAACACCCACCATTCGGGGAACACGACGGCCTTGAGCACCATGCTGCTCTGCTGCCAGGCAGCGATCGTCACGCGCGTGGACCAGACGAGCAGCACGAGCGAGACGGCGAGTCCGATCAGGTCGGCGAAGCGCCCGACCGCTCGTTGCCCCGATGCCGGAAGCGCGCTCACCGCGAAGTCGACCTGGACGTGCCCTCCGTTGCGCAGCACCCAGGGCGCGGCGAGGAAGGTCGTGACGAACAGCGCGTATTCGACGACGTCGATGAGCCCCCGCACGCTCTGGCCCAGCACGTTGCGCGCGAAGACGTCCCAGGCCGTCGCCACCGCGATGAGCGCGAAGCCCGCTCCGGCGAGCAGGCCGCAGAAGTCGAGCAGGCGACGGTACAGCGTGGCGACCAACGAGATCTCAGGGTGCGAGCAGCTTGCGCAGCTCGTCGGCGTGCTTCGGCGCTATCTCCTTCACGTAGGCCCAGCCCGCCTCCTGCGCGGTGGTGTTCCACTTCTCGAGCTCGGCGCCCTTCAGCTCGATCGTCCGGATGCCGGCCTCGGCCTGGCGCTTGCGCTCCGCGGCGTTGATCTGCGCGTTCAGCGCATTGCGCTCTTCGACCCACTGCGCGGCTTTCGTGAGCACGTCGCGCTGCGCATCGGTGAGCTTGTTCCAGCGATCGAGGTTGACCAGGACGTTGACGTCGACCTGGTAGAAGCCGGGGTCGACGCGGTATTTCGTCTTCTCCTGCCAGCCGAGGTCGAAGATGCCCTGGATCGGCCAGCCGTAGCCGTCGACGACGCCGCGTTCGAGCGCCGTGTAGACCTCGCCCGGCGCCGTCTGCACGAGGTTCGCGCCGAGCGCCGCGAAGAAGGCACGATAGATCGGCGTGACCCGTATCGTCAGGCCCTTGAGGTCGGCCTTGTCGATCGGCTTGTTCACGTACAGATGGAACGGTACGCCGTCGCCGGTGCGGGCGAGGTACCAGACGTTCATCTTCTCGTTGTGCAGCTTGTTCAGGTACTCCCAGGCGCCGCTCCTGCGCTGCTGCTGGATCGGCTGCGTGGCGAGCTTCAGCGACTCGGCCTCGGGCATCAGGTTCGTGTAGAACGCGCTCGTCACGTTGGCGATGTCGACGACGCCCGACTTGACCGCGTTGCCCACCTCGAACGGCGGCATTGCCTTCGGGCCGCCGATGTACTGGATGCGGATGACGCCCTTTCCGTCGGCGTTGACCTTCTCGATGAAGTCCTCGAAGGGCTTGGCGAAGGCCGTTCCTTCCTGAAACGCGTTGACGCCTCGCAGCGTGACCTGTTGTGCCCATGCGCCGGCGCTCGCGCACATCGCCAGCGCACCCGCGAACGCACCCGCGAGCGCGCCGATTCTCCAACCAGCAGGCATCGTCTCCTCCCGTTTTCGATCCTGCCGGCGAGTGTATCCCGACTCGATCCGCGTCGGGCCTGCGCCCGCTGTTTCGCGGGCGATGCGGTCTATCGACTGCACGCGGCGCGCGAAGGACTACCCTCCAGACGACAATTCGGGAGATCCCCATGAACCAGCGCGTCGATTACAGGAAAACCTCGCCGGAAGGCTTCCGGGCCATGCTCCAGCTGCAGGAGCACGTCGAAGGATCGGGCCTGGAGCATTCGCTGCTCGAGCTGGTGAAGATGCGCGCCTCGCAGATCAACGGATGCGCGTATTGCCTCGACATGCACAGCAAGGACGCGCGTGCCGCCGGTGAAACGGAGCAGCGCCTCTACCTGCTGAATGCGTGGCGCGAGGCACCGTCGTTCTACAACGACCGCGAGCGCGCTGCACTCGCGTGGACCGAGGCGCTCACGCGCATCTCCGACGACGAAGTGTCCGACGCGCTCTACGACGAAGTGCGCGGGCACTTCAGCGACAAGGAGCTGGTCGACCTGACGCTGGCGATCGTCGCGATCAACGGCTGGAATCGCCTGGCGATCCCATTCCGGGCCGAGCCGGGTCACTACCAGCCGCGCAAGCGGGCCTAGCGTCGGGGCAGCGGCCGGCGACGGCGCGCCGGCCCTCGCGCTACACTGCGCGGTTCCCCGGGCTTGCGCCATTCATGATCGCTGCGACTATTCGGCCGGTGGCGCCGGGGCCGCTTCCGGCGCGAACGATCCGTGCGCCGGCGCTCGTCGGCGTGCCGCTCGCGGGTCTCGCGCTCGTGCTCGCCGGCTGCGCCGTTGCGCCCGCGCGTCCGACCGCTCCGGCGGTCGTCTCCTCCGCCTGGTCGGCACCGCTGCCGCACGGCGGTAGCGCCGAGTCGCTCGCCCACTGGTGGTCGCGCTTCGACGATCCGCTGCTCGCCGGGTTGATCGAGACCGCGCAGCGTGAAAGCCCGACGCTCGCGCAGGCAGCGCAGCGCATCGTCGAGGCGCGTGCGAACGCGCGAATCGCGGGTGCGGCACTTGCGCCGACGCTCGATGCCAACGCGCGCTCCACGCGAGGCAATACGCTGATGATCGGCGCCGGGCTGCCGGCCGCGACGACGATGAGCAGCGGGACGCTCGACGCGCGCTGGGAAGTCGATCTCTTCGGCGCTGCGCGCCAGCGCGAGTCGGCCGCGCTCGCCCGCGCGAAGGCCAGCGCCTGGCAGTGGCACGACGCGCGGGTCAGTCTGGCCGCCGAGGTTGCCGACACGTACGTCGGCCTTCGTTCCTGCGAGGCGCTGCTCGACCTGTTCGACGCGCAGGCGCGCTCGCTCGCGGCAACCGAATCGTTGACGCGCGAGAAGGTCGATGCCGGTTTTGCCGCGCCCGCCGAACTCGCGCTGGCGCAGGCCACTGCCGCCGAGGCGCGCGCGCGCTCGACCGCGCAGCGTGCCGACTGCGACGTGGCCGTCGGACAACTCGCAATGCTTACGGCGCAGCCCGCAACGACGCTGCGCCCGGCGCTCGCGCAGCGGCACGCGCAACTGCCCGAGCCCGAAGGCTTCGCGGTCCACGCGGTGCCGGCGCAGGTGTTGTCGCAGCGTCCCGATCTTGCCGCCGCCGAGCGCGCCGCGATCGCAGCAGCGGCCGAAGTGGACGCGGCGCAGGCCGATCGCTTCCCGCGGCTTGCGCTGACCGGTTCGATCGGCCGTTCGGCGCTGCGTTTCGCCGGGCAGACCTTTGCCGGTTCGACCTGGTCGTTCGCGCCTTCGCTCGCCGCGTCGCTCTTCGATGCAGGCCGCCGCAGCGCAGGCGTCGACGCGGCGCGCGCGCGGCTGGCGATCGCCGAGGCCGACTGGCGAGCGCGTGCGCTGGGCGCCGTGCGAGAGGTCGAGGAGGCGCTGGTTCGGCTCGACGCGGCCGATCGAAGACTCGACGATTCCCGCCGGGCAGTCGACGGTTACCGCGCGTTCCTCGTTGCGGCGACTACGCAATGGGAGGTCGGTACCGGCAGCCTGCTCGACCTCGAGCAGGCGCGGCGCAACGCGCAGAACGCCGGCGTCACGCTGACGCAGACGCGGCGCGAGCGTATTGCGGCGTGGCTCGCGCTGTACAAGGCGATCGGCGGCGGCTGGTCGACGAACGAATAGAACGGATCGAATGCGCAGCAATCCGAAGACGATGTGGGGCGTGCTCGCGATCTCGATGGCGATTCTCGTCGGCGCGCTGGCGTGGACGTCCTCGCCCGGCGACGATCGCCCGCTCGAGGCGGGCCGCGGTCGTGCGGACGAAGCGCCCGGCGCTTCCGAGACGGCGCCGCAGGCGTCCGGCGCTGCGCGCCCCGCGCTGACCGTCACCGTGACTACCCCGCGCGAAGAAACCTGGCCGGTCGCGATCGACGCCAACGGCAGCATCGCAGCGTGGCAGGAGATCGTCGTCGGCAGCGAGGTGAGCGGCTTGCGCCTGGCGGAAGTCCTCGTCAACGTCGGCGATCGGGTGCGCCGCGGTCAACTGCTCGCTCGCCTGTCCGGCGAAACGGTGGAGGCCGAGCGTGCGCAGATCGTCGCGGCGCTCGCCGAGGCCGAAGCGACGCTGGCCGACGCGAGTGCCAACGCCGAGCGCGCGCGCCGCCTGGAAAGCAGCGGCGCGATCAGCGCGCAACAGATCGAGCAGTACCGGACGGCCGCGCAGACCGCGCGTGCGCGCGTCGAGGCGCAGCGCGCCCGCCTGCAGGCGCAGCAGGTGCGGCTCTCGAACACGCGCATCGTCGCGCCCGACGACGGCGTCGTCTCTTCGCGCACGGCAACGATGGGCGCGGTCGTGCAGCCGGGCTCCGAGCTCTTTCGACTGATCCGCGGCGCTCGCCTCGAGTGGCGCGCGGAGGTGCCGGGATCAGAACTGCCGCGAATGAAGCCCGGCCTTCGCGCAGTGCTGACGAGCGCCGATGGTTCGACGGTCGAAGGCAAGGTGCGCGTCGTCGCGCCGACGGTCGATCCGCAGACCCGGATGGGGCTCGTCTACGTCGACCTGCCCGAACCCGGTTCGGCGCGCGCGGGAATGTTCGCGCGCGGAACGATCTCGGTCGGAGAGGCCCCGGCGCGCACGATCCCGCAATCGGCGCTCGCGTTGCGCGACGGATTCGCCTACGTGTTCCGCATCGGGCCGGACGCGAAGGTCGCGCAGACGAAGGTCTCGGTCGGCCGGCGCGCGGGTGCGCGCGTGGAGGTCGTCGAGGGGCTCGACGCGGACGAGCGCATCGTCGATTCGGGCGTCGGCTTTCTCGTCGACGGAGACCTCGTGCGCATCGTCGATCGCGCGCCGTCATGAACTTCAACGTCTCGGCGTGGTCGATCCGCAATCCGACGCCGTCGGTGCTTCTCTTCGTACTGCTCACCTTCGCCGGACTGCTGTCGTTCGGCGCGATGAAGGTGCAGAACTTCCCGGACATCGATCTGCCGACGGTGACGGTGAGCGCGCTGCTGCCCGGCGCCAGCCCGGCGCAACTCGAGACCGAGGTTGCGCGCAGGGTCGAGAACGCCGTCGCCGCCGTGCAGGGCGTCAAGCACATCTACACGAAGCTGCAGGACGGCGCTGCGACGATCACCGTCGAGTTCCACCTGGAGAAGCCTACGCAGGAGGCGGTCGACGACGTGCGCGCGGCGGTCGCGCGCGTGCGTGCCGACCTTCCGGGCGACCTGCGCGACCCGGTCGTCACGCGGATGGACCTGGCCGGCCTGCCGATCCTCACCTACACGATCGCTTCATCCCGGATGGACGACGAGGCGTTGTCCTGGTTCGTCGACAACACGGTGGGCAAGGCGTTGCTCGCGGTACCGGGCGTGGGGGCCGTCGCGCGCGTGGGCGGCGTGACGCGCGAGATCGCCGTCGACCTCGACCCGCATCGGATGCTCGCGATCGGCGCGACGGCGGCCGACGTCTCGCGCCAGTTGCGGCGCATCCAGCAGGACGCGCCCGGCGGACGCACCGACATCGGCAGCGCCGAGCAGTCGGTGAGAACGATCGCCACCGTCGCGTCGGCCGACGAACTGGCGCGAATGTCGATTCCACTGTCCGACGGGCGCAGCATCCGGCTGTCGGACGTCGCCAGCGTACGCGACACGGTCGCCGAGCGCCGCTCCGCCGCATTGCTCGATGGTGCGCCGGTGGTCGGCTTCGAGGTCACGCGCAGCCGCGGCGCGGGCGAGGTCGAAGTGGCCGAGGGCGTTCGCGAGCGGCTTGCGCAGTTGCAGGCCGAGCGGCCGGACCTGCGCATCGCCGAGGCGGTGAACTTCGTCGCTCCCGTCGAGGACAACTACGAAGGCTCGCTGCGACTGCTCTACGAAGGCGCCGCGCTCGCGGTGATCGTCGTCTGGTTCTTCCTGCGCGACTGGCGTGCGACCTTCGTCGCGGCCACCGCGCTGCCGCTGTCGATCGTGCCGGCGTTCGCCGGGATGTACCTGTTCGGCTTCTCGATCAACGTCGTCACGCTCCTGTCGCTGTCGCTCGTCGTGGGCATCCTCGTCGACGATGCGATCGTCGAGATCGAGAACATCATGCGCCACCTGCGCAGCGGCAAGACGCCGTATCGCGCGGCGATGGAAGCGGCCGACGAGATCGGGCTGGCCGTCATCGCGACGACCTTCACGCTGATTGCGGTGTTCCTGCCGACGGCGTTCATGAGCGGCGTCGCGGGCCGCTTCTTCGTGCAGTTCGGCTGGACGGCGTCGCTTGCGGTGTTCGCCTCGCTGGTGGTCGCGCGCATGCTCACGCCGATGATGGCGGCATACGTGCTGAAGCCCGATGCTCCGCACGAGGACGGTCGCATCATGCGCGGCTACCTGCACGCCGCGCGCTGGAGCCTGCAGCATCGCGCGGTGGCGACGATCGCCGCGGCGGTGTTCTTCGCCGGTTCGCTGCTGCTCGTTCCGCTGCTGCCCACCGGCTTCATGCCGCCCGACGACCTGTCGCAGACCCAGGTCCACATCGAGTTGCCGCCGGGCAGCGCCTTCGAGCGCACGCTGGCGACGGCCGAGCAGGCGCGCAGCCTGTTGCAGCGCAATGCGTACGTCGTTCGCGTCTACACCGCCGTGGGCGGCGGCTCGGCCGGCGGCGATCCGTTCGTTCCTCAAGGCGTCGCCGAGGTGCGAAAGGCGACGCTGACGCTCGACCTGACGCCGCGCGAGGAGCGGCGCGGAACGAGCAAGCAAGAGATCGAAGCACAGTTGCGCGAGGCGCTGGCGGCGGTCCCGGGGGCGCGCATCGAGGTCGGGCTGAGCGGCTCGAGCGAGAAATACGTTCTCGTGCTGGCGAGCGAGGATGGCGAGGCGCTCGCCCGGCATGCGGCGCTCGTCGGACGCGAACTGCGCACGTTGCCCGGCATCGGCAACGTCATTTCGACGTCGAGACTCGCGCGCCCGGAGGTGATCGTGCGGCCCGACTTCCAGCGAGCGGCCGACCTCGGCGTCACGTCTGCCGCGATCGCCGATACGCTGCGCATCGCCACGGCGGGCGATTACGACCAGGGCCTGGCCAAGCTGAATCTCGCGCAGCGCCAGGTGCCGATCGTCGTGCGCCTGGACCCGCGCGCCCGCGAGGATCTTTCGCTGATCGCGCGGCTTGCCGTCCCCGGCGCGCGCGGCCCGGTGGCGCTCGACAGCGTCGCCGACGTGTCGCTCGGCAGCGGACCCGCGCAGATCGACCGCTACGACCGCCTGCGCAACGTCAACTTCCGGATCGAGCTGAACGGCCAGCCGCTGGGCGAGATCGAGAAGAAGGCGCTCGCGCTGCCCAGCCTGCACGACCTGCCGCCGGGAATCCTGCAGCGAACGGTCGGCGACGCCGAGGCGATGGCCGAGCTCGGCCGCAGCTTTGCGATCGCGATGCTCACCGGCGTGCTGTGCATCTATGTCGTGCTGGTGCTGCTGTTTCGCGATTTCGTGCAGCCGGTGACGATCCTCGTCGCGCTGGTGCTGTCGGTGCCCGGCGCGTTCCTGGCGCTGTGGATGGCGCGGTTGTCGATCTCGATGCCGTCGATGATCGGCCTGATCATGCTGATGGGAATCGCGACGAAGAACTCGATCCTGCTCGTCGAGTACGCGATCATGGCGCGCCGCGACCGCGGCCTCACGCGACTCGACGCGCTGCTCGATGCGTGCCACAAGCGGGCGCGGCCGATCGTGATGACGACGGTAGCGATGGGCGCGGGCATGACGCCGATCGCGGTCGGCTGGGGCGTCGATCCGAGCTTTCGCTCGCCGATGGCAATCGTCGTCATCGGCGGGCTGGTCACGTCGACGTTCCTGAGCCTGCTCGTGGTGCCGGTGGTGTTCACCTATGTCGACGACGCGGTGCAGCTGCTGCACCGGTGGCGGGGCGCGCAAGCGCAGGCTGCGGCGCGCGGCCACGACGGCGGTTGACGGCGCCGCGACGCCGGCCGGAGATGCCGGAGATCTGCCGGCTCAGCTTTCGCGTCCGTTGCCGCTTCCCGCACCGTTGCCGCCCGATTGCCGCGCACCGGTTCGGCCCGCGTCGGGCCCCGACGCGCCCATTCCCTGGAGCATCGAGCTGAGGTCCTCGGCGTGCTCTTCCTCCTTCGCGAG
The DNA here is from genome assembly GCA_023389055.1 of Pseudomonadota bacterium. Taxonomy (GTDB): domain Bacteria; phylum Pseudomonadota; class Gammaproteobacteria; order Burkholderiales; family Burkholderiaceae_E; genus Zeimonas. Next base: position 3,185 of record JAEWFA010000034.1, on the reverse strand, counting down.
GATCTCCTCGAGCACGCGACGCGAGGTCGGATCCCGGTCGGCGAGCCACTGCACGATCTCGCGATAGCTGTCGATCGCGATGCGCTCGGCGACGAGGTCTTCGCGGATCATGTCGACGAGATCGGTGCCTTCGACGTACTGCGAGTGGCTGCGGGCAGCGAATCCTTCGGGGTTCAGGTCGGGTTCACCGCCGAGCTGGACGATGCGCTCGCACAATTGGTCGGCATGCTCCTGCTCCTCGGCCGCGTGCTCGAGGAATTCGGCCTTGACCGATTCGGAGGCGATGCCCTGTGCCATGAAATAGTGGCGCTTGTAGCGCAGCACGCAGACGATCTCGGTGGCGAGCGCTGCGTTCAGCACGTCGATCACCGTCTGGCGGTCGGCGCCGTAGCTGTGCGTGACCGCGCCGTGCTCCATGTTCTCTCGGGCGCGGCGCCGCAGCGCATCGATATCCTGGACGAAGGGTGACGATGCGCCCGACGAAGCGGGCGAGGAACGGGTCGTCGACGGCGCGCGGGCGGTTCTTTCCCCTGGCATGGCGGCGTATCTCCTTTCGATGCGGATACGGCCCGCGCGACGACCTCGTCGCGCGCTATCCGCGATCGGTTCGTGGAGCATTCCGCGCGCCTGCCGCCGATGCGCCGCCCGCCGGAAGTCGTTCGGCTAGGCGCCCGCCTGCGACCGGCGCTCTACCTGCAGCGACAGACGCGCGATCCAGCCCACCGCATCGGTCATCGCGCGCTCGGCGACGGTAAACGTTTCGTCCTGTGCGCCGGACAGGATCGACTCGAGCTCTTCGACGAGCGTCTCGAGCGGCTTCTGTGCGGCGACGAGCAGGTGCACCGGATCGCTCGAAGCCGGGATGACTTCGCCGTCCGGCTCGCCCGGCTGTCGAGAGTCGCGCCCGGAATCGATGCCGCGATTCGCGGTGCAGAAAGCATCGAGGAGATCGGCGCTCTGCTCGTCGCCCAGCCCTCGCAGGCGTTCCTCGAGCGCGCGATAGCGTAGCGCGATGCCGGCAAGGCGCTTGTCGAGGAATCGACGCAGTTCGTCGGGTGACGAGACGAGCGCAGGCGCAGCGGCGCTCGCTGCGCGGGGCTCTGCGCTTCGTCGGTCGCGGTGATATGCCTCGCGACGCCAGCGGCGAAGCAGTGCCGCGTGATTCAACTCCTCGGTCGCGAGGCGTTCGGCCTCCGCTGCGACGCTGCGTTCGGCCGCGTGCGCTGCCAGGTAGGCATAGAACGAGAACGCACGCTGTTCGTTCTCGACGGCGATGGCGAAGGCGCGGTACGGCGTGAGCAGTGCGCTGCCGGCAATCTCCTCCCACGACGTAGCGAGTTCGGCAGGCAGCACCCATCGGAAGTCGGCGTCGGGAACCGGCACGTCGAGTCGTGCAGCCCACGTCGCAACGGCCTGCACGTGCCCGCGCTCTTCTTCGAGCATCCGCTGGAACGCGTCGGCGGTCTCGAGCTCGCCGCGACGTCGCATCGTCTGCTCGAGCATTTCGTAGCGGCGAACGGCTTCGCGCTCGATCGCCGTGGCAATGCCGACGAGTTTGACCAGGGTCACCGTTTCGAGCTGCGGGTCGTGACAGAGTAGTGAGCTACGCATAGGGTTTTCTCCGGGGGGCGACCTATACTGCCCCCCTGCTTCGATGATCGCATCAGGGTTGCTGCAGCGCCATCACCGCGTCGCGATGTCCGCGATGCTGAGGATCCTCGTCGTCGTGGTGCTGTTCGCCTCGCCGATTGCCGTCGTGCACGCGCAGGACAATCCGCCGCTGCTCGACGCTTTCCTGGCGAAAGTCACCGCGGCCGACGTGTTTCCCGGCGCCGACCGATTCGGTCCCGTCGAGGGTACGCCGCCGGTCGCTGCCGTCTACAGGGGGCAGCAGCGGATCGGTTTCGTCTACCTCACCTCCGATTTCGTCGACACCGCCGGCTATTCGGGCAAGCCGATCCGCGTCGTCGTCGCGCTCGACAACGCCGGCACCATCGTCGGGCTGAAGCTCGTCGAGCACAGCGAGCCGATCGTGCTGATCGGCATTCCCGAGAAGCGCGTCGTCGATTATCTCGGTGCCTTCATCGGGTACTCGCCGGTGCGCGCGAGCGCCGAGGGCAAGGGACCGCCGCACGCAGACATCGTCAGCGGGGCGACCGTCACGGTGCTGATCATCGGCGAGAGCGTCACTCGCTCGGCATTGCGCGTATCGCGCGCGCTGCAGCTCGGCGGCGGCTCCGCGTCGGCCGTCGGCGCCGGCGCCGACCAGCGCGTGATCGACGAGCAGGCGGGTGGGATCGTCGACTGGCGCACGCTGCTCGCGCAGGGCGCGGTCGCGCACCTGCATCTGACGTTGGGCGAAGTCAATCGCGCGTTCGCCGAATCGGGAAACGCGGCCGCCGCGAAGCGTCCGCAGTCGGGCGCGCCCGAGTCCACCTTCATCGATCTGTACGTCGCACTGGTCTCGCAGCCGGCGATCGGTCGCAGCCTGCTCGGCGAAGACGAATACGCGAATGTCCAGCGCATGCTCGCGCCCGGGCAGTCCGCCGTGCTGGTTGCCGGAGACGGGCTGTATTCGTTCAAGGGCTCGGGCTACGTCCGTGGCGGCATCTTCGATCGGATCGAGCTCGTCCAGGGCGCCGAGACGATCCGCTTCCGCGACCGGCAGCACCGCCGCGTGGGAACGATCGCTGCGCAGGGTGCGCCGGCGCTGCGCGAGATCGGCGTCTTCGGCGTTCCCGAGGGCGCCGAGTTCGACCCGGCTGCACCGTGGAAGCTGCAGCTTCTCGTGCAGCGCTCGGTCGGTGCGCTCGACAAGGCGTTCGTCGATTTTCCGCTCGCATACCGGCTCCCCGAGCCGTACACCAAGCGCAGCAGCGTCGCGGCAGCCCCGGCAGCGCAGCCCGCCGCGCAGTCGGCCGCACAGCAGGCGCCGGCCGGGCCTTCGTCTTCGGTCGCCCCGGGCGCGGGTTCCGCCGCCGGCGTCGCGACCGCGGAATCCGAATTTCCCGACGAGCCGGTTCCGCTGTGGCAACGACTCTGGCGCAGCAAGGCGGCGGCGATCGTCGCGCTCGCGCTGATGCTCGGCGTGCTGACGATCATCTTCTTCTTCCAGAACCTGATCGTTCCGCACGAGAAGCTGTTCGATCGCATCCGGCTGGCGTTCCTCGCGGTGACGCTGTTGT
>JAEWFA010000005.1 GCA_023389055.1 Pseudomonadota bacterium | reverse complement strand
GATGCGAGCATCGCAGCGAACCCCCGCGGAGCGGGGGCTGCGCCGCGGCGCGTCCGCGACAGGCAGCCAGCGTCTTTGCCCGCGCGGTAGTTCGGTAAGACACGGCATGAACCCCTACGCCCTCCCGCGCTTCTCGCTGCGCTTCGTGCCGGTGTTCCGGCGGAACCTGCTCGTCTGGCGCAAGCTTGCGTTCGCCAGCATCATCGGCAACGTCGCCGATCCGCTGATCATCCTGGTCGCCTTCGGCTACGGACTGGGCAGCCTGCTCGATCGCGTCGGCGGCGTTCCCTACATCGTCTTCCTGGCGGCGGGCTCGATGTGCATGAGCACGATGATGGCGGCGAGCTTCGAGTCGCTGTACTCGGCGTTCTCGCGAATGCACGTACAGCGCACCTGGGAGTCGTTGATGAACGCGCCGCTGGAGCTCGACGACATCGTCATCGCCGAGTGGGTCTGGGCGGGCGCGAAGGCGCTGCTGTCGGGATTCGCGATTCTCGTCGTCGTCTGGGTGCTCGACATCTCGCGCGCGCCCACGCTGCCGCTGGCGATTCTCGTCGTCGCGCTGCTCGGGTTGTGCTTCAGCGCGATCGGCCTGTGCGCGAACGCGCTGGCGCGCGGATACGATTTCTTCACGTTCTACTTCACGTTGGTGATCACGCCGCTCACCTTCGTCTCCGGCGTCTATTTCCCGATGGAGCAGCTGCCCGGCTGGCTCGCGGCGATCGCGAACGCGTTGCCGCTGGCCGCAGCGGTGCAGCTCGCGCGCCCGCTCGTGCTGGGAAGTCTTCCTGCGGATCCCCTGGTTCCGCTGGCGACGCTGGTCGGCTATACCGCGGCGGCGCTGTACATCGCGCTGGTGCTCACGCGCCGGCGCTACGCGAGGTGAACGCCATGCATGCTGCCGAAAACGCGCTGCGGCTGGTCGTCTCCAACGTTCCCGACGACGCCGTCGCCGCGACGATCGCGCACGCCCTCGTCGACGAGCGCCTGGCCGCCTGCGTGAACGTGCTCGGCAGCTGCCGGTCGGTATATCGCTGGCAGGGCGCGATCGAAATCGCCGACGAGGTCACGCTGCTGGTGAAGACGACGGACGCGCGACACGACGAATGCGTGCGCCGGCTCGCTGCATTGCACCCCTACGACGTCCCGGAGATCATCACGCTGGCGCCCGAAGCCGCCTGGCCGGCCTACGCACAGTGGGTGCTCGACGAGACCCGTCCGAGGCCGGCGGCATGAAACGCGTCGAACGCAAGCGATAACGGCGCTGTCGGCTCGTCGCCGCGCGAGCCCGCGAAGGGTCAGTCGGAAGCATCGAGCGCCGCGCGGGCGCTTCGGCGGGCGCGGCGACGTCGTCGCTCCGATCCGCGGCCCAGCAGCGCCGATGCCGACAGCACCTCGCGCGCGCGCAGGAACAGCAGCATCAGCACGCCGAGCGCGGCCATCGCGCCGATCGTCCACCAGAAGCCGGGGCGCGAATGCAGCCACGGGATGTACTCGAAGTTCATCCCGAAGATCCCGGTGATCAGCGTCAGCGGCATGAACACCGCGGTGATCGCGGTGAGCGCGCGAACGATCTCGTTCGTGCGGTACGCGGTGGCCGAGAAATGCAGCTGCACGGCGTTCTCCAGCGACGATTCGAGCCGCTGCGCGTGGCTGCGAACGCGATGGATGTGCTCGACCACGTCGCTCGTTCGTACGAGCAGCACTTCGCTCAGCCCGCTGTCCTCGCTGTGCTCGAGGCGCTCGTCGCGCCACTCCTGCACGGCGTCGAGCTGCTCCTCGCACAGGTCCTCCAGGCGGCGCACCTCGCGCCGCGCTTCGAGCAGCGCATACCAGTCGTTGAACGGTCGGCGCGTGTCGAGCAACTGGCGTTGCCAGCGATCGAGTTGCGCCGCCAGCGGCTGGCGCAACTCGAGATAGCGGTCGACCATCGCGTTGAGGATGCGCAGCATCAGCTCCTCGGGCTGCGACGGCAGCCGCGTGCGCCCGGCCGCGCTCATCAGTCGCGTGCGGATGCTCGCCATCAAGCGGCTGTCGGGCGCGCGCACGGTGACGAGCACATGCGGGAACAGGAAGAACACGACCGGCCGCGTCTTCACGTGGATGACGTCGGCGGCGTCGAGCGCCTCGACGCGCATCGCCAGGCCGCGGAAGACGATCATCTCGTAGTCGTTCGTCGAATCGAAGAACGACGGGTGGTTGACGTTCTCGGCGTCGCGCAGGTGCTCGTCGAGCACGCGGATACCGGTGAGCCGCTGCACCGGAGCGGTCCACACCGGGCCGTCGGCGTAGACGCAGTCGCACCACACCAGCGCCGAGGGCGGAACGTCGTCGGCCGACTCGACGACCGAGACGCCTTCGGTGCCGACGACGAGGAGGTCCATCCGGCGCGCGTGCTCAGCGCGTCTCGCGCAGCCAGCGCGCGGCGTCGCGCGCGAAGTACGTGAGGATTCCGTCTGCGCCCGCGCGCCGCATCGCGAGCAGCGACTCGAGGACGACGGTGCGCTCGTCGAGCCAGCCGTTGGCGGCGGCCGCCTTGAGCATCGAATACTCCCCGCTCACCTGGTAGACGAAGGTCGGGCAGCGGAACTCGTCCTTCACCCGACGGACGATGTCCAGATACGGCATTCCGGGCTTGACCATCACCATGTCGGCGCCTTCGGCCAGGTCGAGCGCGACCTCGCGCAGCGCCTCGTCCGAATTCGCCGGGTCCATCTGGTACGTCTTCTTGTCGCCCTTGCCGAGGTTGCCTGCCGAGCCGACGGCATCGCGAAAAGGGCCGTAGAAGCCCGACGCGTACTTCGCCGAGTACGCCATGATCTTGGTGTGGAGGTGGCCGGCTTCCTCGAGCGCCGCGCGGATGGCGCCGATGCGCCCGTCCATCATGTCGGAGGGCGCGACGATGTCCACGCCGGCCTCGGCCTGCACCAGCGCCTGGCGGCGCAGGATCTCGACCGTGACGTCGTTGAGCACGTAGCCGTTCTCGTCGACGACGCCGTCCTGGCCGTGCGTCGTGTACGGGTCGAGCGCGACGTCGGTGAGCACGCCGAGTTCGGGGAAGCGCTTCTTCAGCTCGCGCACGGCGCGCGGCACCAGCCCGTCGGGGTCGGTGGCGCCGGCTCCGTCGGCGCTCTTGGCCGAAGCTTCGATGACGGGGAACAGCGCGAGCACCGGGATGCCGAGCTGCAGGCACTGCTCGGCGATCGCGGGCAGCCGGTCGACGCTCGAGCGCTCGACGCCGGGCATCGACGCAACCGGCTGCGTGCGCGAGGCGCCGTCGAGCACGAAGATCGGGTAGATCAGGTCGTCGGCGCCGAGGCGATGCTCGCGAACCAGGCGACGCGAGAAGTCGTCGCGGCGCAGCCGACGCATCCGCACGAACGGAAAACCCGCGCGGCCGATTTCGTGTGTCATGAAGTCTCTCCGGGGCCGAGCCAGTCGGCGATGATCTCCCGCGCCTCGTCGACGCCGGTTCGGCGGGTCGCGGAAAACGATAGCAGACCGAGCGGATTCGGCAGTTGCGCGGCGCGCAGCGCCGCTTCCAGCTCGCGCATCGCGGCGCCGAGCTGCGCGTTGCCCAGCTTGTCGCACTTGCTGGCGAGCACGAGGATCGGTACGTCGGGGGCGACCCAGGCGAGCGTCGCCCGGTCGAGCGGGCCGAGCCCGCGGCGCACGTCGACGACGAGCACCACACCGGCCAGCGTCTTTCGCTGCGAAAGGTAGCGGCCGGCGAGTTGATCCCATCCCCGCTTGACCTCCAGCGGCGCGCTCGCGTAGCCGTAACCGGGCGTGTCCACCAGCCAGGCGCGTGGTGCCAGCTTCGGCGGGCCGAGCGCGAAGTAGTTCAGCGCCTGCGTGCGCCCCGGCGTCTTGCTGGCGAACGCGAGGCGACGCTGGCCGCACAGCGTGTTGATCGCCGACGACTTTCCCGCATTCGAGCGCCCGACGAAGGCGACCTCGGCCAGGTCCGATTCGGGCAGTTGGGAGAGGCGGGCGACGGTGGTTTCGAACCGCGCGGAGGACAGTGCGGGAACCACGACGCGAAGGAACCTCGACGAAAGCAGGGGCTATTGTACAATTGCAGGCTTTGTCGGACCGGAGAACGGGTCCGTCGACTGAACGAGTTCGGTCCATGTTCGGAATGAGAATTCCCGGCGCGGTTGCCTTCGGTTCCCTCGCCGCCGGTGTCGCCGTCGCGCTGGCCGGCGTCTTCGCTCCTGTGGTCCTCGCGCAGGGCGCGGCTCCCGCCAAGCCGGCGCCGGTCGACGCGAAGCGCGGCGCGCAGATTGCGCAGGAAGTCTGCGCCGCCTGCCACGGGGCCGACGGCAACAGTCCCACGGCGGCGAACCCGAAACTGGCTGCGCAGCACCCGGAATACCTCGCCAAGCAGCTCGCCGATTTCAAACCGGCCGAAGGTGCGCAGCAGGCGCAACGTCCGAGCGCGATCATGGCCGGCTTCGCCGCGATGCTCTCGGCGGAAGACGCGCGCAACGTCGCTGCGCATTTCGGAGCCCAGAAGCTGCAGCCCGCGGCGGCCACCGACAAGGCGCTCGCCGAGACCGGACAGGTCATCTATCGAGTCGGGATCGCTGCCAAGGGGGTTCCGGCGTGCGCCGGATGCCACAGCCCGAACGGCGCGGGCATTCCGTCGCAGTATCCGCGGCTGCAGGGGCAGTTCGCCGAGTACGCCGAGACGCAACTCACGCTGTTCCGCAGCGGCGAGCGCGCGAACAGCGAGCAGATGCGCACGATCGCCGAACGGCTGTCCGACCGCGAAATCAAGGCCGTCGCGCAGTACATGTCGGGCCTGCGCTGATCCTTGCGCCGTAGCGCAGTCGGCTGCCGTCGACGAACCGCTGCGCATCGAAGGACGCAAGGACGCAAGGACACAAGGACGCAAGGACGGAGCGGGGTCGCCGCCGCGATGGCCGTATCCTGACGGATCGGTTCGCAAGGAGGCCTCGCCATGCCGATCCGCATTCCCGATTCCGCCGAGCCGCGATCCGGCGAAATCACTCCGAGGGATCTCTACGAACGGGCGCGCGAGCAACGAGTCGCGCTGCCGCGGCGGCGCGCGCTGCTCGGCGCCGCAACCGCAGCGGCGCTCGCGCCCGTTGCCGCGTCGGTTCTCGCGCCGCGACACGCGCACGCCGCCGCGCCCGCGGACGATGCGGCGCTGAAGCTGCAGGCGGGCGCGAGCCCGTTCTCGACGATGGAGCGGCCGACCTCGTACGACGACGTCACCGGCTACAACAACTTCTACGAGTTCGGCACCGACAAGTCCGACCCGAAGCGATATGCCGGGTCGCTGCGCGTGCAGCCGTGGACGGTATCGATCGAGGGTGAGGTGGCGAGGCCCCGGCGCTTCGACGTCGACGAGCTGCGCGCGCTCGCGCCGCTGGAGGAGCGCATCTATCGGCTGCGTTGCGTCGAGGGTTGGTCGATGGTCGTGCCGTGGATCGGCTATTCGTTCGTCGAGTTGATGAAGCGCGTCGAGCCCACCGGCAACGCGAAATTCGTCGAGTTCGTCACGCTGGCCGATGCGAAGCAGATGCCGGGCGTGCGCTCGACGGTGCTCGCATGGCCGTACACCGAGGGCCTGCGCATCGACGAGGCGGCGCACCCGCTGACGCTGCTCACCTTCGGCCTGTACGGCGAAGTGCTGCCCAGGCAGAACGGCGCGCCGATGCGCGTCGTCGTGCCGTGGAAATACGGCTTCAAGAGCGCGAAATCGCTCGTCGCGATCCGCTTCGTCGAGCGCCAGCCGGTCACGAGCTGGCACCGCGCGGCGCCGAACGAGTACGGTTTCTACGCGAACGTGAACCCGGAGGTCGATCACCCGCGCTGGTCGCAGGCGACCGAACGCAAGATCGGCGAGGGCGGGCTTTTCGCCCGACGCCATCCGACGCGCATGTTCAACGGCTACGGCGAGCAGGTGGCTTCGCTGTATGCCGGGATGGATCTGCGCAAGGAGTACTGAGGGTGTGCTCGGGGCAGCCGGCGAGCGTTTCGGGCGGTGTGATTCGGCATGCAGAAACCGGGTCGCCGGCGCGTGCGGCGCCCTCGCAACGGCGGATCCGCGCGCTGCGTGCAGGGCTGTTCGTGCTGGCGCTGGTGCCGCTGGCGCGTCTCTTCGTGCTCGGCGCGCAGGACGCGCTCACCGCCAATCCGGTCGAGTTCGTGCAGCGATCCACCGGAACGTGGACGCTTGCGATGCTGTGCATCACGCTGTCGGTCACGCCGCTGCGAAGGCTGCTCGGCTGGAATTCCCTGATCCGGCTGCGCCGCATGTTCGGGCTGTTCGCGTTCTTCTACGCGTGCCTGCATCTGCTCACTTACGCCTGGCTCGATCAGTGGTTCGACTGGAACGCGATCGTCGACGACGTGCTCGAGCGCCCGTTCATCACGGTGGGGTTGACCGCGTTCTTGCTGATGATCCCGCTGGCGGCGACGTCGACCAACGCGATGATCCGGCGACTGGGACGTCGTTGGCAGGAGCTGCACCGACTCGTCTACGCGATCGCCGTGCTGGCGGTGCTGCACTACTGGTGGCACAAGGCAGGGAAGAACGATTTCTCGGCGCCGCTGGCCTGGGCGCTCGTCGTCGCCGGCCTGCTCGCGCTGCGCCTGGCCTGGTACTGGGCACGCCCGCCGCAGCCGGCCGCACGCGCGAGCGGCGTCGGCGCGCGGCACGCCACGCACGATGGCGCGCGGCTGGCCGCTCCGGTGCTACGGCAGGCGCCGCTCGAGCGCGAATAGCGATTCGACGCTCTCGCGCGCGCGCACGACGTGGACCTGCGCGCCGTCGACGAGCAGCTCCACCGCACGCGGCCGGGTGTTGTAGTTCGACGCCATCGCCATGCCATAGGCGCCTGCCGAAGCGATCGCCAGCAGGTCGCCTTCGGCGATGGCCAATGCGCGATCGCGTGCGAGCCAGTCGCCCGACTCGCAGACCGGGCCGACCACGTCGTAGCCGCGCGTCTCGACGCCGTCCCGCTGCCGAAGCGGCAGCACGCCGTGATACGCGTCGTACAACGCCGGGCGCATCAGGTCGTTCATCGCCGCGTCGACGATTGCGAAGCGCCGCTCGCCGTTTTGCTTCAGGTACTCGACCCGCGTGAGCAGGACGCCCGCGTTGCCGACGATCGAGCGGCCGAATTCGAAGAACACGCCGTATCGGCTCCCGCGCGGATGACCGTCGAGACGCCGGAAGAGCGCCTCGAGCAGCGCCTGCGCCGACGGCGGCTCCTCGTCGCGGTAGCGGATGCCCAGGCCGCCGCCGAAATCGAGGTGGCGCAACTCGATTCCGTCGGCGTGCAGCGCGTCGACCAGCTCGAGGATCTTGTCGGCTGCGGCCAGGTACGGTTCGATCGACGTGATCTGCGAGCCGATGTGGCAGTCGATGCCGACCACTTCGACGCTCGCAAGCGCCGCCGCTCGCCGATAGACCTCGAGCGCGTCGTCGTGGGCGATGCCGAACTTGTTCTCGCGCAGCCCGGTGGAGATGTACGGATGCGTGCCGGCGTCGACGTCGGGGTTCACCCGCAGCGAGACGGGTGCGCGCCGCTTCATCGAAGCGGCGACCCGATCCAGGCGCAGCAGCTCGCTTTCCGATTCGACGTTGAAGCAGCGCACGCCCGCTTCGAGCGCGAGCCGCATCTCCGCCTCGCTCTTTCCGACGCCCGAGAACAGCACTTTCGACGGGTCTCCGCCGGCGGCGATCACCCGCTGCAGCTCGCCGCCGGAGACGATGTCGAATCCGGCGCCGGCGCGCGCGAGCAGTTCGATGATCGCGAGATTGGAATTCGCCTTCAGCGCATAGCAGACGAGCGCGTCGCGGCCGCGGCACGCGCTGACGAACGACGCGTAGGCCGCCTCGATCGCGCTGCGCGAATAGACGTAGGCCGGTGTTCCGTGATCGCGCGCGATCGCGGCGAGTTCGACCTCCTCGACCAGCAGCGAGCCGTTGCGGTAGCGGAACGGGGAATCGGCATTCATCGTTGCGGCTCCGCCGCCGCGGGCGGCTGTTGCGGCGTGCTGCGCCTGCGGCGCGGGGGCGGTGCGTTCTCGGGAAGGTAGAGCGGCCCGCGCTGACCGCAACCGGCGACGAGCAGCGAGGCGAAGGCCAGCAGCGCGCCGCGACGAGCGCGCGGCGCAGTGTTGGAGCAGCAGCGGTCGGGTGCGCGCAAGCTCAGAACACCTGGTCGCGGATGCGATCGGCTTCGGCGCCCGAAGCCACGCCTTCCTCGGCGACGCCGAGCGAGGCGATGCCCTGGCCGGGACGCGTCTCCGACAGGTAGTACTGCCCGTCGATGCGCACGACGCCTTCGGGCGGCTGCTTCGGCTCCTCGGCGACGCCCTTCAGCGCCGTCGCCATGTAGTCGATCCAGATCGGCAAGGCGAGCCCGCCGCCGGTCTCGCGGTCGCCGAGCTTGCGCGGCTGGTCGAAGCCCACCCACGCGACAGCGGCGAGCGACGGCTGGTAGCCGGCGAACCAGGCGTCGACCGAGTCGTTCGTCGTTCCGGTCTTGCCGGCGAGATCGTTGCGCTTGAGCGTCTTCGCCCGCGTGGCGGTGCCGACGCGAACGACGTCGCGCAGCATCGAATCCATCAGGAACGCATTGCGCGGATCGATCACGCGCGTGGCTTCGTCGCCGGCGCGGTCGGGTCTGGCGCTGGCGAGCAGCCGGCCGTTGCTGTCGGTGATTCTCGAGACGATGTACGGTTCGATGCGGTAGCCGCCGTTGGCGAACACGGAGATCGCCTCGACCATCCGCCACGGCGTGACCGACCCCGCGCCGAGCGCCATCGTGAGGAACGCAGGGTGTCGCTCGGGGTCGAAGCCGAAGCGCGAGACGTAGTCCTGCGCGTACTGCGGGCCGATCGCGTCGAGGATGCGCACCGACACCATGTTCTTCGACTTGGCCAGCGCGGTGTGCAGCGGCATCGGACCTTCGTACTTGCCGTCGTAGTTCTTGGGGTCCCACAGTTGGCCGCCGGTGCGTGCGGGGTCGATCAGCACCGGAGCATCGTTGATGATCGTCGACGTCATGAAGCCCTTCTCGAGCGACGCCGAGTAGATGAACGGCTTGAAGCTCGAACCGGGCTGCCGCCAGGCCTGCACGACGCGGTTGAATCGATTCCGCTCGAAGTCGAAGCCGCCGACCAGCGCGCGCACGGCGCCGTCGTGCGTGTCCATCGACACGAAGGCCGCCTGCACTTCGGGCAACTGCGAGATTCGGTAGCCGCCGTCGTCGCGCGAGATGCGTACCACGGCCCCGCGCACCAGGCGTCGCGAGGCGGCGGCACGCGGGCCGAGCGCCGAGGCGACGAATTTCAATGCGTTGCCGGTGATCTCGATCGACTTGCCGTCGCCGCGCGAGACGACGACGCGCTTCGGATCGGCCTCGAGCACGACCGCCGAAAGGAAGCTGCCGATATCGGCGTCGTCGTCGAGCGCCGCGTCGATCGCGTCGTCGGCGGCACGCGGGTCGTCGGGCAGTTCGATGACGCGCTCCGGACCGCGAAAGCCGTGTCGGCGGTCGTACTCGACGACGCCCTTCTCCAGCGCGTCGTTCGCTACGGCCTGGTGCACCGGATCGATCGTCGTGTAGATCTTCAGTCCGGCCGTATAGATGTCTTCGTGGTACAGGTCGAAGGCGAGCTGCCGGGCCAGCTCCGCGACGTACGGCGCGTGCACCGCATAGTCGGCGCGCGCCGGCGAGAACACGAGGCGCTCGGTCATCGCCGCCTGGTATTCGGCCTGCGTGAGGAAGCCGGCTTCGTGCATGCGCCCGAGGATGTAGCGCTGGCGCTCGATCGCACGCGCAGGGTTGACCATCGGGTTGAAGCGCGACGGCGCCTTCGGCAGCCCGGCGAGCACCGCGGCCTCGGCGGCGCTCAGCTGCGCCAGCGGTTTGTCGAAGTAGGTGCGCGCCGCCGCGGCGAAGCCGTAGGAGCGCTTGCCGAGGTAGATCTGGTTCAGGTACAGCTCGAAGATCTGCGGCTTGCTCAGCGTTTCCTCGATGCGCAGCGCGAGCAGGATCTCGACGATCTTGCGCGTGTAGGTGCGCTCGTTCGAGAGGAAGAACTCGCGCGCCAGCTGCATCGTGATCGTGCTGGCGCCTTGCTCCTTGCCGCCGGCGAACAGGTTCGTGAGCGCCGCGCGGGCGATGCCGACCGGGTCGATTCCGATGTGCTCGAAAAAGCGCGTGTCCTCGGCGGCCAGGACCGCGTTCTTCATCACCTGCGGCACGTCCTCGATGTGCACGAAGGTGCGCCGCTCCTCGCCGAACTCGCCGATCAGCTGGCCGTCGGCGGTGTACACGCGCAGCGGAATGCGCGGACGGTAGTCGAGCATCGCATCGAGCGACGGCAGCCGGTCGTTGAGCAGCAGCAGCGCGAAGGCGCCCAGGAGCGCGCCGCTGACGGCCAGCGTGACGGGAATCGCCACCGCCGCGACCGCGGCCCGCAGCCAGAGGGATTTCTTCGGGGAGGGCTTGGGGCGGGACTTGCTTGCGTTGCGTGCGGGCATCTACGGGCGTACCCCGCTGGAACTGTTGCGGATTTTATACGGTTCACCGCGCGACGGCCGCATGCCGCACGCGGCTTTCGCGCTGCCGTCGATCGGCCCTCGTACGGCAATGTTGCCCAGTGGTCGGTGGCGCGCGACCGGTGGTCGCGGCGGACTGCGAACTACCGCACAAAACGCTTTACAGTAAATCGAGCTCGTCGCTAGCATCTCGAGCGGTTTTTAAAAAACAAACGCAAGTCCTTAAGTTTACGGGACTTTTTCATCAGAGACTTCAGATGGCGATAGCGCTTGCCAGTCTGTTTCGCCAAAGTTCCCCGCCGCTGGTAGGCATCGATCTCAGCGCCTCCAGTGTGAAGGTGGTCGAGCTGTCGAAAGGCCAGCGCACGCCGATGCGGCTGGAGCGCTACGCGATCGAGGCCATCGATCGCGGTGCGATCGTAGACGGAAACATCGAGAAACCCGAGGCGGTTGCGGAGGCGCTGACGCGCGCGCTTCGCAAGTGCAACACCCGGGCGCGCGAGGCCGCGCTGGCGCTGCCGGCAGGTTCGGTGATCACCAAGAAGATCCTCGTTCCCGCGGGCCTGCGCGAGGAGGATTACGAAGTACAGGTCGAAGCGGAGGCGAGCCAGTACATCCCGTTCCCGATCGAGGAGGTGAACCTGGATTTCCAGCTGCTCGGTTCGGCCAAGGGTTCCGAGGACGAGATCGAGGTATTGCTGGCCGCGTCGCGCAAGGAGAAGGTGGATGATCGCGTGGCCGTCGCCGAGATGGCGGGTCTGCGCCCGGTCGTCATGGACGTCGAGAGCTACGCACTTCGCTCGGCCGTCGATCATGTCACGCGGTTCCTGCCGAACAACGGGCAGGGCCAGATCATCGCCGTGTTCTCGATCGGGCAGACGACGACGTCGCTCGCGGTGGTGCTCAACGAGCAGACGGTGTTCGAGCGCGAGCAGACCTTCGGCGGGCAGCAGCTCACGCAGGACCTTGTGCGCCTGTACGGGCTCACGCCGGAGGAGGCGGAGCTGAAGAAGCGCACCGGAGACCTGCCCGACAACTACCAGCGCGACCTGTTGCAGCCGTTCATCGAGCAGGGCGCCACCGACATCGCTCGGGCGCTGCAGTTCTTCTTCACGTCGACGCCCTACACGCGGGTCGACCAGATCTACCTCGCCGGCGGGTCGTCGGTGGTTCCGGGCCTTGCCGATGCGGTGATGCAGCGCACGCAGGTGCCCACCGAGATCCTCAGCCCCTTCCAGGGGATGGAGGTCTCCGACGCGGTGCGCGACCGGCAGCTTCGCGCCGACGCCCCGGCGCTGCTCGTGGCCGCTGGCCTTGCGATGCGGAGGTTCGACGCATGATTCCGCGCATCAACCTTCTCCCGCATCGGGAGATGCGCCGTGAGCGGCGCAAGAGGGACTTCGTCGTTCGGGGGCTGCTCACGGCGGTCCTTGCCGCAGTCGGCTGCGTGCTCGTCGCACTGGCGATCGACAGCCGCATCGACGACCAGCGGGCGCGCAACGACTTCATCCGCGCCGAGAACGCGAAGCTCGACGAGCAGATCAAGGAGATCGCGACGCTGCGCGCCGAGATCGACGCGCTGCGCGCCCGCCAGGCCGCCGTCGAGAGGCTTCAGACGAACCGCACGATTCCGGTCCACCTGATGGACGAGCTGGTCAAGCACGTGCCCGAAGGGCTGTACCTGAAGTCGATGAAGCAGGACGAACGCAAGGTCACGCTGGCCGGCTATGCGCAGTCGAACGAGAACGTATCGGATCTGCTGCGCAACCTGGCGAACAACACGCCCTGGCTCGAGCGCCCCGAACTCGTCGAGATCAAGGCGGTGCAGCTCGGCGGTGCGAAGTCGAATGCGAAGGACACCGGGCGGCGCCTCTTCGAGTTCTCGCTGAACGCGCTGGTGCGCACCAACGACGCCGATCCGACGACGCCGCCGACGAAGGTCGTCGGCGCGCCGGTGGCGGCGAACTCCGTGAGGTGATCGCGATGGCACGACTCAATCCGTCGATCGATCTTTCCGCGATCACCGGCCAGTTCCAGGGGCTGCAGGGGCGCCACCCCGGCTTGTGGCCGAGCGTTCCGCGCTTCGCTCTGCTCGCCGCGATCGTCGTCGCACTCGGCGCGGCGGCGTGGGGCGCTTACTGGCGTGGCCAGCTCGAGGAGCTCGATGCGCGAGTCGCCGAGGAGCAGCGGCTGAAGCAGGAGTTCACCGACAAGATGCGCCAGGCGGTGAACCTGGAGGCGCTGCGCGAGCAGAAGGAACAGGTGATGCAGTACGTCAGCGCGCTCGAGAAGCAGTTGCCGAGCAAGGCCGAGATGGACGCGCTGCTCTCCGACATCAACCAGGCCGGCGTCGGGCGAGGGCTGCAGTTCGAACTGTTCAAGCCCGGGCAGGTCGTCGTGCGCGACTACTACGCCGAGCTGCCCATCGCGATCCGCGTCACCGGCACCTACCATGCCTTCGGCGCCTTCACCAGCGAGATCGCGAACCTCGCCCGCATCGTCACGCTGAACAACCTGCAGATCGCGCTGCCTCCCGAGCGCGGGGGCCAGGCAGCGGCCACGTCGGGCACCCTGACGATGGAAGCGATCGCGAAGACTTTCCGCTATCTCGATCCCGAGGAGATCGCCGAGCAACGGCGCAAGGCGGCCGAAGCGAAGGCGAAGAAGAAGTGATGCGAACCGACATGAAAACGCTTCTCGCGGCCCTCGGAGCGCTGGCTGCGGTATCGCTCGCCGGCTGCGCCAGCGACCAGAGCGACCTGCGCGCGTGGATGCAGACGGTGCGCGCCAGCGCCAAGCCGGTCCACGAGTCGATCAGCGAGCCTCGCCGCTTCGAGCCGTACCGGTACGACAACGAAAGCCAGGTCGACCCGTTCTCGGTCGCCAGGCTGGGCGGATCGTCCGACGCTGCCGGCGCCGGCGCCGGGCGCGGCGGCCTGAAGCCCGATACGACGCGGGTGCGCGAGGCGCTCGAGGCGTATCCGCTCGACGCGATCCGCATGGTCGGCCACCTGGCGAACCGCCAGGGACAGTACGCGCTGCTGCAGGCCGAGAGCCTCGTCTACCAGGCGCGGGTGGGCAACTACGCGGGACAGAACTACGGAATGATCACGCGCATCAGCGAGACCGAGATCAAGCTGAAGGAACTGGTCCAGGACGCCGTCGGCGACTGGGTCGAGCGCGAAACGATACTGCAGATCCAGGACGGGAGCGCTCAATGAAATCGATGTTCGGCAGCATCGGCCCGGCGATCCGGGCGATCGGCGGGGCGACGGCTCGCGCAGTCGGTGCGGCTTGCGTCGCGACCGCCTTCCTCGTCGGCGGCCTGGCGCCGAGCGCGGCCTTCGCGCAGGCGAATTCGATCGAATCGGTCAGCAGCGTGCAGCAGGGCAACACGACCTACCTGCGCATCGGGTTGAAGAACGCGCCGACCACGGCACCGGTCGGCTTCTCGGTTTCGAACCCCCCGCGCATCGCCTTCGACTTCGTCGATACGGAGAACCGGTCGGGCCACAATTCGATCGAGTTGCCGCAGGGGGACGTGCGCAGCGTCGCGATCGTGCAGTCGGGCGAGCGCTCGCGGGTCGTGCTCAACCTGAAGCGCGCGATGGGCTACGAGACGTCGATCGACGGCAATACGCTCGTCGTCGCGCTGGAGCCGACACCGTCGGCGGCCGCGGGCACGCAGCCGACATCGGCGTACAACTTCGCGAAGTCCGACGGCAAGGGCGAGCACGCGTTGCGCGACGTCGACTTCCGCCGCGGCAAGGAGGGCGAGGGACGCGTCGTCGTCGACCTGTCGGACCCGGGCGTCGGCGTCGACATCCGGCAGCAGGGTCAGACGGTCGTCGTCGACTTCATCGGCACGAAGCTGCCCGACAACCTGCGCCGTCGCCTCGACGTGAGCGACTTCGGCACGCCGGTGCGCACGGTGCGCACCTTCCAGCAGGGCGAGAACACCCGGCTCGTGATCGAGCCGCAGGGCCAGTGGGAGCACAACGCCTACCAGAGCGACACGCAGTTCGTCGTAGAGGTCAAGCCGGTGCGGGAGGATCCGAACCGGCTCGTCGCCGGCACGCAGCCCGGCTACAAGGGCGAGCGGCTGTCGCTGAACTTCCAGAACGTCGACGTGCGTGCGCTGCTGCAGGTCATCGCCGACTTCACCAACCTGAACATCGTCACCAGCGATTCCGTGCAGGGCAGCCTCACGCTGCGACTGAAGGACGTTCCCTGGGACCAGGCGCTTGCGATCATCCTGGACTCCAAGGGCCTGGACATGCGCAAGAACGGCAACGTGATCATGGTTGCCCCGCGCGAGGAGATCGCCGCCAAGGAGAAGCTCGACCTCGAGTCGCGCGCGCAGATCTCCGACATCGAGCCGCTGCGCACCGAGACCTTCCAGCTCAATTACCAGAAGGCCGAGGCGCTGCAGAAGCTGCTCGCCGACGAGAAGCAGCGCGTGCTGTCCAAGCGCGGCAGCGTCGTCGTCGACCAGCGCACGAACAAGGTCTTCGTGCAGGACACGCCGTCGCGGCTCGAGGAAGTGCGCAAGGTGATCGCGCAGATCGACATCCCGGTACGCCAGGTGCTGATCGAAGCGCGCATCGTCGAGGCCGACGACCGCTTCACGCGCAACCTCGGCGTGCGGCTGGGCTACAACCGCATCAATGCCAGCGCGGGCGGCGTTGCCGGACGAGCGACGGTTTCGGGCAACCTGCAGGGCGTGCACGACCTGACGCCGCTGCCCGGAGGCGCCGGATCGGGCGGTACGCTGCTGCCCAACACGAACTTCGTGAACCTGCCGGCCGCCGCGGTCTCCGGCGTGAATGCGGCCACCTTCGCGGTGAGCCTGTTCAGCTCCGATCTCACCCGCTTCCTGAACCTGGAGCTGTCGGCGCTCGAGGCCGACCAGCGCGGCAAGGTGGTGTCGAGCCCGCGCGTGCTCACCGCGGACCAGGGCACGGCGGTGATCGAGCAGGGCACCGAGCTGCCGTACCAGCAGGCCACGTCGAGCGGCGCCACGTCGATCCAGTTCCGCAAGGCGAACCTGAAGCTCGAGGTCACGCCGCAGATCACGCCCGAGGGCAACGTGATCCTCGAGGTGCAGGTCAATCGCGACGCCGTGGGCATTCTCACGCCGGCCGGATTCGCGATCGACACGCGGCGCGTGCAGACGCAGGTGCTCGTCGAGAACGGCGGCACCGTCGTCATCGGCGGCATCTACGAGCAGTTCGAGCGCAACCAGGTGAACAAGGTGCCGCTGCTCGGCGATATCCCGGTGATCGGCCACGCGTTCAAGAACAACTCGCGCACGAACAATCGCGCAGAACTGCTGGTGTTCCTTACGCCGCGCGTGGTCACCGACACGGCGCTGGCGCGCTGACGCGCGCCGCCGCGGGCGCCGGTTCCGGCGGCGCCCGACGGAAGCCACTCGTGAAGTCCTGCGCGCGCCCTGAGGGGCGCGCGTTCGATTCCGGTCGCGACAGCGGCGCTGCGCGAACGCAGCGCCGCCGATGACGCTCGGGTAATCTGGCCGCATCTGTTTGCGACAAGGCCTGCTCCGGTGCACGACGCCGTCACGAACGAAGGGCGCGCCGACTCCCGCCCGCCGGTCCTGGTCGGCATGATGGGCGCGGGCAAGACCACGGTCGGAAGACGGCTGGCCGCGCGGCTCGGCCGGCGCTTCGTCGACGCCGATCGCGCGCTCGAGGAACGCTGCGGCGTGCCGATCTCGACGATCTTCGAGCTCGAAGGCGAGGAAGGGTTCCGCCGACGCGAGCGCGCGATGCTCGAGGAACTGATCGCGCTGCCGGACATCGTGCTGGCCACCGGGGGCGGAGTGGTGCTCGACGACGAGAACCGCCGCCTGCTGCGCGAGCGCGGCTGGGTCGTCTACCTGAAGACGGCCGAGGCGGAGTTGTGGCACCGCCTGCGCCGCGACCGTGCTCGCCCGCTGCTGCAGACGGCGAACCCGCGCGAGCGGATCGCGCAACTGCTTTCGCAGCGCGAGCCGCTGTACGAGTCGGTCGCGCACCTCACGGTGACGAGCGTGCACCAGCCGGTGGACGAACTCGTCGACCATATAATCGGCGCCTTGCCCGAATCGCTGCGACCGCTCCGATGAACGTCCGCGAACTGCAGGTCGCGCTCGGCGAGCGCGCCTATTCGATCCGCATCGGTGCGGGCCTGCTCGACGCCGACGAATCGCTCGCCGCGCTCGCGTCGGGACGCCAGGTTGCGATCGTCTCGAACGAAACGGTGGCCGGGCTCTACCTCGCGCGGCTGCAGCGCTCGCTGCGCGATGCCGCCTCGATCGAGTCGATCCTCATCCCCGACGGCGAGGCGTACAAGAACCAGGCGTCGCTCGACGCCGTCCTCGACCGGCTGCTCGAGCGGCGCTTCGACCGTCGCTGCCTGCTCGTTGCGCTCGGTGGCGGCGTGATCGGCGACCTCGCCGGATTTGCCGCCGCGGTCTATCAGCGCGGGGTCGATTTCGTGCAGGTGCCGACGACGCTGCTCGCGCAGGTCGATTCGTCGGTCGGGGGCAAGACGGCGATCAACCATCCGCGCGGCAAGAACATGATCGGCGCATTCCATCAGCCGAGGCTGGTGCTCGCCGACGTCGAGGTGCTGCGCACGCTGCCGCCGCGCGAGTTGAGCGCCGGACTCGCCGAGATGATCAAGCACGGTGCGATCGCCGACGTCGCCTACCTCGCCTCGCTCGAGCGCGACATGGACGCGCTGCTTCGCTGCGAGGTCGCGCCGATGCGCGATGCGATCGTGCGATCCTGCGAGATCAAGGCGGACGTCGTCGCGCGCGACGAGCGCGAGAGCGCCAGCCGGGCGTTGCTGAACTTCGGCCACACTTTCGGGCACGCGATCGAGACCGGCAGCGGGTACGGGCGGTGGCTGCACGGCGAGGCCGTGGGAACCGGCATGCTGATGGCAGCCGACCTGTCGCGCAGGCTGTCGATGCTCGACTCGCCATCGTGCGCACGCCTCGCCGACGTGGTCGCCGCGGCGCGCCTTCCGCTTCGAGCGCCCCGCTGGCCGGCCGCGCGCTGGCTCGAGTTGATGAGCATAGACAAGAAAGCCGAGCAGGGCACGCCGAACTTCGTGCTGCTGGAAGCCCTCGGACGCGCGACCGTGCGTCGCGTGCCCGAACGGCTGCTGGCCGAGACTTTCGCCGCCTTCGCCGGCGACACTGCGGGCTGAAGCGGCGATGGGCACGGCGAGCAATCCTCGCGACGTGCCGAACGCGGCGCGGGCCGACTACGCAGCCGATCCGGCGGCCAGCCGCGGACGTCGCTTTCCTGCGGCGAGATCGTCCACTCGAAGCGAGTTCCAGCGCGACCGCGATCGCATCGTCCACTGCACGGCGTTCCGCCGCCTCGAGTACAAGACGCAGGTCTTCGTCAACCACGAAGGCGATCTGTTTCGCACGCGCCTGACGCACTCGATCGAGGTCGCGCAGATCGCGCGTTCGGTCGCCCGCTGCCTGCGCCTGGACGAGGATCTCGTCGAGGCGATCGCGCTCGCCCACGACCTGGGACACACGCCCTTTGGCCACGCCGGGCAGGACGAGCTCGACGCATGTATGCAGCTGTGGGGCGGTTTCGAGCACAACCTTCAGTCGCTGCGCGTCGTCGATGAGCTCGAGCAGCGCTACGCCGAGCACGACGGCCTGAACCTTTGCTTCGAGACGCGCGAAGGAATCCTCAAGCATTGCACGCCCGAGCGCGCGCGCCGGCTCGGCGAGGTCGGCGAGCGCTTTCTCGCGCGGCGCCAGCCATCGCTCGAGGCGCAGGTGGCCAATCGCGCCGACGAGATCGCCTACAACAACCACGACGTCGACGACGGGCTGCGATCGGGGCTGCTGCACATCGAGGCGCTCGCCGATGTGCGGCTGTTCGGCCGGCACTGCGCCGAAGTGAGCGAGGCATACCCGGGGCTCGGCGGCAGGAGACTCGTCCACGAGACGATCCGCCGGATGATCGACGAACTGGTCACCGACCTCGTTGCCGAGACGGCGCTTCGCATCGGCGACTCCGGCGTTCGTTCGGTCGATGACGTACGCGCGGCGCCCGCACTGGCCGGTTTCTCCGAGCGCGTGCGCTCGGAATCGGCCGAGCTCAAGCGCTTCCTGCACGTCCATCTGTACGAGCACGATCGAGTGCTCGCGGTGATGCGCCGCGCGCGCGGCATCGTTGCCGAGTTGTTCGGGCGGTATCGGGCGGACCCGTCGCTGCTGCCGGAGGATCATCGCGCCCGCGTCGAGCGGATCGGCGAGCGCGCGATCGCCGATTACATCGCCGGCATGACCGATCGTTTCGCGGTGCGCGAGCACCTGCGGCTCGCGGGCGCGGCTCCGGATCAGGTGCAGGGCAGCGGCGTGCTGGGCGCAGCGAGCGAAGCCGGGTCCTAGTCTTGCGCGTCCGCCGGAAGGCACCCGGCGGCGGGTAGGCGGCGCGCTTTTCGCGCCGTGGGCGTGCATTACCGACCCGACGGGCGCGCTCGTGCCCCGTTGCGGGGCAGCGCGCCCCGTCTTGGTGCGGCGCAGCAAGAAAGTGGCGGCGAATGCTTCAAATGGCGCTGTGCCCGCGCTAGACTGGTTTCGTCGATCGCATTTCACGGGCGTGGTGCGCGCCGCGGAGCCAGCCGGGGTGCTGCTTCACGCGTCAGCGTGCGCTGACAAACCGGTTTCCGGCGGCGCTCGTCGCGCGTCAGCGGCCGGCTCACTGCGTGCTGCGACCCTCATCCCGACGTGCCTTTCGCTCCCTGGAGCGCGGGAGACTCCGACGATGCATGACCTCTGTCCGCCGACGCTGCCCGGCGCATCCGACGCCCCTCGCGGCCTTTACGATCCCGCCTTCGAGCACGACGCGTGCGGCGTCGGCTTCATCGCCCACATCGGCGGCAAGAAGAGCCATTCGCTGGTCGAGCAGGGTCTGCAGATCCTGTGCAACCTCGATCATCGCGGAGCGGTCGGTGCCGATCCGCTGATGGGCGATGGCGCCGGCATCCTCATCCAGATTCCCGATGCGTTCTTCCGCGAGGAGATGGCGCGTCGCGGCGTTGCGCTGCCTCCGGCCGGCGAGTACGGCGTCGGCATGGTGTTCCTGCCGAAGGAGCACGCATCGCGCATGGCCTGCGAGCAGGAGCTCGAGCGCGCGGTGCGCGCCGAGGGGCAGGTGCTGCTGGGTTGGCGCGACGTGCCCGTGGACCGCGCGATGCCGATGTCGCCGACGGTGCGAGCGAAGGAGCCGGTGATCCGCCAGATCTTCGTCGGCCGCGGCGCCGACGTCATGGTCACCGATGCGCTCGAGCGCAAGCTGTACGTGATTCGCAAGACGGCGAGCCACGCCATCCAGAAACTCGGCCTGAAGCACGGGCGCGAGTACTTCGTGCCGTCGATGTCGGCGCGCACGATCGTCTACAAGGGGCTGCTGCTGTGCGGCCAGGTCGGCCAGTATTACGCGGACCTGCGCGATCCGCGCGTCGTCACGGCGGTGGCGCTCGTGCACCAGCGCTTCTCGACGAACACGTTCCCCGAGTGGCCGCTCGCGCATCCGTACCGGCTGATCGCGCACAACGGCGAGATCAACACGGTCAAGGGCAACTACAACTGGCTGCGCGCGCGCGAAGGCTCGATGCGCTCGCCGGTGCTCGGCGAGGACCTCGCCAAGCTCTATCCGATCGTCTACGCGGGCCAGTCCGACACGGCCACTTTCGACAACTGCCTCGAGCTGCTGGTGATGGCGGGCTATCCGCTAGCGCACGCGGTGATGATGATGATTCCCGAGGCGTGGGAGCAGCACGCGTCGATGGACCCGGGGCGGCGCGCGTTCTACGAGTTCCACGGCGCGATGATGGAGCCGTGGGACGGGCCTGCCGCGATCGCGTTCACCGACGGACGACAGATCGGCGCGACGCTCGATCGCAACGGACTGCGCCCGGCGCGCTGGTGCGTCACCGACGACGATCTCGTGATCCTCGCTTCGGAAGCCGGCGTGCTGCCGATTCCCGAGAGCCGCATCGTGCGCAAGTGGCGGCTGCAGCCGGGCAAGATGCTGCTGATCGACCTCGAGCAGGGGCGCATCGTCGATGACGCGGAGCTCAAGAGCCAGCTCGCCAACGCGAAGCCGTACCGCGAGTGGATCGAGGCGATCCGCATCAAGCTCGACGAGCTCTCGCCGGGTCCGGGCGAGCCGCTCGCCGACCAGAAGGCGGGCGGCGAGCGCGTCTCGCTGCTCGATCGCCAGCAGGCCTTCGGCTACACGCAGGAAGACCTGAAGTTCCAGCTGCTGCCGATGGCCGCGCACGGCGAGGAGGCGGTCGGGTCGATGGGCAACGACGCGCCGCTGGCCGTCCTGTCCGACCGGAACAAGTCGCTGTACAGCTATTTCCGCCAGCTCTTCGCGCAGGTCACCAACCCGCCGATCGATCCGATTCGCGAGCAGCTGGTGATGTCGCTCGTGTCGTTCATCGGCCCGCGGCCGAACCTGCTCGACCTGAACAACATCAACCCGCCGATGCGCATCGAGGTCTCGCAGCCGGTGCTCGACTTCGACGACATCGCCGAGATCCGCGCGATCGACGAGCTCACGCGGGGCAAGTTCCGCTCCTACGAGATCGACATCTGCTATCCGGCGGCGTGGGGCAAGGAGGGCATCGAGGCGCGCCTCGCCTCGCTCGCCGCCGAGGCCGAGGACGCGGTGCACTCGGGCTACAACGTGCTGATCGTCTCCGATCGCTGCGTCTCGCGGGATTGCGTCGCGATCCCGGCGCTGCTGGCCACCAGCGCGATCCACCTGCACCTGGTCAACCGGGGGCTGCGCACGCGCACCGGCCTCGTCGTCGAGACGGGCTCGGCGCGCGAGGTGCACCACTTCGCGCTGCTCGCCGGCTACGGCGCGGAGGCCGTGCACCCGTATCTCGCGCTCGAGACGCTCGCCGACGCATACCGCGGCGAGCCGGGCGGCATCGGCCCGGAAAAGGCCGCGCACAACTACGTGAAGGCGATCGGCAAGGGGCTGATGAAAGTGATGTCCAAGATGGGCATCTCGACCTACATGAGTTATTGCGGCGCGCAGATCTTCGAGGCGGTGGGCCTGTCGCACGCGTTCGTCGACCGATACTTCACGGGCACCCCGAGCCACGTCGGCGGCATCGGCGTCTTCGAGGTGGCCGAAGAGGCGCTGCGGATGCACCGCGCCGCCTTCGGCGACGATCCGACGCTGGCCGGCGTGCTGGATCCGGGCGGCATGTATGCGGTGCGCACGCGCGGCGAAGAGCACATGTGGACGTCCGATTCGATCGCGCGGCTGCAGCACGCGACCCGCAGCAACGACTACTCCACCTACAAGCAGTACGCGCAGCTGATCAACGACCAGAGCGTTCGGCACATGACGCTGCGCGGCCTGTTCGAGTTCCGTTTCGGCGAAGGCGAGCCGGTGCCGCTGGACGAGGTCGAGCCCGCGGCGGAGATCGTCAAGCGTTTCGCCACCGGCGCGATGTCGCTGGGCTCGATTTCCACCGAGGCGCACACGACGCTGGCCGTGGCGATGAACCGGATCGGCGGCAAGTCGAACACCGGCGAGGGCGGCGAGGACGCATTGCGCTACCGGGCGGAGATGCGTGCCGGGCGTCCGATCGTGCACGACGGTGACACGATCGGCTCGGTGATCGGCGCCGAGCGAATCGAGGCCGACACGACGCTGCGCGAAGGCGATTCGCTGCGCTCGAAGATCAAGCAGGTGGCGTCGGGGCGCTTCGGCGTCACCGCCGAATACCTGGCGAGCGCCGACCAGTTGCAGATCAAGATGGCGCAGGGCGCCAAGCCGGGCGAAGGCGGACAGCTCCCCGGCCACAAGGTGTCCGACTACATCGGCATGTTGCGGTACTCGGTGCCCGGCGTAGGACTCATCTCGCCGCCGCCGCATCACGACATCTATTCGATCGAGGACCTCGCGCAACTGATCCACGACCTGAAGAACGCGAACCCCCGCGCATCGGTCTCGGTCAAGCTCGTTTCCGAAGTCGGCGTCGGCACGGTCGCTGCCGGGGTGGCGAAGGCGAAGGCCGATCACGTCGTCATCGCCGGTCATGACGGCGGCACCGGCGCCTCGCCCTGGTCGTCGATCCAGCACGCGGGAACCCCGTGGGAGCTGGGGCTGGCAGAGACGCAGCAGACGCTCGTGTTGAACGGCCTGCGCGGGCGCATCGTCGTGCAGGCCGACGGGCAGATGAAGACCGGTCGCGACGTCGTCGTCGGCGCGCTGCTCGGCGCAGACGAGTTCGGCTTCGCCACTGCGCCGCTCGTCGTCGAGGGCTGCATCATGATGCGCAAGTGCCACCTGAATACCTGCCCGGTGGGCGTCGCCACGCAGGACCCGGTGTTGCGCCGCAAGTTCGCCGGCAAGCCCGAGCACGTCGTCAACTACTTCTTCTTCGTCGCCGAGGAAGTGCGTGAGCTGATGGCGCAACTCGGTGTGCGCCGTTTCGAAGAGCTGATCGGCCGCGCCGACCTGCTCGACACGCGCAAGGGGATCGCGCACTGGAAGGCGCGCGGGCTGGACTTCTCGCGCATCTTCCACCGCCCGCCGGCGGCGCCCGATGCGCCGCGACGCTGCATCGAGGCGCAGGACCACGGCCTCGCGCACGCGCTCGACCACAAGCTGCTCGAGCTCGCGCGGCCGGCGCTCGAACACGGCGAGAGAGTTTCGTTCATTCTCGCGGTGCGCAACGTGCATCGGGCGGTCGGTACGATGCTTTCCGGCGAGCTGGCGCGCCGGCACGGCCACGAGGGGCTGCCCGACGACGCGATCCACGTGCAGCTCAACGGCACCGCCGGGCAGAGCCTGGGGGCATTCCTCGCGCGCGGCGTCACGATCGACCTCGTCGGCCAGGCCAACGACTACGTCGGCAAGGGGCTGTCGGGCGGGCGCATCGTCGTGCGACCGACGAACGACTTTCGCGGACGAGCCGACGAGAACATCATCGTCGGCAACACGGTGCTCTACGGCGCGATCGAGGGGGAAGCGTATTTCCGCGGAGTCGCCGGCGAGCGCTTCTGCGTGCGCAACTCCGGCGCCACGGCAGTCGTCGAAGGAACCGGCGACCACGGCTGCGAGTACATGACCGGCGGCACCGTCGTCGTGCTCGGCACCACCGGGCGAAACTTCGCCGCCGGCATGTCGGGCGGCGTCGCCTACGTGTATGACCCGCACGACGAGTTCGCCGCGCGCTGCAATGCGTCGATGGTCGCTCTCGAGCGCGTTCCGAGCACCGCGCAGCAGCTCGCCGACAGCGACCCGGCCACGTGGCACGGCGGCGAATGCGACGAGATCATCCTCAAGTCGCTGGTGGAACAGCACTTCCGCTACACCGGCAGCGAGAAGGCGCGGGCGATCCTCGACGACTGGAGCCGCGAGCGCGCGCGTTTCGTCAAGGTGTTCCCGCACGAGTACCGGCGAGCGCTCGCCGAGTCGCGCGCGGTGCAGCCCGGCCGCGTGCGAGCGACCGCTGCCTGAGGCGAAATCGCCGTCCCGACGAAGCGAGACCATGGGAAAGATCACCGGATTCCTCGAATATGCGCGGCTGCACGAGGCGGCCGAGGAAGCGCAATCGCGCGTGCGCCACTTCCGCGAGTTCATCCGGCGCCTGCCCGATGAAGCCGCATCGCGCCAGGGAGCGCGATGCATGGACTGCGGCGTTCCGTTCTGCCAGACCGGCTGTCCGGTCAACAACATCATTCCCGACTGGAACGACCTCGTGTACCGGGGCGACTGGAAGCGCGCACTCGACGTGCTGCTGTCGACGAACAACTTTCCCGAGTTCACCGGGCGGATCTGCCCGGCGCCTTGCGAGGCGGCGTGCACGCTGAACATCAACGACGATCCGGTCGGCATCAAGTCGATCGAGCACGCGATCATCGACAAGGGCTGGGAGATGGGCTGGGTCGTGCCGCAGCCGGCGGCGCGACGCACCGGCAGGCGCGTGGCGATCGTCGGCTCGGGACCCGCGGGGCTCGCCTGCGCGCAGCAGCTCGGTCGTGCCGGGCACGACGTCACCGTGTTCGAGAAGAACGACCGCGCAGGCGGCCTGCTTCGCTACGGCATTCCCGACTTCAAGCTCGAGAAGCGGCACATCGACCGGCGAGTGCAGCAGATGTGCGACGAGGGAGTGTCCTTCCGCACCGGCGTGCACGTCTGTGCCGATGACGCCGACGTCGCGCACGCGGCCGGTGCGGGCGACGCGAACCCGGTGCTGAACCTCGCCGGCGAGCGCGTGGCCGCGTCTACGTTGGTGGCCGATTTCGATGCCGTCGTCCTCGCCGCCGGTGCCGAAAAGCCGCGCGACCTCCCGGTGCCGGGGCGCGAGCTCGACGGCGTGCACTTCGCGATGGAATTCCTGCCGCAGCAGAACCGTGTCGTCGCCGGCGACGTCGCACAGGTCGAGATCAGTGCGAAAGGGCGCAACGTCGTCGTGATCGGCGGTGGCGACACGGGTTCCGACTGCGTCGGCACGAGCAATCGCCAGGGAGCGGCGTCGGTCACGCAGCTCGAACTGATGCCGCAGCCCCCGCTGCACGAGCGGCGCGAGCTCACGTGGCCGTATTGGCCGTACAAGCTGCGCACTTCGTCGTCGCACGAGGAAGGCTGCGAGCGCGACTGGGCAATCGGCACGAAGCGCTTCGTCGCGGGCGCCGACGGCCGCGTTCGCGCGCTCCTCGCAGTGCGGCTCGAATGGACCGCCGATCCGGCCGGCGGGCCGATGCGCATGCGCGAGGTCGAAGGCAGCGAGTTCGAGATCCCCTGCGAGCTCGTGCTGCTCGCGATGGGCTTCGTCTCGCCGCTGGAGACGCTGCTCGATGCGTTCCGCGTCGAACGCGATGCGCGCGGCAATGCCCGCGCGCCGACCGAAGGCGCTGCCAGCTACCGCACGAACGTCGACAAGGTGTTCGCCGCCGGCGACGTTCGCCGCGGCCAGTCGCTCGTCGTCTGGGCGATCCGCGAAGGCCGCCAGTGCGCCCGCAGCGTCGACGAGTACCTGATGGGGGAGAGTGTGCTGCCCAGATGACAGTGAAGGGTCAAGGGTGAAGGGTGAAGGGGAAAAGTCCTCGTCGACCGAGCCGTCCGCGCCAGCCGGGCCTCTTCCCCTTCACCCTTTACCCTTCACGGCACTTGTACAGCCCCATCCCCCGAATGCTCATCACCGTCTCGCCGTCCTGGTTGATCGCTTCCTCCTGCACCTGGACGATGCCGCGGTCGGGCTTGCTCTGCGAGCGGCGCGTCTCGACGACGGTGACGCGCAATTTCAGTCGATCGCCCGGGCGCACCGGCCTGGTCCAGCGGATCTCGTCGACGCCGGGCGATCCCATGCTCGACGCCGGCGAGATGAAGTGATCGACGAGCAGGCGCATGACGATGCTGCCGGTCATCCAGCCGCTGGCGATCAGTCCCCCGTAGATCGATTCCTCCGCCGCTTTGCGGTCGACGTGGAACGGTTGCGGATCGTAGCGCTTCGCGAAGTCGACGATCTCCTCCTCGGTGACCAGGTAGTCGCCGAATTCGAGCACTTCGCCGGGACGGAAATCCTCGAAGAAGCGCTCTTTCTGGGGGACTGACATGACGGCGGACTCCGTGGCGCGGCGGCAAGCGGCCTAAAATACAGAAAAGCCCCGTGCTTTTCCACGTCCGACATTCCACGCCGTCCGATGCCTGATCCGCAAGCCGATGTGCGCATCGACAAGTGGCTCTGGGCGGCGCGCTTCTATTCGGCGCGCAACCTTGCGCGCCAGGCCGTCGAAAGCGGTCGCGTCGTCGTCGGCGGTGAGCGCGTGAAGCCTGCGCGCCCGGTGCGCGTCGGCGACGAGTTGCGAGTTCGCATCGGCGACGACGAGCGCGTCGTTCGCGTGACGGCG
The DNA here is from genome assembly GCA_023389055.1 of Pseudomonadota bacterium. Taxonomy (GTDB): domain Bacteria; phylum Pseudomonadota; class Gammaproteobacteria; order Burkholderiales; family Burkholderiaceae_E; genus Zeimonas. Next base: position 16,117 of record JAEWFA010000005.1, on the reverse strand, counting down.
CTCAGCGATCGCCGCGGCCCGGCGATCGTGGCGCGCACGTTGTACGAAGAGAGCGCCGAGTCGATCGAGCGGCGCGAACGCCGCCGCGAGCAGCGGCGCTGGAATACCGAGCCTGCCGAGTCGATCGAGGGCGGACGTCCGACGAAGCGCGACCGTCGCCGCCTGCGCGACTGGGAGGAAGGTCGTTGATCGGCGAGCGCGGCGGTCGGGTCGTCAGCCCGCGCTGCGCGTCAATTTTCGCGGCGTTCGGCCGAGCCGAGGCCGTGCGCAAGCAGGTAGGTGATGCCGCTGGAGCCCGCGAACAGCGCCCAGAAGACGAAGAACGCCACCGTGTAGGCCGCGACGCGGCTGTCGCGCAGCCAGTCGGCCACGACCTGCAACTCGCGCGGGTCGATCATCGAGAAGAAGATCCCTTCGGCGACGATCGCCATCAGGAAGGCAGGCCACAGCACCTGCATCACGACGTGGGTGAGGCGTTGCAGGCGCGATTCTTCAGCGACGCCTTCGCCCGAATCGTCGGGGCTCGCCAGCGAGCCGGGGCCGGGTGCCGCGCTCATCGCGTTTCCGCTCGAAGCGCCAGCGGCGCATCGAATCGCGTGACCGACGGGGTCACCAGGCGCCAGGTGCGGCCCGCGTCCTCGAGTTGCACCAGCCAGTGACCCGTCGCCTGCGGTGCGGCGCCTGCCGCGCGGTAGCGGCCGGCGTCGACGTGCTCGAGCCGGTATTCGCGGTCGAGCGAGGCGATCGTCGCGTGAACGACGCGCAGCTTGAGCTCGGACGGCCATCCGGAGCCGCGCTCGGCGGACAGCTCCAGCTCGACGCCCGAGGCGGCGCCTGCCGAGCCGGGTTCGAAGCGCAGATCGGCGCGCAGGCCGAGCGCCGACGCGAGCCGGTCGCGCGCCAGCTGCTGGTTGATCGCGCGTCCTTCGCGGTAGTAGTCGTCGACGACGAGCGAATCGGCCGTCGTCACCGCCAGCCACAGCGTGACGATCCCGCCGAGCAGCGCGGCGGCGGGCGCGATCGCGAGCAGCCACGGCCAGCGATGGCGGTACCAGGGTCGGGCCAGCGTCGTGTGCATTGGGATCCTCCAGCCGCAGCTCAACGCGGCACGAAGAAGGTCGAGCGTGCGTCGACGGCCACCGTCGCGTCGTCCACGGCCTGCACGCGGAACGTGATCGGATTGCTGCCGGGCTCGCCGTGGCCGGGCTCGACGCGCGCACTCACGGGAACCAGGCGAACGCCGGCCGGTCCGACCTCGAACTCGGTGTCCCCGACGATGAACACGGTTTCGATGCCGTCGGCGACGATGCGGAAGCGGCGCGCCCGCTCGCTGGGATTGATGATCTGCACGCGGTAGCTGTTCTCGATCATGCCTTCCTCGACCTCGCGCCCGAGCGCGCCGTCGCGCATCACGTCGGCCTTCACCGGGGCGCGCAGCGCCAGATGCGCGAACAGCGCGATCGTAACCGTGAGCAGCACCGCGCCGTAGAGCAGCACGCGCGGACGCAACACCCGGCGCCAGATGGCACCCCGGTCGAGCTTCTCGTCCAGCGCGTTCTGCGTGGTGTAGCGGATCAGGCCCCGCGCGTAGCCCATCTTGTCCATCACCTGGTCGCAGCCGTCGATGCACGCCGCGCAGCCGATGCACTCGATCTGCAGGCCCTTGCGGATGTCGATGCCGGTGGGGCAGACCTGCACGCAGACATTGCAGTCGACGCAAGAGCCCAGCGCCAGCGACGCGGGATCGGCCTTGCGCGAACGCGCGCCACGCGGCTCGCCGCGCTCGCGGTCGTAGGTGATGACCATCGTGTCCTTGTCGAACATCACGCTCTGGAAGCGCGCGTACGGACACATGTACTTGCACACCTGCTCGCGCATGAAGCCGGCGTTGCCCCAGGTGGCGAAGCCGTAGAACAGCACCCAGAAGCTCTGCCAGGGGCCGAGCGTGAAGGCGGTGGCAGCGGCGAGCAGTTGGTCGATCGGCGTGAAGTAGCCGACGAAGGTGATGCCGGTCCACAGCGCCACCGCGAACCATGCGACATGCTTGGCGGCCTTGCGCGCGAGCTTGGCCGCGCTCATCGGCGCACGGTCGAGCTTCATGCGCGCCGTGCGGTCGCCCTCGATGCGCCGCTCGATCCACATGAAGATCTCGGTATAGACCGTCTGCGGGCACGCGTAGCCGCACCACAGGCGCCCGGCGACTGCGGTGAACAGGAACAGCCCCAGCGCCGAAATGACGAGCAGCCCGGTCAGGTAGACGAAGTCCTGCGGGAACAGGACCAGGCCGAACAGGTAGAAGCGACGCGCCTCGAGGTCGAACAGGACCGCCGGTCGATCGCCCCACGTCAGCCACGGCAGCCCGTAGAAGACGAGCTGCGTGAACCACACCAGCAGCCATCGCCAGCGCGCGTACCAGCCAGTGACCGCGCGCGGGTAGATCTTGCGCCTTACCTCGTACAGCGCCTGTTCGGTGTCGGCCGCAGCCGAAACCCGCGGGGTGGGCGCAGCGCTCAACGCCCTTTCACCGCGCCGTTCTCGGCCGTGGCGCCGTTGGACAGGCCCCAGACGTAGGCGGCGAGCAGGTGGATCTTGCCCTCCGAGAGCATCTCGCCGAAGGCCGGCATCCGGTTCGTGCGGCCCTGGTCGATCGTCTCGACGATGCGGGCGAGGCTGCCGCCGTGCAGCCACGTCTTGTCGGTGAGGTTCGGCGCACCCAAAGCCGGGTTGCCGGTGCCGGCCTCGCCGTGGCAGGCCGCGCAAACCGCGAACTTCTCGCGGCCGGCTGCGGCTGCGGCTTCGTCGTGCCGGCTTCCCGAGAGCGAAAGAACGTAGTTCGCCACGTTCTTCACGTCGTCGGCGGTACCGAGCGCCGCGCCCATCGGCGGCATCACGCCGTTGCGGCCGCCGCCGATCGTCGCCTTGATCGTCTCCGCGTCACCGCCGTACAGCCAGTCGGCGTCGGCGAGATTGGGGAAGCCGCGGCTGCCGCGAGCGTCGGAGCCGTGGCACTGCACGCAGTAGGTGAGGTACATCCGTTCGCCCATCGCGCGGGCCTGCGGATCGGCGGCAACCGTGGGAAGGTCCTGCTGCAGGTATTTCGCGAACAGCGGGGCGGCCGCCTCGTCGACGCGCGCGACCTCGCGTTCGTACTGGCCCTTCTGGCTCCAGCCGAGCAGGCCCTGGAACGAGCCCAGGCCCGGGTACAGCGCCAGGTATGCGAGGGCGAAGAAGCAGGTGATCAGGAAAAGCCACAGCCACCACCGGGGCAGCGGATTGTTGAACTCCTCGAGATCGCCGTCCCAGCGGTGCCCGGTGGTGTCCACCGGCTGGCCCGGCGCGCGGCCCCGGGCGAGCACGAGCGTGAGCCAAATGCAGAAGGCGACCGAAACCAGCGTGACGATCGTGATGTACAGGCTCCAGCCCGGAGCGACGAAATCAGCCATGGTGTTTCGCTTCCTGGTCTTCCTCGACGAACGGGAGGTTCGCCGCTTCGGCGAATCGTTCGCGCTGCTCGCGGCTCCATGCCCAGGCGACGATGCCGAGAAACGCGAGCAGGCACACGACGGCGAGCAGCCCGCGGAATACGTTGACGTCCATCCGGTTTCTCCTTCGCGCTCAGCGCGCCGTGCTGCGGATCGACGTGCCGAGCACCTGCAGGTACGCGATGAGCGCATCCATCTCGGTGCGGTCCTTCAGCACTTCGGGCGCCTTCGCGATGTCCTCGTCGGTGTACGGATGGCCGAGCTTGCGCAGCACGGTCATGCGTCGTCCGACCGTGCCGTCGTCGGCGGCGGCCTTCGACAGCCAGGGATAACCGGGCATGTTCGACTCCGGGACGAGGTCGCGCGGGTTCGTCAGGTGCACCCGATGCCATTCGTCGCTGTAGCGCCCGCCGACGCGCGCGAGGTCGGGACCGGTGCGCTTGCTTCCCCACAGGAACGGGCGGTCGTAGACGAACTCGCCGGCCACCGAGTAGTGGCCGTAGCGCTCGGTTTCGGCGCGGAACGGACGGATCATCTGCGAGTGGCAGTTCGAGCAGCCCTCGCGGATGTAGACGTCGCGGCCGACCAGCTCGAGCGCGGCATACGGCTTCAGGCCCTCGACGGGTTCGGTGGTCGATTTCTGGAAGAACAGCGGGACGATCTCGACCAGGCCGCCCACGCTGATGGCGGCGATGATCAGCACGATCATCAGCGTGAGGTTCTTCTCGATCAGGGCGTGCGTGAGCTTCATTTCCTTGTCTCGGCTCGGTGCTTCAGGCGTGCGCGGGAACGACCGCCGGAACCGGCGCGTCGACGGCCTTGCCGGAGCGGATCGTCATCAGGCAGTTGTAGAGCATCAGCAACATCCCGCCGAGATAGAGCAGTCCGCCCGCGAAGCGGATGTACCAGTACGGGTACGAAGCCTTCACCGATTCGACGAACGCGTAGGTGAGCGTGCCGTCGACGTTCGTTGCGCGCCACATCAGGCCCTGCGTGACGCCGGCGATCCACAGCGCTGCGATGTAGAGCACCACGCCGATCGTCGAGACCCAGAAGTGCGTCTCGATGAGCCGTACGCTGTACATCTGCGTACGGCCGAACAGGCGCGGGATCAGGTAGTAGATCGAGCCCATCGTGATGAAGCCGACCCAGCCGAGCGCGCCGGAGTGCACGTGGCCGACGGTCCAGTCGGTGTAGTGGGACAGCGCGTTGACCGTCTTGATCGACATCATCGGGCCCTCGAAGGTCGACATGCCGTAGAACGACAGCGACACGACGAGGAACTTCAGGATCGGGTCTTCGCGCAGCTTGTGCCAGGCACCCGACAACGTCATGATCCCGTTGATCATGCCGCCCCACGACGGCGCGAGCAGGATCAGCGAGAACACCATTCCCACGCTCTGTGCCCAGTCGGGCAGCGCCGTGTAGTGAAGGTGGTGCGGGCCGGCCCACATGTACGTGAAGATCAGCGCCCAGAAGTGCACGATCGACAGCCGGTACGAATAGACGGGACGCTCGGCCTGCTTCGGAATGAAGTAGTACATCATCCCCAGGAAGCCCGCGGTGAGGAAGAAGCCCACCGCGTTATGGCCGTACCACCATTGCACCATCGCGTCCTGCACGCCGGCGTACGCGGAATACGACTTCGTCCAGGTGACGGGCAGCGCGGCGCTGTTGACGATGTGCAGCACCGCGATGGTGATGACGTAGGCTCCGAAGAACCAGTTCGCCACGTAGATGTGCGGCGTCTTGCGTTTCGCGATCGTTCCGAAGAAGACGATCGCGTAGGCGATCCACACCAGGGCGATCAGCACGTCGATCGGCCACTCGAGTTCGGCGTACTCCTTCGTCGTGGACAGGCCCAACGGCAGCGTGATCGCCGCGGCGACGATCACCGCCTGCCAGCCCCAGAACGAGAAGGCAGCGAGCTTCGGTGCGAACAGCGGTACCTGGCAGGTGCGCTGCACGACGAAGTACGAGGTGGCGAACAGCGCGCTGCCGCCGAAGGCGAAGATCACCGCGTTCGTGTGCAGCGGGCGAAGCCGGCTGTACGTGAGCCACGGGATGTCCATGTTCAGTTGCGGCCAGGCCAGTTCGGCGGCGATCCACACGCCGACCAGCATGCCGACCACGCCCCAGACGACGGTCATCACGGCGAACTGACGCACGACCTTGTAGTTGTAGGTCGTTGCGGCGTTGGAGATTCCGGAAGCGCCGGAAGCGCCGGAAGCGCCGATCGCAACTGTGGTCATGCCATTCCCCTGAACAAGAACTGAATTATCGGAAGCACGATGTCCATTGAATTTGCCTTGAGTCAAACCGCTTCGTCTTTGCCGCCGCCGCCGGACGCCGGCCGATCGTCGTCGTGCAGGATGCTGTGCGCCGGCCCTTCCATGTCGTCGAATTGCCCGCTGTCGGACATGCGCAGGAAGATCCACGCGGCGAGCGCGACGATGCCCACGCTCAACGGCACGAGCAGGAACAACGCTTCCATCACGCGTGCGCCGCCGCGCGGCTTGCCGCAGCGGGTGCGGCGGCCGAGCGCTGCGTCCGCGGTCGGACGGCCGGGATCAGTCGAAGCGCGTTGAGCACGACGAGCAGCGAGCTGGTCGTCATTCCCAGCGCGGCGAGCCACGGAGGCACCCAACCGAGCGCCGCGGCCGGAATCGCGGCGGCATTGTAGGCCAGCGCCCAGCGCAGGTTCTGCCGCACCACGCGCCGGGTACGCCGGGAGAGCTCGTGCAGCGCGACGAGTTCGCGCAGCGAGCCGCCGAGCAGGACGACCGAGGCGGCGGTGCGCGCGAGCGAAGTCGCCTCGCCGACCGCCACCGAAACGTCGGCGGCGGCGAGTACCGGCGCATCGTTGATGCCGTCGCCGATCATCGCGACGCGTCGCGCGTCGCGCTGCAGCGCGCGCACGTATTCGAGCTTGTCGGCGGGGCTCGCGTCGGCGCCGTGGTGCCCGATTCCCAGTTCGTGCGCGACGGCGCGCACGCTCGAAGCGCGGTCGCCGGAGAGCAGGTGCACGCGCAGGCCTCGTGCGGTCAGCGCATCGACGACGTCCTGCGCTTCGTCGCGCAGGCGATCGCGCAGATCGATGCGTGCGATCGGACGTCGCTCGTCGACGAGCCAGACCGTTGAGGAAGGGGAAGGGTGAAGGGGCAAGGGTGAATGGGGGTGCCATTCGGCGACGAAGCGCTCGGCGCCGAGACGGTAGCGGCGTCCGTCGATCGACGCTTGCACGCCGAGGCCGGGCGCGGTGACGGGCGGGGCGTCGGTGCGACGTGCGGCGGCGCCGGCCGCCTCCGCGGCGTGCAGGATCGCCGCGGCGAGCGGATGCTTCTGCCCCGACTCGAGCGCAGCGGCGATCGCGAGCGCGTTGCGCGCATCGTCGCTGTCGTAGCCGTGGTCGACATCGATGCGTCGGGCATCCTCGAGCGTCGGCGCAAGCGGCGCGACACCGATGACCTCGGGGCGCCCTTCGGTCAGCGTGCCGGTCTTGTCGAAGACTACGTCCGTGCAGCCGGCGATGCGCTCGAGCGCGTCGCCGCGCGCGACCAGGATGCCGCGGCGGATCGCCGCCCCGGTGGCGGCCGCCAGCGCGGCCGGCATTGCCATCGACAGCGCGCACGGGCAAGAGACGACGAGTACGGCGATCGCGATCGGTGCCGCGCGCGACGGATCGATCTGCATCCACGCGAGCCAGACGCCGGCCGCGAGCAGCAACAGCATCGCGACGAACACGCGCGCGACGCGCTCGGCGAGCCCCGCCAGTCGCGGCTTGTCGACAGCGGCGCGGTCGATCAGCCGTTCGATGGCCGAGATCGCGCTTTCGCTGCTGATGCGCATCGCCTGCGCGACGAAGGCGTTGCCGGCGTTCACCGCTCCGCCCGGCACCTCGTCGCCGCAGTCGCGCGCCACCGGGATCGACTCGCCGGTGAGCAGCGATGCGTCGATCGCGGTGCGGCCCTCGACGATGCGGGCATCGACGGCGATGCGCTCGCCCACCGATACGCGGAAACGATCGCCGGGCGCCAGGCGCGTGGCCGGCACGCGCTCGATCTCGCCGGTCAGCGAATCGATGCGGTCGGCCGAGTCGGGCGCGGCGGCGGCAACCGCGTCGATCGCGCGGCCCGCGCGGCGTCGCGCGATCCATTCCACGTAGCGTGCGGCGAGCAGCAGGCAGACGAACATCGTCACCGAGTCGAAGTAGACCTCGCCGTGCCCGACGACGGTCGAGTGCACGCTGGCGGCGAACGCCGCAAGAACGCCGATCGTCACGGGGACGTCCATGCCGAGGCTGCGGGCGCGAAGGTCGCGCCAGGCGCCGGCGAGGAACGGCGTGGCGGAATAGAAGACGACGGGGACGGTGAGCAGCAGGCTGGCCCAGCGCATCAGCGATTCGTGCGCCGGCTCGATCTCGCCGGGTGCGGCGATGTACGACGGGAACGCGTACATCATCACCTGCATCATTGCGAGCGTGGCGACGAACAGGCGCCGGAACAGCGTTTTCGTCGTGCGCTGGATCTGCTGTTCGCGCCCGCGCGCATCGAATGGACGTGCGGCGTATCCGATGCGCCCGATCGCCTCGAGCAGCCGCGAGAGTTGCGTCGTCGCCGGATTCCAGCGGACCGTCGCGCGCTCGGTGGCCAGGTTCACCGACGCTCCGACGACGCCCGGCTGTCGCTGCAGCGTCTGCTCGAGCAGCCAGGCGCAGGCGCCGCAGCGCATTCCGTCGACGAGCAGCGTCGCTTCGCGGTCGTCGTCGCCGGCGCGCACGAAGCGCGCCTGCACTTCGTCGTCGTCCCAGATTCGCAGCGCGTCGAGGCCTTGGGGCAGTGCGCCGGCTGCCGCCGGTTGCGTGCGCGTCCGGTAGTAGTCGGACAGGCCCCCGGCGACGATCGCCTGCGCTACCGCGCGGCAGCCCGCGCAGCACATCTCGCGTTCGACGCCGTCGACCGTCGTGCGCCAGGCGCCGCGTCGATCGATCGCTTCACCGCAGTGGAAGCAGGGCGTTGCGGTCATCGGAACCACTGCACGCACACGTCGACCGCCTGGTGCAGATGCGCGATCGGATCGATACGCGCGAGGCCGGCAACGCCGAAGGCGACGATCAGAACCCCGGCGAGCAGACGGGCGCCGGGACGCGCGAGCCACCGCGACGCGCGATTCGCGGCCAGGCCCAGCGCCAGCAGGTTCGGCAGCGTTCCGGCGCCGAAGGCCAGCATCAGCAGCGCCCCGTCGACCGCGCTGCCCGAGACGAGCGCCGCGGCGAGCACTCCGTACACCATGCCGCAGGGGACCCAGCCCCAGGCGGCGCCCGCCGCGAAAGCACCGGACACGCTGGTGGCCCCGAGCAAGCGCGAAGCCGCCGGAGCGATGCGTCTCCAGGCGCCGACGCCGACGCGCTCGAGCACGCGCAGCCGTCGAAATCCGCCGGTGAGCGCCAGGCCGAGCACGACGAGCACGAGATTTGCAGCGACGAAACTCGCCTGCTGCACCGGGAGCACGCGCTCGGCCATCCAGGCGGCCGAGCCAACCGCGCCGGCGATCGCGCCGGCCACGGCATAACTGCCGATGCGGCCGGCGTTGTACGCGAATTGGAGCAGCGCGCCCGATTGCATCGCCGCTACTGCGGCGCCGCCGGGCTGCACGCGCAGCGGCATCATCCGATGCCGAGCGCCGAGCAGTGCGACGATTCCGCCGCACATCGACGCGCAGTGGACGCCGCCGAACAGCCCGAGCAGGAACGCTGACATCAGCGAGAGACTCATGCGCCGGATGTCATCGATTAGACTGGAACGCGGCGGATGGTACCGCGCCGGGGCGAAGGGATCCTGAGCCATGTCAAGGACTTTGTGGAACGACGCCCTCGGCGTGCTGCACACGATCGACCAGCGGGCGCTGCCTTTCGAGCGGCGCGAGATTGCGTTGCGAAGCCGTGCCGACTGCGAAACCGCGATTCGCGAAATGCGCGTGCGCGGGGCGCCGCTGATCGGCGCAGTCGGAGCGTGGGGACTTGCGCTGGCGATCGAGGCAGATCCGTCCGACGAAGCGCTGCGCGATGCCTACGAGCGGCTTGCCGCTGCCCGCCCCACCGCGGTGAACCTGCGCTGGGCGCTCGACCGCGTGCTTCGCCGCGTCGCCGGCGCGAGCGCGGCCCAGCGCGGCCCGCTTGCGCGCCACGAAGCGACGCTGATCTGCGACGAGGACGCGCTGTGCAACGCGAGCATCGGCCATCACGGCGCGCGGCTGCTGCGCGTGCTCGCCGAGCAGCGCTCGGCGCTTGCGGGCATGGCCGGCGCCGACGCCCTTCCGCTGAACCTGCTCACGCACTGTAACGCCGGCGCCATCGCGACGATCGAGCACGGCACGGTGCTCGCTGTCGTGCAGCAACTGCACGAGCAGGGCGTGCGCGTGCACGTCTGGGTGGACGAGACGCGCCCGCGCAACCAGGGGGCTTCGCTCACCGCCTGGGAGCTCGCCGAGCGCGGCATCGCGCATACCGTGATCGTCGACAACGCCGGCGGGCTGCTGATGATGCAGGGGCGCGTCGACGCGGTGATCGTCGGTTGCGACCGCGTGGCCGCCAACGGCGACGTCGCCAACAAGATCGGCACCTACCTGAAGGCGCTCGCGGCGCGCGACAATCGCGTTCCGTTCTACGTCGCCTGTCCGACGTCGACGATCGACGTCGACACCGCCGACGGTGCGTCGATCCCGATCGAGGAGCGCGATGCGGGCGAGGTGACGCACGTCGCCGGTCGCCTCGACGGCGGCATCGCAGCGGTGCGCGTCGTTCCGGAGAACAGCGCGGTGGCGAATCCGGCGTTCGACATCACGCCGGCAAGGCTCGTCACGGCGCTGATCACCGAGCGCGGGCCCTGCGAGCCTTCGCACCCGGCCATTGCGGCGCTGATGCGCCAGGCGCCGTCGTCGTCGGCGGCGCACGGTCGCAGCCGACCGCGTGATCCGGCGAGCGCGAGCGAGCGAAGCGACGGCGAACGCGAGCGCAGCCCGCAATGACCGAGGACGAGGCGCGCGCTTGGCTGGTCGACGTCGCACGGCGAATGACGCCGCTGGGAATCAACACCGGTCGCGCCGGAAATCTGTCGTTGCGCTGGCACCGCGGTGCCGAGGACGGCCTGCTCATCACGCCGAGCGCCCTGGCCTACGAGCGCATGAGCATCGACGACATCGTCTGGCTGCCGGTCGCCGTTCCCGACGGCGAGGATCCACAGGCCGAATCGCCGCTGCGCTCGCACGGCACGCGCGCGCCCTCCTCGGAGTGGCGGCTGCACCGCGACCTTCACGCGGCGCGCGTCGATGCACAGGCGATCGTGCACGCGCACCCTTCCTTCGCGACCGCGCTCGCCTGCCTGCCGCGGGTCCACGCCGAGGGCATTCCGGCTTTCCATTACATGATCGCGGTGGCCGGCGGTGACGACATCCGCTGCGCGCCCTATGCGACCTTCGGAACGCGGGCGCTGTCCGAGCACGCGCGCGTCGCGCTCGAAGGAAGGCGCGCGTGCCTGCTCGCGCAGCATGGAACGGTGGCGCTCGGGGCGAGCCTGGAAACGGCGCTCGAACTCGCCGTCGAGGTCGAGGCGCTCGCGCGCATGTACTGGCAGGCGCTGCAGATCGGGGAGCCGATGCGGCTCGATGCGGCCACCATGGCCGCGGTGCACGAGCGATTCTCGCGCTATCGGAGCGACATCACCTGATCCGGCACGGCGGAGGCGACGCGGTTCACTGAGCGGCCGGCTTGCCGTCGCTGCCGGCGGGGTTTCGCGCCTTTCAGCCCGCGACGCTGCGGCGCTCGGGTGCGCGCGACTCGGCCCTTGCGCGGCGCGCGCGCGCCGCCGGTGCTTTGCGCACGTCGGGCAGCGCGCGCGCCAGATACTGTCCGGTCGCGCTGGCTTCGGAAGCGGCGACCTCTTCCGGCGTGCCGGTAGCGACGATCGTCCCGCCGGCGTCGCCCCCGTCAGGCCCCAGGTCGATCACCCAGTCGGCCGTCTTGATCACGTCGAGATTGTGCTCGATGACGACAACCGTGTTGCCGCGGTCGCGCAGCGCGTGGATCACCTTCAGCAGCAGCGCGATGTCGTGGAAATGCAGGCCGGTGGTGGGCTCGTCGAGGATGTACAGCGTGCGGCCGGTGTCGCGCTTCGACAGTTCCTCGGCGAGCTTCACGCGCTGCGCCTCGCCGCCCGAGAGCGTGGTTGCGCTCTGTCCCAGGCGCACGTAGCCCAGGCCCACCTCGAGCAGCGTCTGCAGCTTGCGCTGGATCGTCGGCACCGCCGAGAAGAAGTGTGCCGCCTGCTCGATCGTCATCTCGAGCACCTCGGCGATGTTGCGGCCCTTGTACTGGACTTCGAGTGTCTCGCGGTTGTAGCGCCGGCCGCCGCAGACGTCGCAGGTGACGTAGACGTCGGGCAGGAAATGCATCTCGACGCGCAGCACGCCATCGCCCTGGCACGCCTCGCAGCGCCCGCCGCGCACGTTGAACGAGAAGCGCCCGGGTCCGTAGCCGCGCTCGCGCGCCGTCGTCGTCTCGGCGAACAGTTCGCGGATCGGCGTGAACAGTCCGGTGTAGGTGGCGGGATTCGAGCGCGGCGTGCGCCCGATCGGGCTCTGGTCGACGGCGATCACCTTGTCGAGCCCGTCGAGGCCCTCGATCGCCTCGTGCGGCGCTGCCTCGGCGGTGGAGCGGTGGATCGCGCGCGCCGCTGCCGCGTACAGCGTGTCGTTGACGAGCGTCGACTTGCCCGACCCGGAGACGCCGGTGACGCAGACGAGCAGCCCGAGCGGAATCGCCACGTCGACGTTCTTCAGGTTGTTGCCGCGCGCGCCGCGCACGACGAGTTGCGCGTCGCCCGGGGATTTGCGGCTGCGCGGCACCTCGATGCGCATCGCCCCCGACAGGTAGCGGCCGGTGAGCGATTCGTCGCACGCCTCGATCGCCTGCGCCGTTCCCTGCGCGACGACCTCGCCCCCGTGCTCGCCGGCGCCCGGGCCCATGTCGACGACGTGATCCGCGGCGCGGATCGCGTCCTCGTCGTGCTCGACGACGATCACCGAATTGCCGAGGTCGCGCAGTTGCTGCAGCGTTTCGATCAGCCGGTCGTTGTCGCGCTGGTGCAGTCCGATCGACGGCTCGTCGAGAACGTACATCACGCCGGTCAGCCCCGAGCCGATCTGCGACGCCAGGCGGATGCGCTGCGATTCGCCGCCCGACAGCGTTTCTGCGGGGCGGTCGAGCGACAGGTAGTCGAGGCCGACGTTGTTCAGGAAACGCAGTCGCGACGCGATCTCTCGTCCGATGCGTTCGCCGACCATGTGTCGCGCCCCGGGCAGTTCGAGCGACTCGAACCACGCGAGCGCGTGCCGCAGCGTCCACGCCGACACCTCGTAGATCGCCTTGTCGTTGCCGCGCGGACCGATGCGCACGAAGCGGGCGTCCAGCCGAAGCCGTGTTCCGTCGCAGGCCGGGCAGCGGCGCGTGTTGACGTACTTCGACAGTTCCTCGCGCACGTGCGGCGAGTCGGTCTCGCGGTGGCGTCGTTCCAGGTTCGGGATCACGCCCTCGAACGGATGCTCGCGAACCGTGGGCTGGCCGCCGTCGCCCAGGTACGTGAAGGGAACCTTCTCGCTTTCCGAGCCGTAGAGCACGACGTGGCGCGTGCGCTCCGGCAGCGCTTCGAACGGCGTGTCGACGTCGAAGCCGTAGTGCGACGAGAGATCGCGGATCAACTGGAAATAGAAGGCGTTGCGGCGGTCCCAGCCCTTGATCGCCCCCGAGGCCAGGCTGAGCGAGGGGAAGGCGACGACGCGCTTCGGGTCGAAGAACGGTACGACGCCCAGCCCGTCGCACTCGGGACACGCGCCCAGCGGATTGTTGAACGAGAACAGTCGCGGCTCGAGCTCCGCCAGCGCATGTCCGCACACCGGACACGCGAAGCGGCTGGAGAACATCTGCGTGTCGCCGCGGTCCACGTCGAGCGCTGCCGCGCGACCGTCGGCCAGGCGCAGCGCGGTCTCGAAGGACTCGGCCAGGCGCTGGCGTGCCGACGGCGACACCTTGGTCCGGTCGACGACGACGTCGATCGAGTGCTTGCGGTTGCGCGCGAGCTTCGGATACTCGCCGCCCTGGTTCAGCTCGACGATCCGGGCCTCGGCGTCGCTGCCGTTCGCCTCGTCGTCGGCGCTGCTGCGCTCGGCGCTGGCGCCGAGCTTGTGCGTGCGCACCCGCACCCGCACGAAGCCCTGCGCCTGCAGCGACTCGAAGAGGTCGAGGTGCTCGCCCTTGCGGCCGGTGAGCACGGGCGCGAGGATCATCACGCGGGTGCCCTCGGGCAACGCGAGCACCGCGTCGACCATCTGCGAGACGGTCTGCGCTTCGAGCGGGTGCTGCGGATGGAACGGGCAGTAGGGCGTGCCGGCCCGCGCGAACAGCAGCCGCAGGTAGTCGTTGATCTCGGTGACCGTGCCCACCGTCGAGCGCGGGTTGTGGCTGGTCGCCTTCTGCTCGATCGCGATCGCCGGCGACAGCCCCTCGATCAGGTCGACGTCGGGCTTTTCCATCAACTGCAGGAACTGGCGCGCGTACGCCGACAGCGACTCGACGTAGCGGCGCTGCCCCTCGGCGTACAGCGTGTCGAAGGCGAGCGACGACTTGCCCGACCCGGACAGGCCGGTGATCACGACGAGCCGATTGCGCGGCAGGTCGAGATGGATGTTCTTCAGGTTGTGGGTCCGGGCACCGCGGATCCGGATCGATTCCATGCAGGGAACGGGCGGCGGGCAGCCGAAGGCCAATCGACTAATATACCCGGTCGCCCACCGCCGCCCGATGCCCCCCGCCCGCCCCCGTTCGCCCGCAGCGCCCGATCGCCCCGCCCGTGACGCCGACGCGTCGGATTCGGCGCCGACCCGGGACGATGCGCACATGACGCCGCTCGAACTGCGCGCCAGCGTCTCGCTGGCATCGATCTTCGCGCTGCGCATGCTCGGTCTGTTCCTGATCCTGCCGGTGTTCGCCGTTCATGCGCGCGGCATTCCGGGGGGCGACGATGCGACGCTCGTCGGCCTGGCGCTGGGCATCTACGGACTGACGCAGGCCGTGCTGCAACTTCCTTTCGGCATGGCCTCCGATCGCTGGGGGCGCAAGCCCGTGATCGTCGCCGGGCTGCTGCTGTTCGCGCTGGGAAGTTTCGTCGCGGCGGGCGCCACCGGCATCGTCGTCACCATCATCGGGCGGGCGCTGCAGGGCGCGGGCGCGATCTCGGCCGCGGTCAACGCTTTCGTCGCGGACAGCACGCGCGACAGCCAGCGCACGAAGGCGATGGCGATGGTCGGCGGTTCGATCGGCGTCACCTTCGCGCTGTCGCTGGTCGGTGCGCCGTTGCTCTACGAGGCGATCGGCATGGGCGGGATCTTCTCGCTCACCGGCGTGCTCGCGCTCGCGGCGATCGCTGTCGTCGCCTTCGTCGTGCCGCCGGTGCCGCGCGCAATCGTCGCCGACGCATCGCGAACGGCGCTGCGCGATGTCGTGCGCGAGCCCGACCTGCTGCGGCTGAATTTCGGCATCTTCTCGCTGCATGCGGTGCAGATGGCGATGTTCGTCGTGCTGCCCACCTGGCTGGCCGATCGGGCCGGCGTCCCGGTCAGCGAGCACTGGAAGATCTACCTGCCGGTGGTCCTGCTGTCGTTCCTGCTGATGCTGCCACCGCTGTTCTGGAGCGAGCGGCGCGGCAAGCTGCGCGTCGTCTTCCTTGCGTCGATCGCGATGGTGCTGGTCGTCCAGCTCGCGCTCGTCGCTCAGCCGAGCGGCCTACTGCCTTTCGCCGTCTTGCTCCTCGTGTTCTTCGCGGGGTTCAATGTGCTCGAGGCGAGCCTGCCGTCGCTGATCTCGCGGCTCGCACCGGTCGACGCGAAGGGCGCGGCGCTCGGCGTGTACAACACCACGCAGTCGCTCGGACTGTTCTTCGGGGGCGTGCTCGGCGGATGGGTGCAGCAGGTGTGGGGAAGGCCGGCGGTGTTCGTCGCGTGCGCGGCGTTGATGGCGCTTTGGCTGCTCGTCGCCTCCGGGCATCGGCGCTGGCCGCGCTCGGCCCGCGGGTCGGCGCGGGCCGCGGCCGTCTCGGCGAACGAACCGGCATGACACAATCGATTCGACGCTTTCGGGAGTAACGCATGGCATCGGTGAACAAAGTGATCGTCGTCGGCAATCTCGGCCGCGATCCCGAAACGCGCTTCGCGCCCAGCGGCGCGGCGATCTGCAACGTGACGATCGCCACCACGCGCAACTGGAAGGACAAGGCCAGCGGCGAGAAGCGCGAGGAAACCGAATGGCATCGGGTGGTCTTCTACGACCGGCTTGCCGAGATCGCCGGCGAATACCTGAAGAAGGGGCGTTCGGTCTACGTCGAAGGACGCCTGAAGACGCGGAAGTGGCAGGACAAGGACGGTCACGACCGCTACACCACCGAGATCATCGCCGAGTCGATGCAGTTGCTCGGCTCGCGAGAGGGGGGCGGCGCCGTAGCCGCCGACGAAGGCGGCTACGCGCGCGAACGCGAACGCGAGCCGGCCGCGGCGCGCTCGCCGGGCGCGCCGGGCGCGCCGGGCGCAGG
>JAEWFA010000018.1 GCA_023389055.1 Pseudomonadota bacterium | reverse complement strand
CCCGGCGGCTAGATGACCGGGCCCGGGTCGTCGGGCGAAGACGCCGCGCCCGGCCCGGGCATCGGGATGGCCCCGGCGCCCATCCGCCCTTCGCGCGGCCCGGCCGCACTCCGACCCGCCGTCGCTTCGTCCGACGCCGAGCTCGTCGTGCCGGCCTGCGAGGCGCCGCCTTCGGCCGCGCTCGCGCCGGGCGTCTCGGCCTCGAGCCGCTGCTCGAGCAGCGCGATGCGGTCCTGCAGCCGCGTCACGCGCTCGAGTTGCGTGTCGAACTCTTCGCGCGTGACGAGATCCACCCGCTGGAAGGTCTGCGCGAGCATGGCCTTCAGGTTGCGCTCGATGTCGGCGGCCGGGCTGTTGCGGAACAGCTCCGATACGCGCTGTTGCAGCTCGGTGAGCAGCGATTGCGGTGTCGTGTTCATCGTGGAACCAGTCTAGCACCGGGTGTTCGGCGCGCTGCGCTTCGCCCTGCTGCCGATGGCCGATGCGAACGGACGATCGCGGCGGCGCGGGCGCACGAAGAAAAGCACCGAGTGGGGCACGAAGCCCGGCGAAGCGCGCTTCGATGCATCGCTGCGGGGCACGCAAGGGCTCGCGCATGCGCGCGGATGCACCGCGTGCGAGCGGCGCGCACGGTGGCACGAAAGCTGCCTCTGTGCAGGGGAACCCTTGCACGGAGAACCCCGATGCGCGACTCACTCGCCGTACCGCTGCTGGCTCTGGCCCTTCTGCCCTTCTTCGCCGTGCCCTGCGCGGCGCAGACGTCGACCGATGCGACGTCGGCGCATTCGCTTGCCGCCAACGTCTCGCTGGCCAGCCAATACCGCTATCGCGGCATCGCGCAGACCGACGGCGACCCGGCGCTGCAGGGCGGCTTCGACTACGCGCATTCCAGCGGCGTCTATCTCGGCACCTGGGCTTCGAACGTGAGCTGGCTCGCCGACAGCAACGACGATGTGAGCAACAGCCTCGAGCTGGATGTCTACGGCGGATGGCGCGGCAAGCGCGGCGACTTCGGCTACGACGTCGGCGTGCTGCGCTACCTGTATCCCGGCAGCTACCCGACGGGCTTCGTCTCGCCGCACACCACCGAGGTCTACGTGGCCGGCAGCTGGCGAATGCTCACGCTGAAGTACTCGCATGCGCTGACCGATCTGTTCGGCGTTCCCGACAGCAAGGGGGCGGGCTATCTCGACCTCGCGGCGAACGTCGACGTCGGCAGCGGTTTCGCGCTCGTCGCGCACGTCGGCCATCAGCGCATCGCGTCGGGTTCGCTGCACGGCATCCGCATCCGCTCGTCCGACGACTGCAGCTACACCGACTGGAAGCTCGGCCTCGCCAAGGCGTGGGCCGGGCTCGACTGGAGCCTCTCGTACGTCGACACCGACGCGAAGGGAGGAATCGGCGAGTGCTACCGAAGCGCTCGCAACCGGGACCTCGGCGACGCCACCGTCGTGCTGACGGTGGGCAAGTCGTTCTAGGCGCAACCGCGGGAGACGACGATGAAGATGATCACTGCAGTACTCAAGCCCTTCAAGCTCGACGAGGTGCGCGAAGCGCTCTCATCGATCGGCGTGCAGGGCATCACCGTGGCCGAGGTCAAGGGTTTCGGCCGGCAGAAGGGACACACCGAGCTGTATCGCGGCGCCGAGTACGTGATCGACTTCCTGCCGAAGGTGAAGATCGACGTGGCGATTCCCGACGAGCTCGTCGACCAGGCCGTCGAAGCGATCCAGGCGTCGGCGCGCACCGGCAAGATCGGCGACGGGAAGATCTTCGTCTACGACCTCGAGCAGGTAGTGCGCATCCGCACCGGCGAAACCGGAAACGACGCGCTGTGATCGTGACACGAATCCAAGGAGAGGAAATGTCCGTGCCCCGAGGGAAACGCCCGTCCGCATCGCTGCGGCGCGTCGAACGAGCCGCGTTTGTCGCGCGCCGCATCGCCGCGTCGGTGGCGATGCTCGCGCCTGCCGCATCGGCCTTCGCCGCGCCGGAGCCCGCCAAGGGCGACGTCGCCTGGATCACCGTCGCGACGCTGCTCGTCGTGATGATGACGATTCCCGGGCTCGCGCTCTTCTATGGCGGACTCGTGCGCGCGAAGAACATGCTTTCGGTGCTGATGCAGGTGCTGGTCGTCTTCGCGCTGATCGTCGTGCTTTGGACGATCTACGGCTACGCGCTCGCCTTCGGCGGCGACGGCGCGTTCTACGGCAACTTCTCGAAGGCGTTCCTCGTCGGCGTCGGACCCGCGTCGACTGCCGCCACTTTCACCAAGGGCGTCGTGCTGCCCGAGCTGAGCTTCGTCGCGTTCCAGGGAACCTTCGCGGCGATCACCTGCGCGCTGATCGTCGGCGCCTTCGCCGAGCGGGCGCGCTTCTCCGCGGTGCTCGCGTTCTCGGCGTTCTGGTTCACGTTCTGCTACCTGCCGATCGCGCACGCCGTCTGGTACTGGGCGGGACCCGACGCGATCACCGACGCGGCATCGCTCGAAGCGGTGAGCTCCGGCGCCGGCTTCCTGTGGCGGCGCGGCGCACTCGACTTCGCCGGCGGCACCGTCGTGCACATCAACGCGGGCGTCGCAGGGCTGGTCGGCGCCTGGGTGATCGGCAAGCGCATCGGCTACGGACGTGAATCGATGGCGCCGCATTCGCTGGTCTCGACGATGATCGGCGCGTCGCTGCTGTGGGTCGGCTGGTTCGGCTTCAACGCCGGTTCGAACCTCGAGGCGAACGCCGGTGCGGCACTCGCGTTCGCGAACACGCTCGTCGCCACCGCGGCCGCTACGTTGTCGTGGACCTTCGGCGAGTGGCGATTCAAGGGCCGGCCGTCGATGCTCGGCGCCGCCTCCGGCGCGGTGGCCGGGCTCGTCGCGATCACGCCGGCCTGCGGCTTCGTCGGTGCGGTCGGCGGGCTCGTCATCGGTCTCGTCGCCGGGCTCGTCTGCCTGTGGGGCGTGAACGGACTGAAGCGCTGGCTCGACGTCGACGACGCGCTCGACGTGTTCGGCGTGCACGCGGTGGGCGGAATCGTCGGTGCGTTGCTCACCGGCGTGTTCGCTGCGCCGGCGCTCGGCGGCGTCGGCATTTACGACTACGTCGCGAACGCGGTGTCACCCGACTATTCGATCGCGGGGCAGCTGTGGGTGCAGTTGCAGGCGGTGCTGCTGACGATCGTCTGGTCGGCCGTCGTCGCCTTCGTCGGCTTCGAGCTGGTCAAGCACACGATCGGATTGCGCGTGCCGGAGGACGAGGAGCGCCAGGGGCTGGACATCGTCGCGCACGGCGAGACCGCCTATCATCGCTGAGTGCTTCCCCGGCTGCCCGCACCCGAGTCGCTTGCCGCCCTTCCCGTCGTCCGCGCGCTGCCCGCCGTGCTGCGGCGGGCAGCGCCGTTCGGCATCGGCGTGGCGATCGCGTTGCTGGTGCGTCACCTGGTCGTCGAGCCGGCACCCGTCGCGCACCTCTGCGATCCCGCGCCGTGGGCCGGCGCCTGCGCGCTGCGCACGCTGGTGATCCTCGGCTTCACGACGCAGGGGATCGGCTGGGCCGCGCTCGCGGCCGGGCTCGCTTCAACCGTGCTGCGCGCTCGCCTGCTCGCGCAGGCCGCGCTCGCGCTGGGCGGCGCCGGGCTCGTCCTCTATTCGTTCGCGCCTTCGGCGTTCGGCGCGCTGCTGGGGATGCTCGTGCTCGTGCGCGAGCGCGGCGCGCCGGTGCACGACAGCGCGAACAGCGCGAGCCCGCCGAGGAACACGACCGCCTGAGCGTTGGCGAGCGTCTCCTGCGTGAGCGCCAGCGCGCTCGCGATCAGCACGACCATGCATAGCGCGCGCTCCTCGCGCGCTTCGCACGCGAGCCGTCCGCCGCGTAGCGCGAGCAACCCCTGCATCACCACCGGCATCGCGAAGCTCGCCCACGGAAAGCCCCGGTAGCGCGCGTCGAAGACGAGCAGCACGACGCTCATCGCCGCCGCGAACAGCCACCCGAAGCGCAGCAAGCCGAGCGCGCGTGCCGACCCGCCCTCGCCCTTCCGGGCGTGGAGTACCTCGAATACGCCCGGAATCGGCAGCCGCTGCTGCGGCTGCGACAGCTGCCTCGTCGCGAGCCACGCATAGGCAAGTGTTGCCGATGCGCCGACGATCGCCGGCAGGTCGTGCGTCCAGCCCTGGTTCCACTGCACCGCATGACGCCATTGCTCGACCAGCAGCGCGCCGGCGGCGCAGCCGGCCAGTGCTTGTGCGAGAACGCTGCGTGCGCCGGCCTCCCGACGCGCCTCGCGGTGCCTGCGCAAGCCCCAGCCGGCGAGAAGGCCGAACGCGCTCGCGCCGGCCGCCGCACCGAGCAGGCCCTGGCGCCAACGCGGATCGGGACGCACCGCGCCGCGCCACGGGAACGCCCGCTCGCCGTCGCTGGTGAACAGGCCCCAGTAGCCGCCCATCGCGCCCTCGAGCCGGCGCTTCCACGGCTGGTCGAAGGCCTCGATCAGGTTGTAGCGCAGGCCCTGCTCGGCTGCGGCGCTCACGAAGCCGCGCGCGAAACGCGCCTGCTCGACGCGGCCGGGCACCGCGCCGTGACGCTGGCGCCCGGCGCGCGGCCAGCCGGTCTCGCCGATCAGGATCTCGCGCCCGGGAAACGCGAGCTGCACTTGCCGATGCACGGCGAGCACGTGTTCGACCGCGTCCTCCACCGGCACCGGTTCGTCCTCCCAGTACGGGAGCACGTGCACGGTCACGAAGTCGACCGATTCGGCGAGCCGGGGGTGACGCAGCCAGAACTCCCAGACATCGGCGTAGGTCACCGGCACGTCGAGCTCGCGCTTCGCGCGCCCGGTGAGCGCGATCAGCTCGCTCTCCGCGAGCTCGCCGCGCAGCAGCACCTCGTTGCCGACGATGAG
Organism: Pseudomonadota bacterium; assembly: GCA_023389055.1. Classification (GTDB taxonomy): domain Bacteria; phylum Pseudomonadota; class Gammaproteobacteria; order Burkholderiales; family Burkholderiaceae_E; genus Zeimonas. The sequence goes on along the minus strand of JAEWFA010000018.1, from coordinate 38,035 downwards.
CGATTTCACTGTTCCGGCGTGGCTCTTCGCGAGTGCGAGCGCTCGCTGCAACTCCACTTCGTTGCGCTCGCGGTCGCGGCCGAGCCATACGCCGAGCAGCACCTGCAGGCCGAGCTCGTCCGCCACCGCAGGAACCTGGTCGAGCCCCTGGTCGATGGAATACGTTCGGACACACCCGGTGATCGACGACAGCCGCCGGAAATCGGCGCGGATGCGCTCGGGCGACACCCGGTTCGACCGATCGAAGGGCGTCTCGCCGGGCTGATGGAACGGTGCGTACGAGACGCAGCCGACGCGCTCTGCCCCCGGATCGGCGACCGGCCGTTCGATGCCGCGACCGATCCACCACGCGATCAGCGCCGCGGCGAAGGCCACGAGCACGAGCAGTTCTCGCGCACGCGGCGAAGGGGCGGAGGCGAGGGGGGGAGTACGGGGCATCGAGGTTGCTATGCCCGTTGCACAACACGGACAAGACCGGGTTTTCCCGTGGTCTGGCGGGAAACTCGGTAATGTTCGCCCCCCGTGTCCATCCTCTTCTTGCACCGTCGATGCTGATCGAATTGCGCGCGCCGGCGCGGCGCCTGTACGCCGCTGTCCGTCGGCTTCCCTCCATGGTATCGGCGCCGGCGCTGCTGCTCGCGCTCGCGATCGTCGCAACGAATTTCGCCGGTTGGCAGTTGCTCAACCCGTCGATCGAAGCGCCTGATTTCCACGGGCGCATCACCGGCATGGCGTACAACGCGTTCCAGCGCTGGGACGACCCGACGCAACGGCGCTACCCCAGCGTCGAGGCGGTCGATGCCGATCTCGCGATGCTCGCCGACCACACGCGGCGCATCCGCACGTATAGCTCCAGCGAGATCCCGCAGCTGCCGATGCTCGCGGAGCGTCACGGCCTGAAGCTCACCGCCGGCGTGTGGCTCGACCGCCGCTCGTTGAACAATCGTCGCGAGATGGAGGCTGTGAAGCACGCGGTCTTCGAGCGCTCGAGCATCGAGCGGATCATCGTCGGCAACGAGTCGCTGCTGCGCGAGGACCTCACCGTGCAGGAGCTGATCGCCTACCTGAAGGAGATGCGCAAGGCGACCCACGTACCCGTCTCGACCGCCGAGCCGTGGCACGTCTGGTTCGCGCACCCGGAGCTTGCCCGGCAGGTCGACTTCATCACCGTGCACCTGCTGCCGTATTGGGAGGGGGTGCCCGAAGAGGCGGCGTTGGATCACGCGATGCAGCGCCTGGACCAACTGCGTCGGCGCTTTCCCGACAAGCAGGTCGTCGTCGGCGAGATCGGTTGGCCGAGCCGCGGCGACCGTTTCGAGGACGCTCGCGCTACGCCGGCGATGCAGGCGCGCTTCATCCGCGACTTCGTCACCTACGCGCGCGCGAACTCGATCGACTACTACCTGATGGAAGCGGTCGACCAGCCCTGGAAGAGCGTCAACGAGGGCCGCGTCGGCGCGTACTGGGGCGTCTTCGACGCCGATCGAACGCCCAAGTTCGCGATGACCGGCCCGATCGAGGACGACCCGCACTGGGGCGACAAGGCGCTTGCCGCGTCGCTGCTCGCGCTCGGCCCGATCCTGTGGTTCTTCGCCGCCTTCGCGCGCTTGCGCCTGGCCAGTCGCATCGCGTTCGCGACGATGATCCAGGCAGTGGCTTCGCTCGCCGTGTGGCTCGTCGCGCTGCCGTTCGACTACTACCTGCGCCCCACCGACTGGGCGGCGCTCGCGCTGCTGCTGCCGTCGCTGGGCGCGATGGTCGCGATCCTGCTCGCCAACGGCTTCGAGTTCGTCGAGATGTACTGGCCCGGCAACCTGCGCCGAGGCTTCGAGCCGCGCCCGCTGCCCGCCGAAGCGCCGCAGCCTCGCGTCTCGCTGCACCTGGCCTGCTGCAACGAGCCGCCCGAGATGGTGATCGCCACGCTCGACAGCCTCGCGCGCCTCGATTACTCGAACTACGAAGTGCTCGTCATCGACAACAACACGAAGGACGAGGCGCTGTGGAAGCCCGTGCAGAGGCACGTCGAGCGCCTGGGCGAGCGGTTCCGCTTCTTCCACCTGCCCAGCTGGCCTGGCTTCAAGGCGGGCGCACTGAATTTCGGACTCGAGCAGACCGATCCGGCGGCCGAGGTGGTGGGCGTCGTGGATGCCGACTACGTCGTGCGTCGTGATTGGCTGCGCTCGCTCGTCGGGCATTTCGACGATGCGAAGGTCGCCGTCGTGCAGGCGCCGCAGGCGCACCGCGACTGGCAGCGCCAGCCGCTGCGCCGGATGATGAACTACGAGTACGACGGCTTCTTCCGCATCGGCATGCATCACCGCAACGAGCGCGACGCGATCATCCAGCACGGAACGATGACGCTGATCCGCGCGCAGGCGCTGCGCGAGCACGGCCGCTGGGCGGAGTGGACGATCTGCGAGGACGCCGAACTGGGGCTGCGCCTGATGCAGGCCGGCTATTCCACCGTCTACGTCGACGAGGTGATGGGCCAGGGGCTCACGCCCGAGGACTTCGGCTCTTTCCGCAAGCAGCGTCGCCGTTGGGCGCAGGGGGCGATGCAGATCCTCAAGGGCCATTGGGGCGCGCTCGTTTCGGGCGACGGCCTGAGCGCCGGGCAGCGCTATCACTTCCTCACCGGCTGGCTGTCGTGGCTGGGCGATGCGCTGCACCTGGTGTTCGCCTTCGCCGCGATGTTCTGGACGGTGGGCGTGCTGGCCGCGCCGAAGTGGTTCAGCCTGCCGATCGCGCTGTTCATGATGCCGCTGTTCGTCTTCTTCGTCGTCAAGGTGCTGTTCGGGCCGCTGCTCTACGCGCGACGCGTGCGCTGCTCGGCCTCCGACATCCTGGGTTCGGCGCTCGCCGGCATGGCGCTGTCGCATGCGATCGCGCGCGGCATCTTCAGCGGGCTGGCGTTTCGTCGCGCGGTGTTCGAGATCACGCGAAAAGCGACCGGCAAGGACGCGAAGGCGGGTGCGGCCCGGCCCGCGCTGCCGGTGCGCGAGGAAGCTTTCCTCTTCGCCGGACTCGTTGCCTGCGCGCTCGGCGTGCTGCTCACGCAGCCCGGTCGCCAATTGGAGGCGACGATGTGGACGACGATCCTTCTGCTGCAATCGCTGCCCTACGCCGCTGCGCTCACCTGCAACGCGTTGTCGCGCGTCCCCGCCCGGGAGCAGGCCGAGGTGCTCGCTGCCGACGAGCGCCCGGCGGCGGATGTCGTCGCGCGCGTGGCGGCCGGCGCGCCGTTGCCGGCGCTGCCGGTTGCGGGCGTCGCGCTCGGGGCGTCGACCGGCGAGGCGCACTGAAGGCGTCGGCGCGCCGAGCCCGAAGCTACAATCGGTGCGTGGCCGCCTCTTGCGCGGCACGCACCGTCTTCGTCCATGCTTCCCGATTTCGCCCAGGCGATCTCCGCGCCGCTTCAGGACTTCGAGCGGCATCTGCTCGACGCGAGCGCTCGCATCGAACGCTGGTTCCGTCTCGAATGGCAGGACCACACTCCGCCGTTCTACGCGTCGATCGACCTGCGCAACGCCGGATTCAAGATCGCCCCGGTCGACACGAACCTGTTTCCGTCCGGTTTCGAGAACCTTGCGGAGAACACGCTGCCGCTGGCCGTCCAGGCGGCAATGGCGGCGATCGAGAAATACTGCCCCGACGCCCGCAACCTGTTGCTGATCCCCGACGCGCGCCGTCGTGACGCGCGCTACCTGCGCAACGTGCTGCGCCTGTCGACGATCCTTCGGCAGACCGGATTGCGCGTGCGCTACGGCAGCGTCGACCCTTCGCTCACTGCGCCGCTGCAAGTCGACACCGGAAACGGCGGGACGCTGCTCGTCGAGCCGCTGGTGCGCCGCGGCCTGCGCGTCGGACTCGCCGACTTCGATCCCTGCTCGATCCTGCTCAACGACGATCTCTCGTCGGGCCTGCCCGCAGTGCTCGCGGATGTGCACGAGCAGGTACTGCTGCCGCCGTTGCACGCCGGCTGGGCGCTGCGGCGCAAGTCGCGGCATTTCGCCGCCTACGCCGACGTGGCGCGGCGCTTCGCCAGGCAGTTCGAGATCGACCCGTGGCTGATCACGACGAGCTTCGTCGAGTGCAGCGACGTCGACTTCCGCAGCGGCGCCGGCGTGGATCGCGTCGCGGGCGCCGTCGATCGGGTCCTTCGGCAGGCGCGCGCGCGCTACCGCGAGCACGACATCGACGAGCAGGCTTTCGCCGTCGTGAAGGCCAACGCCGGAACCTGCGGCATCGGCGTGACCGCCGTGCGCGATGCCGCGCAGGTGCGGCGCGCAGGCCCCGACGAGCGCGAGGCAATGGCTTCGGGCGCGAACGGTCGCGCCGTCGACGAGGTGGTCGTCCAGGAAGGCGTTCGCACCGTCGAGACCGTCGACGGCGGAGTGGCCGAGCCGGTCGTCTACACGATCGACCGATACGTCGTCGGGGGCTTCTACCGCGTTCATACGCAGCGCGGGCCCGACGAGAACCTGAATGCACCGGGGATGCATTTCGTGCCGCTGCCGTTCGCGGCCAGCTGCAACCTGCCCGACGGCAGCGAGTCGCTCGAGCACGCGGTGAACCGCTTCTACGTCTACGGCGTCGTCGCGCGCCTGGCGCTGCTCGCCGCGGCGATCGAACTCGAGCAGACCGACCCCGACCCATCGCTGTACGGCTGACGGAGGACGTTGACGATGCGCGTGCTGGTGATCCTCGATCCGCTGCCGCAGATCAAGACGTACAAGGACACGACCTACGCGATGATGGTCGGGGCCGCCTCGCGCGGCCACGAGATCTTCGTCTGCGAGCAGCACCAGTTGTCTTATTCGAACGGGCGTGCGATGGTCGTCGCCACGCCGCTGACGATCACCGACGCCACCGGCAGCGGGGCGCCCTGGTACGTGACCGGCACGGCCGTGCGCGAGCCGATCGCCGCCTTCGACGCGGTGCTGATGCGCAAGGACCCGCCCTTCGACATGGAGTACGTCTACTCCACGTACCTGCTCGAGCAGGCGGTGCGAGAGGGCGGGCGCGTATTCAACGACCCCCGTGCGATCCGCGACCACAACGAGAAGCTTTCCGTGGCCGAGTTTCCGGAGTTCGCCGCGCCCACGCTGGTGACGCGCTCGGCAGACGAGTTGCGCGCCTTCGTCGACGAGCACGACGAGGCGGTCTTCAAGCTGCTCGACGGCATGGGCGGCACGTCGATCTTCCGCGCCAAGCACGGCGATCCGAACCTGTCGGTGATCATCGAAGCACTGAACCTCTTCGGTGCACGCACCGTGATGGCGCAGCGCTACATCCCCCAGATTGCCGAGGGCGACAAGCGCGTGCTGCTGATCGGCGGTGAAGTCGTTCCGTTCAGTCTCGCGCGCATTCCGAAGACCGGAGAGTTTCGCGGCAACCTGGCCGCCGGCGGCACCGGCGTGGCACGGGAGCTGTCCGCGCGCGATCGCGAAGTGGGCGAAGCGCTGGCGCCGAAGCTCGCCGAACGCGGCCTGCTGCTCGTCGGCCTGGACCTGATCGGCGACTACGTCACCGAGATCAACGTGACGAGCCCGACCTGCTTCCAGGAGATCCGCCAGCAGAAGGGCTTCGACGTGGCGCGGCTGTTCGTCGACAAGCTCGAGGAGGCGGTCGGGCGGCCTGCTGCGGGCACGACGACGGGCCGGCCGAAGGCTGCGCAACGTACCCGATGATCGGCATCCTCGTCGTCTCGCACGAGCCTTTCGGCAGCGCGCTGATCCGCTGCACGCGCCACGTGTTCGGACGCCTGTCGCCGCAACTGGCCGCGCTCGACGTCGTGCCGGACGAGAACCCCGAGGCGGCGCTGAACTGCGGGCGCGAGCTCCTCGCGCGCATCAACGACGGCAGTGGCGCGATCGTGTTCACCGACGTCTTCGGCGCCACGCCGTCGCGCATCGCAGCGCAACTCGCCGTGCCCGACCGCGTTCGCATCGTCGCCGGCGTGAACCTGCCGATGCTGCTGAAGGCGATCCAGAACCGGCGCATGCCGGTCGACGAGCTCGTCGAATCGCTGCTCGACAGCGGTCGGCGCTCGATCCGTGCCGCCGACGCCGACGACGCCTCCGCGGCGACGCCGCCGGCGCCATGACGAGGGCCGAGGTCGTCGTCGTGAACCGGCTCGGGCTGCACGCGCGACCCTCGGCGCGCCTGACCGCGACGGCATCGCGCTATCGCTCGGAAGTCTGGCTCGCCAAGGGCGCGCGTCGCGTCAATGCGAAAAGCATCATGGGGGTGATGATGCTGGCTGCGGCCAAGGGCAGCACGCTCGTCATCGAGGCCCAGGGCCCCGACGAGGGCGAAGCGGTCGAGGCGCTGCGCGCGCTGGTCGCCTCGGGCTTCGAAGAGGAGTTGGGCTGAGATGTTCAGCCTGCACGGCATTGGCGTCGGCGGCGGGATCGCGATCGGGCGCGCACGCCGCCTGGAAGCGAGCGACCGCGACGTTCCGCGTTACCGGGTCGACCAGGCACAGGTCGACGGCGAGCTCGTGCGGCTCGAGACCGCGATCGAGGTCGTCAAGGCCGAGCTGCAGGCGATCGCCGAGCAGCTGCCGGAGGAGGGCCCCGCCGAAGCGCGCGCGCTGCTCGACGTGCACGCGATGATTCTCGACGACCCCATGCTCGTGGGGGCGGCTCGCGAGAACGTGCGCGAGCATCTGCGCAACGCCGAGTGGGCGTTCGCCGCGCAGGCCGCGCAGCTGGTCGCGCAGTTCGACGAGATCGACGACGACTACCTTCGCGAACGCGGGCGCGACGTGCAGCAGGTAGCCGACCGCGTGACGCGAGTGCTCTCGGGCTCGCGAACGCGGCTGCACCCCGGGCACGACGAACAGCGCATCTTCGTCGCCGAGGATCTCTCTCCGGCCGACATGCTGTCGCTGCGTTCGGCGGTCGGCTTCGCGATCGACCAGGGCGGCGCGACCTCGCACGCGGCGATCCTCGCGCGCGGCATGAACGTGCCGGCGGTGATCGGCGCCGGCCTGGCGAGCCGGCTCATCGCCGACGACGACTGGATCGTGCTCGACGGCGAGCAGGGCATCGTCATCGTCGCGCCCGACGAGAGCGTGCTTTCGCAGTACCGGCACCTGCAGGCGCTGAGCCTGCGCGAACGCGAAGCGCTGCAGAAGCTGCTGCAGGTGCCGACGGTCACGAAGGACGGCACGGCGGTGCATCTGTGCGCGAACATCGAGCGCCCCGACGAGGCGACGGCGGCGCTCGCCGTGGGCGCCGAAGGCGTCGGCCTTTTCCGCTCGGAGTTCCTGTTCCTGAACCGTCGCGAGTTGCCCGACGAAGACGAGCAGTACGAGGCGTATCGCGACGCGGCAGTCGCGATGCAGGGCCTGCCAGTGACGATCCGTACGCTCGACGTAGGTGCGGACAAGGCGCTCGCGCGCTCCGGTGCGTCGATCGCGCAGAACCCGGCGCTGGGTCGCCGCGCGATCCGCTACTGCCTGTCGCAGCCGTCGATGTTCCTCGTGCAGTTGCGCGCGATCCTGCGCGCGTCGGCGCACGGGCCGGTGCGGCTGCTGATCCCGATGCTCGCGCACGGCCACGAGATCGACCAGACGCTGCGCCTGATCGGCATCGCGAAAGTGCAACTGCGCGAGCGGGGCATCGCCTTCGATGCAGGCATGCCGGTGGGCGGGATGGTCGAGATTCCGGCGGCCGCGCTGTCGGCGAGCCTGTTCGTGCGTCGGCTGGATTTCCTGTCCATCGGCACGAACGACCTGACCCAGTACACGCTTGCGATCGATCGCGCCGACCACGAGGTTGCGTCGCTGTACGAGCCGTTCCACCCGGCCGTGCTGCGACTGGTGGCGATGACGATCCGCGCCGCGCGGCGCGCCGGCAAGCCGGTGGCCGTCTGCGGCGAGATGGCGGGCGACTGGGGTGCGACGCACCTGTTGCTCGGCATGGGGCTGCGGGAGTTCTCGATGCACCCGGCGAGCCTGTTGCGCGTCAAGCGCGAGATTCTTCGGGCGGACGTTTCGGTGCTCGAGCCGCGCGTGACCCGTCTTCTGCAGGCGGTCGACCCGCTGCGGATGCGCGCGCAGCTTGCGCGGCTCGTCGCCGCACCATGAGCTTGCGTGCGAGATGTCGCGCGAGCATCAGCGGCGGCATCCGGATCCAGTGCGAGCGCAGGTAGAGCACCACGCGCGCAGCTCTTGCACGGCGGTTCGTCGCATCGGGGTGCAGCGGGAAGAGCGCGAGCGGCATCAGGACGTCGGTCAGACGCACGACCGGTCTCGGCGGCGCGCCCGTTCGCGACGAGGCGAGCAGCGCGGACGGAATCGGCGTGCCCAGGCATCGATGCGCCTGGCGCAGCGCGTGGAAAGCGGGGCGTGCGAGGTCGAGCGCTTCGGCGCGCGGCCAGAAGCCGTCCCAGAAGCCGGGCTCGTGCGCGCAGAAGTGACGCAGCAACTCGTCGATGTCGACCAGTTCGCGCAGCGCATCGGCGAGATCCGAGCTCGACATCAGGTGCGTCATCGCGTGCAGCGTCATGTCGATCGGCGACAGGACGTGCAGCGCCGTGCCGGGCATCGGCCGCACGTTGCCCAGCAGAAGCCGCGCATCCGGTTTTACCCGGGCCGTCGACATCACGATGTTGTGATGCAGGTCGACCTCGACCCGCCGGTCGACGTGACGCAGCGGAGGCAGCTCGTGAGACCACGCGCGGTAATAGCGCTCGTCGTGCGCGTCGAGCGGCGCAGCCTGCCACCCTCGCGCGCGCAGTTGCGTCTCGACGGCCAGGAGTCGTTCCCGCTGCACGAGTAGATCCACATCGGCGAAGAAGCGCCCGCGAGCGTTCGGCAAGCCGGCGAGCGTGTAGGCGCAGCCCTTGAGCACGACGATCGGGGCAGGCGGATCGTCGCGCAGCGCGTGCATGACGCGGTCGAGCTCCCACAGCGCCACCCGACGCTGTGCTTCGGCGTTCACGAGCGCTCCCAGCAGGTGATCGACGGCCGCGCGGGGCAGCGCATCGAGCAATCGGGCCTCGCGCAACTGACAGCCGATGCGAGCGAGCAGCCGCGCGCGGCGCAGCACCCGCAACAGGAGGTCCAGTTCGCGCAGCGGGAGTTCGACGATGCGCGGCGGATCGCGCAGCGCGGCGACGACGAGCCGGCGGACGTGCGCCGCTGACGATGCATCGTATCCGGCGCGGGCCCGCTCACCCATCGGCCGGTTCTCTCAGCGAATCGAGCGCATCGATCGCCTCTTCGAGCGACGAATAGCGAAGACGCAACCGGCGCGACGCGCCGACGATCGCCTTCACCGTCTCGAATGCCGGCTCGCCGAGCCGTTCGTAGTTGAAGGCGTTCATGGCCAGCGAGAAGAACGCCTGGTCGCCTGCCACGGGTTCGAGCGACAGCGCGGCGCCCGCGGTCCAGCGCGGAAAGACGATCCACGCGGCTCGAGCCGTTTCGCCTGCGCGCTCGACGCTGTCGGAGGGTGCGCGCAGATGCACGACGTCGCCTTTCTGCGTCGCCTCGATGCGCGGTCCGAAGAATGCGTCCGGTGCGAATGCACGCAGGACATCGATCGACTCGTTCTTCAACGGCATCGGCCGCGGAAACGGGATGAAGTTCATCGTGCCGGGACGCACGAGACCGAACTCGTCGGACAGCAGGCGCCAGCCGTGATGCGCGAGTGCGGCGCACAGCGTCGTCTTGCCGTGGCCGGGCATGGCCGGCATGACCAGCGCACGCCCGTCGCGTTCGAGCACCGCTGCGTGCAGCATCAGGAACCCATGGAACCGCAACGCGACGACGAGGTTCAGGCCCCATTCGAGCACGGCGAGCGCGTGGGCCGCGGGCCGGTCCTCGTGCGGACTGCGTCCATCGACCCGAAAACGCACGCGTCGCGGCGAACCGGGCCAGCGCGGTGGCGTCTCTTCCAGCGAAACGTGCCCGTGAAAGACGCCCTCGTCGTCGATCACCGGGTAATGGCGGTACAGCGAATGAAATGCGACCGCGGGCGCGCGCAGGCCAACGGTGATGCGAAAGTCGAACGGGCCGATGCGCAGCCCGATGCCGCAACGAAGGCGTTCGGTGAACGCTTCGGCGTCGAGCGTAGCGATCATGGCTGCCGCGGCGCTCACATCGGGACCGGCTCCACGAGCCCGATGCGCTCGAGATGCGAAAGCAACTGCGCGATGTGACGCAAGAATTGCGTGTCGGGTTCGGCTCCCTGCAAGTCCGCCAGCGCCCGTGCAGCTTCGACCGCCGTGCGCGGTTCGGCCAGGCACTCGCGCAGCAGAAGCGCCCCGCCTTCGTTCAGGAAATGCGTCTGGCCCGAGGGCCGATGATAGAGAACGTGGCCCGACGCGAAACGCGCCCAGGCGAAGGGCGTGTCGGACGAAACTCGCCAGCGGGGCGATCCGCCGGCGGGCGCGCTCATACGTCGGTGATGCGCACGCGCCCCGAGAACGAGCCGAGCGCGAGGGCGGAAACGTACGCGCCTCCGACGCCGTCGTTCACGTTCTTCTCGACCAGGTTCTGCGCGTTGTTGCAGTTGTGGTTGGGCGAGACGTAGTAGGTGCCGCCGTTGGCGCACATTTCGCTCTTCTGGACTTCACCGAACTGCAGGTTGCCTCCGCCGTTCGTTCCGGTGACCTTGCAGTACGTCGAGTCCGACGAGAATCGCGTGACTTCGATGTTCGAGTCGGCGGGAACGAACCAACCCTTCTCGTTCCCACCCAGGCCCGGATCCTTGGCGCACAGCAGAGTCTCCGTTTCCGACTTCACGAGAACGGCACTGCTGTTCGCAAGTTCGGCCGCAACGCCCTGGCGCAGCGAGAAGACCGCAGGCACGGCGATGAGCAATGCCCGCCGCCCGCTGGACGGATCGGCGGGCGGCGCTTCCCGCGACGACGACGCATCGGCCTGCTTGGGACTTGGGCTGTCCATGGCGAAACCTCCCGCGACCGCGTTCTCGTCTTTTCCCGAGACAACGCAAGAATCACGCCAAATCGACGCGTTTCGAGGCAGAGCTTGGGTCTCGATGCCTGTCGGTACGCCTGGCGAACCCGTCGTGTAAAGTCTACCGACATCGCTGCAGGCCGTCACTTCCCGCGTCGGCCGCGCGCCGGGCGCTAACCCATGCAGTCGCCGAACCCCTCGGGAATCATCCCCTCGCCGGCTTCGGCAAGCGCGCGAACAACAACGCTCCGGCTACGAGCATCAGCGCGATCGTCCCGAATGCCGCCGTGAACGGCGGCCATCCCCGCGCCACCGCATACGACGCTGCCACGCCGGTCAGCCACTGCATCAACGCCACGCCGAGGAACAGCGCCATCGTGAACAGCGACAGCGCGCGCCCGGTCATCGACGCGGGATACGCGTCGCGCACATCGGCGTACTGCAGCACGCCGTAGCCCGACGCGAGCGCGAAGACGATCGAGACGATCACGTCGAAGGAGGCGTCGAAGCCCGGGGCGAGCAGCGCGAACATCGCTGCGCAGACGAGCGTGCCGATGAGCAGCCAGCGTCGCCGGGTCGCCCGTCCCGGGTCGAGACGTCCGAACAGCGCCGGCCCGATCATCGACGCGACCGATACGGCAATCGCCACGTTGCCGCTGGCCACGAGCGTGAACCCGTAGCGGTCGACGAGCAGCGGGCCGAGCCACAGCCCGCGTAGCGAGACGAAGGCCGCGTAGCTGACCGTAGCGAGCGCGAGGATGCCCCAGGTGTGCGGCATGGCGAACAGCCCAGCGAAGCCGCGCAGCGCCTGTCCGATCGATTCGCGCTCGGGATTCGAAGCGCGCGCGTCGCTCGAAGTCGCGATCGTCGATCCGCTCGTCGGCGCCGATTCCCGCTCGCGTACGAAACGCGCGATTGCCAGCCATGCGAGCGCCGAGAACGCGGCGAGCGCCACGAAGCCCATGCGCCACGAACTCGCCTCGATCAGCCACGCGAGCGGGGTTCCGGTGACGAGCATTCCCATGCCGCCCAGCCCCAGCACCAGTCCCGAGACCGACGCATAGCGCGCCGCAGGAAAACGCTGCGCGATGAATACCGTGCAGACGAGAAAGGCCGGCGCGCAGCCGATGCCGATCAGCGCCTGGGCCAGCAGCAGCACGCTGAAGCGATCCGTAGACGCCGACAGCAGCGCCCCGGCGATGGTGAGCGGAAACGCGACGAGCACCGTCCGGCGCACGCCGTACAGATCGATGCCCACGCCCATCAGCAATTGCAGTGCGCCGAAGGCCAGGTGGAAGGTGCCGGCGAAGACGCCCAGCGCCTGCGGGTCGAGGCTGAAATCTGCCTGCAGCTGCGGCGCCATGATCGCCGCGACGGTCCGATAGGCCTGGCTCAGCGCGAAGCCGCCGGTGAGCGCGAGCAACATCGCCCAGACGGAGCCCGATGCCTCGGAGGCGGCGCGGGAACGGATTGCGGAGTCGGTGGGCATCGGTCGACGGATGCGGACGCGCGCTCGCGCGCACGTCGCGGGGAGTGCCGACTATAAGGCTTGGCGGGGCCGCCGCGCCGATCGCCGCGTTGCGGTTGCCGAATTCGCGGAGACGAGCAGCTCGATCAACGCCCGTGCCGCAACGGACGGCGAGCGCCCGGCGCGCCGGATCATTCCCATCGTCCGCTCGATGCGTGGCGAATGCAACGGCACCACGGCGAGCTCGGCGAAGGCGAGCAGTGGCGTGGTCGAAGAAGGCAATGCGGCGACGCCGAGACCCTCGCGAACGAGGGCGCCGACGGTCGCGAGGTGCGCCGCGTCGTAGCGGCCGCCCGAATCGATTCCTTCCTGCGCGCAGGCCGCCTCGATGTGCTGGCGAACGCTCGAGGTCCTCGACATCGAGATCATCGGCGAGCGCAGCATCTGCTTCCACGACACCGAGCGGCGGCGCGCGAGCGGATGGTCGCGCCGGCACAGCATCACGAAGCGGTCGACGAGCATCGGTTCGAAGGACAGGTCGCGACCGTTCGACGGCTCGACCGTCAGTCCGAAGTCGGCGCTTCCGCTTTCGACCAGGTCCTGGATCTCGTCGTGCAACGTATCGCGGATCGAGACGTCGATTCCGGGATGCAGGCGCTTCAGATTCGCGAGCGCGTGCGGCAGCGCCAGTGCGGCGAGCGACGGCAGCGCCGCGACGACGACGCGTCCGCGCCTGCGCGCCAGGTAGTCGCGCAGGTTGCCGGTGACCGCATCGAATTCCTCGAGCAGGCGCGACGCCAGGCGCAGCAGCTCGTGCCCTTCGGCGGTCAGCGCCAGGCGCCGCGTCGTCCGATCGAACAGGCGCACGTCGAGAACGAATTCGAGCTTGCGGATGGCCGCGCTGAGCGCCGGTTGCGACAGGTGCATGCGCGCGGCGGCCTCGCGGAAGCTGCCGAGCTCGCAGACCGCGCGAAAAACCTGCAGTTGGCGAAGCGTTAGGTTCATAAGCAGATTGGATCAATACATCGGATAAATCGATTTGCCAAGCCGATCTCGAGCGCGGCAACCTCGATCTGCCCAAAGGAGAGTGGCGACCGGATGGCGACGCAACGCACGGTGCTGGTGGGGTGCGGAGCAGGTTTCTCGGGAGATCGGCTCGATGCGCCGTTGCCGGTCGTGCGCAGCCTCGTGCGTTCGGGGCGGCCGGCCGCGATCATGTTCGAAACGCTGGGCGAGCGAACGCTCGCGCTCGCGCAACTCGCACGGCTCGAGGATCCGCGCAAGGGCTACGAACCGCTGCTCGAGCGCATGCTCGAGCCGATTCTCCCCCTCTGCCTCGAGCATCGCATCGCGATCCTCGGCAACTTCGGCGCGGCCAATCCACCGGCGGCAGCAGGCGCGATCCGCTCGCTCGCGCAACGGCTCGGCTGCCGCGCACCGCGCATCGCGGTCGTCGCTGGCGACGACCTCGTCGCCGCGGGCCTGCTCGCGCATCTCGAGAACGAAGACGGCACCCCGTGCGCTTCGAACGCCGTCCTGAGCGCCAACGCATACCTCGGCGCGCAGCCGCTGATCGACGCACTCGCGGCCGGCGCCGACGTCGTCGTCACCGGACGTGTCGCCGATCCGGCGCTGGCGCTCGCGCCCTTCGCCCACCATCACGGCTGGTCGCTGGAGCAGCGCGAGCACGTGGCCGCCGCGACGCTCGCCGGCCACCTGCTCGAATGCGGTGCGCAGGTCAGCGGCGGCTATTACGCCGACCCCGGCTTCAAGGATGTCCCCGATCCGCACCGCATCGGCTTTCCGATCGTCGAGATGCGCGCCGACGGCTCGTTCGTGCTCGGCAAGGCCGACGGCACCGGTGGCCTCGTCGATCGCCACACGGTCGCCGAGCAGGTCCTCTACGAGATCCACGACCCTTCGCGGTACCTGACGCCCGACGTCGTCCTCGACGTGACGCAGGTCGATCTCGCCGAGCTCGCGCCGAACCGGGTCGTCGTCTCCGGCGCGATCGGACACGAGCGCCCGCAACGATTGAAAGTCACGCTCGGCCACGATGCAGGCTGGATCGGCGAGGCCGCGATCTCGTATGCCGGCCCGAACGCGGTCGCGCGCGGGCGACTGGCGATCGACGTGGTGCGGCGCCGCCTCGGCCCCGACGTGCGCATGCGCGCCGACCTCGTCGGCGTGGCGAGCGTCTTCAACGACGACGCGGGTCGCTACCTCGATTCGCTCGCTTCGCATGAGGCGCAGGAAGTTCGCGACGTCCGTGTGCGCATTGCGGTAATGAATGAATCGAAGGAGGTGGCCGCGCGTTCCGGCGAGGAGGTGCTGGCGCTCTACACCTGCGGCCCGGCCGGCGGCGGCGGCGTACGAAGTTCGGTGCGCCGGCGAATCGCGACCCGCTCCGCGTACATCGCCCGGTCGCACGTCGCGCCGTCGATGGAGATCGTCGGATGAGGAACGCGACGAACCGCGACGCGCACCGCGACGACGCAGGGGGCTTCGTCGACGTGCCGCTGCACCGCATCGCGCACGCGCGCGCCGGCGACAAGGGCGATCGGCTCAACGTCAGCGTGATCGCATACCGTGCCGAGTGGTATCCGGTGCTGCGCGAGCAGGCGAGCGCCGAGCGCGTCGCAAGACTTTTCGCTCACCGAAACCCGAGCGGCGTGCGTCGCTACGAACTGCCGCGGCTATGGGCGTTGAATTTCGTCGTCGACGACGTGCTCGAAGGCGGTGTCAACGATGCGTTGAATCTCGACGGGCACGGCAAGACGCATTCGTTTCTCGTGCTATCGATGACGGTTCGCGTGCCGCGCGAGCTCCTGGAAACCCAGAAGGAGGAACCTGGAAAATGAAGCGGACATCGAAACTTCTCGCCACGGTGCTTGCCGGGTGCGCGGCCGTGGCTTTCTCCGGCGCCGCTTCCGCGCAGGAGAAACTGCTGATCGGGGCGACTTCGGCATCGTCGAGCCAGTACGGCTACTTCGTCGCGCTGTCGCAGCTGATCAACGCGAAGGTGCCGGGCGTCGAAAGCTCGGTCGTCGAAACCGGCGCGACGGTCGACAACCTGCGTCGCATCGGTCGCAACCAGGTCGATCTCGGCCTCGTCACGACGAACGTCGGCTACCACGCGTATGCGGGCGTCGGCGACTTCGAGGGCAAGAAGGTCGACAGCCGGCTGATGTTCGTCTATTCGCCGGCCCCTCAGAACGTCGTCGTGCGCGCCGACAGCGGCGCGCAGAAGCTCGCCGACCTCGCCGGCAAGCGCTTCAACCCGGGGCTGAAGGGCTCGGCCACCGAGAAGACCGCCGAGGGCGTCTTCAAGGCGCTCGGCGTCGCGCCCGACTACGTGCGCGGATCGACGACCGACATCGTCGACTCGATCAAGGACAACCGCGTGATCGGCTACGTGAAGTCGGGCGTCGGCGACAAGCTCGATGGCTCGTCGCTCGACATTGCGACCTTCACGCCGGTGCGCGTGCTCTCGCTCAGTCCCGAGCAGAAGAAGACGGTGGCCGAGAAGTTCCCCGATCTTTCGGTGGTGGACATCCCGGCCGGGGCCGCCGAGGGCATCCCGGCATACAGCACGTGGAGCTTCGGCCTGGCCGTGCACGCGCGCCCCGGCCTGTCGGACGAGACGGCCTACCGGATCGCGAAGGCGGTGTTCGAGGACAAGACGGTGCAGGTCGGTGCGATGAGCAGCCTGAAGGGCGTCGACATGATCCAGCTCACGCTCGGCAACGGCACGGTTCCGCTGCACCCCGGCGTCGTGCGCTACCTGAAGGAGAAGGGCGTGGCGATTCCGCAGAAGCTGTTGCCCTGACGGAGCGCAGGGGACACCGACGAGCATGAGCGAGCCGGCCCGCAGCCCGCGAACCTGGGCGACGAAGTCGCTCGCCGCGCTGCTGGGCGCGTTCATCCTCTACACGTCGGCCTTCGGCGCCTTCGAGGGACTGATCCAGCGCGCGATCTTCCTCGGACTCGTCGTCTGCCTCGGGCTGCTGATGTTTCCGCTGGGCGCCGGCCGGCGCTGGCGGCCGGCGGGCATCGTCGTCGACGCGGTGCTCGCCACGATCACCTTCGCGGCCTGCGCCTACGTCGTGGCGAACTACGACGAGATCATGACCAGCCTGCCGACCGCGACGCCGCTCGACGTCGCGCTCACCGTCGGCATCGTCGTCTCGGTGCTCGAAGTTTCGCGACGCGCGATCGGCAGCGTCTTCCCGGCGATCGCGCTGGCCGGCATCGCGTATGCGCTCTTCGGGCAATACATTCCCGGCTCGCTCGGGCATCGAGGCTTCGACGTGCAGTTCGTCACCGAAACGCTGTTGCTGGGCGATCTCGGTATCTGGGGGCTGCTCGTCGGCGTGGCGAGCACGACGATCGGTGCGTTCATCCTGTTCGGCAGCGTGCTGCTGTTCACCGGCGGCGGACAGACGTTCATGGAGCTCGCCGTGCGCCTGAGCGGGCGCAGCCCCGGCGGCGCCGCGAAGATCGCCACCGTCGCCTCGGGGCTGTTCGGCACGATCAGCGGCAGTGCCGTGGCCAACGTCGCCACTACCGGAAACTTCACGATCCCGCTGATGAAGCGTCTCGGCTATCCGCCCGCGCTCGCCGGCGGCATCGAGGCGGTGGCCTCCACCGGCGGGCAGATCGCGCCGCCGGTGATGGGCGCGGCGGCCTTCGTGATGGCCGAGATCATCGGGCGCAGCTATTTCGACATTGCGAAGTCGGCCGTGCTGCCGGCGTTCCTGTTCTATCTCGGCTGCTTTGCAACGATCCACTTCATTGCGCTCGACCGCGGGCTGCGCGTAGTCCCCGAGGAGGAGATGCCCGCCTGGCGTACCGTGCTCGCGCCGCGACGCACGGTGCCGATCGTCGCCGCTTTCGCCGCGCTGCTCTACGGCGTGCTCACCGGGCGCTCGGTGCAGAGTGCCGCGTTCTTCGGCGTCGTCGGGCTGTTCGCGTCGTACCTGCTTCTGAACGTGCGCTCGGCGGGCGACCTCGCGCGATCGCTGCGCGTGATCGTCGACAGCCTCGAGGACGCGGGCAAGGCGCTCGTGATGATCGGCGTGCTGCTCGCCGGCGCGCAGATCCTGGTCAGCATGGTGAACCTCACCGGCCTGGGCGTCGCACTGTCGTCGATGATCGTCGCTCTCGCCGGCAGCGAGATCTGGATCATCGCGCTCGTCACCGCAGTCGTCTGCATGGTGCTCGGCATGGGCATGCCGACCACCGCCGCCTACGTGCTGGTGGCCGCCGTGCTCGCACCGGCGCTCACCAAGGTCGGACTCGACCCGATCGTCGCGCACATGTTCGTCTTCTACTACGCGACGATCTCGGTGATCACGCCGCCGGTGTGTGTCGCCGTGTTCGTCGCCGCCGGAATCGCGCAGACGAACTGGCTCGCGGTGGCACGCGAGGCCGTCAAGCTCGGTGCCGTCACCTACGTGATTCCGTTCATGTTCATCGCATATCCGGGAATGCTCGCCACCGGCAGCGTGCTCGATTTCGGCGAGGCGATCGTCTCGGGCACCGTTTTCACGATCGCCTTCGCGATGTTCTTCGGTGGCGCGCGCTTCTTCGATTCGCGGGTGCTGAATGCCGCGGTGCTGCTGGCCATCGCGTTGCTTTCGGCGCTGCCCACTTGGTACGGGCTCGGCGTCTCGACGGTGAGCATGCTGCTGCTGTGGGCGCTGCGGCGCGACCGCCTTCGAGCGCCGGCACACGCGGCGGCACCCGCAGGCGCATGACTCATGAGCGAAGCGCCTGGCACGAGCGAAGCGCCCGGTACCGTCGCGGTCGTGGGCTGCGGAACGGTCGGCGCGAGTTGGGCTGCCCTGTTCGTCGCGCACGGCCTGAGCGTGCAGGCGACCGACCCCCTTCCCGGCGCCGAAGCGCGTCTTCGGGACTTCGTCGAGCGCGCGCGTGAGCCGTTGCGCGCACTGGGCCGCACCGGCGAGGGGCGGCTCGACTTCAGCCCCGACCTCGAGCGAGCCATCGACGGGGCGCAGTTCGTGCAGGAGAATGCGCCCGAGAACGAGGGCACGAAGCGAGCGCTGCTCGCGCACATCGACCGCCTCGCGCCGCCCGAGGTCGTCGTTGCGTGCAGTACCTCGTCGCTGCTGCGCAGCCGTATCGTCGTCGATTGCGTGCATCGCCACCGGCACATCTGCGCGCATCCGTTCAACCCGCCGCATCTCGTGCCGCTGGTCGAGATCGTCGGCGAGGACGACGACGTCGTCGCGAACGCCGTTCGCTTCTACCGGGGGCTCGGCCGGCATCCGATCGTCCTGAGCAAGGAGATGCCCGGCCATGTCGCGAACCGGCTGGCGTCGGCGCTCTGGCGCGAAGCCGTGTACCTCGTCGAACAGGGGGTGGCGAGCGTCGAAGACATCGATGCCGCCGTAACGCACGGCCCCGGGCTGCGCTGGGCGATCTTCGGCCCGCACCTCACCTACCACCTGGGCGGCGGCACGGGCGGCATCGAGCATTACCTCGAGCACCTGGGTCCCAGCCAGGCGCGTCGCTGGGAGTCGCTCGGGATGCCGGTCTTCGACGATTCGACGAAGCGCGCGCTCGTTGCCGGTGTGCGCGAGGAGGCCGCCGGCCGCTCGATCGACGAACTCGAACGCGCGCGCGATGCTGCGCTGGTCGCCCTGCTGCGAGCGCTCGTCAGGGGCTGAGCGGCCTCGGCGGCGTTCGCCGCGGGATGAGGGATCATTCGGCTCACGTGCCGCCTGCTTGCGTCGCAAGCCCATCGCCCGATGCTCCGTTCGCCCCGTCGAGCCGCGCTCCCCGTGTTCGCGCGACCCACCGTCCCGATGCGCGCTGCGCTCGCCGGCCTGCTGGCCGCGTCCGCGTTGTCGGCGGCGTGCACCGATCGTCCGTCGGCGACGTTGCAGGGCTACGTCGAAGGCGAGTTCGTGCTGGTTGCATCGCCGTACGGGGGCACGCTCGATCGGCTGTCGGTGGCGCGCGGCGACATCGTCAAGCTCGGCGACCCGCTGTTCAAGATCGAGGACGCCTTCGAGCAGGCGGCCGTCGACGAGGCGCAGGCGCGCATGCAGGCGGCGCAGGCGGGCATCGAGAACCTGAGCGCATCGCGTCGCGTTGCCGAGATCGACGCGTTGCGACAGCAGGCGGCGGCGGCCCGCGCGTCGCTGGCGTTGTCCGAGGAGACGTTCCGCCAGCAGCGGCGGCTGCGCTCGCAGGGCTTCGTCTCGCAGGCGGGGCTGGACGCGGCGCACGCGGCGCGCGACCGCGACGCCGCGCAGCTCGCACAGGCGCAGGCGCAGGTGCGCAACGCCGAGACGAGCATCGGGCGCGAGCCCGAGATCGCGGCGGCGCGCGCGGCGCTGGAAGCCGCGCGCGCGGCGCACGAGCAGGCGGCGACGCGCGTAGAGCAGAAGGCGCCCACGGCTCGCAGCGATGCGCTGGTCGCGGACACCTTCTTCCGCGTCGGCGAATCGGTGCCGGCGGGCACGCCGGTCGTCAGCCTGCTGCCGCCGCAGAACGTGAAGTTGCGCTTCTTCGTTCCGCAGGCGCAGGTGGGCGCGATGCACATCGGCGACGCGGTGCGCGCGCACTGCGACGGATGCGAGATGCCGATCGACGCGCGAATCGTCTTCATCGCGCCGCGCGCCGAGTACACGCCGCCGGTGATCTACGGCGAGCGGGCGCGCCAGAAGCTCGTCTTCCTCGTCGAGGCCCGGCCTTCGCCGACCGCGGCCACGCGATTGCATCCCGGGCAGCCGGTGGACGTCGAACTGCTCGATACGCCGCACGGCGAGGGTCGACGTTGACGACCGACGAAAGGTCCGGACCGGCGAGCGCGGCGATCGACACCGCGCTCGCCGAACGTGCCGACGAGCCGAACGAGCGCTACGCGATCGACGTCGAGGGCCTGAACAAGCGCTTCGGCGACAAGCAGGTCGTCGTCGACCTTTCGCTGCGCGTGCGCCGGGGGGAAATCTTCGGTTTCCTCGGGCCGAACGGCAGCGGCAAGACGACGTCGATCCGGATGATGTGCGGCCTGTTGCGCCCCGACAGCGGCCGCGGCACCTGCCTGGGCTACGACGTGATCCGCGAGACCTATGCGATCAAGCGCAACGTCGGCTACATGACGCAGCATTTCTCGCTCTGGGAAGACCTGACGATCGCCGAGAACCTCGATTTCGTCGCGCGGATGTACGAGGTGCAGCGCCGCCGCGACGTGGTCGCACGCGCGATCGAAGCGCTGGGCCTGGCCGACCGGCGCCACCAGCTCGCCGGCGCGCTTTCCGGCGGCTGGAAGCAGCGCCTTGCGCTCGCCGCCTGCCTGCTGCACGAGCCGCGCCTGCTGCTGCTCGACGAGCCGACGGCCGGCGTCGACCCGAAGGCGCGCCGCGAGTTCTGGGACGAGATCCACCGGCTCGCCGCGAGCGGCATCTCGGTTCTCGTGTCGACGCACTACATGGACGAGGCCGAGCGCTGCCATCGGCTGGCGTACATCTCGGCGGGACGGCTGCTCGCGCAAGGCACCGCCGACGAGGTGATCGCGGGGCAGCACATCGCCGCGTGGTCGGTCTCGGGGCGGGAAGCGCCCGCCGAAGTCGATCGCTTGCGCCGCCTGCCGGGCGTGGTGCGCGTAACCGCCTTCGGCAACACGCTGCACGTAACCGGCCAGGACGCCGCACTGCTCGAAAGCAGCATGCGATCGATCGCACAGCGCGAGCATCTGCGCGTAGCGCCCATCGAGCCGACGCTGGAGGACGCGTTCATTCGGCTGATGGATCCGCGATGATGCGACTGTCGTTGCGCCGCTGGTGGGGAATCGTCGTCAAGGAGTTCATCCAGCTCCAGCGCGACCGACTCACCTTCGGCATGATCGTCGGCATCCCGGTGATGCAACTGCTGTTGTTCGGCTTCGCGATCAACACCGACCCGCGGCACCTGCCCACCGTCGTGCTCGCGCTCGACAACAGCGTCTTTTCGCGCAGCATCGTCGCCGGCCTGCAGAACACCGACTACTTCGACGTAGTCGCCTCGGCGCGCTCGTCCGAAGAGGTCGACGAGATGCTCTCGCGCGGCGACGTGCAGTTCGCGGTGACGATTCCCGAGGACTTCTCGCGTCGCCTGGTGCGCGGCGAGCGCCCCGCGTTGCTGGTGGAGGCCGACGCGACCGACCCGGCCGCCACCGGCGCGGCGCTCGCCTCGCTCGACTCGATGATTGCAGCGGTCGTCGCGCGCGATGCCGCTGGCGTGCTGCAGCCGCGCGCGCCGCCGCCTTCACCCGTCGAGCTGCGGCTTCATCGTCGCTACAACCCCGAGGGCATCACGCAGTACAACATCGTGCCGGGACTGCTCGGCGTGATCCTCACGATGACGATGGTGATGATGACGAGCCTCGCACTGACGCGCGAACGCGAGCGCGGCACCTGGGAGAACCTGATCGCGACACCCGCGCTGCCGATCGAGGTGATGACCGGCAAGATCGTTCCCTACGTGGCGATCGGGCTCGTGCAGGTCGCGCTCGTGCTGGCTGCCGCACGGTGGGTGTTCGACATTCCGCTGCGCGGCAGCCTCTTCGTGCTGTTCGCCGCCGTGCTGTTGTTCATTGCGGCGAATCTCGTGCTCGGCATCACCTTTTCGTCGATTGCACGCAACCAGTTGCAGGCGCTGCAGATGACGATCTTCTTCTTCCTGCCGTCGATCCTGCTGTCGGGCTTCATGTTCCCGTTCCGTGGCATGCCCGACTGGGCGCAATGGATCGGGTCGCTGCTGCCGCTGACGCACTTCCTCGTGCTCGTGCGCGGAATCCTGCTCAAGGGCAACGGCTGGCACGAGCTGTGGCCGCAGGTGTGGCAGATCGCGGTGTTCACGCTGGCGGCGGTTGCCGTGGGGCTTCGGTTCTATCGGCGCACGCTGGATTGAAACGGGGGGTCGATCGCTCAGATCATCTCGAGCGGCGTAGGCCCTTCGGGTGGTGCGAACAGCCGATCGAATTCCCCGGCCTGGGCTTCGTCGAGGGGACGCTGCAACACCGCCGCGTTCTCGCGCATCCGCTCGCCGTGCGCAGTCTTCGGTATCGCGATCACGGCCGAAGCGCTGGGCCATCTCCTTCAGCCGCCGATCGCGCAGCAGCCGCGCCTGCTCGATCGGCGAATACGCGATCACCGGGATCGAGCGCTCGCGCAGCCACGGCAGCACCCTGGTGACGAGAAAGACGTCGTCGCGGCGCCCGGCGACGGCCTCGCCGACGAGCGATTTCGAGCGGCCGTCGCCGTAGAGTTCTGCGGTATCGATCAGCGCGCCGAGGTCCAGTCCGAGGCGGATCGAGGCGATCTCCTCGGCGCAGGCGGCACCCGTTTCGCCCATGCTCCAGGTGCCCTGGCCGAGCGCCGCCACAGGCTCGCCGTCGGGGAGGGAGACGGTCGCGGTCATCTGCGTACGCTACCGGAAGTGGCGGAGGGACAGGAGCCGCATTCACGCTGCCCCGGCCGCCTGCGCCTCGGCTTCACCTACCGGGCTCTCCTCGCCGGGCAGCCGTAACTCGAGACACGTGCGTCCGGGAAGCGAGCGAAAGGCGATCGACGCTCCCACCCGCCGCGCGCGGGTACGCATGTTCGTCAGGCCGCGTCCGCCACCGACGGTATCCGGCCCGATGCCCCGGCCGTCGTCCTCGACGCGGATCGTCAACCGGCTCGACGTGCCGATCACGTCCACGCGCACTTCGGTGGCGTGCGCGTGCTTGAGCACGTTGGTCAGCGCCTCCTGCAGGATGTGCAGGATCTGCAGCGCGACATGCGGCGGCACGCGATGCGCTTCGTCGGCGACGCAGAGGTTCCACTCGGGACGCACGCCCGCCTCGCGCAGCGGGCCTTCCCAGCGGAACAGGAAATTGCCCAGTGCGGTGCCGAAGTCGGCTTCGTCGCTGGCCAGTGCGTCGAGCGCGACGCGCATGTCGGCGATGCAGGCGCGAAGCGTGTCGGTGAACTCGCCGTCGGGCAGGCTGCCGCGTTCCGCGCGGGACAGCGACGTGAACAGCCGCGAGCCCAGTCCGTCGTGCAGGTCGCGCATGATGCGCTGCCGCTCTTCGGCGGCAGCGCGTTCGCGTTCGAGCGTGCCCAGTCGGCGGTAGTTCTCGGCGAGCTCGGTTTCGCGTCGGGCGACGCGGCGCTCGAGCGAATCGTTCAGTTCCTCCACTTCGCGCAGCGTGCGCAGGAATCGCGACGTGAGCAGGCAGGCCATCACGAGCAGCACGAGATCGGCGCCGAAATGCAGCAGGAACACACGTTGCCCGCCCCAGCCGGGCGCGAAGCGGTCGAGGACGTCGACGTGCCATGCGAGCAGGTAGTCGTGGATTCCCGTGCCCACGGCGAGCGACACCGCTACGAGCAGCGCTGCGGCCGCAGCGCTTCGCTGGCGCCACCAGGCGATCCCGACGAACACGATGACGGAGATTCCGACCGGAATCATTCCGAGCGTCCACAACCTTCCGACGACCGAGTCGGCGCGTCCACCGCTGGCGAGCAACGCGAGCGGACCGACGAGCCAGTAGGCCAGCAGTGCGCGCTCCGTCCACGCGCTGCGGATGCCGGCGAAGCGCATGCCGAAGATCGACATCGAGACGATGAATCCTCCGGTTGCGCTGTGGTAGCCGATGCGCCACAGCGTCCAGTCGTCCTGCGGCATCCGTTCGACGACGAAGGTCAGCGTGCGCACGGCCCACAGGGCCATCGCCAGCGCGAACAGTCCGTAAAGCACCTCGCCGCGGCGGCGCAGCCAGACGAAACCGACGAAAAGCGCGAACAGCAGGCAGACCGCGACGGTGATCTGCGGCATCGTGCGCATCCACAGCAATCGCCGATCGCTCAGTTGGATCAGCGACTGTTGCGGACCGACCACCGGGCGAGGCGACGAAAGGCCGTTGGGCGTGTGCGACGCGGCCACCCGGATGAGCAACGTGTTCGGTCCCTCGTGCAGCGCCGGGTCGGGGATCGGGAACAGATGCGGTCGCTCCCAGCGCACGTGGTACGAGGCGTCGGCCTGCGGCACCGAGCCGAGCGGCAACCGGTTCAGCCAGACGTCGCCACCGCCGTAGAGGTAGGGCAGGTACAGCGCCCACGCGCGCGCGCCCGGCGGCGCATCGAAATCGAGTCGCAACCAGAGGGCGGGCGTGCGAGCCGCGGGCGCGGCGAGCGGCAGCGTGACGTCGCGCCAGCCGATGTCGTCGTCGCGCGGTGGCGTTTCGCTCGGCGTTTCGAGAAGACGTGCTCGCTCGAGTTCGAGCACGCCGCCGCCCGGCGTTGCAGCGTCGGCCGTCGCCTGCGCCACGCAAAGGAGGACGACGAGGAAGAGGGCGCTGCTACAGCAGCCCCATCTGACCCGCTTCATACACCGCCTCGGCGCGTGAATGGACGGCGAGCTTGCGGTAGATCTTCTTCACGTGCGTGACGACGGTGTGCGGCGAAATCCCCATCACGTCGCCGACAGTCTCGAAGCTCAGTCCCTTGGCGATCATCCGCAGGATTTCGCTCTCGCGCGGCGTGAGCGGCGAGTCGGGCAGCACCGCGCCGTTGCGAAGCACGCCGACCGGAACGGGCGGCGCCGTCTTCACGCGGAAGCGCGCCAGAACCCGCCGGGCGATGCTCGGGCTGATCGGCGCGCCGCCGGCACGCAACTCGTGAATCGCTGCAGCGATGCGCTCGCTGCTCGCGTCCTTGAGCAGGTAGCCGGTGGCACCCGCCTCGATGCTCGAAACCAGGTGCTGCTCGTCGCCGAACATCGTCACGACGAGCACGTCGCACTGAGGGCAGCGCTGCGCGGCGTGGCGGATGACCTCCACGCCGTCGACGTCGGGCAGGCCGAGGTCGACCAGCATCACGTCGGGCGGGTGCGCATCGAGCAGTGCGATGGCTGCCGAGCCGGTCGAGACTGCGCCGAGCAGTTGCAGGCCGGGGTCGGCATGGACCGCGTCCGAGAAGCGCCGAAGGAATTCGGGCTCGTCTTCGACGATCAGCACGCGCGTCGCGGACATCACGTTCTCCGGCCGTGTGCGCAAGATTCTGTCACCGCGCAGCGCGCTTGCACAGCAGCGCGTGCACGGTAAGGGGACCGCTGGCCCTACCGCGCCGGTGGGATTTCCGTGACGCCGCAATCGCCTCTCAGGACCGGCTGTCCGCGACCATCCTCGTCCGCATCGTCTCGTCGGGCATCGCACCCGTCCCCGCCTGCGCGTTCGCCCGCATGTGCGCGGGGTTGCCGGTGCCCGGAATCGCGCAGGTGACGGCCGGGTGCGAAACGACGAACTTCAGCAGCACCTGCGCCCAGCTCTCGCAGCCGATCTCGCTCGTCCACGCCGGCAGGGGCCGATCGCGCAGCGAGCGCAACAGGCCTCCGCCGCCGAACGGGCGGTTGACGAGCACTGCGACTCCACGTTCGGCCGCCAGCGGCAGGATGCGTTCCTCGGCCGCGCGGTCGTCGATCGAGTAATTGAGCTGTACGAAATCGAGCGACTCGGTTCGAAGGACCTGTTCGAGCTCTCCGTAGGCGCTCGACGTGTAGTGCGTGACACCGACGTAGCGGATGCGCCCCTGCGCCTTCCATTCGCGCAGCACCGGCAGATGCGTGCGCCAGTCGACGAGGTTGTGCACCTGCATCAGGTCGATCGTCTTCGTGCGCAGCAGCCGGAACGATTCCTCCATCTGGCGAATGCCGGCGTCGCGACCCGAGGTCCACACCTTCGTCGCGACGAAGGCTTGCTCGCGCATGCCCGTTTCGTCGAGCAGCCGCCCGGCGACGTCCTC
Source organism: Pseudomonadota bacterium (assembly GCA_023389055.1). GTDB lineage: Bacteria > Pseudomonadota > Gammaproteobacteria > Burkholderiales > Burkholderiaceae_E > Zeimonas. The sequence continues at coordinate 11,838 of JAEWFA010000018.1, read as the reverse complement.
TGCGCGCCCGTACATCGGCGAGCTGTCGACGACCGACCCGCCGGCGTCGAATAGCGCGAGCAGCACATCGCGCAGGCGGCCGTATTCGGCACTGCCCGGCGTGACGTCGAAGCCGATCCAGGTTCCGCAGCCGATCACGGGCAGCGGCTCTCCGGAGGAGGGGATCGGCTTGCGGTGCATCGACGCGCCCTGGCTCCCGGGTGGCGCGGCGAGCGCAGGCCGGGCACGCCCGGCGAGCGACGCCGCCGCCGTGCTCATCGCGGCAAGGCCGAGCAGGCGGCGGCTTTTCCGAAAGCGCACCGGTTGAATCAGTGCATTCGCGCGCGGCAGAAGTGCCCGTGCAGCGCAGGACTCATCAGATCCCGGAACTCCTCGGCCGACATCCGCAGCAAGCTTTGGTGATCGCCGCCTTCCAGGTAGACGACATCGTTGTCGTCCAGTTCGTCGTCGACGATCGTCTCGACGCCCCAGGCCATGCCCACGGGCGGCATCGCCCCCGGGGCGCAGTCATCGAACATCGACGCGATGCGCTCCTCGTCGCACAGGTGCAGTCTCCTGCGGCCGAGCATCTCCGACAGTTGTCCCAGCATGACGGACTTGTCCGACGGCACGACCGCCAGCATGCAACCCGAATCGTCCTCGAGCAGTACCGCCTTGGCGAGCTGGCCGGGCGGGACGTGGGCGCTTCGCGCCGTTTCGGCGCTGGTGTGGCTCGCTTCGTGCTCGCAGATTTCGTAGTCCGCGCCGTGCCTGTCGAGATAGTCGGTCAGGCGAGTGGAGATCGACATGACGTGCCTCCGCCGTAACTCGCGTTGAACACCGCCCGGCGGCGAAGCCTGCCGGGCTTCACGCACGAATAGTCTGCGCCGCCTGCAGGTTCGCTACAAGGCTTCGATACCGCAGGCGCAACTCAAGCTGCTTCCGGTTGGGACGGCGGCGACGCAGTGGCGTCAGCCTTCGCGGACGGGAGCGCCGGCCCGCGCCCCGCAAGTACCTGTCGCAGGGTCTCCACCTCCTCGACCATGAAGTCGAAGAACGCCGCCACGCGCGGCGTGTGCCGCAGCTCGTGAGTGGTCAGCAGGCGCCATGGTCGCGCGAGGGCGGGGATCGGCCCGAGCACGCGCACCAGTTCGGGCTCGTCGTCGCCCAGTGCGGTCGGCAGCGCGGCCAGGCCGATGCCCGACAGCGCCGAGCGCATCACCCCGAGAATGCTGTCGTTGCGCGCGACGACCCGCGCGCGCGGCGCCACCTCGCGTAGCCAGCCCGCTGCACGGTTGCGCGACAGCGAGTCGTCGAAGCCGATCAACGCGTGCCGCTCGAGGTCCTCGATGCGCGTCGGACATCCGTGCCGTTCGAGGTAGCGCTCGCTCGCGTAGATGCCCCATTGCGAAGTGCCGATCCTGCGTGCGATGAGCGGACCGTCGCGAGTGTCGCCCGCGCGCATCGCGACGTCGGCTTCGCCGCGCTCGAGGTCCAGGTACTTGTCGCTCATCACGAACTGGACGTCGATGCCGGGGTAACGGGCGTGGAAGCGGTCGAGCAATCCGGTGCCGGCCATCCGGTAGACGAGCGGCTCGGGGCAGGTGACGCGGACGATGCCGGTCAGGTCGTGATGGAAGGCCTCGATGCGTTGCTGCAGTGCGAGCGCGGCATCCTCCATCCGCTGCGCCTCGGGCAGCAGCGATTCGCCGAAGGCCGTGAGCTTGTAGCCGGTGGGCAGGCGGCGCACGAGCGGGTAGCCGATGCCGCGCTCCAGCGCGCCGAGCCTGCGCTGCACCGTCGACTGGTCGACGCCGAGAATGCGTGCCGCCGCGATCGTGCTGCCCTGGCGGGCCACGGCGAGGAAGGGCTTCAGGTCGTCCCAGTCGAACATGCGGCCCCCCGCATTTCTGCGGCCCGATTATGCAGCGGCGCGCCTTACGGACGGGGGGCGCCCCTCCTACACTGAACACTTACCGTTTCCGGTTTCACGGAGGCCCCATGAAGAACCTCGCGAACTGGTTCCTGCGCCTTGCGGTGCTGTACTTCGTCGCCGGAGTTTCGCTCGGGCTGTACATGGCGGCCAGCCAGGACCACACGATGCACCCCGTGCATGCGCATCTGAACCTGCTCGGCTGGGTGAGCCTGGGATTGTTCGGCCTGTTCTACACGGTCGTGCCCGAAGCGGCGCAGACGAGGCTCGCGCAGGCGCATTTCTGGCTCTACGTGCCGGCGCACTTCGTGATGATGGTGCTGCTGTTCGAACTGTTCCGCGGACATTCCGCGGTCGAGCCGTTCCTCGGCGTTGCGGCCTTCGTCGTCGGTGCGGGCGTGCTGTGCTTTGCGGCGGTGGTGTGGCGGCACACCGGGGCCGTTGCGTCGTCGTTCGGCGAGCGGCTGGCTGCGATGGGGCGACGCGAGGTTGCCTGAGCGCGTCTTCGGCTGCCGCTTGCGGCCTGGGCGCATCATCGGCGGCGTCCAGGCTTGCAGCACCGTCCCGTCATGTCCGTTGCGCCCAAGGCCGTCGTTCTGCTCAGCGGCGGCCTCGATTCGACCACCGTCCTCGCCATTGCGAGGAGCCAGGGCTTCGAGCCTTGCGCGCTGAGCTTCCGCTACGGACAGCGCCATGCGATCGAACTCGATAGCGCCCATCGGGTGGCGCAATTCTTCGGCCTGGAGAACCACGTCGTTGCCGAGATCGACCTGCGCGTGTTCGGCGGCTCTTCGTTGACCAGCGACGCCGAGGTTCCGAAGGACCGCGTGCCGTCGGAGATGCACCACGCGATCCCCAGCACCTACGTACCCGCGCGCAACACGATCTTCCTGTCGTTCGCGCTCGCCTACGCGGAAGTGCTGGGCGCCGCCGACATCTTCATCGGCGTGAACGCGCTCGATTACAGCGGCTATCCGGACTGCCGCCCGGAATACATCGATGCTTTCGAGCGGATGGCGAACCTCGCGACGAAAGCCGGCGTCGAGGGCGCGACGAAGCTCGCCATCCATGCGCCGCTGGCACGAATGACGAAGGCCGACATTGTCCGCGCGGGCCTTCGACTCGGCGTCGATTACGCGATCACCAGCAGCTGCTACGACCCGGGCGCCGACGGACGCCCCTGCGGGCGTTGCGACTCGTGCCGGTTGCGGGCAAAGGGCTTCGCCGAAGCCGGCTTGGCTGATCCGCTTCTCGCCCGGTTCGGGATCGCCTGAACCGGCTCGTCCCGTCGCGGCAGCGCGGCGCGCACCTATCCACGACAGCTGCGAGCGCTCGCCGGGGTCGAGCCCGGTGCTCGGTTGTGTCGATTGCCGCGAAACGAACGGCACCCGCATTGCCGCGAATGCGGGATCCGCACACCCGGGTTGCGCGATTCCCGGCCCGGCGACGGCTCGATACCTTGCAGATAGCCGACGTAGCGCGGCATCGAAGGAGCGACCATGAACGAAGCCGACTGGCTGGGAATCGTGTTCACCGCGACGAACGCGATGCGCGCATTCATGTACGTGCCGCAGCTGCGCAAGGTCGCCGCGAGCGACCGGGGCGCTCCCGACGTGGCGTTGACCACGTGGGTGATGTTCTCGATCAACAACCTGCTCGGCGCGCTGTACTGCATCTTCAGCCTGGGGCAACTCGCCGTCGGCGCGTCGTTCCTCGGCTCGTTCGCGGCCTGCACGTGGCTGGTCGGACTCACGCTGGCGCGACGACACGGGCTGCGCGTGAGCGGGGCCCTCAAAGCCTCCTGACTTTCACCGCCCTGCCCTTCACCTTGCCCTCGCCGAGCCCGCGCAGCACGTCCGCCGCGATCGCCTGCTCGACGGCCACGCAGGTCGAGAATTCGTCGACGTCGATCTTGCCGATCTGCCCGGCCCGGAAACCGAGGTCCTTGGTGAGCGCGCCCAGCACGTCCCCGGGGCGGATCTTGTCCTTGCGTCCGCCGAGAATCTGCAGCGTGGTCATCGGCGGGCGCAGCGGCTGCGGGTCGCGCGAAGGCACGAGCTCGCTCAGCGAGTGCCATTCGCTGTCTTCGCCCTGCATCCGCTGGATGCGGGCGATGCGCTCCATCTCGTTGCGGCCGACCAGGCTGAACGCCCACCCGGTTTCGTCGACGCGACCGGTGCGCCCCACCCGATGCGTATGCACTTCGCTGTCGGGCGTCACGTCGACGTTGATCACCGCCTCGATTCCTGCGATGTCCAGGCCGCGCGCCGCCACGTCGGTGGCCACCAGCACGCTGCAGCTGCGGTTGGCGAAGCGCACGAGCACCTGGTCGCGCTCGCGTTGCTCGAGATCGCCGTGCAGTTCCAGCGCGACGATGCCCTGCGCCTGCAGCAGTGCGCGCAGTTCGCTGCAGCGCTGCCGGGTATTGCAGAAGGCCAGCGTGCTCACCGGCCGATAGTGATCGAGCAGCAGGCCGACGGCGTGCAGCCGCTGGCCGTCCTGCACTTCGTAGAAGCGCTGCCGGATCTTCGTGGCCGCGTGGCGCTCGTCGAGCGTGACCTCCTTCGGCTCGCGCAGGAAGCGCCGCGCGAGCTTCGTGACGCCGGGCGGGTACGTCGCCGAGAACAGCAGCGTCTGGCGCTCGCGCGGGCAGCGCTCGATCACGTGCGCGATCTCGTCGGCGAAACCCATGTCGAGCATGCGATCGGCTTCGTCGAGCACCAGCACGTTCAGCGCGTCGAGCGACAGGGTCTCGCGCGACAGATGGTCGACGATGCGCCCCGGCGTGCCGACGACGATGTGCGCACCGTGCGCCAGGCTCGCGATCTGCGGCCGGATCGTCGAGCCGCCGCACAGGACCAGTACCTTGACGTTGTCTTCGGCGCGCGCGAGGCGCCGGATCTCGCGCGCAACCTGCACTGCGAGTTCGCGCGTGGGGCACAGCACCAGCGCCTGTACCGCGAAGCGTCGGACGTCGAGCCGGGCGAGCAGCGGCAGCGCAAAAGCCGTCGTCTTGCCGCTGCCGGTCTTCGCTTGCGCGATGAGGTCGTGACCGGAGAGCGCCAGCGGCAGGCTCGCCGCCTGGATGGGCGTCATGCGCTCGTAGCCGAGCTGCGCGAGGTTGGCGAGCGCGGCGGGGGAGAGGGAAAGGGCGTCGAAAGCGGTGTCGGTCATCCCGGATTGTCGCAGAGGCGCAGAATGCGCTCCCATGAGATCACCCAAGAGACTGCAGTCGCTGATCGACGAAGGCCTGGTCGACCAGGTCGTGCGCCAGTTGATGAGCGGCAAGGAGGCTGCCGTCTACGTCGTTCGATGCGGCAGCGAGACGCTTTGCGCCAAGGTCTACAAGGCGGCCACCGAGCGCAGCTTCCGCCAGGCGGTGGACTACACCGAGAACCGCAAGGTTCGCAACAGCCGCCAGGCGCGCGCGATGGCCAAGGGCACGCGCTTCGGCAAGCAGGCGGCCGAGACCGCGTGGCAAAGCGCCGAGGTCGACGCGCTGTACCGACTGGCCGCCGCCGGTGTGCGCGTGCCCGCGCCGCGCAACTTCTGCGACGGCGTGCTGCTGATGGACCTCGTCACCGACGAGAACGGCGACGCCGCCCCGCGCCTGAACGACGTGGCATTCACCCCCGAGGAGGCGCGGGAGCATCACGCGAGGCTGCTCGTCGAGGTGGTGCGCATGCTGTGCGCCGGCGTCGTGCACGGCGACCTGTCGGAGTTCAACATCCTGCTTGCAGCCGACGGCCCGGTGATCATCGATCTGCCGCAGGCGGTGGACGCAGCCGGCAACAACCACGCCCCTCGCATGCTGCTGCGCGACGTCGCGAACCTGCGAGGCTTCTTCGGCCGTTTCGCGCCCGAGCTGCTCGAGACCGACTACGGTCACGAGATCTGGGATCTGTATCGGCGGGGCGCGCTGAACCCCGACGTCGCGCTCACCGGTCGTTTCGTGCACGACACCCGGAAGGCGGACGTCGGCAGCGTGCTGCGCGAGATCGACGATGCCTGCGACGAGGAGGCGGCGCGCCGGTTGCGCGCGCAAGCCGCGGCCTGACGGGTAGCGCCGGCACGACTGCCCGGTGGCTCGTGCGGGGCCGCCCCGCGGCCCCTTGAAATCCGCGCCGGCACTCCCAGCTTCGGCCCACGAACCCCCAAACAAGGAGGCAATTCCATGTTCGGAAGCTTGTGGAGCGGCCTGGACGCCGGCGTGTTCGACGACTTCCGTCGCATCGAGCGCGAGCTCGACCGGCTCTTCTCCGATGGGCAGCCGGCGCCGACCGGAATCCGCGCGATGCGCCGGGGCACCTTTCCGCCGATGAACGTCGGCACCACGCCCGAGCGCGTCGACGTCTACGTGTTCGCGGCCGGCGTCGACCCGGCGAGCATCGATCTCTCGATCCAGCAGAACGTGCTGTCGATCGCGGGGCGGCGCGACGCGCCGGAAGGCGAGGGCGACAACGCCGCGTACTACCGGCGCGAGCGATTCACCGGCGAGTTCCGACGCGCCGTGACGCTGCCGGAAGACGTCGATCCCGAACGTGTCGAAGCGAAGTACCGCGACGGAATCCTTTAGGTGACGATCCAGCGCCGCGAAGCGGCCCGTCCGCGCCGCGTACCGGTGCAATGACGAAGGAGGCGATCATGGACGAACGCACGGAAGTGGCAACGCGCCAGTCGGACGCCGTCGAGTCGGCTGCGTCCGCACGCGACAAGGCAACCGCCGACGAGAAAATCGCGACGATGGCGCCGGCGGTCGACATCTCCGAGAACGAGCAGGGCATCACGCTGCGGGCGGAAATGCCCGGCGTCTCGAAGGACCGGCTCGAAGTGCGCGCCGACCGCAACGGCCTGTCGATCCAGGGAGACGTCTCGATCGAGATGCCGTCGGGCATGCAGGCGCTGTATGCCGATGTGCAGGCCACGCGCTATCGGCGCAGCTTCACGTTGAGCGGCGAGCTCGACCCCGAGCGCATCGACGCGCAACTGAAGGACGGCGTCCTGACGCTGCGCATTCCGAAACGCGCCGAGTTCCAGCCGCGACGCATCGAAGTGCAGGCGGGTTGAGCGCACAGCCCGGCGGCGAAGCCGCCGGGCGAAGAATGCGTCGCTGGCGCATCATCGTGCACGAGCGAGGCATTCGCCATGCACACGGCTCCTGCGCGTACTCCCGGAATCGAAAGGCACGACCTCGAACAGGGACGCGCTGCCTGTCGTCGGCGAAACTGGCCGGAGGCGTATCGGTTCCTGGCGCGCGCGGACGAGTCCGAGCCGCTGGGCGCCGACGATCTGGAGCGCCTGGGCATGTCGGCATTCCTTGCCGGCAACGAAACGGTCTTCGACCGCAGTCTCGATCGCGCACACCACGAGCACGCGAGGAGCGGCAACCCGCTTCCCGCGGCGAGATGCGCGTTCTGGCTCGGACTCGTACTCCTGCTGCGCGGCAGGACCGCGCAGGCGAACGGGTGGCTCTCGCGCGCACGCCGGCTGATCGCTGACGAGGACTGTGCCGAGCACGGATACCTGCTGCTGCCCGAGGCGGAGCAGCGGTTGGGCTGCGGGGATCCGGCGGCGGGGTTCGCGATCGCTACGCGCGCCGTCGCGCTCGGCGAGCGCTTCGCCGACGTCGACCTCGCGACCTGCGCGAGGCACCTGCAGGGGCGCGCATGCATCCTGCGCGGCCGCGTGCTCGACGGGCTCGCGCTGCTCGACGGGCTCGCGCTGCTCGACGAGTCGATGCTGGCCGTCGTTGCCGACGAGTTGTCGCCGATCATGGCCGGCCTCGTGTATTGCAGCGTGATCGACGCGTGCCAGCAGGTGCAGGCGCTGCGCCGCGCGAGCGAGTGGACCGACGCGCTCGGTCGCTGGTGCGATGCCCAGCCGGGGCTCGTCGCGTTCACCGGCCGTTGCCTCGTGCATCGCGCCGAGATCCTGCAGATGCGCGGCGCGTGGCAGGAAGCGATGATCGAGGCGCAGCGCGCCGGCCTGCGAGACGGTGCCGGTCGCGAAGCGCCGACAGCGGCCGTCTACCGCCAGGCTGAACTGCACCGCTTGCGGGGCGAATTCGACGCTGCGGACGCCGCCTATCGTGCAGCGGCCGAACGCGGCTTCGAGACGCAGCCGGGGCTCGCCTTGTTGCGCCTCGTGCAGGGGAACCGGGAAGCGGCGCGTGCCGGGATCCACCGTGCGCTGGCCGAAACGGCCGACCCGCTGCGGCGCGCGCAGTTGCTGCCTGCGTCGGCCGAAATTGCGTTGCGCACCGGCGAGCCCGACGAGGCGCGTCCGGCTTGCGAGCAGATGGAAGAGATCGCGCGGCGCTTCGACCTCGAAGCGCTCGCTGCGTCTGCTGCGCACTGGCAGGGCGCGATCGCGTTGGCCGCCGGCGAACCGGAGGTCGCGCTCGCTGCCGCTCGCCGCGCGTTCGATCTCTGGTGCCGGCTCGAAGCGCCGTACGATGCGGCCCGCGCACGGGTGACGATCGGGCAGGCGTGCCGGGCGATCGGCGACGGCGAGGCAGCCGATACGGAGTTGCGCGCGGCAATGGCCGTCTTCGCGGCGCTCGGCGCGGCGCCCGCGCTGGCGGACCTGAAGCTGTTGTTGCCATCCGGGCAGGCACGAAGGCGAACGCCCTTGACTGCGCGCGAAACGGAAGTGCTTCGCCTGATCGCAACGGGCCGGACGAACAAGGCGATCGCTGCCTGCCTGTCGATCAGCGAGCGGACCGTGGACCGGCACGTGGCCAACATCCTCTGCCGACTCGATGCGCCGACTCGTGCCGCTGCCATCGCCATCGCAGCCGAACGCAAGCTGCTCTGAACGACGCAGGATTGGCGGAGATCACCCATCCCTTCGCTGCGGGACATCGGTGGGATCGCCGAAGTCACCGGCAAGCTTCCGTCGCACGCTGGGGCCTCCAGAACTCGCTGGAGGAACGTCATGGGAACACATGAACCCGTTGCCGCGGCCGCGGCAACCGACACGCGCGCGGCATGGGACCGGATCGCGCCGGCGTACGACCGGACGAACACCGTGACGCAGATGGCGCTGGCACACGAAGCGTTGCGCCGCGCCGGATTGCAGAAGGGCATGCGACTGCTCGACGTCGCCGCCGGCAGCGGCGCGTTGAGCGTGCCGGCCGCACGGCTCGGTGCGAAGGTGCTCGCGGTCGACCGCTCGCCGGCGATGCTCGAACTGCTCGCCAGGCGGGCAAAAGACGAGGGGCTCGAGATCGAGACGCGCGTGATGGACGGCCAGGCGCTCGAGCTCGACGACGATCATTTCGATCTCGTCGCGTCGCAGTTCGGTGTGATGCTTTTCGCCGACATGCCCCGCGGCGTGGCGGAGATGGCGCGGGTTGCTTCGCCGGGCGCCAAGGTGCTGATCGTCGCCTACGGCGACCCGCAGCGGATCGACTTCCTGCACTTCTTCGTTCGCGCGGTGCAATCCGTGCGGCCTTCGTTCGACGGTCCGCCCGAAGACGAGCCGCCGCTCGAATTCCAGCTCGCCGACCCCGAGCGGCTGCGAAGCGTGCTCTCGGCTGTGGGCCTGGTCGACGTCCGCGTCGAGTCGATTACCGAGACGACGGCGTTCGACGGTTCCGACGCGCTGTGGGACTGGATCGTCTCGAGCAATCCGATCGTGGAGTGCCTGCTGGAAGAGCTCCGGATCAGCGCCGACGAGCGCAACACGGTGCAACGCGCGCTGGCTGCGGCTTTCCGCGAAAGGGCCGTCGAAGGCGTCGTGCGGCTGTCGAATCCGGTCAACATCGGAGTCGGGACGAGGCGGCGCTGATCTCTGCCGCCCATAGCGGATTGAGTCGCCAGAGCGGCTGCATCGCATCGGCAGTGGCCGGCGCCTCCGACCACTGTCTCAGCCAGCCTGCTGCTTCGGCGTCGTGTCCGAGCGCCGCGCTCGCCGCGCCCGCCGTGCGCATCGCCGCGCGCCACGACGGTCGAACCTTCAACGCCGCGATCGCATGCTTCAGCGCGCCTTGCGCGTCGCCGGTGAACAGCAGCGCCAGCGCAAGCAGGTCGTACCAGACGAAGTTCTGCGGATCGAAACGGTTCAGTTCGAGTCCGTCGCCGAGCGAGCGGATCGCGGTGCGCGCGTCCCCCGCGTACAGGCTCGCCATCCCGTGCACCAGGTGGCCGAGCGCGAAGCTCGGACTCAACTCCCGAGCGACTTCGGCGCTTCGCAGCGCGCGCTCGACGTCGTCGGCGTAGTTGGCGACGATTGCGAGCGCGTAGTGCGCGTAGGGGTTCAGCGGGTCGAGCCGCACCGCCTCGAGCGCGGCAGCGACGCCTTCGGCCAGGTCTGCCTGCGGTTCGTCGCTCCATCCGTACGCGACGAGCCCCGCATTCACACGGCCGATCCACAGCGATGCCTCGGGCAACCCCGGATCGACGCTTCGTGCCTGGCGAAACAGTTCGCGTGCCTTGCGGTGGGTGTCGCGAGTCACGTGATGAAACAACCAGGAGCCGTGCGCCACCAACTCCCACGCGGTCACGCTCTGGCTGCGCCGGGACGCGGCATCGCTGCCGACGCTGTCGAGCAGTTGCGGCTCGATCGCTCCTGCGACCTGTCGACACAGCGAGTCCTGGACGGCGAAAAGATCGGCGTCGGCGAAGTCGTAGGGTTCCGCCCACAGGCATCGTCCGGTGCGTGCCTCGACGAGCCGCGCGGAGATGCGAAATCGCGTGCCCGACCGGTGCACCGAGCCTTCGATGAAGTAGCGAACGCCGAACTCGGCGGACGCCGTGCGAGCGTCGACCGACGCGAGCTTGAAGGTCTGGCTCGCGTTGCGCCCCAGTACCGAGAACCAGCGGAAACGCACGAGCGCGGCGATCAGCGCCTCGGTGACGGCGTCGGCGAGGTACTCCTGCGAGGGGTCGTCGCCCAGGTGTGTGAACGGCAGCACCGCGATGCGCGGGCGGCCGCGCTGCTCCGGCTCGGATTCCCCGAGCGGTGCGAGCTCCGACTCCTCCACGGCGACCACGCCGCGGAGCCGATAGCCCAGGCGCGGAACGGTGTCGATCGCTATCGCGGCGTCGGTGTTCCCGCCGGCCAACAGCTTGCGCAGCGCCGCGACCTGCACCGGCAGATTGCTTTCCTCGACGACGAGGCCGGACCAGGCGGCGCGCATCAGCGCTTCCCGGGACACCGGCTCGCCGGCTGCCTCGAGCAGCGCGTGCAGCAGGCGCAGTCCGCGTTGCCCGACCGCGACCGCGGCGCCGTCGCGCACCAGCGTACCGCGTGCCGTATCGAGCAGGAACGGACCGAACGCAAAGCGTTTCGCCATGGGCTGCTCCGTTTCATGCAATTTAACGCGAATTCAGCGCGGCTTCCGTGACAGCCACGGCCGCCAGGTCGAAGCTGCAACGGTGAGCCGAAAGTCGGCTCGCGAACCAGACGGAGACGACCATGGAAACGATCGATGCCAGCCGCGAACGGTTCGTCGTACGCGGGCCGGAGCCCTTCACCAGCGCGCAAGGCGCGCGCTACGCGCCGGGCATCAGTGCCGAGACGGTAGGTGCGGAATCACTGTTCCTCGGACTGATCACGCTGCCCGCCGGCGAGCGCACGAAAGCGCATACGCATCGACACGAGACGGCGCACTACATGCTGAGCGGCGGTGAGGTCGAACTGTGGACCGGCGAACGCCTGCAGCATCGGTGCATTGCACGGCCGGGCGACTATCTGTTCATCCCGGCGGGAATGCCGCACGTGGCGGTGAATCGCGGATCGGAGCCCGCGGTGTTCGTCGGCGCGCGCGGCGAGGCGTCGACGCGGGAGAGCGTCACGATGCTGCCGGAACTGGACGGTCTCGTGCCCTAGGAGGCTGTCGGACTATGGACAGGGGTCGCGCAGAGGACGGCAGGGATGCAGTGCAAGGCGCGCGAAGGCGTCGATACCGGGCGGTATCGACG
>JAEWFA010000051.1 GCA_023389055.1 Pseudomonadota bacterium | reverse complement strand
GTGCCGGCAAGGGCCGGCGCGGGCGGGCTCGGGGATTACCCAGCCCGGAGGCTGGCGATCAGGAAGCCACCTCGTACGGGCCGAGCTCGCCGCCACCCATGTTTTCCGGGTACTCGACCTGCGCTCGCGGCACGACCTGGACGATTTCGAGCATGTCCCACTTGCCGGTGGGTTTCTCCTTGCCTTTCACGACCAGCACGTCCTTGAAGCACTGGTGGTCGCCCTTGCGGTATTCGGTGGGGCCGTTGCCCAGCCCGTCGAACTTGAAGCCCTCGAGCGCCTTGATCACTTCTGGCGGATAGAAGGTGCCTGCCGTCTCGACGGCGTTCGCATACAGCAGCGTCTGCGCGTAGCAGGTCTGCGCGGCCTGCGACGGCGGGAACCCGTACTCCTTGGCGTAGGCCTTGGCGAATGCCTTCGTCCCTTCGTCGGGAAGCTCCCAGTGCCAGTTCGCGGTACCGAAAATGCCGCGTGCGGCTTCACCCGCGCCCTGCACCATCAACTCGGAGTACAGCGGCACCACGATCTCGAACTGCTTGCCGTTGACCTTCTTGTCCCGCAGGCCGAACTGCACTGCCTGGCGCAGCGAGTTGACCATGTCCTTGCCGTAGTGGTTCAGGATCAGGACGTCGGCGCCGGAGTTCACCGCAGGCGTGATGTACTGCGAGAAGTCCCCTGCGCCCAGCGGCGTGCGCACCGCGGCCACGGTCTGCCAGCCGATCTTCTCGGTGGCGTTCTTCAGCGACTCCTCCTGCGTCCAGCCCCAGGTGTAGTCCGCCGTCAGGTGATACGCCTTGCGGTCCTTGCCGTACTCCTTGGCAAGCACGGGCGCGAGCGCCTGTCCCGACATGTAGGCATTGAAGAAGTGCCGGAAGCCGTAGCGGCGGCGATCCTTCATCGTCGTGTCGTTCGAATGGCTCAGGCCGACCATGAACAGCACGCCCATTTCCTGCGCGAGCGACTGAACGGCAACGGCTACGGCGGAGGACGAGCCGCCGGAGATCATCAGCACGCCGTCCTTCTCGATCATCCGCTTTGCCGAAGCACGCGCGGCGTCGGCCTTCGTCTGCGTATCGCCGGTGACGTACTCGACCTTCTTGCCGAGAATGCCGTTGCCCTTGAGCTTCGACGGCTTGAAGGTCTTGATCGCGCCGCCATCGCCTTCGCCGTTGAGTTCCTTGGCGGCGAGCTTGAAGGCCCGCAGTTCGTCGGCGCCCTCGTCGGCATAGGGCCCGGTCTGCGGCACGTTGAACCCGAGCACGATCGATTTCTTGTCGCCCGGGTTGTTGCGGAAATTCTGCGCCCAGGCGTTCCGCGTGAAGAACAGGGGCGATGCGATCGCGGTTGCGCCCAGCGCTGCCCCCCCCTTGATGACCTTTCGCCGCCCGTTGTCTCGAATGTCGCTCATGAACCGTCCTCCTTGAATGGACCTGCGGTAGGGCGAGCCGGTACCGGCCGCCGACGACTGCGGCAAGGAGGATGCGCGTTCGCTGTCAAGCCGACAACAAGTCTTTGACAAAGAACAATGATTTTGTAAAGAATTAGGTTGCAGGTGGTCAATCGAGTCGATTTTTCACCTTGCGGCGCAACACGGAACGCACACCGCGCACGAAATCGAATGGCCTATCGCTCGCCCGTCGGGCCTCGCATCCGCGAGCGGCGTCGCTCGCTCGGCATCACGCAATCGGCGCTCGCCGCCCGCATCGGGATCTCGCCTTCCTATCTGAACCTGATCGAGAGCGGGCGGCGCAACATCGGCGGCACGGTTCTCAAGCGCATCGCCGCGTCGCTGGACGTGGCCATCGACGAACTGGACGGCGCCGCGCAACGCCGCCTCGCCGACGACCTCGCATCGCTCATCGTCGAGCCCGTGCTGGCGGAACTGCACCTCGATCCGGCGAGCGCCGAGTCCTTTGCCGGCCAATACGAAGGGTGGGCGCAGGCGCTGGTGCGGCTGCACCGCACGTCTCTGGACCGCCTGAATGCGGTGCGCGCGCTCTCCGATCGGCTCAATCACGATCCGTTCCTCGGCGTTGCGGTGCACTCGATGCTCAGCCGAGTGGCCGCGATCCGCTCGTCGTCCGAGATCCTGGAGACGATGGAGGACATCGCGCCCGAGCAGCGCTCGCGCTTCCTGTCGATCATCGCGTCGGAAAGCTCGCGGCTGTCCGATGTTGCGCAGGCACTGGCCGCGTTCTTCGACCGCGCGCACACGGAGACACGATCGGTCACTCCGGCCGAAGAGGTCGACGACTTCCTGCTCGAGCGCGGCAACCACTTCCCGTCGCTCGAGCAGGCCGCTGCCGACTTCCGTGCCGCCGCCGGAATCTCCAGCGACTGCAGCGAGGAGCGGCTGGCTACCTATCTGGCCGAGGTCCACGCCGTGCGCATCCGCGTCGCCGACGACGCAGCGCAGGCAGCAGCGGCGCAGCCGCACGCGTCCTGGGACATCGAGTCACGCACCCTCGCGCTGCCCGCAAGCCTTCCGCGCTCGACCCGGCGCTTCGAGCTCGCCCGCTTCGCCGCGCAGTTGTTCCACGCAGGCGCCTCCGTCGGCGCGGAGATCCTTGCCGGCTCCACGCTTCTCACCAGCGACGCCGCGAAGCGACGGGCCGCGCGGGTGCTGGTTTCCTACCAGGCTGCCGCGATCCTGATGCCCTACGACGCGTTCCTCGAATCGACGCTCGCCGCACGCTACGACGTCGAGCATATCGCCCGCAACTTCGACGTGAGCTTCGAGCAGGCGTGCCACAGGTTGGTGACGCTGCAGCGCCCGGGCGCACAGGCGATTCCGTTCGCGTTCCTGCGGGTCGACACGGCCGGCTTCGTCGCGAAGCGTTATCCGCTGCCGCACCTGCTGATGCCGCGACACGGCAGCGCCTGCCCGCTGTGGCCCGTGTACCACGCTTTCCAGTCACCGGGCGCACTCGTGCGACAACTCGCCGAGTTTCCGAACGGGGCGCGTTACCTGATGCTCGCGCGCACCGACGAGAAGCCGCGCCCCGCGTTCGCGATGCCGCGACGCCTGACGTCGGTGATGCTTGCCTGTGACGCGCTGCACGCCGACCGCACCGTGTACGGAGAAGGCCTCGAGGCGCCGTCGGCGGCGCCCGCGGTGCCGGTCGGCCCGAACTGCAGGCTGTGCGTTCGACACGACTGCTGGTACCGGCAGGAAGACCCGATCATCGACGCATGAACGGGCGGCGCCCGGCTTCATCCTGCGCGACAGACCCGCTACACTCGGGCGGTTCCGTGACGACACGCGGCAGCCCAGCCCAGGACCGACAACCGATGACTACGCGGGTGCTGATCGCAGAGGACGAGCCGCACATCGTCGAATCGTTGAGCTTCGTGCTGCAACGCAGCGGCTACGAAGTCTCGTCGGTACTCGACGGCGAAGCCGCGATCCTGCGGCTGCGCAGCGACCCGCCCGACATGATGATCCTCGACGTGATGCTGCCGAAGCTCAACGGCTTCGAGGTGCTCAAGCGCGTGAAGTCCGACCCGGCACTGCGCTCCATTCCGGTGATCATCCTCACCGCGAAGGGCCAGGTGCAGGACCGTCGGATGGCCGAGGAGATCGGCGTGGACGGATTCATGACGAAGCCGTTCTCGAATCGAGAGATCGTCGACGAGGTGCGCCGGCTCACGCCGCGCTGACAGCCGCGCCGCAAAGGGCGCCGAGTACGAATGGAATCGACCCGCAGCGCTTCCTCCGCCACCGCGCATTCGCCTAGGGTGCGCGATGCGGCTGCCGTGCTGCCGCTGCTCGGGCTGTTCGCATGGGTGCCGCCGGTGATCGGGCTGTTCGCGGGCGAGGGTCGGGTGCTCGGGATCCCGTTGATCGTCGCGTGGCTGTTCGGCGTGTGGCTCGCACTGATCGTCGTCGCCGCGTGGTTCTCTCGCCGGCTGCCGCCAGGCGACGAGATCGAGCGGCCCGACGACGCGCTGTCCGCGCCTGCCGCTGCCGACGTGCAGCGCAGGTCATGAACGATGCTGTCGCCCAACTTCGTACTGCTGATCGCGCTGCTGTACGTCGCGCTGCTCTTTGCCGTCGCTTTCTACGGAGACCGTCGCGCGCGCTCGGGACGCCTCGGGTGGCTGCAGTCGCCGATCGTCTACACGCTGTCGATCTCCGTGTACTGCACGTCGTGGACCTTCTACGGCGCGGTCGGATCGGCGGCCCGTAACGGTCTCGAGTTCGTCACGATCTACATCGGCCCGGTGCTCGTTTTCGTCGGCTGGTGGATTCTGCTGCGCAAGCTCGTACGCATCGGTCGCTCGCAGCGCATCACGTCGATCGCCGACATGATCTCGTCGCGCTACGGCAAGAGCGCGAGCCTGGCCGCCCTCGTCACGCTGATCGCGGTGATCGGCGCAACGCCGTACATCGCGCTGCAACTCAAGGCGGTGACGACCAGCTTTCACGTCATCTCGAACGCCGGCCCGGAAGCGCTGAGCGGCGTCCCGATCGTCGGGGACGACTACCGCACGGGCTTCTGGATCGCCGCCGGCATGGCGGTGTTCACGATCCTGTTCGGCACGCGCAACATCGACGCCAACGAGCGCCACCATGGCGTCGTCGCCGCGATCGCGCTCGAGGCGGTCGTCAAGCTCGCCGCACTGCTCGCGGTCGGCATCCTGCTCGTGTTCTTCGTCGCCGGCAGCCCGGAAGAGCTCTTCGAGCTCGCCTCGCCGGAGATGCTGCACTCCGAGGACGTGTTCGGCCCGCGCTGGATCACGCTCACGTTCCTGTCGGCTACCGCAATCGTCTGCCTTCCGCGGCAGTTCCAGGTGACGGTGGTCGAGATCTCCGAGGAGCGCCACCTGCGAACCGCATCGTGGCTGTTTCCGCTGTACCTGTTCCTGATCACGCTGTTCGTCCTGCCGATCGCGATCGGCGGCCTGCACCTGCTGCCGCCCGGCTCGGACCCCGACATGTTCGTGCTCACGCTGCCGATGTGGGCCGGACAGGACACGGTCGCGCTGCTCGCGTTCCTTGGAGGCTTCTCGTCGGCAACGTCGATGGTGATCGTCGCCTGCATCGCGCTGTCGACGATGGTCTCGAACCATCTGGTCATGCCGGTCGCGCTGCGCTTCGGCTGGGTGCCTGTGGGAGCCTCCGGCGAGATCCGCGGCTTCCTGCTCGTCAGCCGCCGGCTGAGCATCTGCGCGATGCTGCTGCTCGGATTCCTCTATTTCCGGCTCAGCGGCGACTCGGACGCGCTCGCCTCGATCGGACTGATCTCCTTCGCCGGCGTCGCGCAGTTCCTGCCATGCCTGCTCGGCGGCCTGTACTGGCGTCATGCGAATGCGGGCGGGGCCTTCGCGGGGCTGCTGGCCGGATCGCTGTTGTGGGCCTACACGCTGTATCTGCCGAGTTTCGGCGGATTCCTGCTTTCGCCGCAGGACATCGAGCACGGGCCGTACGGCATCGAGCTGCTGCGTCCGCACGCGCTGTTCGGCTTCGACGGCGCCGATCCCCTCGTGCACTCGCTGTTCTGGAGCCTGTCGCTGAACGCGCTGCTGTTCGTTCTCGGCTCGCTGCTGCGCGACCCCCGGCCACTCGAACGACTGCAGAGCACGTTGTTCGTCGACGTGTTCCGCACCCCCGCGGATGCGACCGCGGCGTTGATTCGCCGCTCGGCGACGACCTATGACCTGAACCTGCTGGCGCAGCGCATCCTCGGCGCCGACGAGGCCGGGCGACTGTTCCAGGACATCTTCGCGCCGGGCCGCACACCTTCGAGCAGCGCCAAAGCCGACGCCGCGATCATCTCGCAACTCGAACGCAAGCTCGCCGGCAGCATCGGTGCCGCTTCGGCGCGCACGATGATCTCGCAGGTCGTCACCGGCGAGACGATCAGCCTCGACGAACTGATGAAGCTCGCCGACGAGACGCAGCGCATCCGCGAGTACAGCGAGCAGCTCGAGCACAAGTCGCGCGAGCTCGAGATCGCCGCGCGCCAGTTGAGCGAGGCCAACGAACGGCTCACGCAGCTCGACGCGCAGAAGGACGACTTCCTCAGCCAGGTCAGCCACGAGGTCCGCACCCCGATGACGTCGATCCGCTCGTTCTCGGAGATCCTGCTCGAGACGCCCGACCTCGACGCGGCGAAGGCGCGCCATTTTCTCGCGATCATCCACGAGGAAAGCGAGCGGCTCACGCGCCTGCTCGACAGCACGCTGGACCTGAGCCTGCTCGAGCGCGGCGAGGCGCCGTGGGCGCTCGAGCGCATCGACCCGGAAAGCGCACTCGATCGCTCGATCCGGATGTGCCACGGACTCGCGGCGAATACGCAGGTGCGCCTGCTCGACGGCGAACGCGCGCACGGCGTGCTCGTGCTGGCGAACGCCGACCGGCTCACGCAGGTGTTCATCAACTTGATCTCGAACGCGATCAAGTACAACACCAGCGACGCGCCTTACGTGCGCCTGCGCAGCCGCGTCGTCGACGGCGCCTACGAAGTGCTCGTCGAGGACAACGGCCCCGGTATCCGCCCGGAGGAGCGCGAGCTGATCTTCTCGAAGTTCGCCCGCGGCTGGGCCCATACGCAGACGGCGGTCGTGGGCGCGGGGCTCGGCCTGGCGATCAGCTGGCAGATCATGCGACGGCTGGGCGGCAGCCTGACGCTGCTGCCCCAGAGCGGCGCCGGCGCGTGCTTCCGCGTGTCGCTCGCGTCGCTGGACGCGCGCTGAGGAAGCGCTCGCCTCAACGAGGATCCGATCGCTGGTGATACGCGCCCGAGGGGATGATCGCGCATCCCCTCGACCCTGCAATCGCAAGGCCAGCAACCCGCCGGCCGAACGGGATTGCCGGCTACGATGGAGCTTTCGGCCCGGGCCGCAAGGCTTGCCGGGCACAGCGAATGACCGAATCCGAAGCCCGTAACGCACTGCTGCTGCGCGCGTTCGAACTTGCCCCGAGCGGCGTCGTCCGATGGACCGACGACGATCGCGCGTGGGCGAGCCGCGCAGCCGCCGAGGTCGAAGGCGCCACGGCCCCCGGCGAGCGCTTCGTCGCGCGGCGGGCGCAATTGGCGCTGGAGCGACTCGGCACGCGGGAAGCGGCGGTTCGACGCGCGCAGCGCGGCACCGATTGGCGACCGTGGTTCGGCTGGGCGCTGCCGGCCATCGCGCTGGCGGCAGGACTGGCGACCGACGCGATCGGCCCGTCCCGCCACGTGAACGTGCTCGCTCCGCCGCTGCTGGCCGTGATGGGCTGGAACCTGCTCGTGTACGCTTCGATCGCCGTGCGCACGCTGCTGCGTCGGCGTGGACAGCCCCAACAGGGAATCCTTGCCCGGACGATCGCTCGCGCCGCCCAACGTAGCATCGTTGCGCAGCGCGAAGGTGCCCTCGCCGGTAGCGACGATGCGAGCGGACGCAGGCGCGCGCGCAGCGCGGTCGTGGCACGCTTCGCCGGCGACTGGGTGAAAGCGAGTGCATCGCTCACCGCCACGCGCGTCGCACGCGTGCTGCACGTCTCGGCGATCGCCTTCGCGCTCGGTGCGCTGGCAGGATTGTACGTGCGCGGCCTCGTCTTCGAATACCGCGCCGGATGGGAGAGCACCTTCCTCGACGCGAACGCGCTGCACGCCGTGCTCGGCTTCGTGCTGCAGCCCGCGTCGCTGCTCACCGGAATCCCGCTGCCCGACGTGGGACGCCTCGAAGCGATGCGCTTCCCGGAAACCGCCGGCGAGCACGCGGCACCGTGGATCCACCTGTACGCGGTAATGGTCGCGTTGGTCGTCGTCGTTCCGCGCGCGCTGCTCGCGTCGTATGACCGCGCCCGCGAGCACCGACTCGCGCGCTCGTTTGCGCTGCCCGCCGCCGATCGCTATTTCGCGTCATTGCTGCGCGAGCATTCGGGCGAGGCGGCGCTCGTCCTCGTCCTGCCCTGCCACTTCGCTCCGTCGCCGCAGGCAACGCTGGCGCTGCGCGCGCTGCTGGGGGTCGTCTTCGGACCGACGCTGCGGCTCGTCGTCGACGAAGCCGCGGGCTACGGCGAGGAGGAGAGAGTCGACGCTGCGCTCGCGTCGGCGGCCGCTGCGGCGGTCGTCCTCGCGCTCTTCTCGTCGAGCGCCACGCCCGAAGCCGAAACCCACGGAGTGTTCCTCGCTCGCCTGATCGGCGCGCGCCCGGCCGGCAGCGAGCTGCTGGCGCTCGTGGACGAATCGGCCTTCGCTTCGCGCTTCGGCGGCGCCGAGCCGGTGTCGCTTCGCCGGCGCGACGAACGCCGGCAAGCGTGGAAGCGGCTGCTCGCCGCGCACGAGTGCCGCCCGGTGTTCGTCGACCTCGAACGCGACGAACCGAACGAAGCCGGCCGACGCGTACGCGACGCACTCGACCGCCGGGTCGCACAACCGGTCTGCGCATGACCGAAACCCGAACGATCGCGCTGAGCCTCGTTTCGCACACGAACGTCGGAAAAACGACGCTCGCCCGCACGCTGCTGGGACGAGACATCGGAATCGTGCGAGACGAAGCGCACGTCACCGAATCAGCCGAGGAGAACACGCTCGTGCAGACTCCCCACGGCGATCGCCTCACGCTGTGGGACACCCCCGGCTTCGGCGACAGCGCGCGCCTGGCGCGCCGACTCGAATCGGCGGGCGATCCGATAGGCTGGTTCGTCGGGCAGGTGTGGGACCGCTTCCGCGACCGTGCCTTGTGGGCGAGCCAGCAGGCGGTGCGCAACGTGCGCGAACGCGCCGACGTCGTGCTGTACCTGGTGAACGCGTCCGAACCACTCGCGCAGGCGCGATACATCGACGACGAGATGCGCGTGCTCGAATGGATCGGCAAGCCGGTGATCGTGCTGCTGAACCAGCTCGGTCCGCCCCGCCCCGTCGCAGAAGAAGCCGCCGAACTGGACGAATGGCGACGCCATCTGTCGAGGTCGAGCGCGGTGCGCAACGTGCTCGCGCTCGATGCTTTCGCGCGTTGCTGGGTGCAGGAAGCGACGCTGCTGCGCGCGATCGCCGACCTGCTGCCGACGGAGCAACGCCCGGCGTGCCGGCGTCTCATCGACGAGTGGCTGAACGAGCGCCGCCACGTCTTCGATGCTTCGATCGACGCGCTCGCGCAGGCGCTGGCCCGAATCGCTGCCGACCGCGAGGCGATCCGCGACGTCGGCATGTTCGAACGCCTGCGCGATGCGGCGCAGACCTTCGCGCGTTCGCCGTCGGGCAACGGCGACCCGGTGCCGGCGGCGCGGAAGCAGGCGATGCGCGCGCTCGCGCAGCGCCTCGACGAAGCGATCCGTTCGGCCACCGATCGACTGATCGGGTTGCACGGACTCGGTGGGCATGCGTCGGCCGAAATCATCGAGCGGCTCGCCGAGCACTACCAGGTCAGCAGCCGGCTGCCGGAAGGCAGGGCGGCCGTGCTCGGAGGCGTTCTCACCGGTGCGCTCGCCGGACTGAAGGCCGACCTCGCCACCGGGGGCTTCAGCTTCGGCGCGGGAATCCTGGGCGGCAGCCTGCTCGGCGCGATGGGCGCGTTCGGCCTTGCGCGCGGCTACAACCTCGTGCGCGGCGGCCCGACTCCGGCAGTCGCCTGGAGTGACGCGGTGCTCGACGAATCGGCTGCGGCCCTGCTGCTCGGATACCTAGCGGTCGCGCATTACGGGCGCGGCCGAGGCGACTGGAGCGCCTCGGAACATCCGCCGCACTGGCGCGAACTCGTTCAATCGGTGCTGAAGACGCATCACGAGATCTTCGAGCACGCCTGGTCGCTTCGCGGCGAGGAAGGCGGCGACGCGATGCTCGCCTCGGCGCTTCGACCGGCGCTGGCCGGCGCCGCACTCGACGTGCTCGCGCGCCTGTATCCCACGGGCGTACGCGACTCCAGGCTCGCCGTTCCGGACCCCGTACGCGACATCGCCTGAACGCCGGCACCGCGGCGCACGTCCTGCGCAGGCGCCCCTCGCGTGGGCGCGGCGCTCGCCTGGAGCCCGGCGCTCGCCGCGGGCTCCGCGCTTGCTGCCGTTCATCGACTGGAGGACGGCTTCCCGTTGCCGACGGCTCGCGTACGCGGCACATTCACGGCACGTGCCGGCGTCCGCCGGGCGTATACTTCTCGCGCTTTTCCCGGGCGCCTGTCTCACGGGCGCCGAGCCGAGTCCGCCGGAGTTTCGATCATGCGCTCGACCCGTTTCCCGATCGCCCGTCTCGCTTGCCTGGCCGTCGCGGCCGCTGCCGTTTCGATGCCGCTGTCGACGTCGGCAGCCGACCAATCCGACGCATCGAGTTTCAATCCGCACAACTTCAAGTTCCCGGCCGGCGTGTATCGCTGCGAGTTGAACCGCAGCGTCGACGTAGAACAGGTTGCGCCCGACATGCAGAGCGCCGTGCTGCGCTTCGACAAGAAGGAATACCGGATGAAGGCCGTGCATGCGCGCACCGGCGCGCTGCGCTACGAGGACGCCCAATCGGGCCTCGTCTGGCTGATCATCGCCGGCAAGTCGATGCTGCTCGACACGAAGCATGGGAAGCAATTGGCGAACGAGTGCAAGACCTGAAGTGAAGGGTCAAGGGTGAAGGGCCCTTGACCCTTGACCCTTCACCCTTCACCTCTTGCACGGAATGAGGCGATCGCACAGACTGCGCGGCTACGCAACCACGCAGCCCGCTTCAGCAGGTGTTGTCGTCTCGCCAGTCCGTTACTTCCGGCACTGACCTGCTGCAGGTCGCCGACCTTACGCTCGCTTTCGGCGGGGTACAGGCGCTCGGCGGCGTGGGCTTTTCGGTGGCGCCCGGCAGCATCACGTCGGTGATCGGGCCCAACGGGGCCGGCAAGACGTCGCTGTTCAACACCATCTCCGGGTTCTATCGGCCGTCGCGCGGATCGATCCATTTCGAAGGGCGCGACATCACGCGCCTGCCCGCGCCGAAGCGCGCCGCACTCGGCCTGGCGCGCAGCTTCCAGAACATCGCGCTCTTTCGCGGCATGACCGTGCTCGACAACATCAAGCTCGGCCGGCACTGCCACCTGCGCACGAACATTTTCGACGCCCTGCTCTATTTCGGACGCGCGCGACGCGAGGAGATGCAGTTGCGCGCCGAGATCGAGGAACGCGTGATCGACTTCCTCGAGATCGACCACATCCGGCATGCGCCGGTCGCGTCGCTGCCGTACGGACTGCAGAAGCGCGTCGAGATGGCGCGCGCGCTGGCAATGCAGCCCAAGATCGTGCTGCTCGACGAACCGGTCGCCGGGATGAACCGCGAGGAAACCGAGGACATGGCGCGCTTCATCCTCGACCTGCGCGCCGAATGGGGTGTCACGGTACTGATGGTCGAGCACGACATGGGGATGGTGATGGACCTCTCCGATCACGTCGTAGTGCTCAATTTCGGCCAGGTGATTGCGCAGGGCACCCCGTCGCAGGTACAGAACGATCCCGAGGTCGTTCGCGCCTATCTGGGCTCGGGGCAGTTCGACGAGCTTCGCCGGCGGTTCGCCGAAGCGCCCGCGGGGTGCGCCGCGTGAGCTTCGACTGGCTGTTCCTGCTCGAGATTTCGCTGGCCGGCCTGGGGACCGGAGCGCTTTACGCGCTCACCGGACTGGCCTTCGTCATCATCTACAAGGCGACGCGCGTCGTGAACCTGGCCATCGGCGAGATGCTGATGATCGGCGCGTACGTCTTCTACGCGTTCGCCGCCGGCTTCGCGCTGCCGGTGTGGCTCGCCATCGTCGCTGCGATCATCGGCGGCGGCGTGCTCGGCGCCATCGTCGAGCGCACGATGATCCGGCCGATGCTGGGCGAATCGCCGATCTCGGTGTTCATGGTGACCGTGGGCCTGGGTTCGATCCTCGTCGGACTCGTCGAACTCGTCTGGACCGCCGATCCGCGCCGCCTGCCCGAGTTCCTGCCGAACGATCCGATCTTCCTGGGCGACGCCTATGTCTCGCCGAAGGTGTTCTACGGTTTCTGCGCCGCGGCGCTGCTGATCGCCGCGATGCTGCTCGTTTTCCGCTTCTGGCGCGGCGGCGTCGCGCTGCGGGCCACCGCGTCCGACCAGGCTGCCGCGTACTCGATGGGCATCGACGTGCCGCGCGTGTTCTCGCTGTCATGGATCGTCGCGGGGATGATCGCCGCAGTCGCCGGGATCGTCGTCGGCGCGATCGGCGGCATCTCGTCGACGATGGGAATCTTCGGCCTCACCGTGCTGGTCGTCGTGATCTTCGGCGGACTCGACAGCATCGCGGGCGCACTCGTCGGCGGCTTGTTCATCGGACTCGTCGAGGCATGGGCCGGCGCGTACCTGGGCGGCGAATTCAAGGTTCTCGCCGTATTCACGCTGCTGGTGCTGATCCTGATGCTGCGCCCCTACGGGTTGTTCGGAACGCACGAGATCGAACGGCTGTGAGGAACGCGCCATGACGAGCGGACTCGGACAGCGGAGGCGCATGTGCGCATAGGCCTGGCACGGCGCGACTACGTCGCCGACGAGGCGCTGATCGACTCGCCGACGAAATGGGCGTGGATCGTCGTGCTGTTCCTCGCTCTGGTGGCGTTTCCGTTCGTCGCGAACGAATACTGGCTGTACCTCGCTTGCCTCGTCGGTATCCACGTCGCGAGCGCCACCGGACTGAACATCCTCACCGGATACACCGGACTCGTCAGCCTGGGACAGGCGGCGTTCATGGGGATGGGCGCGTACACCGTGGCCGTGCTGCAGGCGCGTTGGGGCACGCCGGCACTCGCAAACCTCGTTGCCGGCGGCCTGGTCGCGATGGCCGGAGGCCTGGTCGTCGGGATCCCGTCGCTGCGCGTGAAGGGGCTGTACCTGGCGATCGCGACGATCGCCGCGTCTTTCATCGCGCACTTCGTCTTCGCCAACTGGGATTCGGTCACCGGGGGCACGGCAGGCCTCACCGTCGTGCCGGCGCGCTTCTTCGGCATCGCACTCGACACGTCGTTCCGCATCTACTGGCTGATCGTGCCGCTGACGGTGATGATGGTCGTCGGCGCCGCGAACCTGTTTCGCACGCGGATCGGGCGCGCGTTCATCGCGATCCGCGACCGCGACATCTCGGCCGAGGTGCTCGGCATCCCGCTGCTGCGATACAAGCTGCTGTCCTTTGCCGTCTCGTCGTTCTATGCGGGCGTGGCGGGCGGGCTATGGGCGTATTTCTTCCGCGTCGTCACGCCCGAGAGCTTTCCGCTGCTCCTGTCGATCTTCTACCTGGCGGCGATCATCGTCGGCGGGATGGGAACGATCCTGGGCAGCATCCTCGGGGCGGCCTTCATGGCGATGGTGCCCGAGCTTCTCAAGCTCATCGTCGGCTGGCTGCCGCTGGGCGCGAACGCGACGCTCGTGCTCTCGCCGGTGCGCACGATGGTGTTCGGCGCACTGATCGTCGGATTCCTCGTCTTCGAGCCCAACGGGCTCGCGGAGATCTGGCGCCGCGTGCGGCGCTTCTTTCACCTGTACCCGTTCAGAACCTGAGCTTTCGCCATCGATCGCTACCGGCACTCGCCACGACAAGTCCTACAAGGAGGAACACGATGACCATCTCGAAGACCCGCCGCAGTACCGTCGGCGCCCTCGCCGCTGCCACCGGACTCGCCCTCGCACCGAAAGCCGCCTTCGCCCAGCCGGGCGGCGAAGACATCGTCATCGGCGGATCGATCCCGATGACCGGCGTCTTCGCCTTCGCCGGCATCGGCATCCACGCCGGCATCCAGGACTACGTGAAGATCGTCAACGATGCGGGCGGCATTCAGGGCCGCAAGCTCCGCTACGTTCCCGAGGACACCGCGTACAAGGTCGACGCGTCGGTGGCCGCGTTCAAGAAGATCACCAGCCAGGAGAAGGTGAACCTCTATTACGGCGACTCCACCGCGTTCGCCAAGACGATCAATCCCGAGCTGGAGCGGATGGGCTCGATCCTGATGGCCGGCGCTTCCTTCGCCAGCGAGATCAACGACCCGAAGAAGTATCCGCACCAGTTCCTGGTCGGACCCGACTACACCGAGATGTTCGGCATCCTGCTGCGCTACATCGCGAAGGAAAAACCCGGCGCGAAGGTCGCGTTCGTCTACTCCGACAGCGAGTTCGGCCGCGATCCGATCGAGAAGAGCCGCGAGGCGGCCAGGAAGCTCGGCCTCGCCGTCAGCGGCGAGATCATGACCCCGCCGGGAAGCGTCGACGTGTCGGCCGAGGTGATCAAGCTGCGCCGCGCCGCGCCCGACTACACGATCTTCCACGGCTACGTGCTCGCGCCAATCCCCGAATTCATCGGCCAGGCGCGGCAGATGGGCATGAAGAGCCACTTCATGGGCACGTTCTGGACGATGGACAACTCGATGGTCATGAAGATGGGCGAGGCGGCCGAAGGCTTCATGGGAGTGATGCCGTTTCGCTACTACTACGACACCGAGGGCAAGGCGCCGATGCTCGAGAAGATCCGGCAGATGCGCCCCGAGTACCAGAGCAACGCGTACATGCAGGGCTTCCTGACGACGATGCTGTTCGCCGAAGCGGCAAAGCGCACGCTCGCGGCGGGCAAGCCGTTGACGGGCGACAACCTGAAGGCCGCGCTGAACTCGATCCGCGACTTCGACACCGGCGGCATCATCGGCGTGCCGATCTCGATCACCGGCAACTCGATCCCGGTGGGCCGCATCTACCGCGCCGACGTCAAGCAGCAGAAGATGGTTCCGGCCTCGGAGTGGATCGTCCTCTGAACGTGAGCAACGACGCGGTCCTCGAAGTCGAGAACATCGAGGTCATCTACAACCGTGCGGTGCAGGCACTGCACGGGTTGTCGCTCGCCGTGCCGCGCGGCGCGATCGTCGCGCTGCTCGGCTCCAACGGCGCGGGCAAGTCGACGACGCTCAAGGCGGTGTCGAGCCTGCTCGCGCTAGAGAACGGCCAGATGACGCGCGGCACCGTGCGCTTCGACGGCCTCGACACCGCGCGACGTCGTCCGCACCAACTCGTGCGCGCGGGGCTCTTCCACGTGATGGAGGGACGCCGCGTGTTCGAGGACCTGACGGTGGAGGAGAACCTGCTCGCGGCGACCTACGCGCTCGGCGAGCGCGCCGCCGACGGCGTGTCCGCGCGCGAGCGCTTCGACCTCGTCTACGAGTACTTCCCGCGCCTGCACGAGCGACGCCGCGGGCTCGCCGGCTACCTGTCGGGCGGCGAGCAGCAGATGCTGGCGATCGGTCGTGCGCTGATCGCCCGACCCACGCTGATGCTGCTCGACGAACCGTCGCTCGGACTCTCGCCGCTGCTCGTCGAGGAGATCTTCACGATCATCGCCCGCATCAATGCCGAGCAGCGCGTGTCGATGCTGCTCGTCGAGCAGAACGCGTCGGTCGCGCTGGCCGTCGCGAGCTACGGCTACATCATGGAGAACGGGAAGATCGTCATCGACGGTGCGGCCGAGCGGCTCGCGGCCGACCCCGACGTGCGCGAGTTCTATCTCGGCATGGGCGGCGCCGGCGAGGCGCGCAGCTATCGGGCGGTGAAGCACTACAAGCGGCGCAAGCGATGGCTTTCGTGAACCCGCTGCCCGAGCGCACGCTCGCGCAGATGTTGTGCCAGCAGGCGCGCGAACGGCCGACGCAGATCGCGATCCGGCAGAAGGACTTCGGCGTCTGGAAGCCGATCGACTGGGCGACGTGGCTCGCGCGATCGCGCCGCATCGGACACGGATTTCGCGCGCTCGGGCTGGGCGAGCGGGGCCACGTCGGCGTGCTGTCGGAGAACCGGATCGAATGGGTACTCGCGCAACTCGGCGCGAGCCTGATCGGCGGCATCACGGTCGGCGTCTACCCGACGAGCCCGACGGCTGAAGTCGCCTACGTGCTCTCGCATGCGGACGTCGAGATCGTCGTCTGCGAGGACCAGGAACAGACCGACAAGGTGCTCGCCGCGCGCGCGCAGTTGCCGCGGTTGAAGAGGATCGTCGTCATCGAGCGCAAGGGACTGCGCAACGCGGCCTCCGAGCACCGCGACCTGCTGGTGGCCTTCGACGAACTGGAGGCCCTCGGCGCGAAGCACGAGGCTGCGCACGCGCAACTCGTCGACGACGTGCTCGCCGCGCAGCGCCTGGACGACGTCGCACTGATGATCTACACGTCGGGGTCCACCGGCAAGCCCAAGGGCGCGATGATCAGCTACCGCAACATCCGCGGCGTCGTGCCGGGCATCGTCGAACGGCTCGATCTCGGCCCCGGCACGACGCACCTGTCGTACCTGCCGCTGTGCCACGTGGCCGAGCAGATGCTCACCACCTTCGTGCCGATCTACGTCGGCTCGCAGGTGGCCTTCGGCGAATCGATCCGCACCGTGCAGGAAGACCTGCGCGAGATCGCACCGACGATGTTCCTCGGCGTTCCGCGCATCTGGGAGAAGCTGCACGCATCGATCCTGATCCGGATGCAGGAAACGGGGCGCCTGCGCCGGACGCTGTTCGCGCGCGCGATGCGCAGCTGCGAGCCCTTCGCCGAGAAATCGCCGCGACAGCGCAGCCTGGCCGAACGAGCGCGCTTCGCCCTCGCGTACTGGCTCGTGTTCCGCTCGTTGCAGAACTTCATCGGCCTGCGACGCGCGCGCGTGGCGCTCACCGGCGCGGCGCCGATTCCCGCTGCCGTGATCCGCTTCTTCCGCACGCTCGGCGTGCCGCTGGTCGAGGTCTACGGGCTCACCGAGTCAACCGGCATGATCACCGGTCAGCGGCTCGACGCGGTGCGAATCGGCACCGTGGGCGAGCCCACGCTCGGCGTCGAGCATCGTATCGGCGCGCAGGGCGAGCTGCTCGTGCGCGGCGACGTCGTCTTCGCCGGCTACTACTGCAACCCCCAGGCCACCGCGGAAACGATCCGCGACGGCTGGCTGCACACCGGCGACGTCGTCGAGGAAGACGGCGGGCAATTGCGCATCGTCGACCGGCTGAAGGACGTGATGATCACCGCCGGCGGCAAGAACATCACGCCGTCGGAGATCGAGAACGCGGTGAAGTCGAGCCCCTACGTGCGCGAGTGCATCGTGATCGGCGACCGGCGCCGCTTCGTCTCGGCGCTGATCCAGATCGACTTCGACACCGTCGCGAGATGGGCAGAGTCGCAGCGCATCGCGTTCACGCACTTCCGCTCGCTCGCCGAGCATCCGCGGGTGCGCGAGCTGATCGAGCAGGAGGTGGCTCGCGCCAACGAAAGCCTGGCGCAGGTCTCGCGCATCCGACGCTTCCGACTGCTCGCCAAGGAGCTCGACCACGACGACGGTGAAGTGACCGCGACGATGAAGGTGCGGCGCGCGAGCATCCAGTCGGCGTACGCCGACGAGATCGAGGCGATGTACGCCTGATCAGCCGGCGGCCGCCTTCGCGCGCTTGGCTTTCAGCCGCTGCGCGGTCTTTTCCAGCCCGACGACGAAGCGGCTGTGCTTGCCGCGTGCCACCTCCTCGACCGCGTCGCGCGCCGAGAACTCGAAGGTGACGGCCGGACCGTTGACTTCCGCAACCCGCACGGTGATCTCGACCCACATACCGAGCAGCGTCGCGCCGACGTGGTCGAACTCGACGCGCGTGCCCACCGAGTCCTTGCCCTCACCGATGTGCGGAAGGATCAGTTCGCGGCAGGCGACTTCCACGTCATAGAGCAGGCTGGGCGTGGAATACACGCGCAGGTCCTCGCCCATGAAGCCGATCGTGCGGCCCTGGTCGACGACGATGCGGGAGGTGGCGCTCAGTCCGGGTTGCAATGCGTCGCTCACTTTCTTCCTCAGTTGTTGCTCCCGCCCGGTCGGCGGATCTTCAGGTAATCGGCGTAATGCCGGGCTTCGAAATAGCGCACCAGCGCCTTCGTGCCGCGCGTGCAGTTGCGAAAGCAGCACACGCCCTGGTCCATCAGGCTCGCAGCCATCGCATCGTAGAGCTTGCCGCCGTCGATGATGCCGATCAGCGGCTTGTCGTGGCCTTCGACCAGCGGCGGCATCAGGTGCACCGTGCTCTTCGGATCGCTCAGGTCGTAGCCGGGGCGCAGCTTGCTCTGCTCGAGCGCGCGCACCGAGGGCGCCGTCGGATCGAGGCCGACGACGACGGCGTCGATGTTCGGATCCTGCAGGAAGGCTTCCGAGATCGCGAGGTGCGCCTCGTCGTCGGCGCCGGGGTTGATGTCCAGCGGATTGCGCACCTCGACCAGCTGGTCGAGTTTCTTGGCAACGAGAATCTGCTCGATCTTCTGCACCGTCGCGTCGTCGAGCGCGCCCATCTGCATCGCGAAGCCGTCCGACTCGATGTTGTCGGCCATCGCGACCGCCTCGAATCCGGCACCGCTGATGGCACCGAGCCGGTTGCCGCCCGCCTTCTTGTCATGCAGTGCGCCGGCCATGTAGAAAAGGTCGTCGAAGGTGTTCAGGTCCTCGGTGACGATCGCGCCGGCGTGCCGGATCACCGACTCGAAGAGCCCCAGGCCTCCGGCAATCGAAGCGGTGTGGCCCATGACGCCGCCCTGGCCGGGCGCCGTGCGCCCCGACTTGTAGACGACGATCTGTTTGCCCTCGAGCACTGCCTTGCGCACGGCGCGCGCGAAGTGCAGGCCGTCGAGATCCTTGAAGCCCTCGATGTAGATGCCGAGCGTGTCGATCTCGGGCAGGTCGGCGAAGTAGCTGAGCATGTCGCCGTGGGTGAGATCGGTCTGGTTCCCGAGGGCGATCATGTAGGCCGGATCGAGCCACGGATTCTGCGACAGCCGCGTGATCATGAAGGCGCCGCTCTGCGAGAGCATCACGGAGTTCCGCACCTTCTTCTTCTGCGGCTTGGGCAGGCGCTCGAGCGGTATGAACCAGGAGTCGTAGCGTCCCGGATGCGACACGACGCCCAGGCAATTGGCGCCGAGGAAGATCGGCCCCCCGTCGGGCTGGCGGTGGGCGGCATTGATGCGCGCCGCCAGCGCTGCTGCCGGCTCGCGACTCTTCTTCGTCTCGCCCATGCTGCCCGGGATCAGCATCACCGCCTCGACCGCGTCGGTGTCGATGATCTCGTCGACGAGCGCGTAGACCGCGCTTGCCGCCACCGCGACGATCAACAGGTCGAGCTTGCCGTCGAGCGCGGCGAGCCCGTCGACACAGCGCACGCCGTCGATCTCGGTCTCCCCGGGCTTGAGCACCAGCAACTGCTCCTTCGGAAAGCCCGAGCCGATCAGGTTGCGCAGGATGATGCGGCCGAAGTTCATGCCGCTGCCCGAAACGCCGATGATGCCGATGCGCTCCGGATGGATCAGCTTGTCGATCTTCGCCACGGGCCGGGGCAGCCGCCCGGGCTGCGGGGCGGAGAAGCTGCAACGAACGCCGCGAACGAGGAGCCGCGATTCGGACGCGACGCAATCGAGTTCGAGCGCCTGCAGCACGAACGGCGCGTCGGGCCGCCCGGGGGCGAAGGCATGCGCGAGCTCGAGCAGCCGGGCAAGGCATTTCGCGAGCTCCGCCTCGGGCGGGGACCGGCCTTCGCGTTGCGACACGGCGGCGATCTTCTGCCAGGCCAGCGTGCGCTGGAACAGGCGCAGGAAATCCGGCGCATCGGTGAGTTCCGCGACGGCGTAGACCGAAGCGCGGTCGCGCCGAAACTGGCCCTCGTCGAGCGTTGCCTCCAGTCCGCCGAAGC
Source organism: Pseudomonadota bacterium (assembly GCA_023389055.1). Lineage (GTDB taxonomy): Bacteria > Pseudomonadota > Gammaproteobacteria > Burkholderiales > Burkholderiaceae_E > Zeimonas. The sequence continues at coordinate 19,462 of JAEWFA010000051.1, read as the reverse complement.
CGGCGCCGATCACCATGCCGAATTCGCGAGTGCTGTTCAGCGTGATCCGCATTTCGGCGCCGCCGGCCATCGAATCGGCGTCGCGCGCGAGGCCGACTGCGGCCAGCAGCGCGTCCAGCGCGACGCCGTCCAGGCTGTCGCGACCCTGCCCGGCCGCCTCCCGGAATAGCGTGGTTGCCTGCATCACAAGGGAATTGCTCACGCCTCGACCTTTCCATCCGAATCGCTTCGATGCGAAGTGCGAACACTACCACGCGTCAAGAAGTGCTCGAACGCGAGCGAGCGGCCGCCGGCGCACGCCGAACGACTTCGGATGCCTTCTCAATACCAGTCGTTCAGCATCACGCCGACACCGATGCGTCGCACGCGCGTCTGGTAGTCGAGCATCGATTCGCCGTAGCCGTCGAAGTACTGGACGTGCCAGCGCAGGTCGGGGCTGAAGCCGGTCGGACGGCTCCAGTCGAGCTGCACCGCGCCCTTGCCCGCCTGCGCCAAGCTGCGCCGCGTCGTCAGCGTCAGGTTGTGCACGCTGCCGACGTATCCGATCTTCAGCTCCCCGTCGCCGACGTAGCGCTCGATGCCCGGGTTGTCGTCGCCCTCGGATGCGCCCGCAAAGGGCTTGCGATGCTCCGGAATACGCCACCACGGACGCACGCCGACCCACCAGCCGTTCGGACGATCGAAACGCAGGTCTGCGAACAGCCGGTTCCAGCTGCGCGAGCTCTCGCCCGAACGTCCGTTCGATTGATGCACGAAACCCGCGTTCGCCACACGCCAGTCCCAACCCAGGATGCGACGTTCGGGCTTCCAGGATGCGTACAACTCGGGTTCGTGGCTGTATTCACGGAACGGGCTCGAACGGTCGTGGTTGTAGGCCTGCCACCACGACTGGCCGGTGTAGGCGAAGAAGAGTCCGAGGCGTTCGTCGATCAGCGGCGGAGACAACGCGAGCTTGAAGCTGATCTGGAACTTCACCTCGTTTCGCTGCACGTGCGCCTCGGAGACGCTGGTCGGCGTCTCGAAGGCGTGGGAGAACGGATCGATGAAGTTGGGACGATGCGGCAGCAGCGCGAAGCGCTTCGCCCAGACCTCTCGTTCGAGCGCCACGCGGCGCGCGACCGGAGAAAGCGGCGGCTCGCGCGCGGACCATTCCGACCGTGGCTCGTCCTGCCATCTCGGTTCCGATTCCGGTTGCGCCTGCGGCGTCGCCTGCCCTTCCGGCGCCGCGCACTGCCTGCGCACCGACTCCACGCTGGCATCGTCCGAAGCGCGTTGCAGCGCCGACAGCAGGCAACGTTCCGACGCGGTCTGTGCGATCGCGTTCGTCGTGCAGAAGACCGCGACGAGCGTGCCCGCGACGCATGCAATGGACCCTCGGAAGAACGGCATCGCGCGATTGTGAAGCAAGCGGCGCGGGTGCCTCGAAGAAGGCGCCTCAGCGCACGCCGAGCGCCTCGCGCTGCATGCGCAGGTACACGTTGTACGCGTTGCGCCGATTCGCATCGTCGAAGGCCGGCAACGAGGCGAAGCGCGACCAGTCGGTGCGTTCGTAGGCCTCGTCGAAGTCGAGCAGTTCGTCGACTGCCTTGCCCATCTCCGAACGCAGGAACAACAAGTAGTCGCGCGTGAGCGCGAGGTCGGCGAGCGCATCGGTGGAAGCGTGCCCGTGGCCGGTGACGACGACGCGCGGACGATGCGCCGAGAGCTTCTCGAGCGCGGCGAGCCAGGCGCTGGGATCGGCGTCGCCGACGAAGGGCACGCGACCGGCGAAGATCAGGTCGCCGGCGAAGAGCACCGCCTCCTCCTCGACGAGCATCATCAGGTCCTCGGCGGTGTGCGCGGGGCCTGCCGGCAGCAGGCGGAACGTGAGGCCGCCCAGTCGGAAGACCGTCTCTTCGTCGACGAAGCGATCGGGCGCGATGATGCGCGCTTCGTCGGTGACCCACGGTGCGAGCGACTCGCGCCGTTCCGCCAATCGCGCCTCGTCCGCCTCGGTGGCGAGGTATTCGCGCACCGCGCGGTGCGCCCAGACCTCCGCGCCCGCGTCCTTGAACGCCTGCAGGCCGTAGAAGTGGTCCGAATGGTAGTGGCTGACGACGACACGTCGTACCGGCTGCTTCGTGACTTGCCGGATGCGTTCGAGCAGGACGGCGCCGAGCGCCGGTGTGCCGAGTGCGTCGAACACGACGACGCCATCGTCGGTGACCACGAAGCCGGCGTTCGAGTTGAAACCCTCGTTCTGCAGCGAGACCATGCCGCTGTCCCCCTGCACATACCAGACGCGACCGGAGACGCGCTGCGCCTCGACGTGGACCCGCACCGGCGCGGGAGCACGCGCGAAGGCGTCCGCAGCGAGGCCCGCGGACACGCAGAACGCAGCGACGAGCGACAGGACGCGTGCGACTCTCACTGCATCTCGATGTCCATTTCGATCGCCTCGATGCCCTTGCGCGCGCAACGCTCGTCGGCCTCGCCGCCTGGCGCACCCGAGACGCCGATCGCCGCGATCGTGGAACCGCCCGCCTCGATCGGCACGCCGCCCCCGATCGGCATCACGCGCGAGGCGCCGCGGATGCCGCTCATCGGCTTGCCCGCCTGCGTCTCGTCGCCGAGCATGGCCGTCGTCATGCGGAACGAAGCCGCGGTCCAGGCCTTGTCGGTCGCGACCTCGACGGTATGCGCACCCGCGTAGCGATCGCGCACGAAGGCCTGCAATACGCCGCTGCGGTCGGTGACGGCGACGCCGACCTGGAAGCCTTCCTTGCGGCAGGCCTCCAGCGCAGCCATCGCCGCCTTGTTTGCCGTTTCCGCCACCAGCGAGCGCGTGGCGAAAGTCGCTTCGGCGCGTGCGGCAACCGGTGCCAGCAGGGCCACGGCTGCCAACGCGCAGAGCGCGGCGCCGGCGCGGCGAATCGAAGACCGAGTGCTCATTGCGGTGCTCCCTTCGTGAGCCAGCGGGCGAGGTCGGCGACGTCCTCGGGGAACATCTCGCCGATCTCGACCTGCTCGAGCCGGCCGCTGCGGCCGACGACCCAGACGATCGGCAGCCCCTTCGGGCGACCGAGCGTCGCTTCCCACTTCGCGTCGAGCATCGCGGCGTGAAATGCGTAGCCGCGCTCGCGCAGGTACTTCCTCGCCTCGTCGGCGTTGCGGTCGATCGACAGTCCGAGCACCTCGAGCCCCGAAGCGGCGTGCGCGCGATGCAGCTTGTCGATCTCCGGGTTCTGCCGAGCGCAGAAAGGACACCACGTCGCCCACAACTCTACGACGAGCACCTTGCCGCGCCAGTACGAAGGCTCGATCTCGCGGCCGTCGAGCAGGCGCACCGGCGGCAGATCGATGCGCGTGCCGATCGCAGGCGCCGGCGTCGTCGCCGCCGCGGCAAGCCTCGGCACGGCGCTGGCGGCAGCGACGGCACCCGCCGCCGACAACAGCCGACGTCGCCCGTTCATCGGGTCAGGCGATCCCGGGGTTCTTGCCCACGCCGATCAGCCGCGGCTCGTTCGGGCGACGCGGCGAGACCGTGCGCCTGGACTTCAGCCACCGCTCGACGACATCCCAGACCGGTTCGCCGCTCGCGCCGGCGGCCACCGGCGCCCAGCCGGCCACCTTGTAGGTGCGCGCTGCGTCGATCGGTTCGCCGTTCAGGCGCATGTCGGAGATGCGCGAACCGGCGGCAGCCGCCGGGGTGCACGCCCAGGTCATGCCGCCGACACGGACCATGTCGCCGCCCTGCTGGTAATAGGGGTCGGGATTGAACAGGTTGTCGGCGACGTCCTCGAGAATGGTCTTGATCATCTCGCCCGACAACTCGGAGAGCGTCGCGTACGGATAGGTGATGGCCGTCTGGTCCATCAGGTGCTCGCGCGTGATCGACTGCCCGGGCAGGATCGACGTTCCCCAGCGGAAGCCCGGCGAAAAGGCGATCTGCGCATCCTTCTCCTCGATCAAGGCATCGAGGATCAACTGGTCGAAGGTGCCGTTGAAGTTGCCGCGCCGGTACAGCAACCCTTCGGTGACGGCGAGCTTCTCCTCGAGCTTCGCGAGGTGCGGCGCACGCACGCGGTCGATGAGCGCCTGCATGCCGGCGTCGGCGGGCAGCAGGTTCGAGAACACCGGCAGCAGCCGGTAGCGGAAGTCGGCGACCTTGCCGCCCTTCACGTCGAAGTCGAGCACGGCGAGGAACTTGCCGTTCGAGCCCGCGTTGGTGACGAGCGTCGTGCCCTTCGCGTTTCGCACCTTCACCGGTTGCGGCACGCCGTCATGCGTATGGCCGCCGAGGATCGCGTCGAGCCCGCTCACGCGCGAGGCGAGTTGCAGGTCGACGTCCATCCCGTTGTGCGACAGCAGTACGACGACCTGCGCGCCTGCCGCGCGCACCTCGTCGACGATCCCCTGCAGGCGCTCGTCCTGGATGCCGAAGCTCCACTGCTCGACGAAGTAGCGCGGATTGGCGATCGGCGTGTAGGGAAACGCCTGCCCGATGATCGCCACCGGTACGCCGTTGATCGTGCGAACGGTGTGCGACGGGAAGACCGGATCCTCGAAGTCCGTCGTCTTGACGTTCTGCGCGAGGAACTCGATGTGCCCCTTCAGGTGACGCGCGATGATCTCCTCGACGCGCTCGGCACCGTAGGTGAACTCCCAGTGCGCGGTCATCACGTCGACGCCGAGCAGCTTGCACGCATCGACCATGTCCTGGCCCTTCGACCACAGCGACGTGGCCGAACCCTGCCAGGTGTCGCCCCCGTCGAGCAGCAGCGCTCCCGGGCGCGAAGCACGCAGGCGCTTCACCAACGTGGCCAGGTGCGCGAAGCCACCCACCTTTCCGTAGGTACGCGCAGCGTCCTCGAAGTCGAGGAACGTGAAGGCGTGCGCCTCGCGCGTTCCCGGCGCGATGCCGAAATGCTTGAGCAGCGCTTCGCCCACCAGGTGCGGCGGGCGACCGACTGCCTCGCCGACGCCCAGGTTAACGCTCGGCTCGCGAAAGTGCACCGGCATCAACTGCGCATGGCAGTCGGTGAAGTGCAACAGGCTCACGTTGCCGAACGGCGCGACATCGTAGAACGACTCGGCGCGCGCCGAACCGGGCGCAGCCGCCCCGGCGGGCAGCGACAGGCCCGCGGCCGAGGCGGCCGCGAGCAGTCGCAGGAACTCGCGGCGATCGATCATCGCCGCACGCAGCCGCTGCTGCGCAGGGCGGGCACTGCGGTTTGCATCGGTGGGCTTCTCACTTGTTGACCGGCGAGGCCGGGTCGAGCAGCAGCGCCATCACGTCCTTCAGCTGCGCCTCGGTGAGGATCCCTGCGCCGCCGAAGCGCGGCATGTTGTTGCAGGCGTTGTAGGCGTGGCCGTTCCACAGGCGCGTCCACGTGTACTCGAGCGTTTCCTTCGTGTTGCCGCGCAGCTTGCCGTAGTGGTACAGCGTCGGTCCGATGTTGCCGTAGGCGATCTCCTCCTTCGACAGCTGGTGGCACGCGTAACAGTTTCCGCCCGCCACGGTCTTCTCGTTGTCGCTGTACTGCAGCCCGCGCCCGCTCTGCGCGATCTTCTCGCCCGACTTCCAGTCGCCCAGGAACTTGCCGTCGCTCGGAAAGCGGACGCTCTTCTTCGCGTCCGCCTCGAGTCGCGCGCGCAGGTCGGCCGGCAGCGGCTTGTCGGCGTACTGGCTGCACACGCGCTGCAGATCGCTCTGCTCGAGTCGATCGACCTTGGCGATCCCCTTGTCGCGGAACGAGGCCATCAGGGCCTGCTTGACCTCTGCATCCGAAACCGTCTGCGATCCCGTCATCGACGCGCAGCCTGCAACGCCGACGATCAATGCGAACGCGACTGCGCCGCGCCGCACGAAACTACCTTTGCCTGCCATCTCTCGTCTCCTCCTTGCTTTATCGTTTGATCGCGGGCGAATCCATCTTGCCGCCCTTCGCGTTCACGCCCAGGAACGTGATCAGGTCGATCGACGCCGGCGACGTGAAGACGAGCTCGGGGAAACGCTGCTGGCGAAAGCAGTCGTTCAGGCGCCATTGCATCGTGCGCAGCGCGCCTTGCGAAACGCGGTATGCGGGCCAGGTGGTGAACGCTTTCTGCGCCGCCTCGGGCTTGAGCAGGTTCGGCAGGTCCTGCAAGCGGATGCGCTTGTCGTCCTCACCGTGGCACGAGGCGCACGAGAAGTCGTAGGGCCCGCCGCGATAGAAGAACATCTTCTTGCCGCGTTCGTAGGACGCGATCTCCTTCGGATGGCTCTGCGGCACCGCCACCGGCACGCCGCGCGACTGGTCGACGAGATACGCGATCAGCGACTCGTTGTCGGTGGCGCGCCCCGCGCCGGAGAACGGCTTCTTGACCAGTTCCGCGCGCTCGAAGCCCTGCAGGGTCACCTGGCAATGCACGAGACGCGCCTCGGCGTCCATCACCTGGTCGGTATCGGCGAAATAGCGCGGCAACTCGGCATAGGCGCCCTTGACCACGCCCGGGCCCTTGCCCATGTCGCAACGCTCGAGGCTGGCGTTCTTCGGCCCGCGCGGCGTCTTCCACATCTCCTCGCCGCGCATCACGGTGAGTTCGGCAGGGTTGCCGTCCTGCAGCATCTCGCGATAACGCTCGATCTCGGCCTGCGTGTCGGATTGCGCATACGCGACCGCCGCGGTGGCGACGAGCGCCGACGCTGCGATGCACAGCGATGCCTTTCGCATTGGATTGTCTCCTCTGGTTGAAATGAAGCCGCGACGCGTGCGCCCACAGCACCAGCCGCCGTCCTCCCCGGCGGCCTCCCTGCGAACGACGACGAACTGCGTCGCGGTGGACCTTCGTCAGCTCACCGTCGCTTCGTCGGTGCGCTTGTCACCCTTGTTGTCCACCCACGTGACGGAGATCTTGTCGCCCGGCTTCGCGTCCTTGACCTTGAACTGCAGGTAGGGATTCTTCGAGATCGCCGGGCCCCAGTGCGCACGAAGGACGGGCTTGCCGTTCAGCGAGGCGGTGACCTCGGTGATGTGCCAGGCGGGGATCACGTTGCCGGATGCGTCCTTGCGCTGTCCGGTTTCCATCTCGTGCGCCATCAGCACGCGCACGTCCGCGGCGCCATCCTTGGCCGTCGCGCGGATCTTCATCGGGTCTGCCATATCGCAGCGTCTCCTGGTCGTAATCGGGAAGAAATCGGGAACGTGCGAGGCGTCAGCCGCCGCAACCGCCGAGCGTGACCTTGATTTCCTTCTTGGCCATGTAGTACTTGCCGTCGGCCTTCACCAGCGCGACGACGTCGGAGCTCTGCCCCATCTTGATGCGCATGCTCACCTCGGGTTGCGTGCCTTCGAGGATGTCGTAGGCGCCGGCCAGCGCGTTCGGGTTCTTGTCGACCAGCAACGCGATCGATTGCGTGTTCGGCAGGTTGCTCTTGACTCCCACCGGCACGACCGCGCCGTTCTCGGCGATGTCGGGCGAGACGATCACGACGTCCTTCGACTCGGTTGCGCCGGCGGCGCCCAGCGCCTTCAGCGTGTCGGACACGCCGGTCACGTGAAACATCTTCTCGTCGAAGGCTTCGGCCGCGGCAGCGCCGGGGCGCAGCAGGCCCAGCGACAGCAGCGCGCCGTACAGGCCCGCGCTACCCGCGACCTGCAAGGTCGTGCGTCTCGTTACGTTCATGGGTGCAGTCTCCTTCGTTGACCGATTGCCGCAGCATATCGGAGTTGCATGGAGGATCGGCCGATTCTTCATCGCCGTTCCTCGAGGATCCAGTTGACGATTACCCGGATGTCGTCGTCGTTGATCGCGGTATTCGCCGGCATGGGCACGTCACCCCAGGCCCCGCTCGTTCCGTTCTTCACGCGACCGACGAGCATCTCGGCAACGCCCGGCCGTCCGCGGTATTTCGCGCCCACGTCGCGAAACGACGGACCGACCATCTTCGTGTCCACGGCATGGCAGGCCATGCAGTTCGCCTCGCTGGCCAGATCCTCGGGCTTGCGCTGGTGCGGAATCGACGCGAGCATCGTCGCCTGCGCGGTTGCGGCGACCTCGGCGCCGTCGAGTTCGGTTCGCGGCGGGCGCGTCGTGTCCGCGCCGCGCACCGGGCCGACGATGCGGTTCTGCGCCATCAGGTTGCCGTGCGCGTCGCGCGCGTGCTCGGGCAATCCGGCGGCAGCCAGTCGTGCCGGGTCGGTCTTGCAGCCGCTCATGCAGGCGTCGCCCTGTACGTCGGGCTTGCCGTCGACGCGCCACATCGGCTCGTAGAACGTCATCCCGTCACGATTGGGCAAACGCTTCTGCACGTCGACGATATTCCGATCCGACAGAACGTAATCGGCGGGCACGACGTCGGCGAGGTTCAGGATGTACGCGGTCACCGCGTAGACCTCGTCGGGCGACAGCGACTTCGGCGCATTCCACGGCATCGCGCGGCGGATGTAGTCCCACAGCGACGAGACCTGCGAGAGCTTCATCATCGTGCTTCGCTGCGGGAAATCGGTGCGCTTCAGGTTCGCGACGTGTCCGCTCTCGATGTCGGCCTTCGTGGTGCCGCCGACGATCGGGGTGAACACCTCGTTCGACTCGCCGAAGGTGCCGTGGCACACGGCGCACTTCTCCTCCCAGATGCGCTCCCCCGCCTCGACCGAGCCGGATCCGGGCGGCAGCCCCTTGAAGTCGGCCCGTACGTCGATGTCCCACGCACGGATCTCCGCGCGCGTGGCCGGCCGGCCGATGCCTGCCCACGGGGTCGTACTCACGGAGTTCGCCGCCGTCTTGCCGTTTGCTGCCGAGGGCGCTTCGGCGCCCGACACCGGAGCGACGACTGTCGCGGCCGCGGCGACGCCCATCAGCGTCACCCGCAGCGTCGCGCGCGCCAGCGGACGCAAGCGCCGCTCACCAGACCTGTGCATTGAAGACCTCGCCCGAATCGGCAACCCGCCACGACTGGATCGCGTTGTTGTGGTAGATCGAGCGCGTGCCGCGCACTGCGCGCAACTGGTTGATCTTCGGTTGCACGTGGCCGGTTTCGTCGATCGCTCGACTCTGCAGCACGGCAGGCGAGCCGTCCCAGGTCCAGTCGACCGAGAAGCGCGTGAGCGCCTTCGACAGGACGAGGCTGCCCAGGCGCGCGGTGCGCCAGTTGCGTCCGCCATCGAAGGAGACGTCGACGCGCTTGATCTTTCCGCGGCCCGACCAGGCCAGGCCGCTGACGTTGTAGTAGCCCTTGTCGAGCAGCATCTGCCCCCCGGAGGGCGTCGTGATGACCGACTTCACTTCCTGGATCGACGTGAACTGGCGGTGCTGGCCGTCGGGCATCAGGTCGACGTAATGCACCGTTTCGTCCTTCGTGAACCACGGCTTGTCGCCGACCTCGAGCCTGCGCAGGTACTTGACCCACGAGACGCCCTGTACGCCCGGCACCACCAGACGCAACGGGTAGCCGTTCTCCGGGCGCAGCATCTCGCCGTTCATTCCCCAGGCGACGATCGCGTCGTCGAGCGCGCGATCGATCGGAATCGTGCGCGTCATCGACGAGCCGTCGCCGCCTTCGGCGAGCACGTACCTGCCTCGCGTGCGATCGATGCCGCAAAGATCGAGCAGTGTCGCGAGCGGCACGCCGGTGAACTCGGCGCACGACAGCATCCCGTGCGTGTACTGCACCGTGGGAACCGCGTTGTTGCCCCACTCCATGCCGCTGTTCGCGCCGCACTCGATGAAGTGGATGCGCGATACCGACGGCAGCCGCATCAGGTCGTCCATCGTGAACACGCGCGCCTCGCGCACGAGCCCGTTGACCATCAGGCGATGGCGGCTCGGATCGATGTCCCACCAACCCTGGTGATGGCGCTCGAAATGCAGCCCGTTCGGCGTGATGATGCCGAACATCCCCTGCAACGGGGCGAAGCTCACCGACGACGCCGACACCCGGGTGAGCCCGGGGCTCTCGCGCCGCTGCAGGTTGCGTTCCCATTGCGATGGGACCCCGTAACCGCGGGCAGCCACCGGCTGGCCGAGCCCGGTCGTGTGCGGGGGCAGTTCGAGGATCGCCTTGTCCCCCGGGCCGTCGACACCGGGCGCTTCGCCTGACGCGGCGGCCCTGCCGTCGGGACCGGCAACGGCCTTCGCAGCGGCGCCGGCACCGGCGCCCATCGCCAGCGCCTTGCCCATGAAGTTGCGTCGCGCACGCCGCGCGCGATCGAGCTCCTCGGGCGACAGCGTGTTCTCGGGCGCCGGCCGGATGCGACCCGAAAGTCGCGCGGCGCCGCCGTGCGTCGGCTCGCCGCGCGCGTCGAAAGAATCGTTCATCGAAGCTCCTCGCGCGACTCGGGGCGCGCCTCCCATTGCTCGGCAAGCTTGCGCATCTCGAACCGTTCCTCGGACTGCGTGTCGCCGCGCGCGGCGATGTGCGTGCAGACCGTGCGGCAGATCTCGGTCAGCGCGCTGTCACGCACGCCGTAATAGATGAAGTTGCCTTCCTTGCGCCGGCTCAGCGCGCCCGCCCGATACAACGTGTTCAGGTGGCGCGAGACGTTCGTCTGCGTGGCTCCCGTCTCGGCGACGATCTGGGAGACGCTCTTCTCCTCGCGGCAGATCGAGTGCAGGATGCGCAGTCGCACCGGCTCGGCGAGCAACGCGAAATAATTCGACACGGCCTCGAACACCTGGCCCAGCGAATCCATCGGACCGTCTCCTCGGAGGCCGGGCGCTTCTCTTCTATGGGCGCCTCGGCTTGATAGAATGACTATATGAGCGCATAGTCATGCAGTCAAGTGAAAGTTGATTCGGGTATGCCACCGTCATCGTTGCGTCGCCTCGTTGCATCGATTTGCGCGCTATCGGCGGTCGCGCCGCTGGCGTTCGTCGCCGCACCCGGCGCCCTCGCTGCCGCAGTCCCCGCGCTCGATGGCACGCGTGCCCCGCAGACGCTGCTCGCCGATGGCGAAACGCAGGTCGTCGTCGCGCTGTTTTCGCTGCCCGGCTGCCCGTTCTGCGAAGTGGTTCGGCGCAACTACCTGCGCCACCTGGAAGGCTCGGTTCGCGGCGTACGTGTGGCCGAATACGGCATTGCCGACGAGCGCATGTTCAAGCAGGCCGCAACCAGCGCCGACACGCCGCAGAGCCCGGCCGCCCTCGCGAAGTCCCTCGGCATCCGAATCGCGCCCACCGTGGTGTTCTTCGGCGAAGCGAACCGCGAGCTCGCCGAGCGCCTCATCGGCTACAACTCACCGGATTTCTACGGCGGGTATCTCGATGCTCGGATTGTCGGCGCGCTGGAGCGCACCGAAGGCAGGTGAGTGAAGGGTGAAGGGCAAAGGGTGAAGGGGAACAGCTCCGGCGGCGACGAATCGCGCGCCGATTTTCCCCTTTACACTTCACCGTTCACCCATTCACTTTCCTCAATGAAAATGCGTCGATTCCGGTTCGACGTCGCCGGGCATCTCGGCGTGGACGATCTCGCCCTTGCCGTTCGGGTACAGCGGCACGCCGCAGTCGTCGCAGAACTCGGGCTCGCTGAGGTCGCGCCATAGTCGCACCTCGGAGACGCCGACTTCGCGCAGCACCTCGCGGATCTGCTCGATCGGCGAAGGCTCGTCCTGGTCGGACTCGGCGCCCAGCAGCGGCCAGACGACGCCGTGCGCAACCTCGTCCTCGTCGCGAATGCTCAATCCGATCCGGTACTCGTCGAGCCGTTCGTGCCCGAAGCCTGCGACCGTGGCCTTGATGTCGGAGGCTTCCAGGTCGAGCGCGTGCGTGAGGTAGTGCACCGCCGCGCGAATCGAGTACGGACGCACGCGGCGGTCCGACTCGCGCAGGTTGATGTGATACGCATCGGGCAGCAGGCACTCGAAGCCACACCCGGGCAGCAGCGGCTCGATCGTGGGTCGCGCCTGCGCGATCCACGCCTCCAGGCAGGGAACGCGGCCGGCGTGATCGCCTGCATCGGCTTCCTGCCAGCGAAACACCGGAGCGCCTTCCGGGGCGGCGACGACGCCGAGCAGGAAACGCGTGTCGGCGAGCATGTCGGCGGTTTCCGGCAGCGCTTTCAGGTCGACGCGCGCGGTGCCGCCGGCGATCGCCGCCTGCCCGATGCGCCGGGCGAGGCGACGCAACTCGGCGTAGTCGTCGGGAAGCTGGTCGATGCTGAACAGGTACGGCAGCATCTGGAAGCGCGCGGCACGAGCGAGCGTGTGCGCGCGCCAGTGCGTGGCGAGCGTATCGGCCGCCGGTGCCGCGATCGGACCGGACGGGATGCGAAAACGCGTCCACACGACGAGCGGGGCGAGCACGAGCAGCGACTCCCAGCGCTGGCCGTCGGCTTCGATCGTGACGGTTTCGGCCGCCTCCTCGACGGCCTCCACGAGCGCACCGTAAGCCTCGCCATCGGTCTGGTTCAGTCGGTCGAGCGCATCGTGCGCGCCCTGCACGTGTCCGCCATCGAGCATGCGCTCGATGCGCGTGGCAAGTTGCGCCTCCCAGTAGCGGTCCTCCAGGCGACTGCCCGAGTTCGCCAGGCCGAGCGCCGCAGATACCAGCCGCTCGGCATCCGGCGACAGGTGGCTCTTGCGGTCACGCGATCGCCCGGGGCGATGTTCTTTCATGCTGGCCTTGGTCATCCTGCACGAAGTGTAGTCGAATTCGCGGAGGTCTCCGGCGGCACGACGGCGACGAGCGAATCGATGACGCTCCACAGCGCAGGCTTGCGGTTTTGCGCCGCGATCGCCTCGAGCAAGACACGGTGCGCGTGCAATTCTTCCGGGCTCGCCCGCAGCACCGCCAGGCCGCGCGGCGGCCATTGCTCGAGTGCGCCTGCCCTGTCGCAGCCGTCGAGCGCGGGACCGATCGCGATCTCCAGGCTGTCCTGCCCGCGCGTCATCGCCAGATAGACGTCGGCGAGCAACTCGGCGTCCAGCAGCGCACCGTGCAGCTTGCGATGCGCATTCGAGACGCCGTAGCGCTCGCACAGCGTGTCGAGCGAGTTGCGGCGCCCCGGGTGCAGTTCGCGCGCCATCGCCAACGTGTCGATCACGTTCAACACGAAGCTGCGAAACGGCCCGAGGCGCAGCCGACCGAACTCGGCGTCGAGGAAACCGAGGTCGAAGGGCGCGTTGTGGATGAGGAGCTCGGCGTCGCGCACGAAATCGACGAAGCGCTCGGCGACGTCCGCGAATCGAGGCTCGTTCTCGAGCCGTTCGCGGGTCAGGCCGTGCACGGCGAGCGCTCCTTCGTCGATGTCGCGCTCCGGGTTCAGGTACAGGTGCATCGACCGACCGGTGAGACGACGATCGACGATCTCGATGCACCCGATCTCGATGATCCGGTGACCATCCTCGGCGGAAAGCCCGGTGGTCTCGGTGTCGAGGACGATCTGTCTCATGTCGCTCCATGGGCGCCCGTCGGCGCGTCGGCCTGGTCGGGCAGCAGGTGCCGTGGCCGCGAAACGAGCGTATACACCGTCGGCAGCACGAACAGCGTGAGCAGCGTGCCGAAGCTCATGCCGCCGACGATGACCAAACCGATCTGCATCCGGCTTTCCGCGCCGGCACCCGAGGCGAGCGCAAGCGGAACGGCCCCGAGCACCATGGCGCCGGTCGTCATCAGGATCGGCCGCAGCCGCAGCCGTGCCGCCTCCAGCGTTGCAGGCACGAGCGCGACGCCGCGATCGCGCATCTGGTTGGCGAACTCGACGATCAGGATGCCGTGCTTGGTGATCAGGCCCACCAGCGTGATCAGGCCGATCTGACTGTAGACGTTCATCGTCCCGCCCCCCCAGCGCAGCAGCGCGAGCGCGCCGGTCATCGACAGCGGAACGGTGAACATGATGATCAGCGGGTCGACGAAGCTCTCGAACTGCGCGGCGAGCACCAGGTAGATGAAGCACAGCGCCAGCGCGAAGGTGATCAGCAGCGTGGCCGACGACTGCTTGAACTCGCGCGTCTGCCCGTTGTAGTCGAGCGCGTAGCCCAGGCCCAGGTGCTCGCGCGCGAGCGACTCGACGACGTCGACCGCTTCGCCCATCGAAGCACCGGGCGCGAGGTTCGCGGTGATCGTCACTGCGCGGCGCTGCCCGAAGTGGTTCAACTCGCGCGCGGTCACGCCCTCGTGCACCCGCACGAGGCCGGACAGCGGCACCATCGCATCGTTGCGACCGCGCACGAAGATCTTCGAGATGTCCTGCGGCGTACTGCGATCCGCCGCGGCGAACTGCACGACGACGTCGTACTGCTCGCCGTTTCGCTTGAAGCGCGTGACCTGCCGTCCGCCCAGCGCCGTCTCCAGCGCGCGGCCGATGGCGTCCACGGCGACCCCGGCGTCGGCAGCGCGGTCGCGGTCGATGTTCACCTTCAGCTCGGGCTTGTTCAACCGCAGATCGGTGTCGACGCCCTGGAAACGGTCGTCGTCGCGCAGCGCCTGCATCATCGGCTCGAGCGTCTTCTCGATCTCTTCGTACGGATCGGAGCTCAGCACGACGACATTGAGCGGGCGCTCGCGCGGCGACTGCCCGAGCGAGGCCGGCGCAACGGCGAAGGCCTGCACGCCGGGGATGTCGCGCAGCTTCGGCTGGAACTCCGCGAGCATCTCCGGAACCTTGCGATCGCGCTCGGACCAGTCGACAACCCGGATGAACGAGATGCCCTGCGTGACGGTGGGACTTCCCGAGACGACGAAGACGCGATCGGCCTCTCGGATCGACAGTGCAGCCGCTTCGATGCGCCGCGCGTAACGGTCGGTATACTCGATCGACGCGCCGTCGGGGCCGTTGAAGATCGCCACGATCGTCGCGCGATCCTCGATCGGCGCCAGTTCGCGCTTGGTGGTCTGGAACAGCCATACGCTCGCGCCCGCCACCGCGATGCCGAGCAGCACGACCAGCCAGCGCACGCGCAGCGTCGCGCGCAAGGTGCGTTCATAGCCGGTGGACAACGCACCCAGCGCGCGATCGATCGCGCGCAGCAGCAGGCCGGGGCTCGGATCGTGCCGCAGGATGCGCGAGCAAAGCATCGGCGTGAGCGTGAGCGCGAGAAAGCCGGAAACGAGCACCGCACCAGCGAGCGTCAGCGCGAACTCGATGAACAGGCGCCCCGTGCGACCGGTAGTGAAGGCCACCGGCGCGTACACCGCAGCCAGCGTGAGCGTCATCGCGACCACCGCGAAACCGACCTCGCGCACGCCGCGAAACGCCGCCTGCACCGGCTGCATGCCTTCCTCGATATGCCGGTAGACGTTCTCCAGCACGACGATCGAGTCGTCGACGACCAGGCCGATCGCGAGCACCAGCGCGAGCAGCGTCAGCGTGTTGATCGAGAAGCCGGCGGCGAGCATCAGCGAGCAAACCCCGATCAGGCACACCGGGATCGTCACCAGCGGAATGAAGCTCGCTCGAATCGTGCCGAGAAACAGGAAGATCACCGCGGCGACGAGGACGGTGGCTTCGAGGATCGTCGTGTACACCGACGCGATCGATCGCTCGATGAACAACGTGTTGTCGTTGGCGATGTCGACGGTGACACCCTCGGGAAGTTCCTCGCGAAGCCGCGGCAGCTCGGCCTTCAGCGCCTTGGCGAGCGTCAGTGGATTGGCGGTCGCCTGCTTGATCAGGCCGAGCGAGATCGCATCGCGCCCGTTGAAGCGGACGATGCTGCGTTCGTCCTGCGCAGCGAGCGCGACGCGGCCGACGTCGCGGATGCGCACTGCGTAGCCTTTCACGTTGCGCACGACGACGTTCTCGAACTCGTTCACGCGCTGCAGGTCGGACTGCGAGACGACCGTGAACTCGCGTTGGCGGCTCTCGATGCGCCCCGACGGCAGCTCGACGTTTTGTCGGCGCAACGCGTCCTCGACGTCGCCCGGCGTGAGCGAGAAGCCGGCCAGCCGATCGGGATCGAGCCAGACGCGCATCGAGAACTTTCGCTCGCCGAAGATGCGCACGTCGGCGGCGCCGGGCAACGTCTGCAGGCGCGGCTTGACCAGGCGGTTGGCGATGTCGGAGACCTCGAGCGGCGACATCGACACGCTCGAGAACGCCAGCCAGATGATCGGGTTCGCGTCGGCCTCGACCTTGGCGATCACCGGCTCGTCGATCGTCTCGGGCAACTTCGCGCGCACGCGCGCGACGCGATCGCGCACGTCGGCGGCGGCGCCGTCGGGGTCGCGCTCCAGGCGAAAGCGCACGGTGATCTGGCTGCGTTCGGGCCGCGAGATCGAAGTGAGGACGTCGACGCCCTCGATGCCGGCGATCGAATCCTCCAGCGGCTTGGTGACCTGCGACTCGACGATGTCCGCCGACGCGCCCAGGTAGCTCGTCGATACCGTGACCGTCGGTTCGTCGATCTTCGGGTACTCGCGCACCTGCAGGCGCGACCAGGAGACGATTCCGAGCAGCAGGATGACCAGCGACAGTACCGTGGCGAACACGGGCCGTCGGATGCAGACGTCGGAAATGCGCATCAGGAGCCTGCGCGCGGCGCCTCGACGATGCGCACCTCGCTGCCCTCGGGGGGAAGCTTCAGTTGTCCGGCCGTGACGACCTGCTCGCCGCTACGGATGCCCTCGACGATCTCGACCCGCCCGTCGCGTCGCAATCCCGTGGCCACGCGCACGCGTTCGGCGCGACCCTGCTCGATCCGAAAGACGTACTGTTCCTGGCCGATCGCGAACACCGCCTCTTCGGGAATCATCACCGCCTGCTCCCGCTGGCCCAGCGTGAGCGCGATCTTCGCGAACATGCCGGTGCGCAGCAGGCCGTCGGCATTGGGCATGCGCCCGCGCGCGATCACCGCGCGGCCGTCGACATCGACGCGTACGTCGGTCGCCTCGAGCGTCGCGGCGAAACGTCGCCCCGGATAGGCATCGAACTCCACGTCGAGTCGCTGCCCCCGCTGCAGCTGTCCGAGATAGCGTTCGGGCAGCCGCAGGTCGACCTTCATCTGCGAGACGTCCTCGATCGTCACCAGGTCGTCGCCCTCGCGAACGTAGTCGCCGGGGCTGACGTTGCGCAGCCCGAGCACGCCCGAAAAAGGCGCTCGGATCGACGACTTCGACAGCCGCGCCTGCGCCAGCTGCAGCTTCGCCTCGAGCACCTGCAGGTTCGCTGCCGCCTCGTCGCGCGCGCGTTCGCTGAGAAACTTCTGCTTCGCCAGGTCGGCCGAGCGCTGGTAGTTCGCGCGCGCCAGCGCCAGCTCGGCACGCGTCTGCTGCACCTCGGCAGCGGCGATCGACGCATCGAGCGCCACCAGCAGATCGCCCTTGCGCACCCGCGCGCCGCCGTCGAAATGGATCGAACTGATGCGGCCGGCGACTTCCGGCTTCAGGACCACCGACTCGCCGGCCCGCAGCGTGCCGACCGCGGCAACGGTCTCGGCGAGCGAAACCTGTTCGGCACGCGCCGCCTCCACCCCGATCGCCGCGCGCGAGGCACCGGCATCGGACGCCGGCGTCGCCGTGGCGGAGGGTGCCGATCGTGCGGCGGGATCGTCCGCCGGCAGGCGGACCGCCGCGCGCGAGACGGTGCCCGGCCCCGTGATCTCGAGGGCGGGCGTCGTGTTGCGGTGCAATCCCCCCGCCCACCACCCCAGGCCCAGCGCCCCGACCAGGGCGATCAGGTAGAAGAGGGTTCGCTTCATCGATGCAACACGGGAAAAACGGAACGACGCGGGGAACGAAGCAATCTAGCACGCTTCATCGCGAAGGAACGCCCCGATTGGCGAGCGCGTCGGCGCGCTCGTTCTCCGGGTGTCCGGCGTGCCCGCGCACCCAGTGCCAGCGCACTCGATGCGACGCGACGAGCGCGTCGAGTTCGCGCCACAGATCCTCGTTCTTCACCGGCTTGCGATCGGCAGTCTTCCAGCCGCGACGCTTCCACCCGGGCATCCACTCGGTGATCCCCTTCTGCACGTACTGCGAGTCGGTGTGCACGTCGACCGGCACCGAACGCTCGAGCGCGGCCAACGCGCGGATCACCGCGGTGAGCTCCATCCGGTTGTTGGTCGTCAGCGGCTCGCCGCCGAACAGCTCCTTCTCGTGCTTGCCCCAGCGCAGCAATGCCCCCCAGCCCCCCGGGCCGGGGTTGCCCTTGCAGGCGCCGTCGGTGTAGATCTCGACCTTGTCGGTCATCGGCTTTCCGTGGTATTCCGCGCCCGATCCGCCGGTCGGTTGCAGGTGAATGGCGGACGGATTGTAATGGCCGCTTCCGGAGGAAGACGCATGCTCGAAAAACAAGTCACGAAGTACCTCGAAACGCTTCGCGATCGGCATCCGATTCCGCTGCGCGTGCGACTGTGGGACGGCTCGAGCATCGAGCTCGACGACGCCCCTCAAGTGGAGTTGCGCGTCAAGGACGTGGCGGCAGCCCGCTTCCTGCTCAAGCCCTCGCTGTCGACGCTTGGCGAAGCGTTCGTCGAGGGCCGGGTGGACGTCGACGGCAACATCGCCGAGATCATCACGATCGCCGAGCGCCTCTCGCTGGTCGGCGACGAGGAGAAGGCGACCGGTCGGCTGCCGTCGTGGGTCACGCGCCACACGCGCAAGACCGACCGCAAGGCGATCGAATACCACTACGACGTATCGAACGCGTTCTACGCGAGCTGGCTCGATTCACGCATGGTGTATTCGTGCGCGTACTTTCCGCGCGGTGACGAGGACATCGAAGCCGCGCAGCGCCTGAAACTGGACCACATCTGCCGCAAGCTGATGCTCGCGCCGGGGCAGCGGCTGCTCGACATCGGCTGCGGCTGGGGCGCGATGGTGATCCACGCGGCGCGCGAGTACGGCGTACAGGCGGTCGGCATCACGCTGTCGACGAACCAGTACGAGCTCGCGCGCGAGCGCGTCCGCGAGGCCGGACTCGAGGACCGCGTCGAGATCCGGCTGCAGGACTACCGCGACGTACCCGATGCCGACCGTTTCGACCGCATCTCGTCGATCGGCATGTTCGAGCACGTCGGGTTGAAGAACCTGCGCGTGTACTTCGATCGCGTTTATGCGCTGCTCGAGCCGGGCGGCATCGTGCTGAATCACGGCATCACTTCGGCAGACGTCGACAACCGCTCGGTGGGACTGGGCGGCGGCGAATTCATCGATCGCTACGTCTTTCCGGACGGCGAGTTGCCGCACGTCTCGGTGGCGATCCGGGAGCTTTCGGCAGCAGGCCTCGAGTTGGCCGACGCCGAGTCGCTGCGTCGTCACTACGCGCGTACGCTGTCGTTCTGGTCGTCGTCGTTCGAGCGCAACCTCGAGCGGCTGACCGAACTGGCGGGCGAGAAACGCACACGCATCTGGCGCGTGTACCTGGCCGGTTGCGCGCACGCATTCGCGCACGGCTGGATCAACGTCTACCAGTTGCTCGCCGTCAAGGCGAAACGAACCGCGGACGGCGCGCAAAGCCCGCTGCCGATGTCGCGCGCCTACATGAACCGCTGATCGGTCGTTTCACGTCGCGCCGGCAGGCGCGCGACGCCGCGCGAGGCGGCGACCGCCGCCGGCGCGGCGCGCC
>JAEWFA010000042.1 GCA_023389055.1 Pseudomonadota bacterium | reverse complement strand
GGTCGGCGCCGCACTCGACGGCGCTGCGCCCGCGCCGGCCGGTGCGCAGCAGCACCGCGAGCAGCTCGGCGTCGGAGAGCTGCGCCGCGCCGCCGGCGAGCAACCGCTCGCGCGGGCGGTGCTCGGGAGGCCAATCCGTAATCGCCACGTGCCTTCCTCTAGAATGGAGTCGATGAGTTCCGCGAGCCCTGCCCATGGGCCGGTCGTGAAGGCCGGCTCGCACCTGACGCTGCATTACCGGGTCAGTCTCGCCGACGCGGGCACCGACGTCATTAACACTTTCGGCGATCGGCCGGCCACCTTTCAGATCGGGGTCGGTCAGATGGCCGAGGCGCTCGAGCGATGCCTGGTCGGCCTGGCCGAAGGCGAGCGCCGCGTCTTCGAGCTGTCGCCCGACCAGGCCTTCGGCGATCGCAATCCCGATCTCGTGCAGAAGCTCGCGCGCGAGACCTTCGACGCCAACGTCGACGGCGCCGACGACTATCGGGCGGGCGACGTCATCGACATCGCCGGCCCCGACGGCGGGCGCATCGCCGGCGTTCTGAAGGAACTCACCGAGCGCTACGCGCTGTTCGACTTCAACCACCCGTTGGCCGGACATCGCCTGCGTTTCGAAGTGCACATCCTGGGAGTGCTCTGATGTCCGACGAGGCACGCGCCCCGATGCAGGCGATCCTCGCGCAACCGCGCGGCTTCTGTGCTGGCGTCGACCGGGCGATCGAGATCGTCGAGCGCGCGCTCGAGCGGTTCGGGCCGCCGGTGTATGTGCGGCACGAGATCGTCCACAACGACCACGTCGTGCGCAGGTTGCGCGAGATGGGCGCCGTCTTCGTCGACGAGGTCGCCGAGGTGCCCGACGGCGCGGTGCTGATCTTCTCGGCGCACGGCGTCTCGCGTGCGGTGCGCCGCCAGGCCGACGGGCGCGACCTGCAGGTCTTCGACGCCACCTGCCCGCTCGTCACGAAAGTGCACGTGGAAGTCGCGCGCATGCGGCGAGAGGGCCGCGAGGTGATCATGATCGGCCACGCGGGCCATCCCGAGGTCGAGGGGACGATGGGACAGGCCGACGACGGCATCCATCTCGTCGAGTCGGTCGAAGACGTCGCTCGCCTGCAGGTCGCCGATCCCGAGCGCGTCGGCTGCGTCACGCAGACCACGCTGTCGGTCGACGACGCGCGCGGCATCGTCGAGGCCCTGAAGAAGCGCTTCCCGTCGATCGCCGAGCCGCGCAAGCAGGACATCTGCTACGCGACGCAGAATCGCCAGGATGCGGTGAAGCTGATGGCGCCGCAGTGCGATCTGGTGCTCGTCATCGGATCGCCCACCAGTTCGAACAGCAACCGGCTGCGCGAGGTGGCGCAGAAGATGGGCTGCCAGGCGCGGCTGATCGGTTCGGCCGACGAACTCGACCCCGCCTGGCTCGAGGGCAAGCGCCGGATCGGCGTGACCGCCGGCGCCTCGGCGCCGGAGGTGCTGGTCGTCGACCTGCTGCGCCGGCTCGAGACGCTCGGCGTCGGCACCGTACGTCGTCTGGAGGGCGTGAACGAATCGATGACCTTCGGGCTGCCCAAGGGGTTGCTGGCCCCCGACGCGTGATCCTCGAAATCGACGGCGTCTCGAAGGTCTACGCGTCGGGTCTTCGAGCGCTCGATTCGGTTTCGCTCGAGGTCCGTCGCGGCGAGATCTTCGCGCTGCTCGGGCCGAACGGCGCGGGCAAGACGACGCTGATCGGCATCGTCTGCGGGCTCGTCGATGCCACGCACGGCCGCGTTCGCGTAGACGGTTACGACACCGTTGCCGATTACCGGCAGACGCGCGCGCGCATCGGCCTCGTCCCCCAGGAGCTGACCACCGACGCCTTCGAGACGGTGCGCAACACCGTTTCGTTCAGCCGCGGGCTGTTCGGCAAGCCGCCCGATCCGGCGCACATCGAGCGCGTGCTGCGCGCGCTCTCGCTGTGGGACCGGCGCGACAGCCGGATGATGACGCTGTCCGGCGGGATGAAGCGGCGCGTGCTGATCGCGAAGGCCTTGTCGCACGAGCCTTCGCTGCTGTTCCTCGACGAGCCCACCGCAGGCGTCGACGTCGAACTGCGACAGTCGATGTGGTCGCTCGTGCGACGCCTGCGCGACGACGGCGTGACCGTGATCCTGACGACGCACTACATCGACGAGGCCGAGGAGATGGCCGATCGCATCGGCGTACTGCATCGCGGCCGGCTCGTGCTCGTCGAGGAGAAGGACGAGTTGATGCGCAAGCTCGGCAAGAAGCAGCTCGTTTTGCAGCTGCGCGAGCGCCTCGAAGCCGTTCCGGCGTCGCTCGCGCCGTGGGCGCTGCAGCTCTCGGCCGGCGGCGACGAGCTCGTCTACGACTACGATGCGCGGCGCGACGACACCGGCATCGCCGCGCTGCTGGCCGCTCTCGAGCGCGCCGGCATCGCATTGCGCGACTTGCGCACCGAGCAGAGCTCGCTGGAGGACATCTTCGTGCAACTGGTGCGGGACGAGCGATGAACCGCTACGCAATCGCCGCGATCTACCGCTTCGAGATGGCGCGCATGCGTCGCACGCTGCTGCAGAGCGTGGTCTCGCCGGTCGTGTCGACGTCGCTGTACTTCGTCGTGTTCGGCTCGGCGATCGGCTCGCGCATCACCGACATCGGCGGGGTGAGCTACGGCGCGTTCATCGTGCCCGGCCTCGTGATGCTGTCGCTGCTCACGCAGAGCATCTCGAACGCGTCGTTCGCGATCTACTTCCAGAAATTCACCGGCACCATCTACGAGCTGCTGTCGGCGCCGGTGTCGCATCTCGAGATCGTCATCGGTTACGTGGGCGCGGCGGCGACGAAGTCGATCGGCCTGGGGCTGGTCATCCTCGCCACCGCGTCGCTGTTCGTGCCGCTGCAGGTCCAGCACCCGGGGTGGATGCTGCTCTTTCTCGTGCTCACGTCGGTGACCTTCAGCCTGCTCGGCTTCGTCATCGGCATCTGGGCCGACGGCTTCGAGAAGCTGCAACTGATCCCGCTGCTGATCGTCACGCCGCTCACCTTCCTCGGCGGAACCTTCTACTCGATCGACATGCTGCCGCCGTTCTGGCGCGCCGTGACGCTGGCGAACCCGGTTGTCTACCTGGTGAGCGGCTTTCGCTGGAGCTTCTACGGAACCGGCGACGTCAGCGTCGCGCTCAGCCTGGGCATGACGCTCGCGTTCCTCGTCATTTTCCTGGTGATCGTTCGCTGGATGCTGGCGACAGGCTATCGACTGAAGACGTAGCCGTCACCGCATGCTCGGCCGACGGCGGGTCGGGGCTGGGCGGCGGGTGCGGGAAATCGGCCAGGGGCCCGAGCTTCATCGCGTCGCGCTGGAACAGCGGGCTGCTGCGCACGTAGGCGTGCAGCAGGCGGCCCAGCGCGACCAGCGAGTCGAGGTGCGTGCGCTCGTAGCCGTGCGATGCGTCGAGCGCGAAGCAGGCGAGCGCCGTGCGGATGTCGTTGCCGGCGGCCAGCGCCGCCGCCGCGTCGCTGCGGTAGTAGCGGAACACGTCGCGACTGTACTCGATGCCGTGCTCGCGGCACAGCGTGATCAGGTGCCGCGACAGATGCCAGTCGAAGGGGCCGGTGGAGTCCTGCATCGCGATCGTCACGCCGTATTCGCTCGTGTTCTGCCCGGGGGCGATCGCGCCGTTGTCGATCGACACGAGTTCGGCGACGTCGCCGTGCAGCACGTGCGAGGCTCCCACGCCGACCTCCTCGGAGATCGTGAACAGCAGGTGGCAGTCCACCGGAAGGCGCTCGCCCGATTCGCTTACGGCCTTCGCGACGGCCAGAAGCGTCGCCACGCCTGCCTTGTCGTCGAGATGACGCGCGACGACGAAGCCGTTCTCGGCGAACTCCGGTTGCGGATCGACGGAAACGGTGTCGCCGACGTTCAGGCCGAGCCGCACGAGATCGTCGAACGACGCGCAGCGCTCGTCGAGCCGCAGTTCGACCTGCTCCCAGCCGACCGGCTGCGTGTCGATCTGCTCGTTGTACGTGTGCCCGGATGCCTTCAGCGGAACGATCGTGCCGCGCACTCGCTTGCCGTCGTCGGCGTGCACGGTGACGCGCGCGCCCTCGGCGAAGCGCGACGACCAGGTGCCGATCGGGACGAGTTCGAGTCGCCCGTTCGGCTTGAGCGCCTTCACGGTGGCGCCGAGCGTATCGAGGTGCGCGACGATCGCGCGGTCGGGACTGTGGTGCTCGCCCTCGAGGTCGGCGCGGATCGCGCCGCGCCGCGTGAGGCTGTAGGCGATGCCGAGCGACTCGAGCTCGTGCGTCACATGCACGACGATCTCGTCGGTCATACCCGACGGACTCGGGATCGCCAGCAGCTTCGCCAGCGTCGAGAGCAGGTACTGCCGGTCGATCGGTGGCGGATCGGCGTCCGGGAGTGTCTCGTGCACCGACTGCGTCATGGCGTCTTCGACTGCGGGAAGAGCAGGTCGATGAAGCGCTCGGCCGTCGGCTGCGGCTCGTGGTTCGCCAGCCCCGGGCGTTCGTTCGCCTCGATGATCGCGTAGTCGTCGCCTCCGACGTCGGGCACGATGAAGTCCAGCCCCACCACGGGGACTTCGAGCGCGCGCGCCGCGCGCACCGCAGCGTCGGCCAGCGCCGGGCTCAGCCGCGCCGTGACGTCGTGGATCGTGCCGCCGGTGTGAAGGTTCGCCGTCTTGCGCACCTCGACCGTCTCGCCCGGATCGAGCACCTCGTCCATTCGCCTGCCGGCCGCGCGCACGCAGCGTTCGGTCTCGGCGTCGAGCGGGATCGAGCTCTCGCCTTGCGTGGCCGCCTCGCGGCGGCGGCTCTGGTGCGCGATCAGCGACTGCACGGTGCTGCGACCGTCGCCGGTCACCTGCGGGGGCTGGCGCGTTGCCGCGGCCACGACCTGGTAGTCAATGACGACGATGCGCAGGTCGACGCCCTCGACCCGCTCCTCGACGATCACTTCGTCGGCGAAGCGCCTGGCGTCCTCGACCGCTCGCCTTGCTTCCTGCAGGTCGCGCAGGTCGACCCGCACGCCGTGTCCCTGCTCGCCGCGCACCGGCTTGACGACGACGCTGCCGTGCCGCGCGAGAAAGGCGCGCAGTTCGTCGTTGCCGTCGGTTGCCGCGACGATCTGCTCGGGAACGCGCAGGCCGGCGCCGACCAGCACGTTGCGCGTGACGCGCTTGTCGTCGCAACGGCTCATCGCGATCGACGACGTGAGCTCGGAGAGCGACTCGCGGCAGGTGACCGACCGTCCGCCCTGCGACAGGCGGAAGTAGCCGTGCTCGGCGTCGAGCACCTCGACGCCGATCCCGCGCCGGCGCGCCTCGTCGACGAGGATGCGCGCGTAGACGTTGAGCGCCGGATGACGGTCGGGGCCGACGAAGAGCTTCTCGTTGATCGGGTTCTTGTTCTTGACGCAGTACACCGGAACGCGCTCGAAGCCGAGCTTGCCGTACAGCGCGATCGCCTCGGCGTTGTCGTGCATCACCGAGAGGTCCAGGTACTGCCGGTGGACTGCGCGGAAATGCGCCGCGACCGCGAGCACGAGCGCCTCGCCGACGCGCGGCATCGTCGATTGCGGATCCACGGCGAGCGACCACAGGCTCGATCCGCGCTCGGGATCGTGGCAGGCGGCGAAGTGGTCGACGCCGGTGACGACGCCGAGAATCGCGCCGTCGGCGTCCTCGGCGACGAGCACGCAGACGGCGCTGTCGGCTTCCAGCGTGGCGAGGAAGCCCTCGCGCACCGGAACCATCCCGCGAGAACGATAGATGCGGTTGATCGCCGCCTCGTCCTGCGGGCGCGCGGCCACGATCGACACGCCCGGTCGCGCCCCGGCCGGCGTTGCATTGCCGTTGCACAGCGCCAGGCGGAACGTGTGCGACGGATCGAGGAACAGGTACTGCGGGGCCTGCGCGATCACCACGTGCGGATCGCGCACGTAGAGGGCGACGTCGCGCCGGCCCGGCGCCTCGCCCTGCAGTTCGGCGGCCAGGCGCTCCGGCGACGCGAAGGTGTGCGCGAAGAGCAGCCGTCCCCAGCCGCAGTCGACCCACGCCTCGTCGCGCAGTTGTTCGCTCATCTCGGGGGGCAGCTCGCCCCAGTGCCGAAGCGAAGCCGCCCGCGTCGGATCCATCGGGTCGTCGTGCTCGATGCGTTCGTTCGTCATTGTCGTTTCCTTCCTCCCGCGTCCGCGCCTGAACTTCCGCGCTGTCGCCTCAGAGCCCGCGCGCCTGCAGCCACATCTCGAGCAGCGCCACCTGCCACAGCCTCGAGCCGCGCAGCGGCGTGATGTGCTCCGACGGCGCGGCAAGCAGCCGCTCGACCGTCTTGCGCCGGAACAGCCCCCGGTCCAGTGCGCGCCGGCTCGTCAGCACATCGCGCGCCAGCGCCAGCACGGGGCCGTCGACGTGCTTCAGGATCGGCACCGGGAAGTAGCCCTTCGGCCGGTCCACGACCTCGCGGGGGAGCAGCTTTCGCGCGATCGCCTTCAGCACCTTCTTGCCGTCGGAGCCGGGCGAAGCCGGTTCCTCGCCGAGCTTGTCCGAGAGCGGCAGGCGCGCGGCGAGCTCGACGAGCCGGTGATCGAGGAAGGGTACGCGCGCTTCGAGGCCCCAGGCCATCGTCATGTTGTCGACGCGCTTGACCGGATCGTCGACGAGCATGACCGTCGTGTCGAGTTGGAGTGCGCGTTCGACCGCGTCGGCCGACGCGTTCTCGGAGAAGGCGCGCTCGACGAAGGCGCGACTCGCATCGTCGGTGGCGAAGGCGTCGCTCACGGTATCGAGGTAGCCGGCGTGGTCGCTGTCGAAGAACACCCGCGCGTAGTCGCCCACGGCGTCGGCGCTCCCGGCGAGCTTCGGATACCAGTGATAGCCGGCAAACACTTCGTCGGCCCCCTGGCCGCTCTGCACGACCTTCGTCGATCGGGACACTTCCCGCGACAGCAACCAGAACGCGACGTTGTCATAGCTCGCCATCGGCTCGCTCATCGCGTCGATGGTTCCCGGCAGCGCGTCCATCAGTTCCGACGTGGGGATGCGGATTCTCTGGTGGCGCGTGCCGAAGCGTTGCGCGACGAGGTCTGACCAGCGGAACTCGTCGCCTGCCTCGCCGCCGGCCGACTCGAAGCCGATCGAGAAGGTGCGCAGATCGGCTGTGCCCAGTTCGGCGAGCAGCGCGACGATCAGGCTGGAGTCGACGCCGCCGGAGAGCAGCACGCCTACCGGTACGTCCGCCACCATACGCCGGCGCACCGCCGCGCGCAGTTCGTTCTCGACGAGTTGCTCGCGCTCCGGAGCGGGCAGCGACGCCAGCCGCGGATCCGCCCCCACTGACATCCGCCAGTAGCGATGCGAGGTGCAGCGCCCGTCCGGCTCCCAGGTGGCGATCGTCGCGGCAGCGAGCTTGCGCACGCCGCGCAGGATCGTCTGCGGCGCCGGCACGACCGCATGCCAGGTCAGGTAGTGGTGCAATCCGACCGGGTCGATCGACGTGTCGACGTCGCCCCCGGCGAGCAGCGCCGGCAGCGTCGACGCGAAGCGCAGTGTTCCCGGCTGTTCGCTGAAGTACAGCGGCTTGATGCCCAGTCGATCGCGCGCGAGCGTGAGCCGCCCCGTGTCGCGCTCGTGGATCGCGAACGAGAACATGCCCTCGAACCGTTCGACGCAGCGCGTGTTCCAGGCGTGGAAGCTCTTGAGCACGACCTCGGTGTCGCCATCCGAGAAGAAGCGGTAGCCGCGCGAAGCGAGCTCGTCGCGCAGTTCCCGATAGTTGTACAGGCATCCGTTGAACGCGATCGTCAGGCCGAGCGACGGGTCGCTCATCGGCTGTTGCGAATGTTCGGACAGGTCGATGATGCGCAGTCTGCGGTGCGCGAGCGCGACGTTGCCCTGCTGGAACGTGCCCACGCCGTCGGGGCCGCGCGCGCGCATCGTCTCGCCCATGCGCACGACGGCGCCGACATCGGCGGCAGGAAAGGAAGAGGCGCTGGCGGCGCCTGGAGCGAATCGGGCTTCGCCCGCGAATCCGCACATGGTCGGAACCTCGCTGGGTCGGGGCAGGCGCCGCTGCCGGGGCGCGCAGTAACGCGCGTGGACGACGCTTGCGGGGTTTGGTGCTGGTGCGCAGACTCGAACTGCGGACCTACTGATTACGAATCAGTTGCTCTACCAACTGAGCTACACCAGCACGAGGCGCAGAGAAGGGTGGCGTCGAAGCGAGCTTCGTGCGGCCCGAAAGGCCTTCTGGCGAAAGCCCTGCACCTGGGTAACGCGCAAGTATAGCAGCGCGGGCGATAATGGCTGATGAGCTTCAACGTCACCGTGCTGCCCAGCGGCGTGCGTTTTCTCGTCGACGACGACGAGCCGATCCTCGACGCGGCGTTGCGACAGGCAGTCGTGCTCCCCTACGGGTGCCGCAACGGCGCATGCGGATCGTGCAAGTCGCTGATCGTCGAAGGCGCCATCGAGCAGGGCCCGCATTCGTCGAAGGCGTTGTCCCGCGATGAGCAGTCGCGCGGCTTGGGGTTGCTGTGCTGCGCCCGTGCGCGCTCCGACCTGTCGGTGCAGGCGCGCGTCGTTTCCGGCTCCGGCCAGATGCCGATCCGCAAGATGCCCTGCCGTATCTCGTCGATCGTGCGCGCAGGGCCCGACGTTGCCGTCGTGCGCCTGCAGTTGCCGGCGGGCGAGCGCCTGCAGTACCTGGCGGGGCAGTACGTGGAGTTGATCCTGCGCGACGGAACGCGTCGCAGCTACTCGATGGCATGTGCTCCGCAGCAGGCGGACCAACTCGAATTGCACGTCAGGCACCTGCCCGGCGGGCGCTTCACCGATGCGTTGTTCGGCGTGTCGCAGCCGGCGCTGAAGGAGCGCGACATCCTGCGGCTCGAAGGCCCGATGGGAACGTTCTTCCTGCGCGAGGATCGCTCTTGCCCGATCGTGCTGCTCGCCAGCGGAACGGGCTTCGCGCCGATCAAGGCGATCGTCGAGCAGATGCGTGCGAGCGGCATCGAGCGGCCGACGACGTTGTACTGGGGCGGTCGGCGACCGCGCGACCTCTACATGAACGAGTTGTGCGAGCGATGGGCCAGCGAGATGCCGCATCTGCGCTACGTCCCCGTCGTTTCCGACGCGCTGCCCGAGGACGACTGGCACGGCCGCATCGGGTACGTGCACCGCGCCGTCATCACCGACCTCCCGGACCTGTCGGGACACCAGGTCTACGCATGCGGGGCGCCGGCGATGGTCGATGCCGCGCGGCTCGATTTTGCCTCCTGCGGGCTCCCGGAAGGCGAGTTCTACGCCGACGCGTTCACGACGGCGGCCGATCTCGTCGGCGCGACGGCCTGATCGAACGGCGACAGCAGCGCGTCGCTCGGGCCCTGCTGCCTGCAGCCAAAAAAATGCCCCGGGGGTTGCCCGGGGCGCAGCCAGCCTGGAGCACCATCCGTTCGCGGCTGGAAGAGGAGGCCTGACACGAAGCGCGACGAACGCTCCGTGCAGACCAATGTAGCGGCGCTCGCCGCATCGATCGCCGTCGCGACGATGGGCGGCGCCGCGCAGTAGACCGGTGGAGCGCAGCGCGCGGGCGTGGCCGGGCCGGCTCGGCTCGACGCATCGGCGTGCACCGTCGGAACCCCGTCGCGCACCGTCCGGCCGCCGGTTGCGCACGCCCGGCACGGGCTGATGCACATTCGGGTCTCGTTCCGGAGTCCTGTGCCGATGCCTTTCGTCTGGATCGGGCTGCTGCTGATCGTGTTGAAGTGGTTCGAGTTCGGACTCGTCGCGACCTGGTCGTGGTGGACGATCCTCGCGCCGCTGGCCGTCGCCTTCGCGTGGTTCGAGTTGCTCGAGCCGCTACTGGGCTTCGACAAGCGCCGCGCGCACGACGAATTCGCCGAGATGCGCCGCCTGCGGATCGAGCGGCAGTTCCCGTACATACGCGTGCAGCCCCGGCGGGTGAAGGTCAAGAGCCACGGCTGAACCGACCGTCTCGCGGTGTATGCTCCCGCGTCCAGAGCGGAGAGCCGGTCTTCATGCGGTACGTCGTCTTCAACCAGAAGGGCGGAGTGGGGAAGTCCACGATCGCCTGCAATCTCGCTTCGATCAGCGCGGCCCAGGGCCGCGCCACGCTCGTCGTCGATCTCGACCCGCAAGCAAACTCCACGCGCTACCTGCTCGGCGCGGCGGCTGACGAAGCCGGGCCGGGAGCGGCCGAACTGTTCGAGCAGACGCTGAACTTCGTGTTGCGTCCGCTCGATGCTTCCGCCTTCGTGCGGTGCACGCCGTGGGAGGGACTGGACGTGATGGCGTCGAGCGCACGCCTGGAGGAGATCCACGGCAAGCTCGAATCGCGTTACAAGATCTACAAGCTTCGCGACGCGCTCGCTGCCCTCGGCGAGCGCTACGAGCGTATCTACGTCGATACGCCGCCCGCGCTGAATTTCTACACGCGCTCGGCGCTGATCGCCTGCGAGCGCTGCCTGATCCCGTTCGACTGCGACGAATTCTCGCGGCGCGCGTTGTATGGGCTGCTGGCGAGCGTCGAAGAGATCCGCGCCGACCACAACGACGCGCTCGAAGTGGGCGGCATCGTCGTCAACCAGTTCCAGGCGCGCGCCAGCTTGCCGCAGCGCACCGTGCAGGAACTGATCGACGAGGGCCTGCCGGTGCTCGAGCCGTACCTGAGCGCGAGCGTCCGGATCCGCGAATCGCACGAGCAGGCGCGTCCGATGATCCACTTCGATCCACGCCACAAGCTCACGGCCGAGTTTCTCGCGCTGCACGAGGCGCTCGAGCAGCGCGAGCGATCCAGCGCGTCGAGTTCCCCGCGCAAGCGCAGCCGAGCCTAGCGAGGCTCTCTCAAAAGTCGTCGAGCACCGCGCCGCGGCTTGCGCTGTTGGCCAGCTGGTAGAACTTCGCCAGCACGCCGCGACGATAGCGCGGCGCAGGGGCCTTCCATTCTGCGCGTCGTCGCGCGAGTTCGCTCTCGTCGACGTTCACCTGCAGCAGCAGCTGATGCGCGTCGATGGTGATCGAATCGCCTTCGCGAACCAGGCCGATCGGCCCGCCCGCTGCGGCCTCCGGCGCCACGTGGCCGACGACCATGCCCCAGGTTCCGCCCGAGAAGCGCCCGTCGGTGATGAGCCCCACCGACTCGCCCAGGCCGGCGCCGATGATCGCCGAGGTCGGCGCGAGCATCTCGGGCATTCCGGGCGCCCCGCGCGGACCGAGATAGCGCAGCACCATGATGTCGCCGGCGACGATGCGCCCGTCGAGGATCGCCTGCAACGCGCTCTGCTCGTCGTCGAAGACGCGCGCCGGGCCGGTCATGACCGGGTTCTTCAGTCCGGTGATCTTCGCCACCGAACCTTCCGGCGACAGATTGCCCTTGAGGATCGCGAGGTGTCCCTCGCGGTACAGCGCTTTCTCGATCGGGAAGATCACGTTCTGGTCGGCGCGCGGCGTCGACGGGACGTGGGCGAGTTCCTCGGCGAGCGTGCGGCCGGTGATCGTCATGCATTGGCCGTGCAGCAGGCCCGCGTCGAGCAGGATCTTCAATACCTGCGGAATGCCGCCGGCCCGATGCAGGTCGGTAGCGAGATAGTGGCCCGAGGGCTTCAGGTCGCACAGCACCGGCACGCGCTTGCGCACGCGCTCGAAGTCGTCGATCGTCCATTCGACTTCCGCGGCGTGCGCGATGGCGAGGTAGTGCAGCACGGCGTTCGTCGAGCCGCCCACCGCCATGATCAGCGCCACCGCGTTCTCGATCGATTCGCGCGTGACGATGTCACGCGGTTTCAGGTCTCGCTTCACGGCCTCGATGAGCACGCGTGCCGACTCGGCGGTGGAATGCAGTTTCTCCGGATCGGGGTTGGCCATCGTCGAGGAGCCGAGCAGGCTCATGCCCAGCGCCTCGAACGACGACGACATCGTGTTCGCGGTGTACATCCCGCCGCACGAGCCGGTGCCCGGGATCGCGTTCTCCTCGATGCCGCAGAAGTCTTCCTCGCTCATGCGCCCGCGCGAGAACTCGCCGACGGCCTCGAACACCGACACGATGTTCAGGTCGTTGCCTTTCCAGTGCCCCGGCTTGATCGTTCCGCCGTAGACGTAGATGGAGGGAACGTTCGCACGCAACATGCCCATCATGCCGCCCGGCATGTTCTTGTCGCAGCCGCCGATGACGAGGACGCCGTCCATCCACTGGCCCTGGACCGACGTCTCGACGCAGTCGGAGATGACCTCTCGCGAGACGAGCGAATATTTCATGCCCTCGGTGCCCATCGCCATGCCGTCGGAGATCGTCGGCGTACCGAAGACCTGCGGATTCGCGCCGCCGGCGCGCACCGCCTCGATGGCCGCGTCGGCCAGTGCCTGCAGGCCCGAGTTGCACGGCGTGATGGTGCTGTGCCCGTTGGCGATGCCGATCATCGGATTGTCGAAATCGCTGCGGCGGTAGCCCATTGCGTAGTACATCGAACGGTTCGGGGCGCGGGCGACGCCCTGGGTGATGTTGCGACTGCGGCGGTTGGCGGACATGGATTCGGGCTTTCCGTGGTTGGGGTAGGGGTTCAGCGGGGGCTTGCGCCGGACGCTGGATTTCTATATCTTAATGCGACGCATTCTTGTTTCCATTCGAACCGAACACCGTCAGGAAGCCGTCGCGATGATCGTCTGTGTCTGCCGCGCCGTGTCCGATCGTCAGATCCGCTCGAGCATTCGCGACGGCGCGGAAACGATGCCGCAGCTGCGCGCCGACTTGGGCGTGGCGACCTGTTGCGGCAAGTGCGGTCCACGCGTGCGCGAACTGCTCGGCGAGCATCGTGCGGACGAGGCGCGCGGCGCAGCGATGCTGGGCTGCGCCTGCGCGGGCGCCTGAGGCGAGACGCGCACCGTCATGGAAGCCGCGCGTTCACGGCTTCTCAGGGCGCTTCCCGGTTCATGAAGGTCTGCTGGTAGTTCTGCAGGCCCACCCGGCCGATCAGCTCGAGTTGCGTCTCGAGGAAGTCGACGTGCTTTTCGGAGTCGTCGAGGATGCCGACGAGGACTTCGCGCGAGACGTAGTCGTTCACCGATTCGCAGTGCGCGATGCCCGATCGCACCGTGTCGAGTGCCGCTCGCTCGAGCGCAAGGTCGCTGTTGAGGATCTCCTCGGTGGTCTCGCCGACGTTGAGCTTGCCGAGGTCCTGCAGGTTCGGCAGTCCGTCGAGCAGCAGGATTCGCTGGATCAGGCGATCGGCGTGCTTCATCTCGCCGATCGATTCTTCGTACTCGATCTTCTCCAGTCCCGGCAGGCCCCAGTGGCCGAAGATGCGCGCGTGCACGAAGTACTGATTGATGGCGGTCAGCTCGTTCTTCAGCTGCCGGTTCAGCCACTCGATGACTTTCGGGTCGCCTTTCATCCGGGGCCTCCAGCGTAACGAGTCCCGATTATCGGGCAGAATGAACGACGGGTGAAACTGTGCGCCCCTGCTGAAGGCCCAAGCCCCGCGCTGACGCTCGCCGACCCCTCGCCGGAGCTCGTTTCCGCTCGCCGATGCTCGTCCATCCCCAGTTCGACCCGATCGCGTTCTCCCTCGGCCCGCTCGCCGTGCGCTGGTACGGCCTGATGTACCTGGCGGCGTTCGCGTTGTTCTATTGGCTGGGTCGCATGCGGCTGCAGCGCCCGTCATGGTCGCAGTCGAGCGGCCTGGCGCCGCGCGACCTCGAGGATCTGCTGTTCTGGGGCGCGTTGGGCGTCGTGCTCGGCGGGCGGCTCGGCTACGTGCTTTTCTACAAGCCCGCCTGGTACGGCGCGCATCCGCTGGAGATCTTCGAGGTATGGAAGGGCGGGATGTCCTTCCACGGCGGACTGCTCGGCGTACTCATTGCCGTCGCACTCTTCTGTCGGGTGCGGGGGTTGAAGTTCCTGCGCGTTACCGATTTCATCGCGCCGCTGGTGCCGATCGGGCTTGCCGCGGGGCGCCTGGGCAACTTCATCAACGGCGAGCTCTGGGGAAGGCCCACCGACGTGCCGTGGGCGATGGTCTTTCCGCAGGTCGACTCGCTGCCGAGACACCCCTCGCAGCTGTACCAGTTCGCGGGCGAGGGTATCGCGCTGTTCGTCTTCCTGTGGTGGTTCTCGTCGCGTCCGCGCGCGGTCGGTGCGGTCTCCGGAATGTTCCTCGTCGGCTACGCGGTGCTGCGCTTCATTGCCGAGTTCGCGCGCGAACCCGACGATTTCCTCGGGCTGCAGGCGTTCAGCCTCACGATGGGCCAGTGGCTGTGCGTGCCGATGTTCCTCATGGGCGTCGTGCTGCTCGCGTGGTCGCGCCGCCCGCACGGCGGCGATGCACGCGCGGAGGCGCGCGGTGTTTGAGCGGCTGCTGCAGGTCGGGCGCGACGTTCGCGACCGCAACGACCTGCGCAGCCTGGTCGACGATTGCCGACAGCTGCTTACCGCGCGCGGCGAGTCGAACAGCCTCGTGATCGCCGCGCGCGCGCTCGAGCGCTATCGTCGATTGTCCTCGGACGCGGCCGAGCGCTTCTTCGAGGCGCTGGCCTCGGAGTTCGATCCCGATCCTGCCGAGGTGCTGCGCCGCGCGGAGAGCTATGCGTTGACGCGTGCGCCCGACGCGCTGATCGAGTTGTGGCGCGCCGCGGAATCGCCGCGCCAGGAGTTGCTGCGCCGGCTCAATCGTGCGCCCGACGCCACGGCGCAGATCGTCGCGATGCGCGCGAAGATCCTTACGCGCCTGCCGACGCATCCCGAGCTGAAGGCCGTCGAAGCCGACTTCCACCATCTGTTGTCTTCGTGGTTCAACCCGGGGTTCCTGAACCTCGTGCAGGTCGACTGGAACTCGCCGGCGCGGTTGCTCGAGAAGCTGATCCAGCACGAGGCGGTGCACCAGATCGACGGCTGGAACGACTTGCGTCGACGCCTGGAACCCGACCGGCGCTGCTTCGCGTTCTTCCACCCCGCGCTGCCCGACGAACCGCTGATCTTCGTCGAGGTTGCGCTGCTCGAGGCGATGCCCGATGCGATCGCGCCGCTGCTCGATCGGCGCGTGCCGCCGGACGGTCGCGACGAACGCTTCAAGGTGGCGGCCTTCTATTCGATCTCGAACTGCCAGCCGGGGCTGCGCGGCGTGAGCATGGGCGACTTCCTCATCAAGCGCGTGGCCGAGCGGCTGCAGGCCGAGCAGCCGCGGCTGAAGGCCTTCTGCACGTTGTCGCCGATCCCCGGCTTTGCCGGCTGGTTGGCGAAGCTCGAGTCGGTGCAGGCCATCGAAGCGTCGCGTGTCAAGCCGTCGGTGTTGCGCGAACTCGATCAGGCATTGCGGAAGCTGCGCGAACGCCACGGACGCGACCTTCTCGCGCTCGTGCAAAGGCAGCCCGCTGCCCGCAAGCCGGTCGAGACGATCGATTCCGCAGACGGCGGCGCGGCGGCTCCCGCCGCGGGCGCTCCGCTCGCGTTGCCGCGCGTGGAGAGCGCAGTCATCGCGCTGAAGACCGCGGTGGCCCGGCGAAAGAGCGACGCGGCGGCCGACGCGGCATCCGACGACGGTGCGAGCGACGCGCGTGCCGCCGACCTGCGAACGCTGCAGCGACTTTGCGCGCTGTACCTGCTGCAGACTTCGCCCACCGACCGGCGCCCCTCCGACCCGGTGGCGCGCTTCCACCTGAACAACGGTGCGCGACTCGAGCGCATCAACGTCGGCGCCGATCTGTCGCGCAAGGGGCTGCGCCAGTCTCTCGGCCTGATGGTGAACTACCTGTACGATCTCGAGCAGATCGAAGCCAACCACGAGAAGTTCGTCGCCGATCGCGTCAACGCGTCGCGCGCGGTGCTCTCGTTGCTCTGAGAAGATGAACGGCGCCGGCGACTTCAACCTGTACACGCTGCTGAGCAGCGGATTCCCCGACGACCTCTTCGGTTGCTGCATCGAGACGGAGGACGGTTCGCGTTACAGCTGGAACGACGTCGAGCGCGCCAGCGCAATGCTCGCGAACCTGCTGGTGCGGCTGGGCCTTTCGGCCGGCGATCGCGTGGCCGTGCAGGTGGAGAAGTCGCCGGAGGCGCTGCTGCTGTACCTGGCCACGCTGCGCGCGGGTTTCGTCTTCCTGCCGTTGAACACCGGATACCGGGCCACCGAGATCGACTACTTCGTCGGCGATGCCGAGCCCGCGGTGGTCGTTTGCTCGCCGTCGAACCTCGGATGGGTCGGGCCCATCGCGCACCGGCACGGCGTGCGGCACGTGTTCACGCTCGGCGCCGATCGCGGCGGAACGCTGCTGGAGGCGGCCGCGGCCGAGTCGCACGAGTTCGAGACACGCGCGGTACGTGGCGCCGACCTCGCCTGCATCGTCTACACCTCGGGTACCACCGGACGCAGCAAGGGCGCGATGCTCTCGCACGCCAACATCGGCAGCAACGCGCTCGTGCTGCATCGCTACTGGCGCTGGAGGCACGGCGACGTGCTCGTGCACGCGCTGCCGATCTTCCATGTGCACGGACTGTTCGTCGCGTGCCACGGCGCACTGCTCTCCGGAAGCCCGATGCTGTGGCTGGCGAAGTTCGACCCTGCGGCGGTCATCGAGCGCCTGCCGCGAGCTACCGTCTTCATGGGCGTTCCGACGATGTACGTCCGTCTGCTCGACGACGAGCGCTTCGATGCACGCGCGACGCGCAACATGCGCCTGTTCGTCTCGGGATCGGCGCCGCTGCTGGCCGAGACCTTCCGCCGCTTCGAGGAGCGCACCGGCCGGCGCATCCTGGAGCGCTACGGCATGAGCGAGACCGCGATGCTCACGTCCAATCCGTACGACGGAGAGCGCGTGGCGGGCACCGTGGGGTTGCCGCTGCCGGGGGTGGAGGTGCGCGTGGTCGACGAGCAGGGCGGCGCCTGCGCAGTCGGTGCCATCGGCGCAATCCAGGTGCGCGGGCCGAACGTGTTCTCCGGCTATTGGCGCATGCCCGAAAAGACGCGCGAGGAGTTCACCGACGACGGATTCTTCCGCACCGGCGACATGGGCAGCTGGGACGCGAACGGCTACCTGTCGATCGTCGGGCGCAGCAAGGACCTGATCATCACCGGCGGCTACAACGTCTACCCGAAGGAGATCGAGTCGTATCTGGACGAGATCGAAGGCGTCGTCGAGTCGGCGGTGATCGGCGTGCCGCATCGCGATTTCGGCGAGGCGGTGGTGGCCGTCGTCGTTCGCGCGCCCGGAGCGGCGCTCTGCGAGGACGATCTCGTCGCCGCGCTGAAAGGACGAATCGCGTCGTTCAAGGTGCCCAAGCGCGTGCACGTCGTCGACGAGCTGCCGCGCAACACGATGGGCAAGGTGCAGAAGAACGTGCTGCGCGAGCGGTTCGCCGGGGACGCCTGACCGCGCATCATGCTCGCGCGGCGACGATGCCTTTCCACATCATGTACGCCGCCAGCACGTACAGCAGCACCGCGAAAAGCCTGCGCAGCCGTTCGACCGACATCGCGTGCGCGACCTTCGCGCCCAACGGCGCGGTGAGCACGCTGGTGGCGACGATCGCAGCGAGCGCCGGCACGTAGATGTAGCCGACGGTGCCCGACGGCAGCGAGAGGTTCCAGCCGGCGATCACGTAGCCGAGCGTTCCGGCGAGCGCGATCGGAAAGCCGCAGGCGGCGCTCGTCGCAACCGCTTCGTGGATGCGAACGTTCGAGCGCGTGAGGAAGGGCACGGTGATGAAGCCGCCGCCCGCACCGGCCAGCGCCGACAGCGCGCCGATCGTTCCGCCCATGCCGAACATTCCTGCGGTTCCGGGCAGCGTGCGATCGGCGGAGATCTTCCTGCGCCGGAGCATCTGCGTGGCCATGGTGCCGACGAACAAGCCGAAGGCGATCGCGAGCACGGGGCCGGGCAGCCACGAAGCGACCTGCGCGCCGAGCATCGAGCCGACGACGATGCCGGGTGCGAGCGTTCTTGCGATGTCCCAGCGCACCGCGCCGCGCCGTGCGTGCGCACGCACGCTCGACAGCGACGTGAACAGGATCGTCGTCAGCGACGTCGCGATCGCGATCTTGACGATCTGCCCCAGCGGAAAGCCCTGGCTCGTCAGCAGCATCGTGAGGAAGGGGACGAGGAGCATCCCGCCGCCGATGCCGAGCAGTCCCGCCGCGAATCCGGTGAAGGCACCGAGTACGAGGAACGCCGCGATGAGCGAGAGGGTCACGTGAGGGAAAGGAAAGGACCCCGCCTGTGCCGGCCAGGCCGGCATCCTGAACCGTTCAGTTCAGTTCGGCCGCAGCAGGTATCACATCAGGTTCGTCCGACGAGGGACGATCACAACAGCAATAACCAGAAACGCCGCGACCTGATGCAGAGCATTGGTTCAAGGAATGTATGACCTGATCGAACACTGCAGGGTCGATCGCATTCTACCGCGATTCGCGGAGCGCCTTGCGTCGCGTCGTTCGGATGATGCGACCTTGCGATCAGAACAGCGGCTGCTGGCGTGCGATCTCGGCGTCGAGGTCTTCGCGCATCTTGCGGATGCGCCCGAGCAGCTCCGCCGACGGCGTTCCTGCCGCGGGCTGCT
Source organism: Pseudomonadota bacterium (assembly GCA_023389055.1). Classification (GTDB taxonomy): domain Bacteria; phylum Pseudomonadota; class Gammaproteobacteria; order Burkholderiales; family Burkholderiaceae_E; genus Zeimonas. The sequence goes on along the minus strand of JAEWFA010000042.1, from coordinate 11,566 downwards.
GCGCGCCGAGCAGTTCATGCGCGAGCTGCAGCGCCGCCATCACGGCGATCCGGTCGACCCCCGAGACGCGGCCGGCGTCGCGGATCGACCGCATTTTCTCGTCGACGATCTGCACCGCCTCGAGCAGGCGCGGCTTCGTCTCGCCGGTGACTGCGAGCCGGTAATCGCGGTCGAGGATCTTCACGTCGATCTGTTCCATGCTCGGCTTCCGTGCGGTGCAGTGCTATCCGTTGTCCTCGGCCGCGTCGTCGGCGGCTTCGGTCGCGTGCGCGCCCTGCGTTTCGGCTTCGACGGCGTCGCGCATCGGTGCAGGCAGCCGCGCGAGCGCCGCCTGCACGCGTTCGCGCGCCTCGTCTACGCGCTGCTGCAGATCCCCGATGGCGTCGCGGCTGGCGGCCAGCTGATCGCGCAGCGACGCGTTCTCGTCGGCCAGACGGCGGACGGTGTCCAGAATCCGCTCGACGCGTTCGCCCAGCTCTTCGATTTCCTGCGATGCCTGATCCATGGCGCGATGGTATACGAGCGGCCCGGCGCAGCGGGCGCGATTGCGGGGAAGCGCCGGCACTCGGCCGGCGGCTCCGGTAGCATTCGTCCTGAGATGAAAGTGTATTCGCACCGGTTGCGGCACGCCGCCTTGCTGGTCGTGCTCGCCGCATTCGCCTGCGCGATGTTCGCGGCCTTTCCGCGCGCGCACGCGCAGTCGTCGCCCGCCGCCGGCCCGGTGCGAGTCGACAGCGTCGAGGTCGAACTCGTCGCCGATCACGCGGCTGTCGTGCCGGGGCAGGCGATGCGCATCGGCCTGCGCATCCGCCACGACCCGCAGTGGCACACCTACTGGCGCAATCCCGGCGACTCGGGGCTGCCTACCCAGGTCGACTTGCGCCTGCCGGCCGGCTTCGAGGCGGGCCCCATTCGCTGGCCCGCGCCGCAACGGTTGTTCATCCCGCCTTTGGCGAACTACGGCTACGAAGGCGAGATCGTCCTGCCGATGGCGCTGCAGGTGCCCGCGTCGATCGACGCCGAGCGGGTGACGATCGCCGCACGCGCGTCGTGGCTGATGTGCCGCGACGTCTGCATCCCGGGCGATGCCGACGTCTCGCTCGCGCTGCCCGTGCAGCGCGAGGGCGTGGCGCCCCCGTCGAAGTCTGCTGCGTTGTTCGACGACGCCGAGCGACGCATGCCGCAAGGCTCGCTCGCCGCGCAGGTGCACGACGACGGCGAGGCGATCTCGATCGCGCTGGCGCGTCGCGCCTCGAACGTGGAGTTCTTTCCGTACCGCGAGGGCTTCGTCGAGAACGCGGCCGAGCAGGTGCTCTACGCGGTGACGCAGCCCGCGGAAGGCGCGCGGCTGTCGGTGCGGCTGAGCGGCGACGGCATGCGCCAGCTGCGCGAGTCGGAGTCGCTGCTGGCCGCCGCGAGCGGCATCGTCATCGTCGACGGCACGGCCTACGAGGTCGACGCGAAGGCGAGCGCGGCGGCGCTGCCGGTGGGCACGGAGATCGCGCGCGTCGCGGGCGCCGCCTCGCAGCCACCTGCCGGCACGCCGTCGCGCGGCTCGTGGCTTCCCGGTTTCGGCGCCTCGTCGGGCGATCGCGGCACCGGCCTTTCGTCGATCGTCGTTCCGCGCGCGGGAGAGAACCCGAGCGCGGGCGCCGTGGGCGGCGCAACCGGCGCCGCGTCCGCCCCGACCGCAAGAACGCTGTGGATCGCCGCGTTGTTCGGCGCCATCGGCGGCCTGATCCTGAACCTGATGCCTTGCGTGTTCCCGGTGATCGGGCTGAAGGTGCTCGGTTTCGCGCGCACCGGCGGCGAGGCCGATTCGTCGTCGCGGCTCGGGGCGCTTGCCTTCGCAGCCGGCGTCGTCGTTTCGTTCTGGGTGCTCGCCGTGGCGCTGCTCGCGCTGCGTGCCGGCGGCGAGGCAGCCGGCTGGGGTTTCCAGCTGCAGTCGCCCGCTTTCGTCGCGGCGATGGCGATGCTGTTCGTTGCGATCGGACTGAATTTCTCGGGCGTCTACGAGATCGGCGTGGCGATGACGCGGCTCGGCGCGCTCGAGACCGGGCCGCGCCCGCATCCGCTGCTCGGCTCCTTCGGTTCGGGCGTGCTCGCCGTGCTGGTGGCCACGCCGTGCACGGCGCCGTTCATGGGCTCGGCGATGGGCTTCACGCTCGCTAGCTCCGCCGGCGAGGCGATGATCGTCTTCACCGCGATCGCGCTCGGAATGGCCGCGCCCTACGTGCTGCTCGGCTTCTTCCCGCAGATGCTGCGGGTGCTGCCGAAGCCGGGTCGCTGGATGGAGACCTTCCGCCAGGCGCTCGCATTCCCGATGTACGCCACCGCTGCATGGCTCGCCTGGGTGCTCGGGCAGCAGAGGGGCATCGACGCGGTCTTCGCGTTGGCGATCGGCGCGGTGCTCGTCGCGCTCGCTGCATGGCTGTACGGACGGTTCGTGCAGCAGGGCGTCGCACGTCCCGCATCGGGCGTCGCGCGTCCGCTCGCCGGCGCGTTCGCTGCCGGCGCCTTCGCGCTCGGCTTGTACACGGCGTGGCCGGGCGAAGCCGCCGCGCCGTCCGCTGCTTCGGCCGGGCAGCGCCCGTCCGGTGAGCGGGCGCAGTCGGCGGCGGCAGTGTGGCAGCCGTGGTCCGACGAGCGCGTGCGCGAGGCGCGCGACGCGAAGCGGCCGGTCTTCGTCGATTTCACCGCGGCCTGGTGCGTAAGCTGCCAGGCCAACAAGCGACTCGTTCTCGAGCGCGACGCGATCGTCGCCGAGATGGCCGAGCGCGGCGTCGTTCGACTGAAGGCCGACTGGACGAACCGTGATCCGCGCATCACCGAGGCGCTGGCGCGTTTCGGGCGCAACGGCGTGCCGTTGTATCTCGTCTATCGGCCCGACGAGCCCGCGCCGCGCGTGCTGCCCGAGTTGCTCACGATGGGCATCGTTCGCGATGCGCTTGCCGGGCTGCCGCTCGCAGGAACGACGACTGCCGCCGGCGGTCTATAATTCGCGTCGCTTTCGGTGCCCGCGCGAATTTCCTCATGCGCGGTTAAACGGGAAACAGGGAGCGGGGATCCTCCGGATCTCGGCCAACCTGTGCTGCCCCCGCAACGGTAAGCAGCGGGATCTGCTCGCGCGGATCCATGCGCGCCCCCAATCGCCACTGGCTCTCGCCGATTCGCAGTCTCTTCGGCGCGATGCCGGGAAGGCGGGACGCATGTGCAGGCCGGGACGTCGCCGTCTCGCCGCCTCGTCGCTGCAAGCCCGGATACCGGCCGAAAGGGCCGGCCGGTCCGTCGAGATCCGGTCGCTGACGAACGCGTTTCTCGCGGTGGGCGAGGCGCATCCGGAGCTCTCCTTCCATGTCGTTCCTTTCTCGTCCTGCGGCGCCATCGCGAGCGCTCGCCGTCGTTTCGTTCGCCTTCCTTTCGTCCTTCGCCTTCCTTCCACACGCCACGCGCGCGCAGTCGGACGCCGCGCTCGAGTCGGTCGTCGTCACCGCCACGCGCAGCGAGACGACGATCGACCGGGCGCTCGCCGACGTCGTCGTCATCGACTCGCAGGCGATCCGCGACGCTGGCGCTGCTTCGTTGCCCGATCTGTTGCGCAGCGCCGGCGGTGTGGAGGTCTCGCAGAGCGGGGGTACCGGCACCAACTCGGGCCTGTTCCTGCGCGGAACGAAGACCTCGCAGACATTGATCCTCGTCGACGGCGTTCGCATCGAGAACCCGTTGAGCGGCAGCGGCATGCCCGAATACCTGCCGCTCGAAGCGATCGAGCGCATCGAAATCGTGCGCGGTCCGATGTCGTCGCTGTACGGTTCGGGTGCGATCGGGGGTGTCATCCAGGTATTCACGCGCCGGGGGCAGGCGGACGGATTCCGGCCCTACGCTTCGGTGGGCGCGGGCTCGCTGGGCACGGCGCGCGCGCAGGCCGGCTTCAGCGCGGCGCAGTCGGGAACGCGCTTCTCGCTGGCGACGAGCGCCGAACGCAGTTCGGGATTCAGCGCGACGCGCCCGTCGAATCCCGACTTCCGGCCCGACCGCGACGGCCACCGGCAGCGTTCGCTGTCCGCATCGCTGTCGCACCGGGTCTCCGAAGGCTGGGAGCTCGGCGCGAACCTGATGTTCAATCGGGGGCGCGCCGAGATCGACTTCGCCTGCGCGGACTGGTCCTGTCCGAGCGATGCGCAGTCGGTTCAGGACTTCCGCACGAGCGCGATCACCGCGTTCGCGCGCGCGCGGCTGACACAGGCTTGGCGCAGCGAACTGCGCGTGGGCAACACGTCGATCGATTACGAGCTGCCGGCGTTCCGCTTCGCGCCGCGCACCGACTCGCGCACGATCGCTTGGGACAACCAGGTCGATGCCTGGGCGGGGCAGCTGCGATTCGGCGTCGAGCGACTCGAGGAGCGCATCGACGGGGAGGGTGTCACCGGCGGCGGTTTTCCGATCTACGCGCACGAGAGCCGGACGACGAACTCGGCATTCGGCGGCTACGAGCGTCAATGGGGCGAGCATACGGTGCGCGCGAGCGTGCGACGCGACCGGATCGGAACGGTCGGCTCGGACACCACCGGCGCGCTCGCCTGGGGGTGGCGCTTCGACCCGCGCTGGCTCGTTCGCGCGAGCTACGGGACGGCCTTTCGCGCGCCCACCTTCGACGACCTGTACTACCTGCCGCCTTTCGGCAATTCGATGCTGCGCCCGGAGAAGTCGCGCGGATTCGACGCGGCGCTCGAATACCACGCAGGTTCGACGCTGCTGCGCGCGACCGCCTTCGCCAGTCGCATCGAGGACGCGATCGAGCTCGATTCCGCGTTCACGCCGCGCAACCTCGCGACCGCGCGCGTGCGCGGGCTCACGCTCGACGCCCGGCATCCGATCGGACGCTGGGCATTGCGCGCGAGCGCAACTGTGCAGCACACCGAAGGCGAGCGCGTGGACCCCGTCGCCGGCCTCGTCGAGGTCTCGCCGCTGTCGCGCCGCGCGCCGCGCTACGGGTCGATCGGCATCGAGCGTCACGAGACCGGCTGGCGCGTCGGCGTCCAGGCGATCGCGCAATCCCGGCGCCTCGACACGCAGGGCGCGCGCATGGGCGGCTACGCGTTCGTCGACCTGTGGGCCGGATACGCGATCGCCCGTGACTGGGAGGTGTTCGGCCGGCTGTCGAACGCCTTCGATCGCGACTTCGAGACGATTGCCGGCTATCGCTCGCCGCCGCGCTCGTTGTTCGTCGAATTGCGCTACGCGATGCGGTGATGCGCGTATCCGCCGCGTCGCTCGTCGCCGCGCTCGCCGCGGCGTTCGTTGCGTTCGCCGCAGCGCTGCCCCTGTCTGCCCAAGGACAGGGCCACGGGAGCGCGCCCCCTTCCCCTTCCGTCAACCTCGTCGACGATCTCGGGCGCACGGTCGTCCTCGCGCATTCGCCGAAGCGGATCGTCTCGCTCGCGCCGCACGCTACCGAACTGCTGTTCGCGGTGGGCGCCGGCGCGCGCGTCGTCGCGGTCGACCGCAACAGCGACGAGCCCGCTGCGGCCCGAGCGTTGCCGAAGCTGTCGTCGTTTCCGCAGCCCGACGTCGAGGCGCTGCTCGCACTCCGGCCCGACCTCGTCGTCGCATGGGGCCCGGGCGTGTCGCCCGCGCAACTCGAGCGACTCGCATCGCTCGGCATCGCGGTTTTCGTTTCGGAGCCGCGCACGCTCGACGACGTTGCCTCGACGCTGCGACGCTTCGCGCTCGTCGCGCCCGGTCCTTCGGTGGGCGTCGCCGCGGCCGACGCATTCGCCGCGCGGCTCGCGTCGATTCGCGCGCGCTATGCGCAGCTTCGCCCGGTGCGCGTGTTCGTGCAGGTCTGGTCGTCGCCGCTGATCACCGTCTCCGACGTTGGTCCGATCGGCGATGCGGTTCGCAGTTGCGGCGGCGTCAACGTGTTCGGCGACGTCGGCGTCGCGGCACCGCAACCGGATGCCGAAGCGGTGCTTGCGCGACGCCCCGACCTCATCGTCGCGACCGACCCTTCACCGTCGGCGCAGCGCTGGATCGGGTACGGCCTGCTTGCTCCGCAGGGACCGGCGCATTTCGCCGCCTTCGATGCGTCGACCTTCGAGCGGCCGGGCCCGCGTTCGCTCGGCGCGCTCGAGCGCCTGTGCGTCAAGATCGATTCCGTGCGCCGGTCGTTGCCCCGATAGCGTTTGCTACCATCGCCCGGGCGCTCGAAGCGCCGTACGAAAAACACGCCCAGGAGGCTTCACGCATGCCCGTCGTTGCCGTCGTCAACCCGAAGGGAGGCGTCGGAAAGACGACGCTCGCCACGAACCTCGCCGGCTATTTCGCGTCGAACGCGCGCCCGACGATGCTCGGCGACTTCGATGCCCAGCAGTCCGCGCGTCATTGGCTGGGGCTGCGCCCCGCGCAGGCGGCATCGATAGGCACCTGGGAGATCGACGGCGGAATTGCGCGTCCTCCGCGCGGGATCACGCACGTCGTGCTCGACACGCCGGCGCAGCTCGACGGTCGACGGCTTGCCGAAGTCGTTCGTGTCGCCGATCGGATCGTCGTTCCGCTGCAGCCTTCGATGTTCGACGCACTGGCGACCAGCCGCTTTCTCGCCGACCTTCGCGCGGGCTTCCCGAAGACGCGTCGCTTCGAGCAGACGGTGAGCCTGGTCGGGATGCGCGTCGATCCGCGCACGCGCGCGGCCGACCAGCTCGCGCGTTTCGTCGCCGGGCTCGGCCTGCCGGTCTCGGGGTATCTTCGCGACACGCAGAACTACGTGCATCTGGCCGCGCACGGGTTGACGCTGTTCGACGTCCCGCCGCAGCGCGTCGAGCGCGATCGCGCCACCTGGGAGCCGTTGCTGCATTGGCTCGAAAGCTGAGCGTTTCTTCCACGACCGACCGGATCGCGTTTCCGCGTGCGCCGCAGGCCGGCGCACGCATCTCGTTGCGCATCGTCGATGCGAGCAGCGAGTCGCTCGCCGTCGTGCGCGGCGTGCTGCAACCGCCGACGCTCGCCGTCGATCGGGGGGCGATGGTCACCGTTCACGTCGACGGCGAGTCGGGTTACTGCGCCACCGCCGATCTGTCGGCGCGGGGGCTGCGCGAAGCGGCAGCGCGCGCCGCGCAATGGGCGCGTGCGGCGAAGGCCAGGGGCCTGTCCCTCGCCGACGGCGCGCAGCTCTGCGACGCCGACGCGGGCGCACGCCCGCTGCGCTACGAGAGTCCCGACGAGGAGCCGCTCGCGCCGCGCGACGTTCTGGTCGCACTGCTGCACGACGAAGCCGCAGCGATGCGGCGCGACGCGCGGATCGTGCATTGGGCGGCCACGCTCGACGCCAGCGTGGTTTCGCAGCGCCTGTGGATCGACGGCCAGCCGGTGTCGGAGCAGACGATGCGCCGTGTCGTTCCCAACCTCGAGGCGACCGCGCTGCACGAAGGACGCGCACAGACGCGAACGCTCGCCGGCCAGTACAACGGCTTCTGCCGCCAGGGTGGCCTCGAGGCGCTGCGCGCCTCGGGGTTGATCGGCGGCGGCGCGCAGGTCGCCGACGAAGCACTCGAACTGCTGCATGCCCCCAATTGCCCGGGCGGCGTGCGCGACCTGCTGCTGTCGCCCGACCAGATGATGCTGCAGATCCACGAGTCGATCGGCCATCCGCTCGAACTCGACCGCATCCTGGGCGACGAGCGCAACTTCGCGGGAACGAGCTTCGTCACCCCCGAAATGTTCGGCAGCTACCGGTACGGCTCGCCGCTGCTGAACGTGAGCTTCGATCCGCACGTCGTCGGGCAGTTCGCGAGCTACGCCGCCGACGACGACGGCGAGGCTGCACGTCGCGTGCTGCTGATCGAGAACGGGATCCTGCGACGCGCGCTGGGCGGGTCGTTGTCGCGCGCGCGTGCCCGCGCGCTCGGTTTCGCCGTGCAAGGTGCGGCGAGCGCGCGCGCCAGCGGCTGGCATCGCGCGCCGATCGACCGGATGTCGAACCTGAACGTCGAGCCGGGCGATGCGAGCGTCGCGGCGATGATCGCCTCCACCGAGCGCGGGATCTGGATGCGCACCAACGCGTCGTGGTCGATCGACGACGCGCGCAACAAGTTCCAGTTCGGCTGCGAGTGGGGAAGGCTGATCGAGAACGGGCGCCTGACGCGAGTCGTGCGAAATCCGAATTATCGCGGGGTCTCGGCGACGTTCTGGCGCAGTCTGGCGGCCGTCGGCGGTCGCGAGACGGTGCAGGTTCTCGGCACGCCGTTCTGCGGCAAGGGCGAGCCCGGCCAGATCATCGGCGTCGGCCATGCATCGCCCGCGTGCCTGTTCCGCGACGTCGACGTGTTCGGCGGCGAGGATTGAACCGCGAGAAGCGAGCGATGGGCGAGCCATGATCCACGCGGACTTCGCGGAGCTGTTCGATGCGGTGGCCGCCGCCGTCGGACGGCACGCGCGTTCCGGCGAGGCGGCATTCGCGTACCTGCGCGGCGAGCGCAGCGACTACCTGCGCGTGAACCGCGCACGCGTGCGCCAGGCGGGAACCGTGCAGCGCGTGGAGCTTTCGCTGAAGTTGTTCCGCGCCGGGCGCCAGGCGCGGATGCGTTGCACGCTCGCTTCGCCGCGCGGCGCGGCGAAGCGCGTGCACGAGGCGCTCACCGCGTTGCGCGAAGCCGTCGAAGCACTGCCCGTCGATCCGTTCGCGTACTTCCAACCGGAACCGGGACGCAGCGAGCGCATCGCGAGCGAGCCTGCGCCTGCGCCCGCAGAGGTCGTCGATGCCATCGTCCAGGCCGGCGCAGGCGCCGACCTGGTGGGTCTTTTCGCGGGTGGCATCGTCATGCGCGCGCTGGCGAGCAATCTCGGCCATCGACACTTCCACGAAACGACCTCGGCGAGCTTCGACTTCTCGATCCACTGTCCCGAGGCAACGGCCGCGAAGCGCACGTGGAGCGCGCCGCGATGGGACGCCCAGGCGCTGCGCGCGGCGATCGATGCGACCAAGGAGCAGGCGCGCATCCTGCAGCGCCCGGCCCGGCGCATCGAGCCGGGAGCCTATCGCGCACTGCTCGCTCCGGCAGCGCTCGCCGATCTCGTCGCGCTGCTCGGCTGGGGCGGTTTCTCCGAGCGGGCTTTTCGCAGCGGGCAGTCGCCGCTCGCCCGCGCGCAACGCGGCGACGCGCGCTTCGATCCGGCTTTCGAAATCGTCGACGACCTCGATGCGCTCGACGTACCGCGCTTCCAGTCCGAAGGCTTCGTTCGGCCTGCTCGCAGCGTGCTCGTCGAGCGGGGACGACCGGCGCAGCGCCTGGTGTCGCCGCGCAGCGCCGTCGAGTTCGGCGTCCGCGGCAACGGCGCCGACGACGACGAGCGCCCGCACGCGCCGTGCGTCGCCCCGGGGCGCCTCGACGATGTCGGGCTGCTCGATGCGCTGGGCACCGGCATCGCGATTTCGAACCTGTGGTACCTGAACTACTCCGATCGACAGGCGTGCCGCGTTACCGGCATGACCCGTTTCGCGACACTGTGGGTGGAGAACGGCGTTGCCGTAGCGCCGGTCGAGCCGATGCGCTTCGACGACAGCCTCTATCGGCTGTTCGGTGCGGGACTGCTCGGACTGGGTTCGGGCGTCGCAACGATTCCTCCCGTCGAGACCTGGGACGGGAGAGAGCCCGGGGGGAGTCGGACTCCGGCCGCGCTCGTCGACGCGCTGCGCTTCACGCTCTAGGAACCGCTCAGCGTCGCCGGCCCTCGTCATCGGCCGTCGACGGGCGCGGATCGGTGACGAAACCGATCCGCTCGATGCCGGCGCGTTGCGCGCTGGAGATCACCGTCGCGATGCGCTCGTAACGCGTCGATCGCTCGGCGCGCAGGTGCAGCTCCGGCTGCGGCTTCGACGCCGCGGCCTGCGCGAGCCGCGCATCGAGCGCGGCAACGCCGTCGAGCGCTTCGTCGTTCCAGTGGACCACGCCCGCCGCATCGATCGCCAGGCGGATCGTCTCGGGCTTCTCGGCCGTCACCGGCGCCTGGGCGTCCGGCAGGTCGACGCGCAGCGCGTGCGTGAGCAGCGGCGCGGTGATGATGAACACGACGAGCAGTACGAGCATCACGTCGACGAGCGGCGTCGTGTTGATCTCCGCCATCGGCTGAGGCTGGCTGCCGGGGTCGAATCCGCCGAACGACATCGCCGCGTCTCCTCGTTGGGTCTCGACGGCTCAGCGCACGACCGGGCCGACGGTGAGCGGCGCGGGGCCGCTGCGCAGCGCATCGTCCTGCTCGCGCAGCCTGTGGCCGGTGGTGACGAGCGCGAGCAGGTCGTGCGCGAAGCCGTCGAGCTCGGCGAGCACCACGCGATTGGCGCGCACGAAGGCGTTGTAGGCGAGCACGGCGGGAATCGCCACCGCGAGCCCTGCCGCCGTCATCACCAACGCCTCGCCCACGGGGCCCGCCACGCGATCGATCATCACCTGTCCGCTCGACGCGATGCTCAGCAGTGCGTGGTAGATGCCCCAGACGGTGCCGAACAACCCGACGAAGGGCGCCGTGCTTCCCACCGACGCGAGCAGCGCCAGGCCGCTCTCCAGGCGCGCGGAGACCTGCGTGATCTCGCCGCGCAGCGCGCGCGTGACGAGCTCGTCGCGATCGATCGACGCGGCGAGCGAGTTGTCCGGTTGCATCGCCGCGGCCGCGCGCGCCTTGTGCGCCAGCGGCGCGAACACGCGCTCGCGGTCGGCGTTCTCGAGCGTTGCCAGCGCCTCGTCCATCGTGCGCGCGTTCCAGAACTGCTCGAGCGCGGCGTGCGCACCGCGCCGCATCCGCCAGGTGCTCCACGCCTTCGACAGGATGAAGTACCAGCTGACGATCGACATCGCCAGCAGCAGCCAGGCGACCGAATGCGTGATCGCATCGCCTGCCTGCCAGAAGTGCATCAGCCCCAGTTCCTGTGCCTGCATTCGCGTTTCCTCTGACTAACCTTCGAGCCGGAATACCCAGCGCCAGTCGTGATACCACGCGGCGACCGGTTGGCCGTCGACGGTCGCCGGGTCGAAGCGCCAGCGCTTCACGGTATCGATCGCCGTCCGATCGAGCAGCGGCGAGCCGCTCGATTGTCGCAGGCGCACGTCGATGACGCGGCCGTCGGCGCCGACGTGCACGTCCAGTCGCACTTCGCCCTCGTCGCCCATGCGGCGCGCAGCGCCCGGATACGGCGGCGGCGTGTTGCCGCGCCAGCTCGCGTCGACCCGGGGAGCCGTGCGCCGCGGCGCGGAGCCGGGCGCCGCGCCGGCGACCGTTCCGGGCGTCGGCGCGCCGGAAACGCCTCGTGTATCCGGCGTGCCTTCGGGTGCGGGCGTCGACATCGCTGCAGCGGCTGCCGCGGCAGGGGCCGACGCTGCCGCAACCGCCACTGCCGGCTCGGTGGATGGGACAGTGGTTGTTGCCGCGGGTGGTTCCTGCGTCGTCGTCGTCGGTTCCGGGATGCCGACCGGTGCCTGCACCTTCGGCGGCGCAGCGCGCGACGGCGCGCGCGCTGAGCGCGGCTCCCCGCGCGCAGGCGGCGGTGCGCGTTTGCGCGGGGGCGGCTCGGGAG
>JAEWFA010000036.1 GCA_023389055.1 Pseudomonadota bacterium | reverse complement strand
GCGCGCCCGCGCGCGCCTCAACCGCGAGCGCGCCTCACCCGCGACGAAGCTGCGCGCTCGCGTCGTACGAGGCCTTCCCGGTAGCGGTGCGCGCCGGCGCGCGAGCGGCGACGAAGGCGGCGATCGCCAGCACGAGCGGTACGCTCGCTGCGCCGACCGGGAAGGGCGCGCCGGTGGCCAGGCGCATGGACAGCGTCAGGTAGAGCAGCGGCAACAGCAGCGCCATGCTGGCGACCAGCGCCGTCCAGCGCGCCCAGTTCTCACCGCGGACCACCGGCGCGATCACCATCAGCGCCACCACGCCGCCGACGAGGAAGCCGGCGGCGGCGGCCTTGAGCACGGCCAGGATGACGAGCTGCACCCCGGGCGCCAGCGCCTCCCAGGTGGTTCCCGAAGCGATCTCGTGATACGGCATGAACCGCTCGGCGCTCCAGTATCGGCCGAACATGAACAGGCCGACCGCTCCGCCGGCCAGGTAACAGGCGACCGCGATCTTCATCCGGGTGGTCATGGCGCGTCCTCCGTTCGACCGGCCATCCTTCTCCCCGCGGCGCGTGGTTGGCCATACCCCGTTCGGGTAGTGCACGCCGAGCGCAGGCCGAGTTGCGCTCGTCGGCTTGCTCGGCAAGCGCGAAGCCTCTATACTGGTGGGCTTTCCGGAATTCGGTGGCGGACGTGTGTTCGCTGCCTGCGGCGATGGTCGCCGCAGCCGGGGGCCGTGAGCGCCGCGGGCGCAGGCAGGCCCGGCCGGAAACCAAAGGACTCCAGATGCCCACCATCAGCCAGCTCGTTCGCAACGGTCGCGAAACGGCCGCCACGAAGAGCAAGAGCCCGGCGCTCGAAGACTGCCCGCAGCGGCGCGGCGTCTGCACGCGCGTCTACACCACCACCCCGAAGAAGCCGAACTCGGCGCTGCGCAAGGTTGCGAAGGTGCGCCTGACCAACGGCTTCGAGGTCATCTCGTACATCGGGGGCGAGGGCCACAACCTGCAGGAGCACTCGGTCGTCCTGATTCGCGGCGGCCGCGTGAAGGATCTCCCGGGTGTGCGCTACCACATCGTCCGCGGCTCGCTCGACCTGCAGGGCGTGAAGGATCGCAGGCAGTCCCGTTCGAAGTACGGCGCCAAGCGCCCGAAGAAAGCCTGATCGCCTCATCGGCCGCGCCCGGGTCCGGGACGCGGCCAAAAGCTGGTCAGGTGGCGCGAGTCGGTGGCGAAGGCTCGCGTTTTTCGTTTTCCGGGTCCCGCGGTGCGGCATGTCGTGATGAATGCCGCGCCGAGTAAGCGGCGATCCCCGCGGCCGCGCCGACCGGGCCGCGAGTCGGATCGCCACGCGCATCGCCATGGTGGCGGGCGCGAGCTGAACGAAGAGAGGTGAGAAGATGCCCCGTCGTCGCGAAGTTCCCAAGCGCGAAATCCTCCCCGATCCGCTGTACGGCAGCGTGGAGGTTTCGAAGTTCGTCAACGTCATGATGCTCGACGGCAAGAAGGCCGTCGCCGAGCGCATGCTGTACGGCGCGTTCGACCAGATCCGCACGCGCTCGGGCAAGGATCCGCTCGAGGTCTTCATGACCGCGTTGCAGAACGCCCGGCCGATGGTCGAGGTCAAGAGCCGTCGCGTCGGCGGCGCGAACTACCAGGTGCCGGTCGAGGTGCGCCCGGTGCGCCGGCTGGCGCTGGCGATGCGCTGGCTGCGCGAGGCCGCGAAGAAGCGCGGCGAGAAATCCATGGGCCAGCGCCTGGCCAACGAGTTGATGGAGGCCGCCGAGAACCGCGGCGGCGCAGTTCGCAAACGCGACGAGGTGCACCGCATGGCGGAGGCGAACAAGGCCTTCGCGCATTTCCGTTTCTGAGGCGCGGCGCCCTGGCGTCGGTTCCCACCGGGTCCGACGCTGCGGCGGCGCTTCCTCGAGGTCCGGCGCCACCCTGCCGGTCCCGCGCGGCGTTCACGAGACGTTGCGCAACCCGTAGAGAGTTCGAATCATGGCTCGCAAGACTCCCATCGAGCGCTATCGGAACATCGGCATCTCGGCGCACATCGACGCCGGCAAGACGACGACCACCGAGCGCATCCTGTTCTACACCGGCGTCAACCACAAGATGGGCGAGGTGCACGACGGCGCCGCGACCACCGACTGGATGGAGCAGGAGCAGGAGCGCGGCATCACGATCACGTCGTCGGCCGTCACCTGTTTCTGGAAGGGCATGGACCTCTCCATGCCCGAGCACCGCATCAACATCATCGACACCCCCGGGCACGTCGACTTCACGATCGAGGTCGAGCGTTCGATGCGCGTGCTCGACGGCGCGTGCATGGTGTATTGCGCCGTGGGCGGCGTGCAGCCGCAGTCGGAGACGGTCTGGCGCCAGGCGAACAAGTACCGCGTTCCGCGGCTGGCGTTCGTCAACAAGATGGACCGCATGGGCGCGAACTTCTTCAAGGTCTACGACCAGATGAAGGTTCGCCTGAAGGCCAATCCGGTTCCGATCGTCGTTCCGATCGGCGCCGAGGAGGGCTTTCGCGGCGTCGTCGACCTGCTCAAGATGAAGGCCATCCTCTGGGACGATGCGTCGCAGGGAATGCGTTTCGACTACGGCGAAATCCCCGCCGAGTTGGCCGACGACTGCGCGAAATGGCGCGAGAACATGGTCGAGGCCGCCGCCGAGGCCGACGAGGAGCTGATGAACCGCTACCTCGAGGAGGGCGAGCTCTCCGAGGACGACATCCGCAAGGGTCTGCGCAAGCGCACCGTCGCCGGCGAGATCCAGCCGATGATGTGCGGCAGCGCGTTCAAGAACAAGGGCGTGCAGCGCATGCTCGATGCCGTCATCGAGTTCCTGCCGTCGCCGGTCGACATTCCGCCGGTGGCCGGGCACGACGACAACGACGTCGAGGTGCTGCGCAAGGCCGACGACGGCGAGAAGTTCTCGGCGCTCGCGTTCAAGCTGATGAGCGATCCCTTCGTCGGCCAGCTGACGTTCATTCGCGTGTTCTCCGGCGTGCTGAACTCCGGCGACACCGTGCTGAACTCGGTCAAGGGCAAGAAGGAGCGCATCGGGCGCCTGCTGCAGATGCTCGCGAACCAGCGCGAGGAGATCAAGGAGGTGCGCGCGGGCGACATCGCGGCCGCCGTGGGGCTGAAGGAAGTCACCACCGGCGAGACGCTGTGCGACCCGGCCGCGCCGATCGTGCTCGAGCGCATGGACTTCCCCGAGCCCGTCATCCATCAGGCGGTCGAGCCGAAGACGAAGGCCGACCAGGAGAAGATGGGCATCGCGCTCGGGCGCCTGGCGCAGGAGGACCCGTCGTTCCGCGTGCGCACCGACGAGGAATCGGGTCAGACGATCATCGCCGGTATGGGCGAGCTGCACCTGGAGATCCTCGTCGACCGGATGAAACGCGAGTTCGGCGTCGAGGCGTCGGTCGGCAAGCCGCAGGTCGCGTATCGCGAGACGATCCGCAAGAACTGCGACGAGGCCGAAGGCAAGTTCATCAAGCAGTCGGGCGGTCGCGGCCAGTACGGGCACGTCGTGCTCAAGCTCGAGCCGCTGGAGCCGGGCGGCGAGAACTTCCAGTTCGTCGACGCGATCAAGGGCGGCGTCGTTCCGCGCGAGTACATCCCGGCGGTGCAGAAAGGCATCGAGGACACGCTGCCCGCGGGCGTGCTCGCCGGCTACCCGGTCGTGAACGTCAAGGCCACGCTGTTCTTCGGTTCGTACCACGACGTCGACTCGAACGAGAACGCATTCAAGCAGGCGGCATCGATCGCCTTCAAGGAAGGCCTGCGCCGCGCGAGCCCCGTGCTGCTGGAGCCGATGATGTCGGTCGAGGTCGAGACGCCCGAAGACTACGCAGGCAACGTGATGGGCGATCTCTCGTCGCGTCGCGGCATGGTCCAGGGCATGGAAGACATGGCCGGCGGCGGCAAGGTCATCCGCGCCGAGGTGCCGATGGCCGAGATGTTCGGCTACGCGACCACGCTGCGCTCGCTCACCCAGGGACGCGCAACGTACACGATGGAATTCAAGCAGTACGCGGAAGCGCCGAAGAACGTCGCCGACGCGATCATCTCGGCGCGCACCAAGTGAAGGGCCGCGCTACGCAGCGCATCCGCATCACGGCATCCAGGAAACACTGAACAGGTAACGGAGTCTCGAAATGGCGAAAGGAAAGTTCGAGCGTACGAAGCCGCACGTGAACGTGGGGACGATCGGACACGTGGATCACGGCAAGACGACGCTGACGGCGGCGATCACGACGGTGCTCTCGAAGCAGTTCGG
>JAEWFA010000030.1 GCA_023389055.1 Pseudomonadota bacterium | reverse complement strand
GCGCCGGCAGCGCCGGGCAACGCGCGCGCGCCCGCCGCCGTCGTTGCGCTGCCGAGCTGCAGCAGGCGCGCGACGCGGCTCGCCGAGCGCACCACCGACTCGCCGAGGATCAGCACCGTCGCCGTCGCGCCGCTGACGATGTCGGCCTTCGGCGGGCCGCTTCCGGCAGCGCGCGCGCGCACCGGGTTGAAGCCCAGGTACGTGTGCAGCGACTCGACGATGCGCTTCTCGGGAACGCCGACCATCAGGATCGGCTCGCTGTGCTCGACGATCCGCAAGCCGACGATCGTCGCGTCGTTGTCGAGCGCGACGACGACGTGGATCGGCTTGCCCGAGTAGCCGCGCGTGTCCAGGAAATCGGAATTGAGATACGCGAAACCGACGCGCTCGTTGCCCCGGAGGACCGGCGCGACCGGCGGGCTGCCGTGCACAGGACCGAAGCGGTCGGCGCCCGGGAAGACGTCGCCTGCCGTCAGCCGGGAGAGATACGTATCGAGCAGCGCCGGCCGGTTCTGCGCGAGCGCCGGGACGCAGGCAACGGAGATCCAGAACAGGGCCGCCCACGCGACGAACGCGAGCCGCCAGCGATTCGGGGCTAGCACCGGAGCAACCGACCTGGGAATCATGAGCGCCGCCAGTATAAGGCGGCGTCGAACCCGTTTCGCCGATCCGAAGACGTCAGGCGCGCGGCGCAGCCTCGATCGTTCCGTCGGCGCGCAGCAGCCATGCGCGCGTCCCCGGATTGGCCGCGAGCAGTCGCCTGCCGCGCTCGGGATCGACGATCGACAACGCAGTGGACAGCCCATCGGCGATCGTCGCGCGCGGCGCCGCCACCGAGACCTGCGTGTAGCGATTCGCGCTCCGACCCGTGTGGGGGTCGAACAGGTGATGCACGCGCGGGTCGGCTCCGAAGCGCGTACCGGCGCCGGCCGAAGTGGCGAGCGCGGCGACCTGGCCCGGGGCATCGCCCATCGCAAGCTCGAACAGCGTGCGCGCCGGCCGCTCGGGGTCGACGACCGCTGCCGCCCACGCGCGACCGTCGGCGCGTCGTCCCGCTGCGCGCGCTTCGCCGAGGTCGATCGCCACGCCTTCGAAGCCTTCACCACGTAGGCGGTCGGCGACTCGATCGGTGACGTAGCCCTGCGCGATGCCGTTCAACGTGATCGCCATCCCGCGCCGGCCGAGCGCGACGCGATCGGCCGCGACGTCGACGCGGCGATGATCCACGCTCTGCAGCACCTGGGCGATCGCCTGCGCGGAAGGCCCCTCGGGGGCCGCGCCCGGCGATCGGAAGTGCGCTTCGTACAGCCGGTACAACGGCTGCACGGTCGGGTCGAAGGCGCCGTCGCTCGCGCGCGCGAGCGCGAGCGACGCCGCGAGCAACTCGACGAACTCGACCGGCGGCTCGCGCAATTCGCCCGCTTCGTTCAGCCGCGTCAACGCCGAGTCGCCGCGGTACAGGCTGAAGATGCGCTCCAGGCGCTCGACTTCGTCGATGCACTCGTTTAGCACGCGCAGCGCATGGGCGCGATCCTCGTGCACCAGCGTGATCGACGCAGCCGCGCCCAGCGCGGTGCCCTTCCAGACGACGGGATCCGGCGTGCCCCGGGCCGTCGCCGCGACGACGGGCAGCCCGCCACACGCGGCCGACGCGCCGACCACCGCCAGGAAACGCCTGCGCGATGCAGATACCGGTCTCATCCCTCACCTCGCTGTCGATGAAGCGCGCTCGTCCGCGCCATGCAAGCCTCGCTCAATGACCCGCCGCCGGATGCGCTCCGGCGGCGGCGCCGACGGCGCCGAGCACGTAATCGTCGGGAATCTCGTCCAGGCGCGCGAGCCGTCCGCCGTGCTGCGCGACGAAAGCCTGCGCGGCGTCCTTGCGCGAAAAAGGTATCGCCTCGGGCGCACCCATGCCTCCCGTCCGGTCGCTGCCGACGACGAACCACGCTTCGTGCGCCTCGACCCACGCGCCCGGCTCGGGCTGCGCCCAGTTGCGCGCTCGCGCCATGTCGTTGACATACACGGCAGCGATGTCGCGCGGCTCCTCGGGCAGGCGCAGGAACGCCAGCGTGTCGCGAACCGACGAGAACCACAACGGCGCGTCGCGCCCGCGAAGATGGACCTGGCCCTTCGGCCCTTCGTGGTCCGACAGCAACATTCCGCAGTAGTAGCCGGTGGCCTCGGCGAGCACTTCGTTGGGCGAAGGCGGCGGTGCCGACGGCGACGCCCGCTCGCAGCCGGAGAGCCCCGACGCGGTGGTGACGATCGCGAATGCGAGCGCGAGGCTTCGCGCCCGCAGGCGGGGGATCGGCGACCGCACGATGTTCCTCCTCCTCACACCGGCCTGCGACGAAACGCCGCCACGGCCGCCAGAGCGGGGACGACGACCCACGCGACGAGCGCGCCGAGCAGGGCCGCGACCGGAAGCCGGCTCGCGTCTCCCGGACCGGCCATCCCGCTGTAGACCGAAACGGTGTCGCTCGCGCTCATGTTGAACAGGCGATAGGCATCGGCGGGATCGAGCAGCAGCAGCACGTCGAGCGCCGTGCGACCGATCGTACGTCCCTGGTCGGCGACGAGCACGCCGAGCAGCGCGGTGTCGTACAGCAGCACGAAGAACAGCCACAACCCGACGGCGATTCCCGCCGCGGTGGCGCGCTCGCGCACCAGCGTGCTCGCCAGGCAGCCGAGCGCGACGAAGCTCGCGCCGAGCAGGATCGAAGTGCCGACCATCGCGGCGAAGGCGCCCCAGGCGGGCTGCGCGGGCGCCCGCGCCTGCCACAAAGCGATGCCGGCCAGGCCGTAGCCGACGATGGTGGCGAAGCCGAGGATCGTCGTCTGCCCGATGATCTTGCCGACGACGATCTGCCAGCGCGCGACCGGGTACGACAACAGCAACGCCAGCGTTCCGCGCTCGTGCTCGCCGACGATCGCGTCGAAGGACAGCATCAACGCGATCAGCGGAACGAGCAGGATCGTGAGCGACGACAGGCTCACGACGACGACCGCGAGCGGGTCGGTCTTCACGACGCCGGTCGGCGCGCTGCCGAGCAGCGCGAGCGACAGCGCAAGCGCTGCGAGCAGCAGCGTCGTCGACACCGCCCAGCGGTTGCGCATTCCGATGCGCAACTCGTGCGCGGCGATCGTCAGCACGTTCATGCCGGCGCCCCTTCCGTGGCGCTCGATTCGATCCAGTCGCGGTACAGCTGCTGCAGGCCCGGTGCTTCGATGTCGACGTCCTCCACCAGTTCGCCGAGCGAGCCGATTGCGCGCAGCACGGGCATCTTCGCGTCGATCGGCGCGAGCAGCGTCAGCGCGTCGACTTCGCGCTCGACGCAGCGCACCGCTTCGGGCATCCGCGCGAGCACCGTCTGCGTCGCGCAATCGCGCACGCGAAGCCGCAGCCGCAGTTGCGCGCCTGCGCCGTGGCGCAACTCCTCGAGCGAACCGGCGGCCACCAGGCGCCCGCGATGCACGATCGCCGCGCGGTCGACGCGGCGCTCGATCTCTTCGAGCGCATGCGTGGAGACGAGGACCGTCGCGCCGCTCGAGCGCAACTCGTCGATCGTCTCGTAGACCTCGTCGCGCGAATCGGGGTCGAGCCCGCTCGTCGGCTCGTCGAACAGCAGCAGGCGCGGCGAACCGATCAGCGCCTGTGCGATGCCCAGTCGCTGGCGCATTCCCTTCGAGTAGCTGGCGACGCGCCGGTTCGCGGCATGCGCGATGCCCACGCGCTCGAGCAGCGCATCGTTCTCCCGCACCGGCAGGCCCTTCAACCGGGCATAGAACGCCATCGATTCGCGCGCCGTCAGCGCGCCGTGGAAAGCGACGTTCTCCGGCAGGAAGCCGAGCGCACGCCGCGCGGAGGCGCCACGCGCGCCGACCGGGTCGACGCCGAGCACGCGCACGGCGCCGTCGTCGGGTCGCACGAGTCCGAGCATCAGCTTGATCAGCGTCGTCTTGCCTGCTCCGTTGTGCCCGACCAGCGCCGTCGCCTCGCCGGCTCGCAGCGCGAGCGTTATGTCCTGCACGGCCGTGATGCCGCCGTAGCGCTTGGTCACGCCGCTCCATTCGGCCACCGTCATCCGCGCGCCCCGGACGGCGCGGGGCTGTCGACCGGCAGGCGCGGCGGGCGCATCAGCGGCGCGCTGTCGACGACTCCACCGGGATACAACGCGGGAAAGCGCGCCTGCGCCCAGCGCACCATCTGCACCGCCGGGCTGTTCAGCAGTGCCTTGGCGGCCGGCAACGTCCACAGCACCTCGTCCATCACGTCGTTCGGCCGGTACGGGCGGTCGGCGACCCCGTCGCCGTCGAGATCGAAGGCGGCGTTGTCGCTCCAGTAGTTGCCGCGTCCTTCGTGCGCCCAGTCGACGAAGCGCGTGCCGACGTACTTGACCTGCACACGGTTGGCGACGAAGGCGTTGCCGGTCATCACGTTGCCGTCGGAGCCGGCGGTGAAATGAATGCCGATCGGGCAGCGCTCGAACCAGTTCTCGCGCAGTTCGTTGCGCGTGGCGTTGTAGACGAACACGCATTTCTCGCGCCCGTCGCGCACGACGTTGCCGACGACCTTCGACAGGTTCGTCGAGTGCAGCAGCATCCCGTGGTCGCGATCGCCCTCGGAGACGTTGTCGCGGATCTCGAGCCGGTCGGAGTACATGATCGCCCAGCCGACGTGATTTCCGCGCGAGCGGTTGCCGACGATGCGGCTGTCGTTGGTGTACATGTAGTGGATCGCGAAGCGCACCTGCGAGAACGTGTTGTCGGCGAACACGTTCTCGCGGCTCGTCTTCACGAAGATCCCGTCGCGCCCGTTGCGGATCGTGTTGCCGAGCACCTGCGCGCCGGGCGCGTTCCAGATCGACACGCCGTTGCCGGCTTCCGACAGGCGCAGGTCGGTGCGGCCGACGATCTCGTTGGCTTCGACGATCGAGCCGGCGGCGCCGTGCAGGTAGACGCCGAACAGGTTGCCGAGAAGCCGGTTGCCGCGAACCACCGCGCGCCGGGCTTCGCGCGTGACGAGCACGGCCGAGTCCATCGCGGGAAGGTCCCGACCCGAGCCGGTGATCTCGAGGCCTTCCACGCGCACGTCGTCGGCGGCGATCGTGACGACGCTGCCGGTGCCCGGACCGACGAGCATCGCGCCGCGCTCGCCGACGAGCGAAAGCGGCCGATCGACGCGCAGCGGCCCGGCGTGCCGACCCGGCGCCAGCCGGATCGTGTCGCCGGGCCGTGCCGCGTCGACCAGTGCCTGCAGCGAGGCGCCCGGCTCGGCCCGATGCTCTGCAGCATTCGCCGACGCGGCGCATCCGATCATCGCGGCACACAGCAGCCAGGAGGCTCGCCCGATTGCCGGTCGCGCGCCGCCGCCCTCGGTTCGTCGCTTCGGACTGGCCTTCACTTCGCCTCTACGCGCGCTCGACCATCATGCGCCCCTTCATCTCCATGTGGAGCGCGTGACAGAACCATTGACAGAAGTACCAATAGACGCCCGGACGGTCGGCGACGAAGGTGACCGACGCGGTGGCCTGGGGGCCGACCTCCATCGCAACGCCGTAGTTCACGATGGTGAACCCGTGCGTGAGGTCCTCGATCTGGTCGCGGTTCGTCACGTAGACGGTCACCTCGTCGCCCTGCTTCACGGTGAATTCCGTGAGGCTGAACAGCGGCGCGGCGGAGAACATGTAGACGCGCACCTTCTTGCCGTCGCGGACGACCTTCGCCGCCTCCTCGAGCACCACGTTGTCGGCCTTCGCCTGCGCGACGGCATCGGCGAACATCGGATCGTCGCGCTTCCAGACGTTGACCGGGTTCACCTTCGAACGATGGATGATCGTCGCGTCGTGCGGCTCGGCGAAGCTCGGCGAATCGTGCACGAGCACCATCTCGTCGCCGGAGATGTCGATCAGCTGGTCGCATTCGGGCTTCAGCGGCCCCACGTTCAGGAAGCGGTCCTTCGAGAACTTGTTCAGCGAGATCAGCCACTTGCCGTCGGCCTCCTTGGTCTGCCCCATCGACGTGTGGTTGTGCCCCGGCTGGTAGTGCACGTCGAGCTTGTGGACGATCGGGTCGACGTCCTTGCCGGCGAACTTGTCGACCGCCTTCTGGATGCTCCACTTGCAGATCTGGCTGTCGATGAACAGCGTCGTGTACGCGTTGCCGCGACCGTCGAAGGCGGTATGCAGCGGGCCGAGTCCGAGCTCGGGCTCCGCGACGACGCAGTCGCGCGGCTTGATCTTGTCGTCGAACAGTTCGTCGAACTTCCGTACGTCGAAGACCGTGACCGTCGGCGACAGCTTCCCGTTGGCGACGACGTGGATCCCGTCGGGTGCGGTGTTGATGCCGTGCGGGCTGTTCGGAACCGGGATATAGCGCGTGAACGGCGAACCGTGCTTGCCGTCGACGACCGGAACGCCGCCGATCATCTTCGCCTTGCCGGCCTTGACCGCTTCCTCGATGCGCGCGATGTTGAACACGACGACCCAATCCTGCTCGGCCGACGTCATCTCGCCCAACGTCAAGCCCTCCTCCGAGTTGTAGCAGGTGGAGAACGCGTACTTGCCCTGGTAGTCGGCATCGACGTTGTCGAGATTGCCGTCGACGAGCACCTGCCAGGCGACCTTCATCGTCTCGCCGTCCACCGCCGTGAAGACGCACTGGTACTTCTTGTGGTCCTCGACGTCGTTGCCGTCGTTCGGGATCGGTACGCGGTTCTCGCCGTTGCAGAACACGTACCCGGTCTTCGGATACTTCTGCACGCGCAGCCCGTGCACCGTCTGCTGGTTCGGCAGCTCGATGATCTTGTCGCACTTCATCACGTCGCAGCGCACGCGTGCCACGCGCGTGTTCGCCTTGTCGTTCATGTAGAGATAGCGCCCGTCGTAGGTGCCGTCGGTGAACGACATGTGCGGGTGGTGCAGGTCGCCGTTCAGGTAGATGCCGCCGCGGCTCTCGAGGTATTTGCGCGTCTCGGGCGTCAGCCCCTCGGTCAGTACCTTGCGGCTCTCGTTCGTCTGCCCCCAGCCGGTGGCGCTGCAACGGTTGAACACCGGCACGCGCATCAACTCGCGCATCGAAGGAAGGCCCATGATGCGCAGCTCGCCCGTCTGGCCGCTCGAGAAGAACACGTAGTACTCGTCGAGCTCGCCGGGACCGACGTGCGTCTTCGCGATGGCTGCCTCCACGCTCCCGGCAGCCGGAGCCGGCGCCGCCGCTGCGGGCGGAGCCGGCGGAGCCGATGCGCCTGCCTGGGTCGTGTCGGCGCCCGACTGCGGCGCGGCCTTCTCCTCCTCGCGTCCGCACGCGGCCAGCACGGTGCCCAGCCCCGCGGCGGCGACCGCCTTGGCTCCGCCGCCGAGCACCGCGCGGCGCGTCGGGTCGATCAGGTGCGACTTGCGTTCTTCTTCGTTCATGGCTCGACCTCCTTGGTCGAAAGACATCGATCGGTTCCCGCGTTTCATGCGCTGTCGCTGACGCGCCGGTGCACGGTGATCGGCATCGCGACATCGGCCGACACGGCGGGCCGCGCCATCGCCTCTCGTTTCTCGCGCTTGACGCGGCGCTGCACGCGCACCGGGCACTTGTGGTCGTGGTGGTACAGCACCTGGCAGTGCAGGCAGCTGATGCACTCGTTGGGGTTGATGTGCCCCTCCGGATGGATCGCCT
>JAEWFA010000028.1 GCA_023389055.1 Pseudomonadota bacterium | reverse complement strand
GTTACGGCGCCCGCAGCCGCCGCGATGCCCGCCGACGGCGCGCCCCACCGGCCCGCTGCCGCCTGCCGCGACCGCCCGACAGGCGCTGTGCACGAAGACGTCATCCGCGCCCGCCGCCGCGCGCGATCTGCACCACGCAGACGAACGCTGACACGATCGTCCCGAACAGGATCGGCGCCCAGTACCAGATCATCGGAATCGCCACCGTCGGCGAGCGATCCCCGTACTCGAGCACCTGACTGGCGGCGATCGCGGCGTACCAGGCGATCGCCACGAGAAAGAGCGCCGAGACGACCGACCACAGCAGCGACAACGCCCGCTGCATCGATGCCGGAAGTCGCTCGTGCACGAGCTCGACCTCGACGTTCGCGCGCTGCTCGAAGACGTACGGGATGCACAGGAAGACCCCGGTCATCACCATCAGCTGCGTGAGGTCGACCATGCCGGGGATGGCCTCGCCGCGCACCCGCCGCAGCACGACATCGGCGACGGTGAGCAGCGCGCAGGCGATCAGGATCGCCACGCCGATCCCCGCGCAGGCGCGGCAGAAGCCGCGAAGCAGCGATTCGAGCCGCGCCGGCACGCGAATCAGGCCTTCTCGACCTTCGACACCTCGCGCTGCATCGCGATGTAGATGTCGCGCGCGTCGCCGACGCCCTGCTTCTCGAAGTCCTGCATCGCCTTGTTGAACATCTGCGTGAGCCGCGCGCCCCACTGGCCGCGCTGCTCGTCGGTGAGCGTGACGATTTCGTTGCCGCGCTCGACGGCCGTCGCCCTGCCGGCCGCATCCCACTTGTCCCACCAGCCCTGCACTTTGGACAGCAGCGCCTCGCCGGAGATCTGGTCGACGACCTTGCGCACGTCGGCCGGCAGCGCCTTGTACTTTCGCTCGCTCATCGCGAACCAGAATGCAGCCGTATAGACGTAGGCCTCGCAGTGGTGCTTCGTGACTTCGCCGAGCTTGAACGCGCGCACCGGGTCCCACGGAAAGCACGCGCCGTCGAGTACGCCGCGCTGCAGGCTCTCGTACACCTGCGCCGGCGGCATGCCGACCGGGCTCGCCCCGAGGAACTCGAGCATCATCGAGATCGTCGGCGACGGCGTGCGGATGCGCAGCCCGCGCAGGTCGTCCGGCATCACGACGCGCTTCTCCCGCGTGTGGAAATGCCCGCCGTTGTGCGTCATCAGCAGCAACGGCTTCAGGCCCTGGTAGTCGGGGCCGAGCATCTTCGGGTAGAGATTCCACAAGGCGCGCGAGCCCGCCTCCGCCTTGCGCACCAGCAGCGGCATCTCGACGATCGTGCTGCGCGTCATGCGCCCGCGCGGCAGGCCGCACAGCCCGAAAGCGATGTCGACGACGCCGTTTCGAACCTGGTCGAGCTGGTTCTGTGCCTGCCCGAGCGACGAAGTACCCGGCGAGACCTGCACGGTCACCGCACCCTGCGTCTTCGCCTCGAGTTCGCGCGCCCACGGCTCCATGAAGTCGGTGTGCAGCCCGTGCGACGCAGGCAGGTAGTGGCTGAGCTTGAGTTGCACCTTCGGCTGCGCGCACACGATGGCCGGAAAGGCACCGACGGCGGCGGCCCCTGCTGCGCCGGCGACGACGCGACGACGGGATGGCTGCATGAATGTCTCCTTCGTGGGGTGCCCCGAAATCTAGTGCCTCGGCTTCGCTTTCGTCCAGTCACGGGGAAACCCGGGAACCGCAATCGGCGGTTGCGCCTGCGGTAGATAGAATGGCGCGTTCGCGCCGGCCCGCATCCCCTTCCGGAACCTCCGCACGTCTTGCGCATCACCCGCCTCATCCGGATCCTCTTCGTCGCCTGGCGCTACGGACTCGACGAGATCGCCGTCTCCGGTGCGGCCGCGACGACCGGGTCGCGCTGGGCGCTGACCGCCGGCCGCGTGCTGCGTTTCGGCCGCCGGCTCGATGCGCCGGCCGGCGCGCGGCTGCGCCAGGCGCTCGAGAGCCTCGGACCGATCTTCGTGAAGTTCGGGCAGGTGCTCTCGACGCGGCGCGACCTGCTCAGTGCCGAAATCGCCGACGAGTTGGCACTGCTGCAGGACCGCGTGCCTCCCTTTCCCGGCGCGCTGGCGATCCGCGAGATCGAGCGCGGCCTGCGGCGCCCGATCGACGCGCTGTTCGACGTGTTCGAACGCGAGCCGGTCGCCTCGGCGTCGATCGCCCAGGTGCACCTGGCGAGGCTGAAGGACGGAAGGGAGGTCGCCGTCAAGGTCGTGCGTCCGGGGATGGCGGCAGTCATCGATCGCGACCTCGAGTTGCTGCGCACCGCCGGCGGACTGCTGGTGCGCGTGTCCGCCGACGCCCGTCGGCTGCGACCGCTCGACGTCATCGACGAGTTCGACACCTATCTGCACGACGAGCTCGACCTGATCCGCGAGGGCGCCAACGCGAACCAGTTGCGTCGCAACTTCGAGGGTTCGCAACTGCTGCGCGTGCCGGAGATCCACTGGGACTGGTGCGCCACCAACGTGCTGACGATGGAGCGCATGCGCGGCATCCCGATCAGCCAGATCGAGCGCATGCGCGAGAGGGGCATCGACCTGAAGCGGCTGTCGCGCGAGGGCGTGGAGATCTTCTTCACGCAGGTGTTCCGCCACGGCTTCTTCCACGCCGACATGCACCCGGGAAACATCCTCGTCGGCGACTCGCCCGAGGACTTCAATCGCTACATCGCGCTCGACTTCGGCATCGTCGGCACGCTCTCCGAGTTCGACAAGGACTACCTCGCGCAGAACTTCCTCGCCTTCTTCCGGCGCGACTACCGCCGGGTGGCCGAGCTGCATGTCGAGTCGGGGTGGGTGCCGCCCGACACGCGCGTCGAGGACCTCGCCGGCGCGGTGCGAGCGTGCTGCGAGCCGTTCTTCGATCGGCCGCTCAAGGAGATCTCGCTCGGCCTGGTGCTGCTGCGACTGTTCCAGGCGTCGCGCCGCTTCAACGTCGAGATCCAGCCGCAGCTCGTGCTGCTGCAGAAGACGCTGCTGAACATCGAAGGGCTGGGTCGCCAGCTCGACCCCGAGCTCGATCTCTGGGTGACTGCCAAGCCGATCCTCGAGCGCTGGATGCAGGAGCAGATCGGCTTTGCCGGCCTGCTCGAGCGCGTGCGGGTCGAGGCGACGCACTGGAGCCGGATGCTGCCGGAACTGCCGCGGCTGGCACACCAGGCGCTGGCACGCCAGGCGCATCCGCAGGCCGACCCGCTCACCCGCGCGCTCGAGTTGCTGGTGCGCGAGCAGCGCGACATGCGGCGCTGGATCGCCGCGCTCGCGCTGCTGGTCGTCGCGCTCGTCGCCGTCGAGGCGATCCGTTGGTTCGCATAGCGCCCCGCGCGACACGTCCGCCGGCAAAATCGGGTATGGTTTCGCGCCCTCGAAATCAGCGACTGAGCCGATGTTGACCACGCTGGTGATGATCTATCTGGCCGTGACGGTCGGCATCGGCCTGTACGCGGCGCAACGCGTCAAGAGCTCGAAGGACTACCTGGTCGCCGGACGCAGCCTGCCGCTGTACATGAACATGGCGACCGTGTTCGCCACCTGGTTCGGCGCCGAGACCGTGCTCGGCGTCTCGTCCACCTTCCTGCGCGAAGGCCTCGGAGGCGTCGTCGCCGATCCCTTCGGCGCCGCGTTCTGCCTGATCATCGTCGCGCTCGTCTTCGCGCGGCCGTTCTACCGGATGGAGTTGCTGACGATCGGCGACTTCTACCGCAAGCGCTACAACCGCACCGTCGAGATCGGCACCGGGCTGGCGATCACGATGTCGTACCTCGGCTGGACGTCGGCGCAGATGGTCGCACTGGGCATCGTCTTCAACACGTTGTCGGGCGGGTCGATTCCGCTGTCGCAGGGGATCGTGCTCGGCGCGGCGGTGGTACTCGTCTACACGCTGTTCGGCGGCATGTGGTCGGTGGCCTTCACCGACCTGTTCCAGACGGTGATCATCATCGCTGGGCTGCTCTACATCGCCGCGCTGCTCGGCGGAATGGCGGGCGGCTTCGGAGCGGTCTGGGACGCAGCGGTGCGCGAAGGCAAGCTCTCGTTCTGGCCGAATGCGAACCTGAAGGAGTGGATCGCGTTCATCGCAGCGTGGGCGACGATGGCGATCGGTTCGATCGCGCAGCAGGACGTGTTCCAGCGCGTGACTTCGGCGAAGACCGAGGACACCGCCGTGCGCGGCACGCTGCTCGGGGGCACCTTCTACCTGTTGTTCGCGTTCGTGCCGATGTTCATCGCGGTGTCGGCGCTGCTGATCGAGCCCGAGAAGGTGCGGATGATCCTCGCCGACGACAGCCTGGACTTCCAGTTGATCCTGCCGCAACTGATCCTGACCCAGACGCCCATGTTCGCGCAGGTGATGTTCTTCGGCGCGCTGCTGTCGGCGATCCTGTCCACCGCCAGCGGAGCGCTGCTCGCGCCCACCGCGGTGTTCACCGAGAACGTGCTGCGCCCGCTGCTGGGCAGGCGCATCGGCGACAAGCAGATGCTCGTCATGCTGCGGATGGTATTGGTGATCTTCGCGCTGTGCGTGATGCTGTTCGCGCTGAACAGCGAGTCGTCGATGTTCCAGATGGTGCAGAACGCCTACAAGGTGACGCTCGTCGCGGCGTTCACGCCGCTCGCCTTCGGTCTGTTCTGGCGCCGGGCCACCCCGCAGGGGGCGATGATGTCGGTCATCTTCGGACTGGTGGCTTGGGGCATCTCGGAGCTCAGCGCGCCCGATGCGCTGATCCCGCCGCAGTTCGTCGGATTGGCTGCGTCGATCTTCGGAATGGTCTTCGGCTCGCTTGCGCCGCGCATCGCCGGCGGCGCCGGACATCCGGATGCCGTGCGCGGGAAAATCGCCCACTGACATCGAAATCCTGGCGGTCGGCCCTATTCCCGTTGTGCCCGATACCGTGTCGGGCCGCGTGTTAAGCTTTTCGACAAGCGCCCGCCGAGCGCTGCAAGTAACTGAAAACACAAGGAAAACGTGAACGTCGTCATCCTCGCCGCAGGGATGGGAAAACGGATGCGCTCGGCGCTTCCGAAGGTTCTGCACCCCCTCGCCGGCAAGCCGTTGCTGCAGCACGTCGTCGACCAGGCGCGCGCGCTCGGCCCGCGCACGATCGTCGTCGTCTACGGACACGGAGGCGAAGCGGTGCCCCAGGCGATCGAAGGCGCCGAACTGCGCTGGGTGCTGCAGGAGCCGCAACTGGGCACCGGCCACGCGGTGCAGCAGGCCGCGCCGATGCTGGACGACGACGTACCGACGCTGGTGCTCTACGGAGACGTTCCGCTGATCCGCGCCGAGACGCTCGATCGCCTCGGGCAGGCCGGCGGAAACGACGCGCTCGCGCTGCTCACGGTCGAGCTCGACGATCCTGCCGGATACGGGCGGATCGTGCGGCGCGACGGACGGATCGTGCGCATCGTCGAGCACCGCGACGCCGACGCCGCGCAGCGCGCGATTCGCGAGATCAACACCGGCATCCTCGTCGCGCCTACGCCTTCGCTGAAGCGCTGGCTGGCTGCGCTGGGCAACGAGAACGCGCAAGGCGAGTATTACCTCACCGACGTCGTCGCGTCGGCGGTCGACGATGGCGTCCGGGTCGAATCGGCGCAACCCGGGCACGTGTCGGAGACGCTCGGCGTGAACAGCAAGCTGCAACTGGCGCAACTCGAACGGCTCTTCCAGGTCCGGCTCGCCGAGCGGCTGATGGAGGACGACGGCGTGCGGCTGGCCGACCCGGCGCGCCTGGACGTACGCGGGCGGCTGCGCTGCGGGCGCGACGTCTTCATCGACGCGGGCTGCGTGTTCGAGGGCGAGGTCGAGCTCGGCGACGGCGTCGAGATCGGGCCCTACTGCACGATCCGCTCGGCGCGGATCGGCGCCGGCACGCGCGTGCTGCCGTACTCGAACATCGACGGCGCGGTGGTCGGCGCGCAGGCGCGCATCGGGCCCTTCGCGCGGCTGCGCCCGGGCACCGAACTGGGCGACGAAACGCATGTAGGCAACTTCGTCGAGATGAAGAACACGAAGATGCGCGCGGGTTCGAAGGCGAACCACCTCGCCTACGTCGGCGACGCTTCGATCGGCGAGCGCGTGAACATCGGCGCCGGCACGATCACCTGCAATTACGACGGCGTGAACAAGCACGAGACGGTGATCGACGACGACGCCTTCATCGGCAGCGATACGCAACTCGTCGCGCCGGTGCGCGTGGGCCGCGGCGCAACGATCGGCGCGGGCACGACGCTCACGCACGACGCGCCCGACGAACGCCTGACGCTGTCGCGAACGAAGCAGGTGACGATCGATTCTTGGAAGCGTCCGGCGCGGAAGAAGACGCGGACCGGATAGCGCGTAAACCCGCGCGGGAGCGAGTCCGGCGGTCGAATGCGACCCCTGGCCGCTGCGGCGCACAGGAGCAGTCGGCAACATGTGTGGAATCGTCGGGGCAGTCGCCCAGCGCAACGTCGTTCCGATCCTCATCGAGGGTCTGCGCAGGCTTGAATACCGGGGCTACGACTCGGCCGGAATCGCCATCCTGAACGGCGCGATGGAGCGCGTACGCTCGGTAGGCCGCGTCTCCGACCTGGAAGCGCGCGCGCGCGAGATGCGCGCGATCGCCCCCACCGGCATCGCGCACACGCGCTGGGCGACGCACGGCGGCGTCTCCGAGAAGAACGCGCATCCGCACTTCTCGTCGCGCGGCGGCGTCGAAGTGTCGGTCGTGCACAACGGCATCATCGAGAACCACGAGGCGTTGCGCGCGCGGCTGCTGGAGGCCGGCTACGAGTTCGTCAGCGACACCGACACCGAGGTGATCGCACACCTGCTGCACAGTCACGTCGCTTCCGGCCTGAAGCTCTTCGAGGCGATGCAACGCACGGTGCAAGAACTCGACGGCGCCTACGCGATCGCCGCGATCCACGTCGGCGAACCGCACACGGTCGTCGGCTCGCGCAGGGGCTCGCCGCTGCTGCTCGGCGTGGGTGCGTCGACGGCCGAGGGCTGCGAGAACTTCCTCGCCTCCGACACCTCGGCGCTGCTGCAGGTCACGCGCCGCGTCGCGTATCTCGAGGACGGCGACGTCGTGCGCATCGGCACCGACGGCTACTCGGTCGTCGACGCCAGCGGAAAGCCCGCGCAACGTCCGGTCGTCGAGAGCCAGTTGTCGGCCGACTCGATCGAGCTCGGCCATCACCAGCACTACATGCAGAAGGAGATCTTCGAGCAGCCCGGCGCGATCGCGAACACGCTGGAGATGGTGACGAGCGCGTCGTCGGTATCGGCGCGCCTGTTCGGCGCCGAGGCCGAGGAGGTTTTCGCACGCACGAAGCACATCCTGATCCTGGCCTGCGGAACGAGCTGGCACGCCGGGCTCGTCGCCAAGTACTGGCTTGAGGCGATCGCCGGCATCCCGGTATCGGTGGAGATCGCCAGCGAATACCGTTACCGCGATTCGGTCGCGCTGCCCAAGACGCTGGTGATCACCGTCTCGCAGTCGGGCGAAACCGCCGACACGCTGGCCGCGCTGCAACACGCCACGACGATCGGCCTGCGCGATTCGCTGTCGATCTGCAACGTGCCCGAGTCGGCGCTCGTGCGCCAGAGTCGACTGCGCTTCCTCACCCGCGCGGGCCCCGAGATCGGCGTCGCGTCGACGAAGGCCTTCACGACGCAGCTCACCGTACTCTTCGTGCTCACGCTCGTGCTCGCGCGCCAGCGCAAGCGCCTGGCGGCGAGCCGGGAGAAGGAGCTGCTCACGCAACTGCGCCACCTGCCTGCGGCGATGAATCACGTGCTCGGCTGCGAGGACGCCGTGCGCCACTGGGCGAACCGCTTCGCGCCGAAGCAGCACGCCCTCTTCCTCGGCCGCGGCGTGCACTACCCGATCGCGCAGGAAGGCGCACTGAAGCTCAAGGAAATCACCTACATCCACGCCGAGGCGTATGCCGCCGGCGAGCTCAAGCACGGGCCGCTCGCGCTGGTCGATCGCGACATGCCGGTGGTCGTCGTCGCGCCGAACGACTCGCTGATCGAGAAGCTGAAGTCGAACCTGCAGGAAGTGCGCGCCCGCGGCGGCGAGCTCTTCGTGTTCGCCGACCGCGACACCCACATCGACCCGACCGACGGCGTGAACATCATCAACCTCGGCGACCATGCCGGGCTGTTGTCACCGATCCTGCACGTGGTGCCGCTGCAGTTGCTGGCGTATCACGTGGCGCTGGTGCGGGGGACCGACGTCGATAAGCCGCGCAATCTGGCCAAGAGCGTGACGGTCGAATGACCGGGGAGTAGGCGATGCAGCGTCTTCGCCCGCAGCGCCTGCTTCAAGGCGCAGCGCGCCGACGACGCCGTGTTGCAAAGCCGGCGACGACGCCGAGCACGGCAAGCGCAAGCGGCGAAGGCTCCGGGACCGCGGCGAGCGGCTCGGCGAACAGGAAGTCGTCCATCGCGACGAGATCGCCCTGCCCGCCCAGCACGCCGTTGGACACGATCGTCGCCGAGCCGGAAGTGATCCGCACCCGGCCGATCGGATGCGCTGGTCGAGAAACTGGTTAGCCGCCAGCAAGTTGCGCGCATCATCGGACTGCGCCAGGCGTTCGATGTAAACCGCGCCGACACGATCGCCCACACCCGCGTGCAAGCGACGACACCCCGCGCATTGCCTGCGCGGGGTGTTCGGCCGGTTCCCCGACCGTTCAGGCGAGGAACCGGCGGACCGCGACGCCGTCGCGATCAGGAGCGGCGATCGGGCGCGTCCCACTGAACGACCACCTGGGCCTGCGCCTGAACCTCCTTGCGCGTGAGCGTGGGGTCTTTGGCGGCCGTGTACCCGGGATTGACCCGCGGACCTTCGGAGTTCGACTGGATCAGGTAGGGCGCGTTCTGGCTGTGCGTGAATGCGCCCATCATCGGCACGAGCGGCGCAACCGCGGCGACGACGGGTCCCGCGGGCACCGTTGCGGGATAGTCGGTTTCGATCGTCTGCGCGTTCACGGAGAGGGCCGCGAAGGCGAAAACGGCAGGGGTGGCGATTTTGACGATGGCTTTCATGATTACTCCCGTCGGGTGTGCTGTACGCAATTCGGATGGGCCGGGTGCGGAAGACCAGATCGTCTGATTGAAGAAGAACGACTTGACCTTTCCGAGACGCCATCCTCGCGCGCAGCAGTTGCACGTTCGTTTCACACGGGGTGGGAGAAATTTCACATGAAACAGCGTTCGAACTGCGCAGATGTTCCGCGAGGGCGCGTGCGGCTGGAGCCGGCCCGACCAGGGGCCGGCCGTAGCGGGCGCGACGGCGCGACCGCCGGATAATCGGTCTCGGGAAAGCGCAAGGAGACGACATGGGACTTCTGGCCGACGGCGAATGGGTCGATCGCTGGTACGACACCGAGTCGACCGGGGGCAACTTCGTGCGCACGAACGCACAATTCCGCCACTGGGTGACTCCCGACGGCAGCCCCGGACCGAGCGGTGACGCCGGCTTCCCCGCACGCGCCGGACGCTATCGCCTGTACGTCTCCCTCGCGTGTCCGTGGGCGCATCGCACGCTGATCCTTCGGACGCTGAAAGGGCTCGAAGAGGCGATCGCGGTTTCGGTCGTGCACCCCCACATGGGCGAGAAGGGATGGACCTTCGAGCCCGCACCGGGGGTCGTGCCCGACCCCGGCGGTGCCCGGTATCTCTACGAGGTGTACCTGCGCGCGCAGCGCGACTACAGCGGCCGGGTGACGGTGCCGCTGTTGTGGGACGACGAGCGCAAGACCATCGTCAACAACGAATCGTCCGAGATCATCCGCATGCTGAACTCGGCGTTCGACGGCGTCGGTGCCCGGCGCGACGATTACGCGCCCGCCGCGCAACTCGCCGAGATCGATGCGTGGAACCGGCGCATCTACGATTCGGTGAACAACGGCGTCTACAAGGCGGGCTTCGCCACCGGGCAGGCGGTGTACGAGCGCGAAGTGACGGCGCTCTTCGCGACCCTCGACGAACTCGACGCGACGTTGTCCAGGCAGCGCTACCTGCTCGGCGATCGCGTCACCGAGGCCGACTGGCGGCTGTTCACGACGCTGATCCGCTTCGATGCGGTCTACCACGGCCACTTCAAGTGCAACCTGCGGCGGATCGTCGACTACCCGGGCCTGTGGGCGTACGTGCGCGAGTTGTACCAATGGCCGGGCGTGAGGGCCACGGTGAACTTCGATCACATCAAGCAGCACTATTACTGCAGCCACCCGACAATCAACCCGAACCGCATCGTGCCGCTCGGCCCGATCCTCGCTCTCGACGCGCCGCACGGACGCGAGCGGCTTTCCTGAGAGAAAGACGCCTGTCCCCCTTTCCTTGACGCAGGAAAGACGCTGGAGATAAGTTATCCGTTCGGTTAAACCGAGTGGATAAAAGAGCCGTGAAGATCAGCGAACCGACGTCTTTCGCTCGCGCGGCGACGCTCGAGGCGCCGGACACGCGCACGCGCATCCTCGACGCAGCCTTCCACTGCCTCGCGACGAAGGGTTATGCGGCGCTCAGCGTGCGCGAGATCGCGCGCGACGCGGGCGTGAACCACGCGCTGATCAGCTACTACTTCGGCACCAAGGACCGTCTCGTCATCGAGGTGCTCGACGAGGCGAACCGGCAGTTGCTGCGTCGCCAGCGCGCGATGTACGCGGCGCCCGGGCGTTTCGCCGACAAGTGGGCGCAGGCGCGGCGCTTCTACGAAAGCGACGTCGCGTCGGGCTTCGTGCGCGTGCAGGCGGAGTTGTACGCGGCGAGCCTGTCCAATGACGAGCTTCGGCGCCAGTTCGTCCCGCGCGTGCAGGCGTGGAAGACGCTGGTGCTCGAGGCGGTGCGCGACGCGCTGCGCACGTACGGGCCGCCGCTGCCGAGGGCTTTCGACGCCGAGGCGATCGCGACGCTGATCGCCGAGTTCTGGCTGGGCATGGAGTTCGCGCGACTGATCGGCGACGACGACGAGAAGGCGCGGCACGAGCACGCGCTCGATGCGGTCGAGCAGTTGCTGGTCGCGCTCGAGTCGCTCCCGGCCCGAGCGGACTCGGGCTGACCGCCCGGCTCGCTGCGCGGTACGCAAGCGAAGGAAACGAGCATGACCGACGCATTCCCCGAGCGGTTCCGGACGATCGTCGGCCCCTTGCCCGGGCCGGGCCGGCTGCCGGCCGACGCGCTTGCTCCATACGAAACGATCGAGCCCGCGCAGCACGGCTTCGTCGACTGCGACGGCGCGCGGATCTGGTACGCGGTGTGGGGCGAACGGGGCCCGTGGCTCGCCTTCGCGGCGCCGTTCCAGATCGTGCACGCGCAGTTCCTCAAGGGCGTGGTTCCGTACCTGTCGCAGCACTTCCGCGTCGTCACCACGGACGGGCGCGGCAACGGACGCTCGGATCGCCCGCCGGGGCAGCGCCGTTACGACTTCGATCGGTATTGCGCGGATTTCGTCGCCGTACTCGACGCCGCGGGTGCCGAACGAGTGGCGCTCGTCGGGATCTCGGCCGCGGCGATGGTCGCGCTTCGCATCGCCGGCGAATGCCCCGAACGGATCACGCACGTCGTCGTCTGCGGCGGATTCGCGCAATCGACGAAACGCGAGCCGGAGCTCGCCGAACGCCGGCGCATGGAGCGCGAGCAGATGCGCGACGACTGGCCCGCGTACGTCGACTCGTTCATGGCGTGCATCTTCAGCGAGCCCCATTCGACCAAGGCGCACGAGGACGGCGTTCGATACGGATGGGCGAGCACCTCGGACGTCATCGGCTGGTGCCATGACGGATGGACCGGACACGACGTGCGCGAACCGGCGCGCCGCATCGCCTGCCCGACGCTCGTCATCCACGGCGAAGACGACCGGCGCATGCCGCTGGCGTACGGCGAGGAGATCCACTCGCTCGTGCCGCACGCGAAGATGCTGACGGTCGTCGGCGGCGGCCACATGCCCGCGGTGCGCGACCCCGTGATGTTCGCGCAAGCGGTGCGCGACTTCGTCGGTGCAGCGCCCGCGCGCCGCAGATGGGTACGCGGCATGTCGCGACCGCGCCGCACGCTGTTCGTCTCCAGCCCGATCGGGCTGGGGCACGTGCAGCGCGACCTCGCGATCGCCCGCGAGCTGCGCAAGCTGCAGCCCGACCTCGCGATCGACTGGTTCACCGTCGATCCCGCCGCGCGCCACCTGGTGCAGGAAGGCGAGCGCGTTCACCCGATCTGCGGCCGGCTGGCCAACGAGAGCCGCCACTTCGAACGCGTCGCCGGCGAGCACGACCTGTCGGCGTTCTTCGCGCTGCGTTCGATGGACGAGATCATGGCGCGCAACGTCCTCGTGTTCCTCGACCTGATGCAGGCCGAGCATTACGACGTCGTGATCGGCGACGAAGCGTGGGACGTCGACTACCACTACCACGAGAACCCCGAGCTGAAGCGACAGCCCTTCGTCTTCCTGACCGACTTCGTCGGCTGCCTTCCGATGCACGACGACGAGCGCGAGACGTTCCTCTGCGCCGACCGCAATGCCGACGACATCGAGCACATCGCGCGCTATCCGTACCTGCGCGACGAAGCGCTTTTCGTCGGCAACCGCGACGACGTGCCCGAATGCGCCTTCGGCCCCGGTCTTCCGGGGATCCGCGACTGGACCGACCGCAATTTCCGCTACTGCGGCTACTGCCTGCCCTTCGATCCCGATGAGGTCGCCGACGTCGATCGCCTGCGCGCGAAGCACGGATACCGCCGGGACGAACGCATCGTCGTCGCGTCGGTGGGCGGCACCGGGGTCGGCGCCGCGCTGATGCAGCGGATCGCGCAGGCGTTTCCGCGGATGAAGCGGGAGCTGCCCGGGCTGCGGATGATCCTCGTCGCGGGGCCGCGGCTGAAGCTCGAGCTTTCCGCCGGCGACGGACTCGAGGTGCGTCCCTACGTGCACAACCTGTTCGAGCACCTCGCCTGCTGCGACCTCGCACTCGTTCAGGGCGGACTGTCGACCTGCATGGAACTGGTAGCCATGCGCCGGCCGTTCCTGAGCTTTCCGCTGCGCAACCACTTCGAGCAGTGCCTGCACGTGCGGCGCCGGCTCGCCAACTACGAAGCCGACCGATCCGTCGACTACGGCGAGATCAGCGCCGAAAGCCTGGCCGATCGCGCGCTGACGGCAATGCACGAGCCGGTGCGCTATCGGCCGGTCGAGCGCGACGGTGCGCGGCACGCTGCGCGTCGCATCGCCGACGTGCTCGAGAACCGCGGAGGCAGGCTGCGATGAGGCGACACCGTGCACGACTGTCGCACCCGGTGCCGCGCGCACCCGGCAGCGAGGTGCCCTGAAGCGGCCGTTCGACGGGGTGCCGCGCGCGCCCCAGGGTCACACCGCAGCCCGCAACGCCCTCGTACGAAGGGCCGGGGCCGGCTGTCGCCAAGAAGACCTGGATCGGAGGCCACCATGCCCGCGTTTTTCGCTCTCGTCTACGGCGTCGTCGCCTACGCGTGCTTCCTCGCCGCGTTCCTGTACGCGATCGGCTTCGTCGGCAATTTCGCCGTTCCGAAGTCGGTCGATTTCGGCGTGCCGGCCGGTGCGCTGGACGCCTCGTTCCTCGAAGCCCTCGTCGTGAACGTGCTGCTGCTCGGGCTGTTCGCCGTGCAGCACAGCGTCATGGCGCGCCCGGCGTTCAAGCGCTGGTGGACGCGCTTCGTTCCCGCGTCGGTCGAGCGCAGTACCTTCGTGCTGTTCGCGAGCGCCGCGCTCGCGCTGCTGTACTGGCAGTGGCGGCCGATTCCGGCGATCGTCTGGCAGGCGCCCGACGGCGTCGCCGCGCTGCTCGCCGCCGTGCGCTGGACCGGCTGGGCGCTCGTACTGATCAGCACGTTCCTGATCAGCCACTTCGAGTTGTTCGGCCTGGAGCAGGTGCT
Source organism: Pseudomonadota bacterium (assembly GCA_023389055.1). GTDB lineage: Bacteria > Pseudomonadota > Gammaproteobacteria > Burkholderiales > Burkholderiaceae_E > Zeimonas. Next base: position 26,171 of record JAEWFA010000028.1, on the reverse strand, counting down.
TGCGCGCTACACCGGCCGCACGATGCCCGAGCCCGCGTTCCGCACGCCGCTGTTCTACCGCCGCGTACGGCATCCGATCTACCTCGGCTTCCTGCTCGCGTTCTGGGCCGCACCGACGATGACCGCCGGGCACCTGCTGTTCGCCATCGCGACCACCGGCTACATCCTGATCGGCATCCAGTTCGAAGAGCACGACCTCATCGCGCGCTACGGGCAGGCGTACCGGCGATATCGCCGGCAGGTGTCGATGCTGCTGCCGCTGCCGGGTCGCCGCGCAGTGCCCGAGAAGACGACCGACGCGGTCGCCGAAGGCGAAGAGGCTGCCACGCACCGCGGCTGGTCGACGCGCGCCTGACCCGTTGCGACGGGGCTCTCGTGCCTCGCTAGAACGGCACGCGCGGACCCGTCCAGCTTTCGCCCCTCGCCGACGCGCGCGCCAGCGCGCGCTCGGCGTCGATCCACCCTTCGCAGGCGTTGCGGCCGCCGCGGCCGCGCAGGCGGTTGAGCAGCCCCTTGGCCTTCGCGTAGAAGCGGAAGAAGCGCAGCACTGCGCGCCGCTGCGCTTCGGTAGGCGGATGCCGCGCACACACCAGCTTGTCGTCCTGCATTCCGCGGTCGGTCACCGTCACCGCTCCCCAGGCGCGCACGCGCACCTGCGTGCCGAACGGCAACCGCGGCCCGAGCACGAGCGCGTCGAGCAGGTCGCCTTCGAGGCCTACGTAGCGGGGCACCGAACCGTAGTTGAACGGGCACGGCAGCGGCGAGACGAAGTCGACGTGGCCGGTCGATCCGCGCTTGAGGAAGCTGCCTCGCGGGACTTCGATCAGCACGTCGAGCTCGGGCGGCGCGGCGTACCCCTGCCAGGCATCGCCTCGCATCTACTGCAGCGACCCGACGACGTAATGCACGATGACGGCGAGCGAGACGACGATGCCGATGCCGATCAGGACCGGGCCGATCGGACGCGCGCGTGCCGCGTAGCCGACCGTCATGACCAGCAGACCCGCCAGGACGAGGACGATACCGACCTCGGGGATTCCGAATGCCATCGCGCCGCCTGATCGTTCCTTCGTCGCGGAATTGCGCGATCCTAACCGACGGCGCCGCCCGGGCGCCGGCGCCGTGCTCGACGGCGCGCCGCGCGCGAGGCACCGCGCGCCAGCGCCTTTGCCAGTTCCGCGGACCACAACACCATGCTCGCCATTGCCGTGCAGAAGAGCCACTGCGCGAGGGAGAGCGGCACGGTGCCGAAGGCGGCGTTCATCCACGGCATCTGCACGCAGGCCACCTGCAGCAGCACCGATACCGCGATCGACGCCCACAACCAGCGATTGACGAACAGATGGCGAAACGCGCTCGCCGACGCAGAGCGCGCGTTCAGGCAATTGAACAGCTGCGCAAGAACGAGCGTCGTGAACGCCGCGGTGCGCGCGTTGGCCAGGTCGCGCTCGCCGTCGATCCATCCCCCGGGCAGGAACGCGTCGAGCGTCAGCAGCGTCGCCGCCGCCATCACGGCCCCGATGCCGAGCACGCTCGCCCACATCCGCGCGTCGATCACTCGCTCGCCCGGCCGACGCGGTGGGTGCGCCATCGGGTCGCCGATCGCGGGATCGACTCCCATGGCCAGCGCGGGGCCGGAGTCGGTGATCAGGTTGATCCACAGGATCTGCGTGGCGAGCAGCGGCAGCGCGAGCCCGCCGGCCGCATCCGGGACGAGTCCGAGGGCATCGGCGAGGACGACCCCGAGAAAGACGGTGAGCACCTCGCCCATGTTCGACGACAGCAGGTAGCGCAGGAACTTGCGGATGTTCTGGAAGATCACGCGTCCTTCGCGCACGGCGGCGACGATCGTGGCGAAGTCGTCGTCCGCCAGGATCATGCGCGCGGCCTGGCGCGTGACTTCCGTGCCGGTGATGCCCATTGCGATACCGATATCGGCGGCCTTCAGCGCCGGAGCGTCGTTGACGCCGTCGCCCGTCATCGCGACGACGTGTCCGTCGGCCTGCAGCGCGTCGACGATGCGCAGCTTGTGTACGGGAGCGACGCGCGCGTAGACGTCGGTGTGGCGCACGGCGCGCGCGAAAGCCTCGTCATCCATCGCGTCGATCTGCATCCCCGACATCGCTTCGCTGCCCGGGCGCGCGATGCCCAGGTCCTGCGCAATGCGCAACGCCGTGTGAGGGTGATCGCCGGTGATCATGATCACGCGGATGCCGGCACGGTGCGCGTCGGCGATTGCAGGACCGACCTCGGCGCGCGGCGGGTCGATGATGCCGACGGTACCGGCGAAGATCAGGTTGCGCTCGAGCGCTTCGCCCCCATCCGCGGGTTCGTCCGGCGCGAGCGGCCGATAGGCGACCGACAACGTGCGCAGCGCGGCGTCCGACAGCGCGTCCACGTCGCCGAGGATGCGCGCGCGCATCGCGTCGTCGAGCGCCACCACCTCGGCGCCGACGCGCACGCGATCGCACAGGCGCACGAGCACGTCGGGAGCACCTTTCGTGACGAGGATGCGTTGATCGTCGCGCTCGCGGTCGATCTCGATGCTCGACATCCGCTTGCGTTCGGAGCTGAAGGCGATCTCGGCGACGCGCTCGAAGCGACGCTCTCGCCGCGCGGTGAGTCCGGCCTTGCGCTCGGCCACCAGGAGCGCCACCTCGGTGGGATCGCCGTGCACGCGCCAGCTGCCGTCATCGGCCTGCTGCAGCGCCGCGTTCCCCGCGAGGCTGCCGCCGCAGAGCACGACGATATCCTCGGCGCGCATCGCCTCCCGGCGCGCGTCGTCGTCGCGTCCCCGCGGAACCTGATGCTCGAGCCGGCCCTCCGGTACATAGCCCACGCCGGTCACGCGCGTTGCCCCCGAGGCGGTTATCACGCGCTCTACGGTCATCTCCGAACGGGTGAGGGTTCCGGTCTTGTCGGAGGCGATCACCGAAGCCGAACCGAGCGTCTCCACCGACGAAAGCTTCTTCACGATCGCGTTGCGTCCGGCCATGCGCTGCACGCCCAGTGCAAGCACCAGCGAGAGGATCGCGGGCAGCCCCTCGGGAACCGCGGCTACCGCCAGCGAGACGCCGAGCAACAGCACGTCGACGAGTTCGCCCGTGCTGCGTGGCGTCGAGAGTGCGAGAACGGAGGCGACGACGATCGCGGCGACGATCACGACCGCGATTCCGAGCAGGCGCCCGATGCGCTCGATCTCCCGTTCGAGCGGCGTCGGCGGCTCGTCGGCGGCCTCCAGCAGGTCGGCGATCTCACCGACTTCGGTCTGCATTCCGGTCGCGGTGACGATCGCGCGAGCGCTGCCGCGCGCGACGGTAGTGCCGGCGAACACCATGTCGGTGCGATCGGCCAGTGCGGCCGGCGCCGCGAGGGTTGCCGGATCCTTCGCAACCGATCCGCTCTCGCCCGTGAGGGACGCCTCCTGCACTCGCAGCGAGGCGGCCTCGAAGAGCCGCGCGTCGGCGCCGACGGCGTCGCCCTCGGCAAGCACGAGAACGTCACCGCGCACCAGCGATTCGCTCGGCACGCGCACCAGGCGCCCTTCCCGCAGCACCGACGATGTCGCCTCGGTGAGCCTGGCCAGCGCCGCGACGGCATTCTGCGCGCGCGCTTCCTGCACTGCGCCGAGCACGGCGTTGGCGATCACGATCACGCCGATCACGATGGCGTCGACCGGCCAGCCGCCCGCATCTTCTGCGATCCACGCCGCCAGCGAGATCGCCGCCGCGAGAAGCAGCAGATAGATCAGCGGATCGCGGAACTGCTGCAGCGCACGGCGAAGGAGCGACTGCGCCGGCCTGCCGCGCAGTCGGTTCGGGCCGTCCTGCGACAGGCGACGCGCCGCTTCGGTTTCGTCGAGGCCGCGTTCGGGATCGACGCCGAGCGTCCGCGCAACGTCGGCGGCGTCGACGAGTGACGGATCGTCGTGCAAGACCTCAGGCGCTGCCGTTCTCCGCGTGCAGCGAATCGGCGCGATCGGCGACCACCTGCTCGACCATCTCGGCGACCAGCGCTCGCTTCAACCCGTCGACGTCGGCGCGGGCGAGCGACGCCATGCCGATGACGCCGGTAAGGAATCCGAGCGTCTTGCAGAACAGCGCCTCGACCACGTGCGGATGTGCCTGCGCGCGGCCGCCCTCGGCGGCGCAGGCGTCGACGAGTTCGCTGAGCGTCGCCAGGACGCGCCACGGGTCGGGGCGCGGCGCGTCCGCGACGGAAGGATCGACCCGGTCGCGGCCCGTGTCGCGGATCGCGAACACGACCCAGTAGTGCTCGCGGTTGTCGAGCCAGTACTGCAGCCAGGCGTCGAGGTACGCCGCGAGTCGCGCGGGCGCATTCGCCGGTTCGTGCGACGACGACAGTGCCGCCCTGTGCGCGCGCAGCAGCAGATCGGCCCAGATGTGCCGGACCAAGTGCGCCTTCGTCGGGAAATACCGATACAGCGACATCGCCGGCACGCGGACCTCGCTGGCGAGCCTGCGCATCGACAAGGCCTCGTAGCCGCCGTCGGCGAACAGACGCAGCGAGGCGCTCACCGTCTGCTCGTGGAGCGCGCGCTGCTCGGCGCGCGTTCGCCGCGCACGTTTCGTGCGAAGGCCGGAGGGGTCCATCGCTTCGCCCCGCATTCGTCGGAATGCCGCGATTCTGACACCGGACGGCCTCGCCCGCACGACACCCTTGCGGCGCTTCGACGCCGTCATCGATTGCGCCCGATTCGTGGCACACTCGGTTCGACCCGGTCCGGCAACGAGGAGCCGCACGATGATCGTCGAGCGCATCTGGACGGCGAACGCCTACCGCAATTTCAATTACCTGATCGCCTGTCCCGAAACCGGAGAGGCACTCGCGATCGACCCGCTCGATCACGCGAAGTGCCTGAAGGCCGCGAAGGACCACGGCTGGCAGATCACGCAGATCCTGAACACGCACGAGCACTTCGACCACACCGGCGGCAACGAAGCCGTGGTGGCCGCGACCGGCGCCAGGGTGATCGCGCACCACAAGGCCGCACGCAGCATCGCCGGCGTCGACCGCGGCGTGAAGGCGGGCGACGTGATCAAGGTCGGGCGCACCGTCGAGCTCGAATGCATGGACACGCCGGGGCACACGATGTGCCACATCTGCCTGAAGTCGCACACCGACGAACCGGCGCTGTTCTCGGGCGACACGCTGTTCAACGCCGGTGCGGGCAACTGCCACAACGGGGGCGACCCGGTCGAGCTGTACACGACCTTCGTCCAGCAGCTCGCGAAGCTGCCCGACGCAACCCGGGTCTACCCCGGCCACGACTACATCGAGAACAACCTGAAGTTCACGCTGGCGAACGAACCGGACAACGAGGATGCGCACGAACTGCTCTCGCAGGTGGCGGGGCAGGAGCCGGCCGGCTCGATCGTCACGACGCTCGCACAGGAAAAGCGCGTCAACACCTTCCTGCGCCTGACCAGCGACAGCGTCATCGCACAGTTGCGCGAGCGCTTTCCCGAGTTGCCCGAGCGTCCCGATCCGAAGACGGTGTTCCTGAAACTGCGCGAGCTGCGCAACACCTGGTGATCAGGCGCGCTGCGCGTCGCTCGCCGCGGCTGCGCCGCTGAGCGCTTCATCGCCGCGCGCAGCCTCGCGCGGGCCCTGCTCGGTCAGCGGACGCGTCTCGAGTTGCGGCGCCGGCGGCAGTCCGGTGACCTCCAGGATCTCGCGCTCGTCGAGCGTCTCGCGCGCCATCAGCGCGACGACCAGTGCATCGAGCGCGCGGCGATGCTTCTTCAGCAGTTCCGTCGCCGCGTCGTGACTCTCGCCGATGATGCGCAGCACCTCCTCGTCGATCGCCTGCGCGGTCTCGTCGCTGAAGGGCTTCTCGCCGCCGAAGCCGCCGTAGGACGGGCCGCTCAGGTACGGATTCTCGCGTGGAGCGAGCTGCACCATGCCGAGCCGCTCGCTCATCCCCCAGCGCGTGACCATGTTGCGCGCGAGCTGCGTCGCCTGCTCGATGTCGTTCTCGGCGCCCGTCGTGCGCGTGCCGTAGACGACTTCTTCGGCCACGCGCCCGCCGAGCATGCCGACGATCTTCGCGCGCAGGTACGCCTCCGGATAGTTGTAGCGATCGGCGTCCGGGCGCTGATAGGTGACGCCGAGCGCGCGTCCGCGCGGCACGATCGTCACGCGATGCACGGGGTCGGCGCCGGGCACGACCAGGCCGAGGATCGCGTGGCCGCTCTCGTGATACGCGATGCGCTCGCGGTCGGCGTCGCTGAGCAGCAGCGGCCGCTCGGGCCCGAGCACGATCTTCTCGAGCGCATCGGTGAAGTCCTTCGCACGAACGGCGTTCAGGTCGCGCCGCGCGCCGAGCAGCGCCGCCTCGTTGACGAGGTTCTTCAGGTCGGCGCCCGAGAGCCCGGGCGTCGACGCGGCGATCTCGCCGAGCTGCACGTCGGCGGCCAGCGGCACGCTGCGCGTATGCACTTTCAGGATCGCCTCGCGCCCCTTGCGGTCGGGCAGGTTCACGACGACGCGACGGTCGAAGCGCCCGGGGCGCAGCAGCGCCTTGTCGAGCACGTCGGGCTGGTTGGTGGCGGCCAGCACGATGATCCCCTCGCGGCTCGAGAAGCCGTCCATCTCGGTGAGGATCTGGTTCAGCGTCTGCTCCTGCTCGCTCGAGCCGCCGATGGCTACCTGCCCGCGCGCGCGTCCGATCGCGTCGAGCTCGTCGATGAAGATGATCGCCGGCGCGTTCTCGCGCGCCTGTTTGAAGAGGTCTCGCACGCGCGCCGCGCCCACGCCGACGATCATCTCGACGAATTCGGCGGCGCTCATCGAGAAGAACGGTACGCCCGCCTCGCCCGCGACCGCGCGGGCGAGCAGCGTCTTGCCGGTGCCGGGTGCGCCGACGAGCAGCACGCCTTTGGGCGCGGTGCCGCCCAGGCGCTGGTACTTCGCCGGGTCTTTCAGGAAGTCGACGATCTCGACGAGTTCGTTCTCCGCCTCGTCGATGCCGGCGACGTCGTCGAAAGTGACCTTCTGCGCACTCTCCTGGTCGTAGCGCCGCGCCCGGCTCTTGCCGATGCCCATCAGGCCGCCTCCGCCCATGCCGCCCATTCCCTGCTGGGCGCGACGGAACAGCCAGACGTAGAACGCGATGAACAGGATCGCCGGGCCGAAGCCGAAGAGCAGCGTGGCGAGCGGGCTGCTGCCGGTCTGGATCGGCACCGCGCTGATCTCGACCTTGTGCTCGATCAGGAACGCTTCGAGCCCGTTGTCGACGAAGGCGGGCAGCACCGTGGTGAAGGTGTCCGAGGTGCGCGGCTCCTGCTGCCGGCGCTGCTCGGCGCGACTGGCGCCGGGCGCCGCCTGGACGTTCTCGCCGGGAGGCGGCCAGGTGATCGCCGCCTTCAGCCGTCCCTCGATCGTCTGTCCCTGGTTGTAGATGGCGTCGACGTTGCCCCTGGCGACTTCCTGCTTGAACGCCGTGTAGGGCAGCGGGATCGCCTCGCCCGGCGTCGGAAACAGATAGCGCACCAGGAACCAGTTCGCCAGCAGGATGAGCGCGAACACGATCCAGGTGCGGCTCGGCGGCATGTTGCCCAGCGGCCCCCGCGGGATCCCCGGTCCGCCGCCCGGCCGGTCGGCGCCCCCGCGCGGTGCGGGCGGCATCGGCGACCGCGAGGCGCTCATTCGGTTTGGATCGGGTTCGGCCACGTTGCTCCTCGCTCAGGACATCGGGTTGGGCGGCGCCGCTTGCGCCTTCGCCGGCAGCGGGATCCGCTCTTCGTCGTCGCCCGGCGGAAGCGCCATTCGCCCGGCCGCCCAGTCGGCCTTCGCCTGCTCGATCCGCTCGCGACTCGACGAGACGAAGTTCCACCAGAGGTAGCGCTCGCCAAGCGGCTCGCCGCCGAGCAGCATCAGGCGTGCTGCCCCGACCGCCTGCAATTCGGGAGCGCCACCGGCGCCGAACACGAGCAGGCGCCCGCAGTCATGCTGCGCAGCGCCGCAGCGCACCTGGCCGCGCGCGACGTAGACTGCGCGCTCGCGGTGGCCTTCGGGCAAGGCGATGCGCGCGCCGGGTTGCAGTTCGACGTGCACGTAGAAGAGCGGTGAGTGCGTGCTCGCCGGACTGCGCAGGCCGAAGGCCTCGCCGGCAATCACGCGTAACGAGATGCCCGCGTCGTCGCCTGCGAGGAGGGAATCGGCTTCGTAGTGCTCGAACGCCGCGTCGTCCTCTTCGTTTTCGCGCGGCAGCGCGACCCACGCCTGTATTCCGTCGATCGGACCGCCCGTCTCCCGCATGCCGTCGAAGCGTTCGGAATGCACGACGCCCCGGCCGGCGGTCATCCAGTTCAGCGCGCCGGGTTGGATCTCCTGCACGGCACCCGTGCTGTCGCGATGCGTCATCTCACCTTCGAACAGATAGGTGACCGTCGACAATCCGATGTGCGGATGTGGACGCACGTCGACGTCGCGGGGCACCGGGGCGGTCATCTCGTGCGGCCCCATCCGGTCGAAGAACACGAAGGGGCCGACCGTGCGCCGCGCGCGGAAAGGCAGCAGGCGGTCGACCTCGAAGCCGCCGAGATCGTGGCGGCGCGGTTCGATCACCTGTTCGGGCATCGTCTGCATGAGCAAACGATAACCCCGGAGGCCGCAACGCGCTGCAGGAACCGCCTTTGCGCACGCCTTTTCCGCGCTGCATTGCCACCGTAGACTGCTGCCGATGCAGGAACGGATCATCACCCTCGCCACGCCGGTGTTCTTCGCGCTGATCGCGATCGAACTCGCCTGGGGCCTGCGACAGGGGCGCAACACGTATCGGCTCGACGACGCGATCAACAGCATCGGGCTGGGCGTGCTGTCGCAGGTGAGCGGCGTCTTCCTGCGCGTGCTGCGCATAGGACTCTACGCGTGGGCCTTCGACGCCGTCGCACCGTGGCGTCTGCCCGCCGACAGCGCGTGGGTCTGGCTCTTCGCACTCGTCTTCTACGACCTCTGCTACTACTGGCACCACCGACTCGGCCACGAGCGGCAGACCCTGTGGGCCGCGCACGTCGTGCATCACCAGAGCGAGGACTACAACCTGTCGACCGCGCTGCGGCAGACGAGCAGCGGCGCGCTGCTCGGCTGGGTTTTCTACGTGCCGATGGCGCTGGCCGGCATTCCTCCCGACGTGTTCGCCGTGGTGGCGCTGGTCGATCTGCTGTACCAGTACTGGATCCACACGCAGCACATCGGCCGGCTCGGCTGGTTCGACCGCGCGTTCGCCAGCCCGTCGAACCACCGGGCGCACCACGCGCTGAACGAGCGATACCTGAATCGCAACTACGGAGGCATCCTGATCGTCTGGGATCGGCTGTTCGGCACCTTCGTCGAGGAAGACGACGCCGACCCGCCGGTGTACGGCACGCGCAAGCCGCTGCGATCGTGGAATCCGCTGTGGGCCAACGTCGAGGGCTACGCGCCGATGCTGCACGACTTCGTTCACGCGCGTCGCTGGCGAGACCGCCTGCGCGTGCTCGTCGCGCCCACGGGATGGCGGCCGGCTACCGTGCGCGACGAGGCCCCGCGCGGCGCGTTCGCGCTCGACCGGCCGCGCTACGAGCCGCGCGCCTCGCGCGGCGCCCGCCGGTATGCGCTCGTGCAGTTCGCTCTCGTACTCGGCGCCGCCGTGCATTTCCTGCAGCTGCAGGCGCACGCGTCGATGCTCGCGTCGCTCGCCTGGTTCGCCTGGATCACGCTCGCGCTCACGACGCTCGGCTGGATGCTCGAGGGGCGTCGCATCGGCGCGCTGCTCGAGGCGGCACGGTGCGCCGGCACGGCGCTCGCGCTGCTCGCCGCGCAGGCACCGCTCGGCCTCGCCGAGGGCGCATCGGGCGTCGCCGAGACACTCGCGGCGATCGCGTTCGCCAGTGCCGCGTGGTCCGCAGCGATCGCCTGGCGCGACGTCGGCGCGGACCACGAGCGTCGAACGTCGAACGTTGAACGCCATGGTCGAACGATGAACGCGGGCGCCGGGCGTTGAACGCGAGTACCGAGCGTTGAGCGCGCGCAAAGCGTCCGGGAAGCGCCGGACACCGAAGACGCGCAGTTGCAGGGGCGTTTGACGATGCAGATGCACGACATCCCGTTCGGCACTACCGACTGGTCGACAATCGCGCCGACCGAGCACACCGGCGCACGAGGCCGCGCGTACTGGCGCACGCAGCACTTCGGCGCGATCCGCGTACGCATGGTCGAATACACGCCGGGCTACGTCGCCGATCACTGGTGCACGAAGGGACACGTCCTGCTGTGCCTCGAAGGCGAGCTGGACACCGAGCTCGCCGACGGGCGCAGGTTCACGCTGACGCCGGGGACGAGCTACCAGGTTGCCGACGGCGCGGAGCCGCATCGCTCGAGCACCGAGCGGGGCGCGAAGCTGTTCATCGTCGATTGAGGCACGGCGAACCATCGCGAACGGCGCCGCCGCCGGCGCATCCACCGCTCAAGCCGGCGCACCGCCTGTGCCGTACGCCAGGCGCCCGTCGACGATCGATGCCGCCGACGTATACGGATGCTCCTTCGCCGGACCTTCGCCGAGAATGTGCAGGACGCACCAGCCCTTCGCCTTCAACGCGTCGGCGATCATCGAGCGGTGGCATCGCCACCAGACGGCTTCCGAGCACATGATCGCCGTGCGCGTCGTCAGCGCTCGAGCGGCGAGCGCATCGAGCGCCGCCTCGAAAGCCTGCGAGTCCATGTAGTCGGCGTAGCCGCGAAACGAAGGATTGCGCCACACCGTGTGCGGTGAATCGTCTCGCGTGGGACGCCTCCCGCCGAGATCGGGCATCGCGACGTAGCCGATTCCCGCCGAGTGCAGCGACCGCGACAGATCGTCGGGGTTGAACTGCGGATGCTTGCGCGAGCCGGCGTGGCGGCGCACGTCGGCGACGCACTCGATTGCGTGGGCCGCGAGAAGCGAGACGAACGCGCCGATCGGGCGCGACGAGTGCCCGACCGTCCAGACGCATCGATCGGCCGACACCGTCATGGCGGACGTCGCAACGCGAAGGCGACGCCTCCGAGTGTCAGTGCGAGCGCCGCCCACTGCACCGCGCCCAGCGGTTCGCCCAGCGTCAGCGCGGCGGCGAGCACGCCGACCACCGGGGTGATCAGCGTCGCCATCGAGGCGGTCTGCGGCGGCAGGCGACGCAGCGCCGCGAACCAGGTGAGGTAGCAGACCCCCATCGGCACGATGGTCATGTACGCCATCGCGAGCCAACCTGCGGCGGAGGACGCGCGCGGCAGCGGCTCGAAGGCGAGGCCCCAGGCGAGCATCGGCAGGCAGCCGAGTCCCACCTGCCAGGCGACCGCCACCAGCGGCGGAAGCGGCAGCGCGCAACGCCAGTGGACCGTTCCGAAGGCGAAAAGCACCGCTGCCGACAGCGTCAGCAGTACGCCGGGCATCTTCTGCATTCCGACGGCGAGTCCCTGCGAGCCGAGCAGCACGGCCACGCCTGCGAAACCGAGCAAGAGCGCAGCGACGCCGCCTGCGTCAGGGCGCGCCCCCAGCAACGGCCACGCGAACAGCACCGCCCAGATCGGCATCGTATAGACGAGCAGCGCCGCCTCTCCCGCCGGCAGCCACAGCAGCGACAGCGTCGAGAAGCCCATCCACGCGAAGACGTTGACGAAGGCCGCGCCGAGCAGCCGCGGCACGACGGCCGCCGGCACCGCGAGCGACTCTCCGCGCGCCACGGCCAACGCGCCGATGCCGATTGCCGCGGCTACGCCGGCGCTGCCGCGCGCGAGCAGCGGCGGCCAGTCCTGCAGCAACGTCTTCATCACCGGCCAATTGACGCCCCAGCCGACGGAGGTCGCCACGAGGCAGACGACACCGATGGCACGCTGCGACGCAGCATCCGCCGTGAGGGACCGGGACTCAGCGACGGGCACGGGCTCGGAATCCTCCGAAAGCGGGAACGTCAGGCAGCTTGCGCACATCCATCCGGGAACCCCGCGTGCTCCTGTCTGCCTGCAAAGGACCGGCGTACCGCGGGTCCACCCACCGGAGACGCAGATGATCCGACATGTGTTCGCTGTCAGCGCCGCCACCGTGATTCTCGCCGGTTGCGCGCCGAACCCGCCCTGGACCACCGACATGGACAAGGGCGTCGCCTATCAACATGCCCCGGCCAGGACCGTAGAGGGCGTCTGGACCGGCCCCAACGGAATGACGCTGTATACCTATGACCGCGATGCGGTCGGCACCAGTGCGTGCGTCGGTCCGTGCGCCGAGAACTGGCCGCCGCTGTACGCACCCGCCGGCAGTCAGGCGAGCGGCGACTGGACGATCATCCAGCGCGCGGACGGCCGCCTGCAGTGGGCGTACAAGGGCCACCCGCTGTACTACTGGTCGAAGGACACGGCCCCCGGCGCCCGGACCGGCGACGGCTACAACGGCGCCTGGCGACTGGCGAGGCCCTGACAGCGGTGAAGGGAAAAGGGTGAAGGGTCTTCGCCCTTCCCCCCTTCACTTTCCCACGAACCGCTGCACCCACTTCGCATACGCATCGACGAATCCCTGCAGGAACTTCCCCGTCGCGTCGTTCGAGATCGTGCCGTCGGCAGCGATGATGTCGTTCTGGAAGTGCAGGTACACCTCGGGTTGCCCGAGCGTCGGGACATCGAGATAGCCGAGCGTCGTCCGCAGATGCCCCTGCGCGATCGCGGTGCCGATCGCGCCGATCGATGCGCCGAGGACGGCGCCCGGCTTTCCGGCGAAAGAGTTCTTGCCCCAGGGGCGCGAGGCGATGTCGATCGCGTTCTTCAGCACCCCGGGCACCGATCGGTTGTACTCGGGCGTCACGAACAACAGCGCCTGCGACGATTCGATGTCGCGCTTCAGGCGCTGCGCATTCGCCGGGTAGCGGCGTCGAAGTCCTGCGTGTACAGCGGCAGGTCGTCGATGCGCACGGGCTCGAACTTCAAGTGCTTCGGTGCGAGCTTCTCGACGGCACGCGCCAGACGGCGGTTGTACGAGTCCTGTCGCAGGCTGCCGACGAGAACCGCGACCTTGCATTCGTTCATCTCGAATCCTCCGTAAAAAAGGACCCCCACGTGCAGCAACCCGGATGCCGGCGCAGCCGGCGCGCTTTCGTGAACCGCGTCGCGAGTCTTCGGCAGAATGGCCGCTGAGCGACAATTCGCGTCGATTCCGCCGGCGCGCATCGCCGGCGCTGCCCGGAGCTTTTCCGTTGCCGATCTCTCCGCCCGAGGCGCCGATCCGACCCGTCGCCTCGACCGCCGCGTGGGCACCGCTCGCACTGCCGGTGTTCCGCATGCTGTGGCTCGTCTGGATGACGGCGAACACCACGATGTGGATGAACGACGTCGCCGCCGCGTGGCTGATGAGCACGCTGACGCCTTCGCCCGTCATGGTCGCGCTCGTGCAGACCGCATCGACGCTGCCGGTGTTCCTGCTCGGGTTGGGCAGCGGTGCGCTCGCCGACATCCTCGATCGCCGGCGCTTTCTCGTCGTCACGCAGTTCTGGGTTTCGGGCACGGCGACGCTGCTGTGCCTGGCCACGCTGTCGGGCGTGATCGATCCGGTGTTGCTGCTGGTGCTCGTGTTACTGAACGGCGTCGGGCTCGCGATGCGCTGGCCCGTCTATTCGGCGATCGTGCCGAACCTCGTTCCCCGCGTGCAACTGCCTGCGGCGCTCGCGCTGAACGGTGTCGCGATGAACGCCTCGCGCATCATCGGCCCGATCGTCGCCGGCCTGTTGATCTCGAGCGCCGGCACCGAGTACGTTTTCGTGTTGAACGCGGTGCTGTCGCTCGTCGCCGCGCTCGTGATCCTTCGCTGGAAGACCGAGAAGAAGACGAGCGCGCTGCCGGGCGAGCGCTTCCTCGGCGCGATCCGCGTCGGCGTGCAGTACGTGCGCCAATCCGACCGGATGCGCTCGGTGCTGCTTCACGTGGTGATCTTCTTCAGCCAGTCCACGGCGCTGATCGCGCTGCTGCCGCTGCTCGCGCGACGCATCGACGACGGTTCGGCTGCCACGTTCACGCTGCTGCTCGCCGCGATGGGCGTCGGCGCCATCGCTTCGGCCTTCGTGCTGCCGAAGGTTCGCTCGACGACGACGCGAGACGAACTGCTGCGCCGCGGCTCGCACGTGCAGGCGGTGACGATGGCGGTCGTAGCCTTCGCGCCGAATCTGTGGGTGGCGCTGCCGACGATGATGCTCTGCGGCGGCGCCTGGCTGATTGCGGCCAACTCGCTGTCGGTGTCGGCGCAGCTCGCGCTGCCCGACTGGGTTCGAGCGCGCGGCATGTCGATCTACCAGGTCGCGCTGATGGGCGGTGCCGGCGTGGGCGCCGCACTATGGGGCCAGGTCGCCGCCTGGACCGACGTGCGCACGAGCGTCGCCGCAGCGGCGGCCACCGGCGCGGCGCTGCTGTGGCTCACGCGTCACCACGCCATCCACGGCGGCATCGAGGAAGACCTGACGCCGCAGTCATGGAAGGCGCCGGTGACGCGCGACCCGGTTTCTCCCGCGGCGGGCCCCGTGCTGACGACGATCGAATACCGCGTCGACGCGGCGCGCGTCGACGAGTTCCGCAGCGTGATGCAGGAGACGCGACGCAGCCGCCTGCGCGGCGGCGTGCTGTCGTGGGAGCTGTTCCGCGACACGATCGATCCCGGCCGGTTCATCGAGTACTTCATCGACGAGACCTGGGTCGAGCACCTGCGCCGCTTCGATCGCTTCACCACCTCGGACATCGCGCTGCGCCAGCGCCGGCTCGCGCTGCACGTCGGCGACACGCCCCCGGTCGTGACACGCTGCATCGCCGAGCCGCTCGACAGCGACTGAAGCGCGCGGTCGTCGATATAATCGGTCGCAAATGCAGTCTTCACGCCGCGCCCTGCGACGAAGAATCACGGCGTCGATCGCCTGCCTGGCGTTCGTGCTGCAGGCTCTCGTTCCGAGCCTTGCGCACGCGGCAGCCAGCGCCGCTCGCGGATCGTTCTATCCCGGCGAACTCTGCTCGATCGATCGCGACGGCGCGCGTGCGCGGATCGCCCGGGCCATCGACGCCGAAGCGCCGGCGCCGTCGCATCCTTCGTTCGCCGCCGCGCATTGCCCCTTCTGCGCGCTGCCCCCGGGCGCCGCCGCGCCGGGTCCGATCGGCTTCGGCTGGCGCGTCTTCGACGCGACAACGAGTGCCGTCCCCGCGGTCGTCTCGTTGGACGACCGGCTCTCCGGTTCGGCCCGCGGCCGACCGCAGACTCCGCGCGCCCCTCCGCGCGGCTGACCGCCCCCATCCCCGGCCACGCGCCGGCTGTTCCCTTTTTCGCATCCGGCAGACATCGCCCCGACGTCACGGGGTCGCTGCCGGGCGCTACGCACAGGATCTCCCATGCATACGGAACGAATCGTCCCAGCTCGCCGCGCGTCTCCCATCGCCCGGTTCGTCGCATCGTTGTTCGCACTGACACTCGCCGCAGGCGCGGCCGCCGAGGTTCGCGTCGACGAACCCTGGGCGCGCGCCACCGTCGCCGGGCAGCAGGCAAGCGGCGCCTTCATGACCTTGACCTCCACCACCGACGCGCGTCTCGTCAGCGTGCAGTCGCCGGCGGCCGGGGTCGCCGAGATCCACGAGATGGCGCTCGAGAACAACGTGATGCGGATGCGCCCGGTCGGCAGTCTCGCGCTTCCGGCCGGAAAGCCGGTCGAACTGCGCCCCGGCGGCTACCACCTGATGTTGCTCGACTTGAAGAAGCCGCTCGAAGCGGGCCAGAGCGTGGGGCTGATGCTCACCGTCGAAGATTCGCAGGGAAAGCGCGAACGCATCGACGTGCAGGCGCAGATCCGCCCGCTCGGCGCCGCCGGCGGCAGTCGCATGCACGGACATTGACGCAAGCGGGACGCGGACCCGCCTTCAAGATGTATAGTTGATGCATCTTAAAGGCGGGCGCCACGATGAAATCCCTCTCCGCGCGCGGCGGGCTCGTCCCGCTGCTCGAACCCGAACCGACGTTGCCGCAGCGCAGCCCCAGCGCGCTGTTCCGCCTCGGATTCCGCCCGTTCTACCTGCTCGCCGCTTTGTGGGCCGCGCTCGCGGTTCCGTTGTGGATCGCGCAATACGCCGGCCTGCTGCCGCCGCCGCTCGCCTACCCGGCGCTGCTGTGGCACGCGCACGAAATGACCTTCGGTTTTGCACTGGCGGTCATCGTCGGCTTCCTGCTGACCGGCGCCCGAGCGTGGACCGGCCTGCCGACCCCGACCGGGAGGCGGCTGGCGGCACTCGCCGCCCTATGGATCGCGGCGCGCGTGTTCAATTACGCGGGACCGACCGGAATGGCGATGCTGCTCGACGCGGCTTTCATCGTCGCGGCGATGCTCGCGATCGGCGTCGTGCTGCTGAAGGCGCGCAATTACCGCAACCTGTTCGTGCTGGCGGTGCTCACGGCATTTCTCGTCGCCAACTCGCTGTTCCACCTGGCGGTGGCCGGCCGCATCGACGCCTCCCCGCTGCAGGCGGTGCGCTTCTTCGCGTTCGTGATCGTGCTGCTCACCTGCGTGATCGGCGGTCGCGTGATTCCCACCTTCACCGCCAACGCGCTGCGCGGCGTACGGCAATGGAGGGACCGGCGCCTCGACTGGGCTTCGCTGGGGCTGACCGCGCTGGCGCTGCTGCTCGCGCTGCTGCCGGTGGCGCCGGCCGTCGTGGCGGTTGCCTGCGTGCTGGCGGCGGCGCTGCAGATCGCCCGCCTGGCCGGCTGGAACCCGTGGGCCACGCGCGCCTCGCCGATCCTGTGGATCCTGCACGTCTCCTATGCCTGGATTCCGGTGGGTCTCGTGCTGCTCGCGCTCGGCGCCTTCGGCATCGTTCCGGAAGCGGCAGGACTGCATGCGCTGACGATCGGCGCCATCGGCGGCCTGATCATCGGGATGATCACCCGCACTGCGCTCGGTCACACGGCCCGACCCTTGAAGGCGCAGCGCACGGAGACCACCGCCTACCTGCTGGTGCAACTGGCGGTGGTGCTCAGGCTCGCCCCGCTACTGGTGCCGACGCTGCCCTATGTTCCGTGGACCACCGCAGCGGCGAGCGCCTGGAGCCTGGCTTTCGTCGTCTACCTGCTGAAATACGTCGGCATTCTCACCTCGCCGCGACTCGACGGCCGCGACGGGTGAGCCACGCGCCGTCCGGCGGCTTGCCGCGAAGTCGAGCGGCGCCTACGACCCGTCGGTGCGCCGTCAGGCGGCGCGGCGGCGCAACTGCGCGTTGCCCGCTTCGGCCGGCGCGTAGTCGAACTCGAGACGGCTGAGCGCGCGCTCGAAATGCTGACGTTGCGCGACGGCATGCTGCTCGAGACGACGACCGCCCCATACCCCGGCCAACTGGCTGGGGGAAACGCCCTGGATCTCGCTCGATCCCTGGCCGGCCGGACGAATCGTGACCGCGCACAGCATGTACAGCCCGACACGGCGGTCGGCGCGCGACGCCGCCTGCATGGTCGGCCCGTGATAGGCGTAAAGTGCGAGCGAGCCGGGTCGGCCGTCCGGATCTTCGCCTTCCGGTTGCACTTCGCCGGCGACGATGAATCCTTCGCGTTCGAGCACCCGCCGAAGCAGCGCCGAGGCGCGGTCGACCGGCAGTTCGATCGTGAATCGTACAGGCAAGGCTTCCATTGAAACTCCCTTCGATCGGTTCCCTGGCAGACGGCTGAACTGCAGTCAGGGCAATCCTGCGTGCGGCAACTTAGGGCTGGCTTAAAGACGCTTCGAGGCCCGGCTGCGTGGCCGGCCCAACGATTGCCCGGAGCAGGTCGCATTCCCGGTCAGCCCGTCCGGGAGCGTCGAACCCGCCTGGCCGCGAACGCGAGGAAAGAAACCGGAACACCCAGATGACGACTTTCGATGTCAAGGGAATGACCTGCGGCCACTGCGTCAAGGCCGTAACCCATGCGGTACGCGAAGCCGATTCGCAGGCGCAAGTCGAAGTCGACCTGGCCGGCGGAAGGGTCCAGGTCGACTCCACGTTGCCCGCCGCTGCCATCGAGCGCGCGATCATCGAGGCCGGCTACGAGGCCAAGGCGCGCGCCTGATCCCGCTCTCGCAGTCGAGGCGCGCGGCGCCGGGCGGCGCGCGCGCTTCACGCTTGCTTTCTCAGCTGATCTGCAGCCGCTTGGCAGCGGGCGCTTGCTTCTTCGGCAGCGTCAACGTCAGTACGCCGTCCTCGAACTTCGCATTGGCCGCGGCCTCGTCGATCTCCGAAGCCAGCTGGAACGTCCGTCCGACCGAGCCGTAGTACCGCTCGCTGCGCAGCACGCGCTCGCCTTCCTTCTGTTCCGATTCGCGCTTGACCTCGGCACTGATCGATACCCGGTTGCCGTCGATCTGCACCTGGATGTCGTCCTTCTTCACGCCGGGCATCTCGGCCTGCACCTTGTAGGCGCCGTCGGCCTCCTTGACGTCGACACGGATCTCGAGCGCGCCGCCGGACTCGCCTGCAGCGCGAGCGGGCGGCTGGAAAACGCCCCGGAACAGTTCCGGGAACACTTCGGCGAACGGGTCGTAAACGGAAAGTCGGGCCATGTTGTCGCTCCTGTTGGTCTGCGTCGGCCGGATCCTTCGACCGGCCGCTCCGGGCATTACGTCCGGGCGATGGCGGCCGATTTCAAGAAGGCGGGAAGCGGGCTGCGCCGAAGGCAGCCGCTTCGGGCGCTTGCGCTCGACCGACTCTACGCGGCCCCAGGGCCAACGTATGTAGGGGAAGTTCGACGGCCCCCGTACTGGGTTGCCGACAGCTTCAGACGCGTTCGATCATCGTCGCAATGCCCTGCCCTACGCCGATGCACATCGTCGCGACGGCGCGGCGACCGCCGCTGCGCTGCAACTGGTGCGCGGCGGTGAGCACGAGGCGCGCCCCCGACATGCCCAGCGGGTGGCCGAGCGCGATCGCGCCGCCGTTCGGATTCACCGACTCGGCGTCGTCCGGCACGCCCAGCGCACGCAGCACGGCGAGCCCCTGCGCCGCGAAAGCCTCGTTCAGTTCGATCAGGTCGACGTCGTCGATCGCGTGCCCGGTTCGCGCGAGCAGCCGGCCAACGGCCGGCGCGGGCCCGATCCCCATCACGCGTGGCGCCACGCCCGCGGTCGCCATCGCGACGAAACGCGCGCGCGGCGTCAGGCCGAAGCGGCGCGCGGCCGCCTCGGTTGCCAGGATCAGCGCGGCGGCACCGTCGTTCACGCCCGAGGCGTTGCCCGCGGTGATCGTGCCGTCCGGGCGCACGATCGGCTTGAGCTTCGCCAGCGCGTCGATCGTCGTCTCTCGCGGATGCTCGTCGCGATCGACGACGAGGAACTCGCCCTTTCTCTGCGGGATAGTCACCGCGACGATCTCCTCGGCGAAATAGCCGTCGCGCTGCGCGCGCGCTGCGCGCTGCTGGCTGCGCAGCGCCATCGCGTCCTGGTCCTCGCGGGAGATGCGATGCTCGACCGCGACGTTCTCGGCGGTCTCGGGCATCGAGTCGACGCCGTACTGCCGCTTCATCTGCGCGTTGACGAAGCGCCAGCCGATCGTGGTGTCGTAGATGGCGCTCTCGCGCGCGAATGCGCTCTGCGCCTTCGGCATCACGAACGGCGCGCGCGACATGCTCTCGACGCCGCCGGCGATGCCCAGTTCGATCTCGCCGCAGCGGATCGCCCGCGCGATCGTGCCGAACGCGTCCATGCCCGAACCGCACAACCGGTTGACCGTGGCGCCGGGAATCTCGACGGGGTAGCCGGCCAGCAGCAGCGCCATTCGCGCGACGTTGCGGTTGTCTTCGCCGGCCTGGTTCGCGCAGCCGAGGATCACCTCGCCGACGGCCGACGGATCGAGATCCGGATTGCGCGCGAGCAGCGCTTTCAGCGGGACTGCGGCCAGGTCGTCGGCGCGCACGGCGGAGAGCGCGCCCGCATAGCGGCCGATCGGCGTTCGCACGCCGTCGCAGAGGAAGACTTCGTTCACGGCTCGATTCCCGGGTTGGTACAACCCGGAATTGTGCACCCGCCCGGCCGACGCTCGTTGCGCGCGCTCAGCCGGCGCCCGCGTAGAGCTGCCGCGGCAGCCACAGCACGATCTGCGGGAATGCGATGCACAGCGCCAGCGCCAGCGCCTGCAGCAGCAGGAACGGCACCGCCGCCCGGAAGATCATCGCCATCGAGATCTGCGGCGGCGCGACGCTCTTCAGATAGAACAGCGAATAGCCGAACGGCGGGCTGAGGAAGGCCATCTGCATGTTCACCATGAAGATCACGCCGTACCACAGCCCGACGTCGTCGGGCTTCACGCCGGGCAGTCCGAACATCCCATCGAACGCGAGGCTCGTCATGATCGGCAGGAAGATCGGCACCGTCAGCAGCAGGATGCCGACCCAATCGAGGAACATGCCGAGCACGATCAGGATGCCCATCATCAGCGCGAGGATCCCGTAGGGCGGCAGGCCCGTGCCGAGGATCGAGTTGGCGACGAAGGTCTGCCCGCCCTTCACGATGAAGAAGCCGACGAACATCGTCGCGCCGAAGAAGATCCACATCACCATCGCGGTGGCCTTCAGCGTCGCGATCGACGCCTCCTGGATCGCGACCCAATCGAGGCGACGATGCAGCGCGCTGACGGCGAGCGCACCGAAGGTGCCGATGCCGGCAGCTTCCACCGGCGTGGCGATGCCGAAGAAGATCACGCCGAGAACGAGGATGATCAACAGGATCGGCGTGATCGTTCCGCGCAGCAGGCGCAGCTTCTCGCCGAAGCTCACGCGCTCCTCGAGCGGCAGCGCCGGCCCGAGCGCGGGGTTCAGGTAGCAGCGCACCGTGATGTAGCCCACGTACAGCCCCGAGAGCAGGAAGCCCGGGAACACGGAGCCGGCGAGCAGTTCGCCGAGCGACTGTTGCGCGACGACGGCATAGACGATCGCCATCACCGAAGGCGGGATCAGGATGCCGAGCGTGCCGCCGGCCAGCAGCGATCCGCAGGCGAGCTTCGGCTCGTACTTCTTTCGCAGCATCGCCGGCAGCGCGATCATCCCCATCGTGATCTCGGTGGCGCCCACCACGCCTACCATCGCGGCGAGCGCCGTGCACGAAACGACGGTGGCCGACGCCAGCCCGCCCTTCAAGCCGCCGAGCCACTTGTAGACGACCTCGAACAGGTCCTCGATGATTCCGGCCTTCTCGAGCATCGCCGCCATGAAGATGAACAGCGGCACCGCCGAGAGCTGGTAGTCGGTCATGAACGGGAACACGCGCGACGGCAGCATGTTCAGGATCTGCGGCGTGCCGAACACGTAGAGGAAGATCACCGCGAGGCTGCCGGTGCAGAACGCCATCGGCAGCCCGAGCAGCAGCAGCAGCCCGAGCGAACCGAACAGCAGCAGGCTGAGCCACTCGATGCTCAGTTCGAGGCCCACGGCTCAGGCCTCGCTCGCCGGTTGCAGCGACGCGGGCCCGCCCACCAGCAGCAGGACGTCCTTCGCGAGCCGCGCAATGCCCTGCAGGACGATCAGCGCCGCGCCGATCGGGATCATCAGCTTCACCGGCCAGTACTGGACGCCCCACTCGGTGAACGAATGCTCGTCGAAGCCGATCGAGTCCATCGCGAAGCGCCACCCGGTGACGAGCATCGTGACAGTGAAAATGAAGAAGAAGATCGACGTGAAGACGTCGCAGGCGGCGCGCGCCCTCGGCGACAGCCGGGCATAGAGGATGTCGACGCGCACGTGCGAGTCGTCGCGATAGCCATAGGCGCCCGACAGCATGTACTGCATGCCGAACATCAGGAACATGCTCTCGTGCACCCAGTTGGTCGGCGAATTGAAGACGTAGCGCGCGACCACCTCGTAGTAGTAGACGAAGACCGCGATCACCCCCCAGTAGGAGACGTACTCGCCGACGTATCCGTTCAACGTATCGATCCATCCGGTGAAGCGGCCCCGCAGGCCGAGCGTCGGGTCCTCGCCGGTTCCGGCGCCCGGGATCGGGGGCGCGGGCATGGCCGGCGCCGCGGCGACGCCCGCAATGCGCGCCTGCTCGATCCGGCGCCGGCGCCGAACCAGCCACGGCATCAGCACGGCGTCGGCCAGCAGCATCGCCGCGAGCAGCAGTGCGGCCAGCGTCGTCGTCCGTCGCCATCTGGCGAGATTGCCCTCTGCCTCGTCGGCCTCGGCGCGCGTTCGCTGCGCGTCGGCGCGTGCGGTGTCGAGCTCCGCCGCGGAGACGCTCGCGGCATCGTCGGCCGCACGCCGCTGCAGCCGCTGCAGCGCCGGCTCGGACTGCTCGACCGCGGCGCGGGTGCGCGAGACGTTCTCGCGCTCGTCGCGGATGTGGCTGTTGCCGTACAGGATCGCGAGGAACACCGGGATGAACACCAGCCCCCACAGGCTCTTCAGGTAGAAGCGGTGCATCCCGATGAAGCCCGCGCACGCCCAGAACAGGTACGCCAGGAAGAAATACGGGCGCGGACCCGGATTCAGCCTCCGCTGGCGGCGAACGAGCCACATCGCCGCCAGCGGGAACAGCAGCAAACCCGACCAGTACAGCCAGTGCGGGAGGATGAAGGTGAGCGCGGGCATCGAAGGACCCGCGTCAGACGTCCAGGTGCTGCCCCTTGTACATGTCGGGCGTCACGTAGCCGAAGCTCGGCGACTCCATGATCTCGAGCTGCGTCTTGAACACGCGCGCGGCATCCTTGTCCTTGTTCGCCCACTTGAACCAGATCGGCACCGCGATCCGCTGGAACTTGTCGAGGTCTTCGGGACGCAGGCGGCTCACTTCGGTGCCCGCCTTCGCGAACTTCGGCCACGCCTCCATATCGGCCTTCTGGATCGCCGCATGATGCTCGTTCGAATACACCTGGACCTCCATCTCGACGAACTGCTTCATCTTCGCCGAGAGCTTGTTCCAGTGGTTCATCCCGACGACGAAGTCCATCAGGTCGACCGGCTGGTAGATCGACTCGAGCCCCACCGGCCCCATCGAGATGAACTTCGTGACCTGCTGGAAGCCGAGGTCCCAGTTCACCGCAGGGCCGGTGTAGTCGGCCGCGTCGATCGTTCCTTTCTCGAGCGCCGAGAACACTTCGCCGCCGGGCAGCAGCGTCGTGCGTGCGCCCGCTGCCGCGAATCCCTCGGCGATCATGCCGCCGGGAACGCGCAGCTTCAGCCCATTGAAGTCGTCGATCGACCGGATCGGCTTCTTCGAGTGGATGATGTTCGGTCCGTGGTGGATACGGTTGACGAAATGCAGCCCCTGCTTCGCGTACACCTCGCGGGCCATCTTCAGCCCGTCGCGGCTGTAGAAGAAGACGTCCCACTCGTGCGGATACCGCAGCCCCATCAGGTACGAGCTGAGGAACGCGGTGGCCGGAATCTTGCCGACCCAGTAGACAGGAAACGAGTTCATCGCTTCGAGCACACCGTTCTTCACGCCGTCGAGCAGCTCGAAATCGCCGACGACTTCCTTCGCGGCGAAACCCTTGAACTCGAGCTCGCCGCCGGTCTTCTCCTTGATCGACGCGCACCACTTGCGAAAGGTCTCCAGGCCCACGCCCGCGGGCCACGAGGTCTGCACCTTCCAGCTGGTGGTGCTCGCCGCCTGCGCGTTGGCGACGAACGGAGCGGCAACCGCCGCCGCGCCGCCGGCTGCGGATGCGGCGACGAACGAGCGACGTGAACGATCCCTGATCTGCGAATTGCCTGGCATGACGACTCCCCGTGCTGGTTGCACCTCGGGAAAGGGAGCCGTCCGATCGATCGTGCCCGGACTCGCTGC
Organism: Pseudomonadota bacterium; assembly: GCA_023389055.1. GTDB lineage: Bacteria > Pseudomonadota > Gammaproteobacteria > Burkholderiales > Burkholderiaceae_E > Zeimonas. The sequence goes on along the minus strand of JAEWFA010000028.1, from coordinate 2,379 downwards.
CCAGACCCACCGATACCGCGAAGCCGCCCTTTTACGCCCGTTCTGCCGTTGCGCGAACGAATTCGATTCGTCGACAGGGATAAGCCTGCTGCGCGCGGCCAGCGCCGGCCGACTATGCGGGTCGCGTCGATCGGCGAATAATCGAAGGCCCGGCCCTCCACGGAGACTGCCATGTTGAGCATCGCTCCCATGACGACGATGCTGCGCGTCGCCGATCTCGACCGCGCCAGCCGCTTCTACGAAGACAAGCTCGGCCTCGAGCCGTTGGGGCCCACGCCCGACGGGTCGCTGCGCTACCGGTGCGCGAACACGGTGCTCGCGCTGCTGTTGCGCCCCGACTCCCGGCCGGCCGACCACACTGCGCTCAGTTTCGAGGTGAACGACATCGAGAAAGAGTTGTCGGACCTCGAAGCGAAAGGCGTCGTCTTCGAGGACTACGACGTTCCCGAACTGCGCACCGTGAATCACGTCTGCGTGCTGGGCTCCGAGAAGGCCGCGTGGTTCCGCGACAGCGAAGGCAACTACCTGTGCCTGCACCAGGAGCTGCACTGACGGCCGCGACGAAGCGGAACGCGCGGCGACGCGCCATCCGCGCGGCGCGCGGCCGCGTGCGATTGGCGTCGTTCAGCGGCGCACGGCGGCCGGTGCTGCGCGCGCCGCCGGTTCGCTCGCGCGCGTCACGGGCGCCGGCGCCTCGCGCGAAGCGTCGAGCGCGCGGACGTCGGTGCGCAACCAGCGCAGCAGCGCGAGCCCGGGAAGCGCGGCCGCTACCGAGAACACGAAGAACGCAGGCCAGCCGAAGGCGTCGACGTATACGCCCGACACCGGACCGACGTAGACGCGCCCCACCGCCGCCAGCGCCGACAACAACGCGTATTGCGCCGCGGAGAAGCGCCGGTCGGTGAGCGCCATCAGGAACGCGACGAAGGCGGCGGTACCCATGCCGCCGCACAGGTTCTCGAAGCCGATCGCCGCGGCCATCAGCGTGTAGCTCTTAGGAGCGATCGCGAGCAGCCAGTAGCCGAAGTTCGACACCGCCTGCAGAACGCCGAAGAGCATCAGCGACGCGTACAGCGGGCGCTTCGCGAGCCACGCACCACCGGCCAATGCGCCGACGATCGTCGCAACGAGGCCGAGCACCTTGTTGACGGCGCCGACCTCGGTCGGCGTGAAGCCCGCGCCGCGAATCAGGAAGGTCGTCGACAGGCTTCCGGCGAAGGCGTCGCCGAGTTTGTACAGCACGATCATCGCCAGCAAGGCCGCCGCGCGATCGCGGAGGAAGAACGCATCCCAGGGCGCGAGGAACGACGGAAAGCCCGCGCGGCGCGCCGCCTGCAGCGCCGCCACGCAGGCGAGCACGAGCACGATCGTATCGGCGGCCAGCGAAGCGAAACGGCCCGAGCCGAACCAGTGCCACGGAAGCTGGCGCAACAACCAGAAGGCAGCCGCCCCCGCCGCGAGCATCGCGACGAAGCCGACCAGCTCGGCGCGAACGTCGCTGGCGATCGCATCGGCCTTCGGCACCTTCGGCGCCCATACCGTCACCAGCGACAGGACGACGAAGAGCACGCCCATCGAACGGAACATTCCTGGCCAGCCGAGCCACTGGTCGGCGACGATCATCGCCAGACCGCCGGAGACGAGCATCGCGACCCGATAGCCGAGCACCGAAACCGCGGCGCCGGCGCCGCGCTCCTCGTCGGCAAGCAGGTCGGTGCGATACGCGTCGAAGACGATGTCCTGCGAGGCCGACAGGAACGCCATCGCCACCGCACAGGCCCCGACGGCGACGACCGAGACGCGCGGATCGAGCAGAGCCATCACGAAACACAGCGCCGCCAGCCCGAGCTGCGTGACGAACAACCAGCCGCGCCGCCGCCCGAGCAGCGGCGGCTCGAAGCGATCGGCCAACGGCGCCCAGACGAACTTGAAGGTGTACGGCAGGCCGACCAGCGCGAAGAAGCCGATCGTCTTCACGTCGAGGCCTTCGACGGTGAGCCAGGCCTGCAGCGTTCCGGCGGTGAGCGCGAGCGGCAGGCCGCTGGCGAAACCGAGCAGGAGCATCGCCGCGATGCGACGATTGGCAAAGACCTGCACGAGCGGACGCGACGACACAGCGCGGGAAGTGTACCTGCTGCGCACAGGGGCCGGCGCTTCCCGAAGGCCGGCGCTCACGTCACGCGGAGTCGCTCACGCGCCGGCGCACCGTCACCGGCATCTCGACCCCCACCGCGGGCCGCGCGGTCGCCTCGCGTTTCTCGCGCTTGACGCGGCGCTGCACGCGCACCGGGCACTTGTGGTCGTGGTGGTACAGCACCTGGCAGTGCAGGCAGCTGATGCACTCGTTGGGGTTGATGTGCCCCTCCGGATGGATCGCCT
>JAEWFA010000027.1 GCA_023389055.1 Pseudomonadota bacterium | reverse complement strand
ACAACGCGCTGGTCGAACCCGACGCGCTCGCCGAGCGCGCCAGGCAGATGGCGCAGTCGCTGGCCGACGGCCCGACCTTCGCGCACGCGATGACCAAGAAGATGCTGCTGCAGGAGTGGAACATGGGCCTGGAGGAAGCCATCGAGGCCGAGGCGCAGGCGCAGGCGATCTGCATGCAGACGCAGGATTTCCACCGCGCTTATCATGCGTTCGTCGCCAAGCAGACGCCGAAGTTCGAAGGCAACTGACGCAACCGAGCGCAACTGGCGGGCCTCGGGATGCGGTGCGTCAGCGAGTAGCAACGCACCGCCCCTTGACTCGCAGCAGCTTGCATCCTCGCGAGAAATGCGGGGGCGCAATACCGTCCGGCGCCAGCTTCAGCGAAACCGAACCAGTATCAACAGGTTATTGGGGTGGGCGATGGGATTCGAACCCACGACAACCGGAATCACAATCCGGCGGCAAAACGAACACTGACGCGGGTTTCCAGGCCGTCCGGCGGGACGCTGCGAATGAACTCGACGGTGCGGGCGAAGCGCTCAGTTCCCCGCACGTCGTGTCGTCGTCCTTGTAATACGGAACTTCCATCCCCGCCAGCAGCAGCGCAACAGGTAGCGCACGGACAACGCGGCGCTCGCGAAGCGCCGAAACTCAATCGAACGAAGCGGCCTGATCCGGCGCTGGTAGCGTGACGATGAATTCGCTGCCCAGGTTCCTGCCGGCGCTCCGGCCGACGACCGTGCCGCCATGCGCTTCAACCAGCTCGCGAACGACGGCGAGCCCGATACCGACTCCGCCGTCGTAGAAGGCAAGCGCGCGCGCATCCTGTACGAACAGGGAAAAAATGTCGGGCAAGGCCTCCGACGAAATCCCCATGCCGTCGTCGGACACGATGATCGAAACCCCGTTCTCGTTTCGCGTCACCGACAGCACGATCGATCCGCCGATGGGCGTGTACTTGGATGCATTGCTCAGCAGATTGCTGAAAACCTGGACCAGGCGCGCAGGATCTCCATCCACGGCGAGCGGGCCGGACGGCAGTTGCGCAGTGAAGCGTTGGCCTCTGAGTTCCATCGCGGGCCTGCACGTCTCGATTGCCTGGCCCACGATGCCCGCCAGGTCCACCCTCCGTCGGTCGAGCCGGAATTTACCTGCGCTCAAGCGGGAGCCGTCGAGCAGATCGTCGATGAGCTTGGCCATGTGAGTCACCTGGCGTTTCAGGATGCCCTGTAGCCGGACAAGCGTCGTGTGATCTGCGCTACCGCGGTCGAGCAGCTCTGCCACCATGCGAATCGGGCTGAGCGGATTGCGCAACTCGTGCGCCACCATTGCCTGGAACGCGATTTGTCGGCGGTGCGCCGCTGCGGTTCGCGTCTCCAGTTCCTGCGCGGCCAATGCGGCTATCACCAACTGCTCGTTGGCCTCGCGCATTTCCCGCATGCGGGATTCGTGCTCCGCCAGGGCCGGCTCGTCAGACGTCACCCGCTTCAGGGGCACTTCGATTGGCGACGCCTGCGCACGTGGATCGATGGAAGGGTTGTCGCGAAACTCGAAGTGGCCTGGCCCATTTCTCTTGGATCGATACATCGCCTGGTCGGCGCGTCGAATCAGGGTCGGCGGGTCTTCGCCGTCCTGCGGATAGACGGCAATACCGATGCTCGCCGACAGGGAGATGACGTCGTTGCGGACAGGGCACGACTGGGCAACGGCAGCGAGCATCTTCTCGGCAACCTTGGCAGCGTCTGCTGCTTCCGAGATATCGGTCAGCAGCACCAGAAATTCGTCTCCGCCGTGCCGGCTCACCGTGTCCGAGTCGCGCACGACCGATTCCAGTCGGCGCGCCACCAGTTGCAACACTTCATCGCCGACCGCGTGACCCCGCGTATCGTTGATTTCCTTGAACCGGTCGATGTCGATGAAAAAAACGGCGAGGCGCGTACCGTGCCGTCGCGCAGCGCTGATCGCGATCTCCAGGCGGTCGAGCATCAACGCGCGGTTCGGGGTATCGGTCAACGCGTCGCGCTGATTTTCGCGAATCAACGCGGCGAGATTGCGCAATGCCTTCTCGGCAACCGTGTCGGCATGTAGAGCAGCGAGCACGAGTTGCTCGTTGGCCTCCAGAAGCTCGGCGGTTCGCGTCCCGTCGAGGCCCCGCCTGACATTCTCCAGATCGCGACGCAGCTTCAACAGATCCGCACGCACTCCATCCGCGTGTTCGTTGAGCAGCGCAAGCGTTCGCGCTGCGGCGGCCACCTCGCGTTCCTGCCCGGCGCCGCGGTCCGTCACGGCAAGCACCGCGCTTTGCAGCGTTCAGCAATCGTCTTCATCTTCCGCCGACCCCCGGCGCAGGGCGGGCCTGCCGCCCAGCAATCCTTCGTAATCCGCGAGTTTCCGGCCGATCTTGATACCGTCGTCGTCGATTTCGAACAGACGCAGATCGTTCGAGTGCGAGCTTGCTCGCACCTTCACGACCGCCATGACACGCTGCAAGCGGCTGTCGACCTCGATGTAGCGTTGCACGATGATTGCGTCGGTCAGAAACGCCGTTCCATAGGGACTGAAGCGAAGCTCGCTGTAGCGATCTTCGAGTTCGGACGTCATCAACACCGTAGCACCGGTGGTCGCCAGCGCCGATACCATGCGGGCCAGCGATTCGCGAAAGTCCACACGAAAAGTCGGCGCTAATGCGAGCTCGAAGCCGGACAACGAGTCGATGACAACGCGGGTCGCTTTCCGTCGCCGGATCTCGGTGATCAGCAGCATCGCGATCTCGTCGACCGACACATTCAAGGCGCGAGTGTCGATCACGCCGACCCGGTCGCCGTCGATGAGGTCGACGATCGCCTTGCCGCGCGATTCGTTCGGGCGCTGCTCGAAAGCCGCTATGACGCCAGTCTCGCCGAGTCGCGCCCCTTCCATCAGGAAAGCCGAAGCCAGGATGCTCTTGCCGGACCCGGATGGGCCTGCTACCAGCAGCGAGTAGCCACGGGGCAGGCCGCCGCCCATCATGGCGTCCAGACCGGGGACGCCCATTGCGAGGCGATCGTTCGTAGGCGAAATTTCCTTGACGACCGGCGCAGAGAGCGGCGGAGGCGCGAAAACCGTAATACCCGCGGAGCTGATGCGAAACGTGTGCAGCCCGGGCAACGTAGGTTGTCCGCGCATTTTCATGACGTCCATCTTTCGGACGACGGAATTGCGCTCCACGCTTTGGCGCAACCAGATCAGGCCGTCGGCGACGGTGAATACGGGGCTCGGATCGTTTTCGGTGAAGTATTCCCCGATCAGGAACGTCGTGGCCTGCCAACAGGTCATCAACATGCCCAATTGCTGCACGAACTGCTGCAGATTGAGGAACGACTCGCCCTCTGCCTGGCTTGCGAGGACTACGGACCGGAACGAGTCGACGAACACGAGCGACGGCCGATGCGTCTCGACTTCCGCGGCGATCCGGTCCAACACCTTTCCGAGATCGTTGGCCGCGATTTCGTCTGCAAGATTGACGAAACGAATCGAACGGTTGATTTGCTCGCTGTCGAAGAAATCAAACTGCTGCTGATACCGCAACATCTTCAGCGGCGGCTCGCCCAGCACCGTGAAATAAAGAGCCGGGCGTTCCGCCGCAGCCAGCGCGAACATGATCTGGTGCGCCAGCGTCGTCTTGCCGCAACCGGGCGTCCCGGCAATGATATTGAACGAAAACTCCGGGAGTCCGCCGCCCAACACTTCGTCCAGGCCTGGCACGCCCGTCTTCAGACGATTGATCGTTGCTTTACCGGTGCTCATGACGAGGTGCCCCGTGCGGCAACGCCGCTTGTGTGTCTGTCCCAGGTGGACCGAAGCAGCCGTTCGGTGAGCGACGTGCCAATCAGGGTAACGAGGAGACCGCAGAACGTTTGCAATAGTGCGTCGTTCGCGGCCGCGGCGGCCGGACTTTCCTGCTCGGCCAATGCAGCCTGCAACCCGTTGAAGTCATCGCGCTGGGAAGCAGCGTCATACACGGTCACGAGACACGAGTGGTCGGCACGCGTCAGATCGAGACTTCGCCGGTAGAGCGCGACGACGCCCCGCTGTCCGATGATGGGAGACAAAGCGGCGTCGACGTCAAGCCAGATCGAACGCGCTGCGCTGGCGATCTGTTCTGCATCCGCGCCACTCCGGGCAAGCGGCGCAAGAGACACCCGCATACGTCGCTCCTCACACGGCATTCCCGGTCCCTGTCTGCCGCGAATGCGGAACGACTCATCGTACGCCTTGGCACACCGGATCATGGGCTGTTGGCCATTCGCGGACTGCACCGAAAAACGGGCGCACGCGCGGCGATACACGGGCGCGTGAGACGTCGCGAGTCTTCTGGCTCAGGCGTGCGGCAGACAACGCCTGGGGAAGGCAGCGATATTGCAGTCCGCAATATCCAGCACGTCGAACGAGCAGGAGCCGGTCGAACGCGTCGTCGAAGCGCTTGAATCAGTGGGGTGGGCGATGGGATTCGAACCCACGACAACCGGAATCACAATCCGGGACTCTACCCCTGAGCTACGCCCACCATCGGGATGGCCTGCCCGACAGGATTCGAACCTGTGACCCTCAGCTTAGAAGGCTGATGCTCTATCCAACTGAGCTACGGGCAGAATCGCGTCGGGCTTTCCGGGAATCGCGCGTCCGATGCCCGGTGAGGCCGGCGCATCGGGAAGCGCGATGGTCGGGGCGAGAGGATTCGAACCTCCGACATCTTGCTCCCAAAGCAAGCACTCTACCAGGCTGAGCTACGCCCCGGAGGAGGCGAATTGTAGCATCAGGCGACCGCACGGACCGCGTCGGCGAGCCGCTGCGCGGTGCGCTGCGCGAGTTCGGCCTCGCGTGCCTCGACCATCACGCGCAGCAACGGCTCGGTGCCCGAGGGCCGGATCAGCACGCGACCGGCGTCGCCCAGCGTCCGCTCGGCCTCCTCGTTGGCTCGCTGCAGCGACCGGTCGCTGCGCCAGTCGAAGTCGCGACGGATCGGCACGTTGATAAGGGCCTGCGGGAACAGTTCGAGCCCGGCGCAGGCCTGCGCGAGCGTCGCGCCGGCGCGGCACATCGCGGCGAGCACCTGCAGCGCGCTGATCGTTCCGTCGCCCGTCGAGTGACAATCGAGGCACAGGATGTGCCCCGAGTTCTCGCCGCCGTAGCGCCAGCCTTTCGCGCGGAGCATCTCCAGCACGTAGCGATCGCCGACGCGCGCGCGGGCGAAATCGATGCCCATTCGCCCCAGCGCCTGCTCCAGGCCGAGGTTCGTCATCAGCGTGCCGACGACGCCGGCGACGCGCTCGCGCTGCGCGCGTTCGCGCACGATCGCGTAGAGCAACGCGTCGCCGTCGTAGAGCCGACCACCGCCGTCGACCATCATCACGCGATCGGCGTCGCCGTCGATCGCGATGCCGAGGTCCGCATGTTGCGCGAGCACCTCGCGCTGCAACGCCTTCGTGTCGGTTGCGCCGCAGCCGTCGTTGATGTTGGTACCGGTCGGCGTGACGCCGAGCGGGATCACGTCGGCGCCGAGCTCGTGGAAGACGTTCGGTGCAGTGTGATATCCGGCGCCGTTGGCGCAGTCGACGACGATGCGCATGCCGCGCAGGTCGAGCGCGCTCGGAAAGCTGCTCTTGCAGAACTCGATGTACCGGCCCGCCGCGTCTTCGATGCGGCGGGCGCGGCCGAGTTCCGCCGACGGCACGCAGCCGAGCGGCTGGCCGAGTTGCGCCTCGATCGCTGCCTCGACGTCGTCGGGCAGCTTGTTGCCGTCGGCCGCGAAGAACTTGATGCCGTTGTCCTCGTACGGATTGTGCGACGCGCTGATGACGACGCCCGCCTGCAGCCGCAGCGCGCGCGTCAGGTAGGCGACCGCCGGCGTGGGGATCGGTCCCGAACGCAGCACGTCCACGCCGGCGGCCGAGAAGCCTGCCTGCAGTGCGGCTTCGAGCATGTAGCCCGATACGCGCGTGTCCTTGCCGACGATCACCGTGGGGCGCGTGCTCGCACCGGCAAGCTGGGCGGCGCCGGCGATCGACGCGCCTTCGGCGCCGGCGAGCACCTTGCCGGCCGCATAGCCGAGGCGCAGGACGAAATCGGGCGTGATCGGCGCTTCGCCGACGCGGCCCCGAATGCCGTCGGTGCCGAAATACTTGCGTGCCATCGGGTGCTTCTTCTCCGCAGTGTTCGTTCCGAGCGATCGCGCTATAGCGCTTCGTCGATCGCGCGCCAGACGCGCAGCGCGTCGCAGCTCTCGGCCACGTCGTGCACGCGCACGATGCGCGCGCCGCGCATCACCGCCGCCAGCATCGCGGACAGGCTGCCGGCCAGTCGATGACCGACTTCACGTCCGGTCAAGGTTCCGATCATCGATTTGCGCGAAACGCCGACGAGCACCGGTGCGCCCAGCGCAACGAGTTCGTCGAGTGCGGCGAGCAGCAGCAGGTTGTGCCGCAGCGTCTTGCCGAAGCCGATACCGGGGTCGACGACGATCCGCTCTCGCTCGATGCCGGCGCGGACGACCGCCGCGATGCGCGCGGCAAGGAAATCCTCGACCTCGCCGACGACGTCGTCGTACTTCGGCTGTTGCTGCATCGTGCCCGGCTCGCCCTTCATGTGCATCAGGCAGACGGCACAGTCCGATGCGCGCACCGCTTCGAGCGCGCCCGGCGCGAGCAGCGCCTCGATATCGTTGACGAGATCGGCGCCGTGCTCGAGCGCCGCGCGCATCACCGCCGGCCGACGGGTGTCGACCGACAGCGGCCGGCCGCAGTCGCGCAGCGCGTCGAGCACCGGGACGATGCGCCGGATCTCCTCGTCGACCGGCACCTCGGCGGCACCCGGTCGCGTCGACTCGCCGCCGATGTCGAGCAGATCGGCCCCGTCGTCGATCAGCCGGTGCGCGTGACGAACCGCGGCTTCGGTCGTCGCGTGACGGCCGCCGTCGGAGAAGGAGTCGGGCGTGACGTTGACCACGCCCATGACGAGCGGACGCTCGAGCGAAAGGACGAATCGCCCGCAGCGCAGGCGCAGGGGCGATTCGGAAAGGCTCATCGAGGCAGGGAAGGAGGCGCGGCCGCCGCGACGGCCGCGCAGCGCGCGAGAGTCAGGACGCTGCGGGCTCGGCCGGGCTCGCCGGCTGGGGCGTCGGCGCAATCACGCCACCCGTGCTCGACCCGCTGCTGCCGCCGCCTCCACTCGACGACTGCTTCGGCGGGCGCGGCGGGCGACCGGCCATGATGTCGTCGATCTGGTCGGAATCGATGGTTTCCCATTCGAGCAGCGCCTTGGCCATCGCCTCGACCTGGTCGCGGTGCTCCTCCAGGATCGACCGGGCGCGCGCGTACTGGTCGTCGATGATCTTGCGGATCTCGCTGTCGACCTTGCGCATCGTCTCCTCGGACATGTTCGTCGTTTTCGTGATCGAACGTCCGAGGAAGATCTCGCCCTCGTTCTCTGCGTAGACCATCGGCCCGAGCAGGTCGCTCATGCCGTAGCGCGTGACCATGTCGCGCGCGAGCTGCGTGGCGCGCTCGAAGTCGTTCGACGCGCCGGTGGTCATCTGGTTCATGAACAGCTCCTCGGCGATCCGCCCGCCGAAGAGCACCGCGATCGTGCTGAGCATGCGCTCGCGGTCCATGCTGTAGCGGTCGCCCTCGGGCAACTGCATCGTGACGCCCAGCGCCCGCCCGCGCGGGATGATCGTGACCTTGTGCACCGGGTCGGTCTTCGGCACGACCCGCGCGACCACCGCATGGCCCGACTCGTGGTACGCCGTGTTGCGGCGCTCGTCCTCGGGCATGACGATCGAGCGGCGCTCGGCGCCCATGATGATCTTGTCCTTCGCGCGCTCGAAGTCGTGCATCTCCACGAGGCGCGCATTGCGCCGCGCGGCGAACAGCGCCGCCTCGTTCACGAGGTTCGCCAGATCGGCTCCGGAGAACCCCGGCGTGCCGCGTGCGATGACGTCGGCGCGCACGTCGGGGCCCATCGGCACCTTGCGCATGTGCACGTTCAGGATCTGCTCGCGGCCGCGGATGTCGGGCAGCGGAACGACCACCTGCCGGTCGAAGCGGCCCGGGCGCAGCAACGCCGGATCAAGCACGTCGGGGCGGTTGGTGGCGGCGATGACGATGACGCCCTGCCCCGCCTCGAAGCCGTCCATTTCGACCAGCAGCTGGTTCAGCGTCTGCTCGCGCTCGTCGTTGCCGCCGCCCAGACCCGCGCCGCGTTGGCGACCGACCGCGTCGATCTCGTCGATGAAGATGATGCACGGCGCGTGCTTCTTCGCCTGCTCGAACATGTCGCGCACGCGCGCGGCGCCCACGCCGACGAACATCTCGACGAAGTCGGAACCGGAGATCGAGAAGAACGGTACCTTAGCCTCGCCGGCGATCGCGCGCGCGAGCAGCGTCTTGCCGGTGCCGGGCGAGCCGACCATCAACACGCCTCGGGGAATGCGCCCGCCGAGCTTCTGGAACTTGGACGGGTCACGCAGGAATTCGACGAGCTCCTGCACCTCTTCCTTCGCTTCGTCGCAGCCGGCGACGTCGGCGAAGGTCACCGTATTGTTGTTTTCGTCGAGCATGCGCGCGCGCGACTTGCCGAACGAGAACGCGCCGCCTCGTCCGCCTCCCTGCATCTGCCGCATGAAGAACACCCAGACGCCGATCAGCAGCAGCATCGGGAACCAGGAGACGAAGATGTTCAGCAGCAGCGACTGCTCTTCCTCGGGCTTGGCGTTGACCTGCACGCCGTATTTCATCAGGTCCCCGACCATCCAGATGTCGCTGGGCGAGTAGACGAGGGCGTTGCGCCCGTCCTTCGTGCGCACGCGCAACGTGCGGCCGTCGACGACGACGCTGTCGATGCGACCGTCGCGCGCCTCGGCCATGAACTGCGAATACGGCATGTCGACGCCGCGCGTCTGGCGCGTGTCGAACTGCTTGAAAACGGTGAAGAGCACCAGTGCGATGACCAGCCAGATCGCCGCTTTCGAGAACACGTTGTTCACTCACCACTCCTTCGCGGCCTTTCGACCGGCGGGCGGCCCCTCGACGGGGACCGCCGGTTTCAGCCGAGCATTCTACGCGGAACTTGACGAGCGCCCGGTCGTTACGGTAGAGCGCGCCGCCCAACCCCCCTCGAGCGATCCGCCGCCGGGACGCTAGCCAGCGACGGACGGGCGCCGCGGGCGGCGCCCCAACAGGTACGTCTCGGCCGACGCGCTGCGCGACGCCTCGGGCTTTCGCACCTGCACCTGGCCGAAGCGCCGACGGAACGCCTCGACGATCTGGCTGTAGCCGCTGCCGTGGAAGCACTTGACCAGCAGTGCGCCGTCTTCCTTCAGGTGACCTACAGCGAAATCGACGGCCAGCTCGGCCAGATCGCTCATCCGGGCGGCATCGGCGGCTGCGATTCCGCTCAGGTTGGGGGCCATGTCGGAAATCACAAGGTCCACCGGCGCGCCGGCGAGCATCGACTCGAGGCGTTCGAGCGTCTCGGCTTCACGGATGTCGCCCTGCAGGAACTCGACGCCCGGGATCGGCTCCATCGGCAGCAGGTCGACGGCGACGATGCGCCCGTCGATGCCCTCGCCCGCCCCCGGTCGCGCCAGACGCTCGCGCAGGACCTGGCTCCAGGCGCCGGGGGCGCTGCCGAGGTCGACGATGCTCATCCCCCGACGCAGCAGAGCGTCCCGCCGATCGATCTCGATGAGCTTGAACGCCGCACGCGATCGGTAACCGTGCTTGCGGGCCAGCTTGACGTAGGGATCGTCGAGATGGCGCGCGACCCAGGCGCGACTTGTCCGGTTCTTCTTCACGGCAGCGCTCCGTGGTTGTTCCCCGGCCTTTCCCCGGGTTGTCCCGCGTTTTTCACGCCTTTTTCCCCTGCTTGTGCACCGGTGCTGCACCGCGCCGACCGTCGCGTGCACGCTGCACTTGCGACGTACGCCGGCACAGCCCACACTTGCGGATCCCGTCGGCGCGGCTCGCGCCCGAACGGCAGACGATCGACGCGAACCCAGATGAGCACGACTCCGTTTCCCCTCCCGATCATGCTGGACGCCGCCGATCGCAAGGCCCTGCGGGCGCGTGCGCACCAGCTCGACCCGGTCGTCATGATCGGCGAATCGGGGCTGACCCGCGCGGTGCTCGATGAAACCGACCGGGCGCTGCGCGCGCACGAGTTGATCAAGGTGCGCGTACTCGGCGACGATCGCGACCAGCGCCAGGCGATGTCCACTGAAATCTGCTCTGCGCTCGGCTGCACGGCGGTGCAGTCGATCGGCAAGCTGCTGGTGCTGTATCGCCCCAGGCCGATCGAGGACAACTCGAGCGCCCACCTGCCGAAGAAGCGGGCCGGGCAAGGCGCGGGCGCGGCGGGAAAGAAGCGCACCGCCCCCCGCAAGGTCGCCGCCCCCCGCAAGGTCGCCCCTCCCCGCAAGGTTGCCGGCGCCCGAAAGACCTCGTCTCGACCCGGAACCGGAGCGAACACGATGACCGCGATGAAAACGAGGAAGAACGGCTCGGCCGCCGGCGCAGCGCCCGCCGGGCGCACCGTACGATCGGCGCAGCCGCGCGTCGGAGCCCACGCGGCTGGCGAGAAACCGCTCGCCACCGAAGGCAAGCGCACCGCATTGGCCGCGCGCAAGCGTGCGCCCGCACGCCGCGGGAGCGCGAGCACGAGTACGCAGGGACCGTCGCGGTTGCAGGGACGCGAGAGCGCTTCGCCGCGAGGCCGGCGCGATCGCGCGAAAAAGGCCTGAGTCCTTTCGTTCGCGCGCACGCGCCGGCATCGCTGCCCGGCGCGCTCACTCGTACGAGACGCCGAGCACCTCGTATTCGCGGGTGCCGCCGGGCGCGCGCACTTCCGCAACGTCGCCCACCTCGCGCCCGATCAGCGCACGGGCGATCGGGCTCGATACCGAGATGCGACCTTCCTTGATGTCGGCCTCGTCGTCGCCGACGATCTGGTAGCGCACCTTCTCGCCCGAAGAAAGCTCCTCGAGCTCGACGGTGGCCGCGAAGACAACGCGGCCATCGGCGTCGAGTTGCCGCGGGTCGATCACCTGCGCGTTGGCAAGCTTCGATTCGATCTCGGCGATGCGTCCCTCGATGAATCCCTGGCGCTCGCGCGCCGCGTCGTACTCGGCATTCTCGGAGAGATCGCCCTGCGCACGCGCATCGGCGATCGCCTGGATCACATGCGGGCGCTCGACCGACTTCAATCGCTGCAGCTCCTCGCGCAGCAGCGCGGCACCGCGCATCGTGAGCGGAATGGTGGCCATCGCAATTCCCTGGAAACGGGACGCGCAGCGCGCGTCTTCAAAAGAATGCGGACCGCCGGGGCGGGCGGCATCGGGAACCGATGCGCCGGACCGGGCGATCCGTTGATGTCCATCACTCTAACGCAAAAGAACGACGATGCGGAACCTCGAACGTCGCGCGAAAGCGCGTCGGCGACGCGGCCCGGCACTCGACGTTTCAGTGCGCCAGGCGCCCGTGCAACTCCTGCAGCGAATGCACGTCGAGTTCGCTCATCGCGCGCATGCCCTGCACCGCGGCGATGGCCCCCGCGATCGTCGTGAAATAGGTGACGCGCTGCGCGAGCGCTGTGGTCCGGATCGCGCGCGAATCGGAGATCGCGCCGCGTTTTTCCTCCACCGTGTTGAAGACGAGCGAAACCTCGCCGTTCTTCAACAGGTCGACGACGTGCGGGCGCCCTTCCTGCACCTTGTGCACGGGGGTGACGGGGACGCCGGAAACCGCTATCGCAGCCGCCGTGCCCTTGGTCGCAACCAGCGCGAAGCCCATCTCGTGCAGTTGACGCGCGAGCGCGACCGCCTTCGGCTTGTCGGCGTTGCGAACCGAGATGAACACCGTGCCCGATTCGGGCAGGCGAACGCCGGCCCCCAACTGCGCCTTGACGAAAGCCTCGCCGAACGAGAATCCGACGCCCATCACCTCGCCGGTCGACTTCATCTCCGGACCGAGCAGCGTGTCGACGCCGGGAAACTTGACGAAGGGGAACACCGCTTCCTTCACCGAGTAGTACGGCGGCACGACTTCGCGCGCGATGCGCTGCTGCGCGAGCGTGCGCCCGACCATGCAGCGCGCCGCGATCTTGGCCAGCGGCACGCCGGTGGCCTTGGAGACGAAGGGCACGGTGCGCGAAGCGCGCGGATTGACTTCGAGCACGTAGACGGTGCCGTCGCCGTCGATGCCGGCCTCGTGCTGGATCGCGAACTGCACGTTCATCAGTCCGCACACGTTCAGTGCGCGCGCCATCAGCGCGGTCTGCCGCTTCATCTCGGCGACCACCGCGATCGACAGCGAATACGGCGGCAGCGAGCACGCGGAATCGCCCGAGTGCACGCCGGCCTGCTCGATGTGCTCCATCACGCCGCCGATGAACACCTGTTCGCCGTCGGCGATGCAATCGACGTCGACTTCGATCGCGTCGTTCAGGAAGCGATCGAGCAGCACCGGGCTGTCCTCGGAGACCTTCACCGCCTCGCGCATGTAGCGCTCGAGGTCCCGCTGCTCGTGGACGATCTCCATTGCGCGCCCGCCCAGCACATAGCTCGGGCGCACCACCAGCGGGTAGCCGATCTCGCCGGCCAGCGCGAGCGCCTGCGCCTCGGTGCGCGCGGTGCGATTCGGCGGCTGCTTCAGCCCGAGATCGACGAGCAGTTTCTGGAAGCGCTCGCGATCTTCGGCGACGTCGATCGACTCGGGCGAGGTGCCGACGATCGGCACGCCGTTGGCCTCGAGCGCCAGCGCAAGCTTCAGCGGCGTCTGCCCGCCGTACTGCACGATGACGCCCACCGGCTTCTCGAGCGCGACGATCTCGAGCACGTCCTCGAGCGTGACCGGCTCGAAGTACAGCCGGTCGGAGGTATCGTAATCGGTCGAGACGGTCTCGGGATTGCAGTTGACCATGATCGTCTCGTAGCCGTCTTCTCGCAGCGCGAATGCCGCGTGCACGCAGCAGTAGTCGAACTCGATCCCCTGGCCGATGCGGTTCGGCCCGCCGCCGAGCACGACGATCTTGCGCCGGTCGGTGGGCCGCGCCTCGTTCTCATCCTCGTAGGTGGAATACAGGTAAGCGGTGTCGGTGGCGAACTCCGCCGCGCAGGTGTCGACGCGCTTGTATACCGGGCGCACGCCGAGTTCGTGCCGGCGCGCGCGCACCGTGTCGGCGTTCGTCGCGAGCAGGCGCGCCAGGCGCCGATCGGAGAAGCCTTTCGCCTTCAGCCAGTGCAACTCGTCTTTCGACAGCGCATCGAGCCGCACGCCGGACAGCCGCCGCTCGATGTGGACCAGTTCCTCGATCTGCGCGAGGAACCAGGGATCGATGCCCGATTCCTCCTGCACTGCCTCGACGCTCATGCCGACGCGGAACGCGTCGGCGACGTAGAGCAGGCGCTCGGGACCGGGCTCGCCGAGTTCGTTGGCGATCTCGTCGCCGTCGTCGCTGCGCTCGTCCAGCCCGTCGATGCCGGTCTCCAGGCCGCGCAGCGCCTTCTGCAGGCTCTCCTGGAAGGTGCGTCCGATCGCCATCACCTCGCCTACCGACTTCATCTGCGTCGTGAGGTGGGGGTCGGCGAGCGGGAACTTCTCGAAGGCGAAGCGCGGCACCTTGGTGACGACGTAGTCGATCGTCGGCTCGAAGGAAGCAGGCGTCGCGCCGCCGGTGATCTCGTTCTTGAGCTCGTCGAGCGTGTAGCCCACCGCGAGCTTGGCCGCGATCTTGGCGATCGGAAAGCCGGTGGCCTTCGATGCCAGCGCCGACGAGCGCGAGACGCGCGGGTTCATCTCGATGACGATCATCCGCCCGTCGGTGGGGCTGATCGCGAACTGTACGTTCGAACCGCCCGTCTCGACGCCGATCTCGCGCAGGATCGAGATCGACGCGTCGCGCATCAGCTGGTATTCGCGGTCGGTGAGCGTCTGCGCCGGCGCGACGGTGATCGAGTCGCCGGTATGGATGCCCATAGGGTCGAGGTTCTCGATCGAGCAGACGATGATGCAGTTGTCGGCGCGGTCGCGCACGACCTCCATCTCGAATTCCTTCCAGCCGATCAGCGACTCCTCGATCAGCAGCTCGCTGGTGGGCGACGCCTCGAGGCCGCGCTTGCAGATCGCGTCGAACTCCTCGGAGTTGTAGGCGATGCCGCCGCCCGTGCCGCCCAGCGTGAAGCTCGGGCGCACGATCGCCGGAAAGCCGATCTCCTTCTGCGCAGCCCACGCCTCCTCGAGCGTGTGCGCGATCGCCGAGCGCGCCGACGCCAGGCCGATGCGCGTCATCGCTTCCTTGAACTTCTGGCGGTCTTCGGCCTTGTCGATCGCTTCGGGCGACGCGCCGATCAGCTCGACGCCGTGCTTCGCGAGCACGCCGTTGCGATGCAGGTCGAGCGCGCAGTTCAAGGCCGTCTGTCCGCCCATCGTCGGCAGGATCGCGTCGGGCTTTTCCTTCTCGATGATGCGCTCGACGATCTGCCAGGTGACCGGCTCGATGTAGGTGACGTCGGCCATCTCGGGGTCGGTCATGATCGTCGCCGGATTGCTGTTGACGAGGATGACGCGGAACCCTTCCTCGCGCAGCGCCTTGCAGGCCTGCACGCCGGAGTAGTCGAATTCGCAGGCCTGGCCGATGACGATCGGGCCGGCGCCGATGATGAGAACGCTCTGGATGTCGGTGCGCTTGGGCATGGTGCGGGAAGAAGGAATCAGGAGAGCGCGTGCCGGCGCGTCTCCATCGCGTCGACGAAGCGGTCGAACAGGTAATGGATGTCCTGCGGGCCGGGGCTCGCCTCCGGGTGCCCCTGGAAACAGAACACCGGGTGATCGGTGCGCTCGAGCCCCTGTATCGAGCCGTCGAACAGCGACACGTGCGTGACGCGAAGGTTCGGCGGCAGCGAATCGGGGTCGACCGCGAAGCCGTGGTTCTGGCTCG
Source organism: Pseudomonadota bacterium (assembly GCA_023389055.1). Classification (GTDB taxonomy): domain Bacteria; phylum Pseudomonadota; class Gammaproteobacteria; order Burkholderiales; family Burkholderiaceae_E; genus Zeimonas. Next base: position 8,139 of record JAEWFA010000027.1, on the reverse strand, counting down.
TGATGTGCACCTTGCCGGTATCGAGGTTGCGCACCGGGTGGTTCGCGCCGTGGTGGCCGAACTTCAGCTTCATCGTCTTCGCGCCGGAAGCCAGGCCGACGAGCTGGTGTCCGAGGCAGATGCCGAACACCGGCAGGTCGCGGTCGATCAGCTCGCGGATCGTGTCGATCGCGTAGTAGCAGGGCTCGGGATCACCGGGGCCGTTCGACAGGAAGATGCCGTCGGGCGACAGCGCCAGCGCCTCGGCGGCGCTCGCCTGCGCGGGCAGCACGATCACGTCGCAGCCGCGGTCGGCGAGCAGGCGCAGGATGTTGCGCTTGACGCCATAGTCGAAGGCGACGACGCGATAGCGCCGCTTCGACGCGTCGGTCGGCGGCGAAGCGAAGCCCGCCCCGAGCCGCCACGAGCCCTGCGACCAGCGGTACGACTCGGGCGCCGAGACTTCCTTCGCCAGGTCCATGCCGCCCAGGCCGGGAAAGGCACGCGCCGCGTCGATCGCGGCGCGCTCGTCGATCGCATCGCCGGGATGTGCCGCAGCAACGAGACACCCCGCTTGCGCGCCGATTTCGCGCAACCGCCGCACGAGCTTCCGGGTGTCGATCCCGGCGATGCCGGGAACGCCCTCGCGTCGCAGGTAGGCGGTCAGCGAATCGACGCTGCGCCAGTTCGACAGTCGATCGGGCACGTCCTTCACGACAAGCCCCGCGACGTGGATCTTTGCCGCCTCGACATCTTCGAGATTCACGCCGTAGTTGCCGATGTGCGGATAGGTCAGCGTGACGAGCTGCCGGCAATAGCTGGGATCGGTGAGGATCTCCTGGTAGCCGGTCATCGCGGTGTTGAAGACGACCTCGCCCACCGCCAGCGTGGCGGCGCCGATCGAGCGACCGCGAAACACGGTGCCGTCGGCGAGCGCCAGGACGGCGGGCGCGTACGGAGCAATGAGGCCCGCGCCGGTAGACCGGGCAGGCTGCGTAGTGGGCTCGGCGGGCAACGGAGACTCCTGGATGGTCACCGGTGCACCTCGGGCCGAAACGGACCGGACGGGCAATTCCGGTCGGAAAGACGATCGGCGCGGAGTCTGACGACGCCGCGAACGACGGATTCGGCGCGACGAGCGGGGAAAATCAGGCGCTAGCCGGTGGGAAACTGCAAAACCTTCGAAGGATAGCATTTGCCGCACGCAACTGCCGCACCGGATGCGAGCAGCGACGGTCCCGGAACCACTCGGCACGGGTGATTGCCGGTCGACAACGGCGCCCGCAGGTTGGCCGCCCATCGCAGGCACAAGCACACTTTCCCGCCGGTTGTCGACGAGTTTTACAACACGAGCATCGAACTCGGAACCTCGATCATCCAAGGTCCTGATCCGACAGGAGATGCGCCCGATGGCACGGTTTATGCCTTCCAGCGTTCAGGACGGCGTCGTCCTGGCGCTTGAGAGCGCCCCCATCCACTATTTCTTCCCCCGCAGGGAGAACAAGATGAAGGCCCGAGCACTGCACCTGGCGGTCGCGCTCGCCACTGTCGGCTTTACGAGCCTGGCGGCCGCGAATGCGATCCTCGTATCGCCCAACGGCACGGTACGAATCGGCATCAACGACAGCGGCTCGCTCGACACCACCGCCGGCGGCCAGACTGCCGGCATCGGCTACAACTTCACGGGACAAGGGGGACGCACCGGCTTCCAGGACGCGCTGACGCCCGGGTGCCCGTGCGAAGCGTGGGGCGTCGCAGCCAACGGGATCGGCGGGCAGGTGGGCGAGAGTACGGGGAACCAGGGAATCACCGTGAACGCGCCCGGTTCCACGGCGACCACCTTCACCTCGAACACTGCGCTTACCGCACTCAGCGGTTTGAGCGTCACCCAGACGTACTCGATCGGTGCACAGACCGCTACGGGAGCCCTCTTCCAGAACACCATCACCCTCCACAACGGCACGGGCGCCACCATCACGGACCTGCGCTTCGCGCGTGCGATGGACTGGGACGTTCCGCCAACCGAGTTCAGCGAATTCGTCACGATCCAGGGAACGGGGTCGACGCCGAGCCTGCTGCATTCGACCGACAATGGCTTCGCCAACGCGAACCCGATGACCGCGACGGGCGACACGGGAATCATCGGTCCCGTCAATGCCGACGGCACGACCGGCCCTTCGGATCACGGCGCGTTGTTCGTATTCGGGTTCGGCGCCCTCGCAGACGGAGAGGATTTCACCTTCAACATCTTCTACGGGGCCGGACGCGACGCGAGTGATGCACTCGCGCTGCTCGGCCTGATCGGGCCGGAGCTCTACTCGCTCGGCATGTCGTCGTCGGGCGGCACCGCTGCGCGCAATCTGCCCACGTTCGTCTTCGCCTTCAACGGTGTAGGCGGGGATGTCATCGTCCCGCCCGACGGTGGCGGCGCGGTTCCGGCGCCGGCCAGCCTCGCGCTGATCGGCCTCGGCGCAATCGCACTGGCGGCGCGTCGTAAGCGCGAACGCTGAACCGACAATTCCGCCGGCACCCGCCGGTATGCAGCTTCCTTCACGGCGCCTGCGGCGCCGTGAATCTTCTTGGCATCTCTATTGCCCAGGGGATTTTCCGCGCCATTTCCGCGAGAGTCACCTCGAACAGACGGAGAATGTAAGGGCTGCCGACAGACGCAATCGCGCCTCCCCATCCCTGGTCACGTCAAAGCTTTTCCGTCTCGCCCTGCCGCGGCTGCCACTTCATCAGCCGCTTCTCGACCACGCTCACGACGGCGTCCAGGACCAGCGCAAACAGGGTCAGCACGACGACGCCGGCGAACACGGTGTTGATGTCGAAGGTGCCTTCGGCCTGCAGGATCAGGTATCCGACGCCGCGCGCCGACCCGAGGTACTCGCCGACCACCGCACCGACGAAGGCGAGGCCCACCGAGTTGTGCAGGCTGGAGAACACCCAGCTCGTCGCGCTGGGCAGGTACACGTGGCGCAGCAGCTGGCGCTGGCTCGCGCCGAGCATTCGCGCGTTCGCCAGCACCTGCGGACTCACCTCGCGCACGCCCTGGTAGACGTTGAAGAACACGATGAAGAACACGAGCGTTACGCCGAGCGCCACTTTCGACCAGACGCCCAGCCCGAACCAGATCGAGAAGATCGGCGCGAGGATGACGCGCGGCATCGAGTTCGCCGCCTTCACGTATGGATCGAAGATCGCTGCCGCCGTGGGGCTGAGCGCGAGCCACATGCCGACGAGCAGTCCGCCGACCGTCCCGATCGCGAACGCGGCCACGGTCTCGAACAGCGTCACGCCCAGATGGATCCAGATCTCGCCGCTGGCGAACCACTCGACGATGCGCACGAAGACCTTCTGCGGCTCGCCGAAGAAGAACGCCGCCTGGTGCGGATTCGAGAAGTAGAAGTTCGGCAGCAGCGTGGGGCTGGTCAGCGCCCACCACAGCAGCACGAACGCGGCGAAAACGAGTGCCTGGTAGAAGCGCAGGCGAAGCGACGCGGAAGTCACGGTTCGTCGGGGAGGTTCACTGCGTGCGCTTCTGCTGCGCGTAGCCCTTCAGCACCTCGTCGCGCAGCACCGCCCAGATCCGGTCGTGCAGGTCGAGAAAGGCCGGCTGCGAGCGGATTTCGGCGACGTCGCGCGGACGCGGCAGGTCGATGCGGAACTCGCCGATCGGATGCGACGCGGGCCCGGCTGCGAGCACGACGACGCGATCGCTCATCGCGATCGCCTCGTCGAGGTCGTGCGTGATGAACAGCACCGCCTTGCGTTGTGCCGCCCACAGCTCTAGGACCTCGTTCTCCATCAACTGGCGCGTCTGGATGTCGAGTGCCGAGAACGGCTCGTCCATCAGGATGATGTCGGGATCGAGGATCAACGTCTGCGCGAGCGCCGCGCGCTTGCGCATGCCGCCCGACAACTGGTGCGGATAGCGATCGCCGAAGCCGCGCAGCCCGACGCGCGCGAGCCAAGCCTCGCCGCGCTCGCGCGCCTCGGCATCGGGCACGCCGCGGAACTGCAACCCCGCGATGACGTTGTCGATCGTTCGCCGCCACGGCATCAATGCGTCGGTCTGGAACATGTAGCCGGCGCGCCGGTTGATGCCGTCGAGGCGCTTGCCGAACACCTCGACGTGGCCCGACGACGGCGCGAGCAGGCCGGCGCCGACGTTCAGCAGCGTCGACTTGCCGCAACCCGTGGGTCCGACCACCGAGACGAACTCGCCGGGCGCGACGCGCAGGACGACGTCGCGCACCGCCGTGTGGCGCTGCCCCGGATCGTCGCGCGCAACGAAGGTGCAGGTGATTGCCTCGAGCGCGAGCGCCGGAGCGGCGCGGCTCGGACGCGGCTCGGACGCCTCGCTCACTGCAGCTTCGCGAGCGCCTTGCGGGTGAACTCGTTGGTGTACGTGCGCGACAGATCGATCTTGTCGGGCTGGATCTTCGGATTGAAGCTCGCCAGCGCCTTCAGCGTCGTCTTCGTACCGGCCTCCGGGATCAGCCCGTCGGGGCTGAGCGCGTTCTTCACGTTGTTGTACGACGCGAGATACAGCGCCCGATCGCCGAGCAGGTACGCCTCGGGAACCGTCTTGACGATTTCCGACGGACCGGCCTGCTGCAGCCACTTCAACGCCTTGACCATCGCGGTGGCCAGTGCCTGCACGGTGTTCGGGTTCTTCTTGACGAAGTCCTCGGGCGCATACAGGCAGCCGGCCGGCATCGGCCCGCCGAACAACGCCTCGGTGCCTTTGAGCGTGCGCGTGTCGGCGACGATCTGCACGGCGCCGCGCTGTTCGAGCATCGTCATCACCGGATCGACGTTCGACAGCGCGTCGATCTGGCCCGACTCGATCGCGGCGATCGCCGCGTTGCCCGTGCCCACCCCGACGTAGGAGACGTCGGAGGCCTTCAGTCCGTGCTTCGACAGGAAGTAGTTGGCGACCATGTTGGTCGACGAGCCGGGCGCCGAGACGCCGATCTTCATCCCCTTCATGTCGGCAGGCGACGAATACTTCGCCTTCTTCGAAACGCCGACCGCGATCTGCGGCGCGCGCCCCTGCAGCACGAAGGCGGTGAAGTACTGGTTGCTCGCCTGCAGGCTGATCGTGTGTTCGTAGGCGCCCGACACGACGTCGGCCGACCCGCCGACCACCGCGCGCAGCGCCGCCGAGCCGCCGGCGAAATCGAGAATCTCGACGTCCAGGCCCTGTTCCTTGAAGTAGCCGAGCTGCTCGGCGATCGTCAACGGCAGGTAGTAGAAGGCGGCCTTTCCGCCGACGGCGATCGTGAGCCTGGACTTCTCCGGCTTGCCCTGCGCATGAGCGGCGAAAGGCACGACGGCCAGTGCGGTGGCGGCGAGCGTGCAAGCGAGAAAGCGTCGGCGCATATCGGGTCTCCTCGGGGGCCGCGTCGTCTTGCGGGCGACTGCGAGCGGGTGGACGTCAGGTTAACCGATCCGGACGACGGCTCATCGGAACGCGCCCGTCCCTAAACGACGCCCGACGCCCGCAACCTCGCCACCGCCTCATCGTCATAGCCCAGCTCGCCGAGCACCTCCGCCGTGTGCTCGCCGAGCGCCGGCCCCACCCAGCGCGTCTCGCCCGGCGTCTGCGAGAACTTCGGAACGATGCCGGGGATCGCCAACGGTGTTCCGTCGGGCAGCGTAGCCTGCTCGATCATCGCGCGCGACAGGTACTGCGGATCTTCGACCATGTCGGCCGCGCTGAAGATGCGGCCGCTGGGCACCTCGGCCTTCGCCATCACGTCGAGCGATTCCTCGAGCGAATGCGACGACGTCCACTGCGCGATCGCGTCGTCGATCTCCTGTGCGCGAGCGGCACGCCCGGTGTTGTCGGCGAGACAAGCATCGTCGGCGAGATCGTCGCGACCGATTGCACGCATCAGTCGCTTGAAGATCGAATCGCCGTTGCCGCCGATGACGATGTGCCCGCCGTCGGCGGTCGGATAGGTATTCGACGGCACGATGCCGGTCAGGTTGGTGCCCGTGCGCTCGCGCACGATGCCGTAGCGGTCGAACTCCGGAAGCGTGCTCTCCATCAGGTTGAACACCGCCTCGTACAGCGCGACGTCGACGACCTGCCCGCGCCCCGTGGCGCGACGATGATGCAGCGCCATCAGCACGCCGATCAGTCCGTGCAGCGCGGCGAGTGAATCGCCCAGCGAGAGGTTCAGCCGCACCGGCGGACGGTCGGGGAAGCCGGTGACGTATCGCATGCCGCCCATCGACTCGGCGATCGCGCCGAAACCGGGGCGATCGCGGTACGGCCCGGTCTGCCCGTATCCGGACAGGCGCAGCAGGATCAGCCCCGGGTTGTCCTTCGCGAGCGCGTCGTAGCCCAGGCCCCACTTCTCGAGCGCGCCCGGACGGAAATTCTCGATGACGACGTCGCTGCGCGCCGCGAGCACTCGCGCGATGCGCTGGCCCTCGGCATGACGCAGGTCCAGCGTGATCGAACGCTTGTTGCGCGCCTGCACGTACCACCACAGCGAAGTGCCGCCGGCGTCGTCGGGATGCAGCTTGCGCCACTTGCGAAGCGGATCGCCCCCTTCGCCGCCCGCGCGCGCGGGCGGCTCGACCTTGATCACGTCGGCGCCGAAGTCGGCGAGCATGCGCCCGGCAAAAGGGCCGGCGATCAACTGCCCCAGCTCGAGCACGCGCAGCCCGGCGAGCGGCCCGCCCCCGGACGCGCCGCCGGTCCGGGAGTCGCCGCCCTTCGCATCCGCGTTCACGTGGTGGCACCTCCGCCCGTCTCGTCGTCGACCACCGAACGACGATCGCGCAGCGCCTGCGCCACCGTGCTCGGGTCGACGTACTCGAGCTCGCTGCCCACCGGCACGCCGCGCGCCAGGCGCGTGACGACGAGGCCGCGCGCGCGCAGCAACTCACCGATGTAGTGCGCCGTCGCCTCGCCTTCCTGAGTGAAATTGGTGGCCAGGATCACCTCGCGAACGACGCCGTCGCCGGCGCGTGCGAGCAACCGCTCCAGGCCGATCTGGCGCGGCCCGATCCCGTCGAGCGGCGACAGCCGGCCCATCAGCACGAAATACAGCCCCCGGTAGCTGAGCGTCTGCTCGATCGTCAGCTGGTCGGCGGGCGTCTCGACGACGCACAGCAGCGACGGATCGCGACGCGGGGAAGCGCAGGTCTCGCAGACCTCGAGTTCGGTGAAGGTGTTGCAGCGGATGCAGTGCCGGATGCGCGAACCCGCATCGGTGAGCGCCTGCGCGAGTTGCGCGGCGCCGTCGCGGTCGTGCTGCAGCAGGTGCCAGGCGAAGCGCTGCGCGGTGCGTGCGCCGACGCCGGGCAGGCGGCGGAAGGCCGCCGTAAGCGCGTCGAGCGGCGCCGGAGCCTTCATCGTGCGTGCGTCGCGCGCGCCCTCAGAACGGCATCTTGAAGCCGGGCGGCAGCGGCATTCCGGCCGTCATCGCGCCCATCTTCTCCGAGGCCGTCTGCTCGGCCCTGCGCAGCGCGTCGTTCATCGCCGCGACGAGAAGATCCTCGAGCATGTCCTTGTCTTCGCCGAACAGCGTCGGGTCGATCGCGATGCGCTTGACGTCGTTGCGACAGGTCATCGTGACCTTGACGAGGCCGGCGCCCGACTGGCCCTCGACCTCGATCTGCGCAAGCTGCTCCTGCGCCTTCTTCATGTTCTCCTGCATCTGCTGGGCCTGCTTCATCAGGCCGGCGAGCTGTCCTTTCATCATTCGTTTCCTCCTGGGGTCTGTCGAGGCTCGCGCGGGCGCACCGAGCCCGGCACGATCGAACCGTCGAACTCGTCGATCAGCGTGCGCACGAACGGATCGGACTCGATCGCCGCCTGCGCCTGCGCCTGGCGGTCGGCGCGCTCCTGCGCGGAGGCGACCGCCGCGGTCTGGCCCTGCACGCGCCCGACCTCGACGTCCAGTCGAACGTCGGCGCCGAAATGCGCCGCGAGTGCTTCGCGCACTCGACGCACGGTGCCCGGTTCGGCGAGCGGACGGATCGGCACGCGCACGCGCAGCCGCAGCCCGTCGGCCTGGAGCAGTTCGCTCTGCTCCATGAACTGGCGAACGAAGCCGCTGACGTTCAGGCGCGCGGCGAGCGCAGGCCAGTTGCCGTCGAACCGGGTCGCGCCGTCGGGCGCACGCGGTGCAGGAG
>JAEWFA010000026.1 GCA_023389055.1 Pseudomonadota bacterium | reverse complement strand
ACAACGCGCTGGTCGAACCCGACGCGCTCGCCGAGCGCGCCAGGCAGATGGCGCAGTCGCTGGCCGACGGCCCGACCTTCGCGCACGCGATGACCAAGAAGATGCTGCTGCAGGAGTGGAACATGGGTCTCGAGGAAGCGATCGAGGCCGAGGCGCAGGCGCAGGCGATCTGCATGCAGACGCAGGATTTCCACCGCGCTTATCATGCGTTCGTCGCCAAGCAGACGCCGAAGTTCGAAGGCAACTGACGCATGTCCGACCGGACGTTCCTCGACTGGCCGTTTCTCGACTCCACGCACCGAGCGCTGGCCGACGCGCTCGAGGCGTGGGCGGGAGACACGCTGCCCGGTCTCGAGATCCCGCACGACTTCGGCGACGAGGCGCTCGATGCCGCCTGCCGGCGGCTCGTCGCCTCGCTGGGCGAGGCCGGCCTGCTGCAGTTGAGCGTGCCGTCTCCGTACGGCGGGCGTCACGAGAAGCTCGACGTGCGAAGTCTGTGCCTGGCGCGCGAGACGCTGGCGCGCCATCACGCGCTGGCCGACTTCGCCTTCGCGATGCAGGGACTGGGCAGCGCGCCGATCACGCTGGCCGGCTCCGACGAGCAGAAGCGCCGCTTCCTGCCCGACGTCGCACGCGGCCGCGCGCTCGCCGCCTTCGCGCTCTCCGAAACCGACGCGGGTTCAGACGTCGCCGCGATGCGCACCCGCGCAACGAAGGACGGCAACGGTTGGCGCATCGACGGCGCGAAGACCTGGATCTCGAACGCGGGCATCGCCGACTTCTACACGGTGTTCGCGCGCATCGGCGACGAGCCGGGCGCGAAGAACCTCGCTGCCTTCATCGTCCCCGCCGACACGCCGGGGGTGGACGCGTCGGCGCGCATCGACGTCATCGCGCCGCATCCGATCGGCACGGTGCGCTTCGAGAACTGCCGCGTTCCGGGCGACGCGCTGATCGATCGACCCGGTGCCGGCTTTCGCATCGCGATGGCCACGCTCGACGTGTTTCGCTCGACCGTGGGGGCCGCTTCGCTGGGCATGGCGCGTCGCGCGCTCGACGAGGCGCTCGCGCGCACGCAGCAGCGCGAGGCCTTCGGTCACAAGCTCGCCGAGTTCCAGCTGACGCAAGCGAAGATCGCCGAGATGGCGCTCGCAGTAGACGCCGCGGCGCTGCTCATCTACCGTGCCGCGTGGACGAAGGACACGCAGCGCGAGCGCGTCACGCGCGAGGCGTCGATGGCCAAGCTCTATGCAACCGAGTCCGCGCAGGCCGTCATCGACCAGGCGGTACAGCTCTTCGGCGGAACCGGCGTCATCCGCGGCGCCACGGTCGAGCAGCTGTATCGGGAGATACGCGCATTGCGCATCTACGAAGGCACCAGTGAAATCCAGAAACTCGTGATCGCTGCCAAGACCTACGAGGCTTTCGCTGCCGGTTCGCCCGGCTGAGCCGATTCATCAAGAACACTCTCCAGGAGGAGACGACGTGGAAAAGAGAACTTTCCTGAAGAACACGCTCGCCGTTGCCGGCGCAGCGGCGGTCGCCGGCGTCGCGCCCGTGCGCGCACAGGAACAAGTCAAGCTGCGCATGTCGCATTTCCTGTCGCCGATGGCGCCGGCGCAGACCAAGCTCTTCCAGCCGTGGGCCGAGCGCGTCGAGAAAGACTCCGGCGGGCGCATCAAGTGCGAGATCTACCCGTCGATGCAGTTGGGCGGCAAGCCGCCGCAGCTCTATGACCAGGTTCGTACCGGCGTGGCCGACGTCATCTGGACCGTTCCGGGCTACACGCCCGGGCGCTTCCCGATCTCGGCGGTGTTCGAACTCCCGTTCGTCGTCGGCGACACCGCCGAAGCCACCGCGCGCGCGATCTGGGACTTCTACAAGGCGCACCTGCGCGAAGAGTACAAGGACGTCCATCCGATCGTTCTGCACTGCCACGCGCCGGGCCTGGTCCACATGAAGGACAAGCTCGTCACGAAGATGGAAGACCTGCAGGGCAAGAAACTGCGCCTGCCCACGAAGCCGGTGGGCGATGCGCTCAAGCTGATGGGCGCCTCGCCGATCGGGATGCCGCTGCCCGAGGCCTACGAAGCGCTGTCGCGCGGCGTGGCCGACGGTGTCACGGTGCCGTGGGAGGTGATGAAGCCGCAGCGCCTGAACGAGCTGACGAAGTACCACACGTACACGGGTCTGTACACGAACGTGTTCCTGATGGCGATGAACAAGCAGAAGTACGACAGCCTGCCGGCCGACCTGAAGGCGGTCATCGACAAGAACTCGGGCGACAACTTCATCGCCGAGGTGGGCAAGGCCTGGGACGACGCCGAGGTGCCGGGGCTCGAGCAGGCGAAGGAACTGGGCCACGAGATCACCCGCCTTTCGCCCGAGGAGAAGGCTCGCTGGAGGAAGACGACGCAGCCGGTCGTCGACGCGTGGATCGCCAGCACCCCCAACGGCCAGAAGCTGTACGACGAAGCGGTTGCGCTGGTCGCCAAGTACGAGAAGAAATGAGCGAAGGGGAAAGTCGGATCACCGACGCCGCCCCCGCCCGCTCGGGCGCCGAACAGGCGCTCGAGCGGGCGTGCACCTGGCTCGCGATCGCGGGTGGCGTCGTGATGCTCGGCTTTACCGCGGTCTCGGTGCTGAGCATCCTGAGCCGCACCTTCTTCAACTCGCCGCTGATCGGCGACTTCGAACTGGTCGAGCGCGGTACTGCGATCGCCGTCTTCGCGATGCTGCCCTACTGCCATCTGCGCGGCGGCAACGTCGCGGTCGACATGTTCGTCGGCATGTTCCCTGCCGCGTTTCGCCGCTTTCTCGCGGTGGCCAGCGACGTCGTCTTCGCGATCGTCGCGGCGCTGATGACCTGGCGCCTGGCACTGGGCGGCTGGAACCAGTACGAGTTCAACGACATGTCGATGATGCTGCTGATCCCCACTTGGTGGATCTTCGTGCCCATCGTCTTCTCGATGGCGCTGCTCACGGTCGTGTGCGTCGTCCGCGCGGCCCGCGGCGGAATCAAGTTCGCCTGAGAAAGAACCACCGGGGAGACGTTCCTTGAGCGGGATGGCCATATCGCTGACGATGTTCGGCGTGCTCGTCGCGTTGCTCGTGCTGGGCATTCCGGTCGGGCTCACGTTGCTGCTGGTCGGCGGAGCCGGTTACATCTGGGTGTCGGGACTCGACCCGATGCTCAACTACATGAATTCCGCGCCGTACTTCCAGGCGGCGAACTACTCGCTTTCCGTCATCCCGCTGTTCGTGCTGATGGGGCAGTTCGCCACCGGCTCGGGCTTGTCCACCGGCATCTTCAACGCGGCGGCCGCCTGGCTCGGACATCGACGCGGCGGCATCGCGATGGCCGGCATCGGCGCCTGTGCGGCCTTCGGCTCGATCTGCGGGTCGTCGCTCGCCACTGCCGCGACGATGGCGCACGTGTCGCTTCCGGAGATGAAGCGGCTGAACTATTCGGGGCGGCTGGCCACGGGCTCGCTCGCTGCAGGCGGCACGCTCGGCATCCTGATCCCGCCGTCGGTCGTGCTCGTGATCTACGCGATCCTCACCGAGCAGTCGATCGGCAAGCTCTTCCTCGCGGCGATGGTGCCCGGCGTGCTTGCCGCGCTCGGCTACATGCTGGCGATCGCCGTCGTCGTGCGCTTCGATCCGAAGGCCGGTCCGGCCGCGCCGAAGGCGTCGTTCGCCACGCGGATGAAGACGCTTTCCGAGCTGCTGCCGGTCATCGTCGTCTTCGTCGTCGTCATGGGCGGCATCTACGGCGGGATCTTCACGCCGACCGAAGGCGCGGCGGTGGGCGCAGCGGCCACCGGGGCGATCGCGATCTACAACGGGATGCGCATCCAGGGAATCGTCGATTGCCTGCTCGGCACGGCGAGCCTGACGGCGATGATCTTCCTGATCCTGATCGGCGCAGACCTCTTCAACGCGTTCCTCGCGATCACGCAGATGCCGAACCAGGCGGCGGCCGCGATCGCCTCCAGCGGCTTCTCGCCGATGACGGTGCTGTTCCTGATCCTGCTGTTCTATCTCGCGCTGGGCTGCGTGATGGACTCGATGTCGATGATCCTCATCACGATCCCGGTGCTGTTCCCGATCGTGATGGGGCTGGACTTCGGACTGCCGCCCGAGCACAAGGCGATCTGGTTCGGCATCCTCGTGCTGATCGTCGTCGAGGTGGGGCTGATCACGCCGCCCTTCGGGCTGAACGTCTTCGTCATCAACTCGATGGCGCCCGGCGTGCCGCTGGCCGAGTCGTTCCGCGGCGTGATGCCTTTCCTGGCGAGCGACTTCATTCGCGTGATGATCCTGATCGCGTTCCCGGTCATCACGCTGTGGCTGCTGCGCTTCATCGAGTGAGCGCGTCGACGTCGCGAAAGCGCGCTGCGACATCAGGCCGGAACGCCGAGCCGCAGCCCGATCCGAGGAACCCGCCGGTGAAGGCGCGCGTCGGCGACGAGGCGCTGGTCGCGCAACGCCGCCGGCAGATCGTCGCCGCAGCAGTGGAGTTGTTCTCCGGCCAGGGCTACTACCGCACGACCGTGCAGGAGATCGCCGCACGCGCCGGCATCAGCACGGGCCTGGTCTACCAGTACGTCGAGGACAAGGACGACGTGCTGCTGCTGGCGATCCTCGAGGTGGTCGACGCCTACGGGCGCGAGATTCCGGCGGCACTGTCGAACGTCGACGATCCGCTCGAACGCTTCCGCACCGCAGTCACCACCTACTGCCGCGTCGTCGATCGGCTGCGCGACGCCACCGTGCTCGCCTACCGATCGACCCGCTCGTTGTCTCCTGCGCACCGCAAGCTCGTGATGCAGGCCGAGTTGCAGTCCAACGAGTTGATCGCACGAACGATCCGGGACTGCGTCGATTCGAAGGTGTTCGCCGACGGCGTCGACGTCGAGTTCCTCACGCACCAGGTGGTGTCGTTCGCGCACTCGTGGGCGCTGAAGCACTGGCGGCTGTCGCAGCGCTACTCGATCGACGAATACGTCGAGCGCGGCCTGGCGATGTTCCTGCGCGCGTCGCTGCGCGCGTAGCGCATCGGGCGCGCCTCGGCGCGCATCGCCCCCGGCGTCTACGGCTCGGCCTGCATCTCGTCGTCGAGCAACTGCACCGCCGCCGGCTCGGCGAGCGACTCCACCCCGCGCAGCTTGCGCTCGATCGCGCGCGTGCGCGTCGCCGCGGTGCCCAGCGTCGTGCCGGCACGGTCGATGTGCTCCTTCGCTTTCGCGAGCACGTCGCCGAACTTGCCGAATTCGGTCTTCACGGCGCCGAGCAGTTGCCAGACCTCGCTCGAGCGCTTCTCCACGGCGAGCGTGCGAAAACCCATCTGCAGGCTCGAGAGGATGGCCGCCAGCGTGCTCGGGCCGGCGACGACGACGCGCCAGGTGCGCTGCAGCTCGTCGACCAGCCCGGGCCGGCGCACGATTTCGGCATACAGCCCCTCGGTGGGCAGGAAAAGCAGCGCGAAGTCGGTGGTCGCCGGCGGCGCGATGTATTTGTTGCGGATCGTCTTCGCCTCCAGGCGCAGCCGCTGCTCGAGCTGCCGGCCGGCCGCCTCGGCCGCCGCCGGATCGGCGCGCTCCTGGGCCAGCACGAGTCGGTCGTAATCCTCGCGCGGAAACTTCGCGTCGATCGGCAGCCACACCGGCGCGTCGGCGGTCGAACCGGGCAGGCGTATCGCGAACTCGACGCGCTCGTTCGACCCGGGCACCGGCGCGACGTTGCAGCCGTACTGCTCGGGGACGAGCAGCTGCTCGAGCAGCGACGCGAGCTGCACTTCGCCCCAGGTGCCGCGCGTCTTCACGTTCGTCAGCACGCGCTTGAGATCGCCCACGTCGGAGGCCAGCGCCTGCATCTCGCCCAGGCCCTTGTGCACCTGCTCGAGGCGGTCGGACACCTGCTTGAACGACGCGCCCAGTCGCTGCTCGAGCGTCGCGTGCAGCTTCTCGTCGACGGTGCGGCGCATCTCCTCGAGCTTCACCGCGTTGTCGGCCTGCAGGTCGCGCAGCCGCCGCTCCAGCGTCTCGCGCAGCGACTCGAGCCGCGCTTCGGTGCCCTCGCGCAGCGCGTTCAGCCGCTGCTCGTTGCTCTCGCGCAGCGCGCCCAGGCGCTGTTCGTTCGCCTCGGTGAGCTTGGCGAGCTGCTGCGCGAAGGCGTCGATCTGGTTGTTCTGCACGCTGGCGATCGTGCCCATCTGTTGCGTCAGCGTGCGCCCCAGGTCGGCGAGCGAGGCGCCCAGCTCCCGCCGGTTCTCGCGCGCCTGCGCACTGGTCTCCTCGCGCAATTCACGCTGCGTATCGAGCAGCATTCGCGTGGCCTGCGCGAGCGCATCGAGCACCGGGGCGGTGGTGTCCGGGGGCCGCCGCAACAGCAGCACGAGCAGCAGGACGGTGGAAAGCGCCGCGAGCGCTACGGCGGCGATCAGCAGGATGTCGTTCGAGGGCAAGGGAAAACCTTCGCAGGCCCGCGGTTGTCTAAAGCGGGGATATCCGGGAGGATACACACGACGAAAACCTGTCAGGAGGCTTGATGAACCCTCGCGCCCTCCCCTTCGCCGTGGCAGTGGCATCCGTCCCCGGCATCCTCGCCGCCTTGGCCCTCGTGCTGCCGTCGCCCGCGGCGGCGGCCCCGCCCGGCGTGCCGAGCGCCGTGTTCCAGTGCTCGACGAGCGACGGACGTACCGTCTTCGCCGACGAACCCTGCGTGGGCGCGCCGCACGTGCGCGTATGGACGCCGCGTGCCGGCGCGCAGGGAATCGAGCGCTCCTCTCCGTCGGCGCCTGCGCCGGTGGCGCCCGCTCGGATGGCCGCAGCGGCGATGGGGCTCGCGCCGAGCGCCGGCACCGTCCAGTACGGTCCGTACGTCGACTGCCAGCGCCGCGGCGGACGCTTCGACGTCGCCACGCGCATCTGTCGGCTGCCGGACGACGCCGCGCGGCAGATGTTCGAAGCGAAGTAGCGATCCCTCCGCTGCGGGCCCCGCGAGCGGACCCGCTGCGGGGGCTTCGTCATTACAGCCTCCAACGCTAAGCGTTTCGGAGCGTAAGGAGCGGAGGCGAGCGCAGCACCGTCCGCAGGCTGAGCCAGCCGGCGCCGAGCGCGACGCCGGCGCCCACCGCCGCACCCACCGGAACCACCAGCCAACGCGGCTGGTAGGCAAAGCCGAACACCTGGTCGGCCAGTGCCCAGCCGATCGCGATCGAGCCGAGCGCAGCGAGCAGTCCGGCGAGCGCGCCGCTGAAAGCCAACTCGATGTTTTGCGCGCTCGACAGTTGCCGGGACGACGCGCCCAGCGCACGCATCAACCCCGCCTCGCGCACGCGCTCGTCGCGCGAGCTGGCGAGCGCCCCCCACAGCACGGTGACACCGGCGGCGAGCGTCAGCGCGAACAGGAACTGCACGGCCTGGATCACCTGTCCGAGCATCGTCTGCACCTGTCGGACGATGTTTCCGGTGTCGAACACGGTGAGGTTGGGAAACTCGCGCACCAATCGTCGATCGACCGGATCGGCACCCGAAGGCTGGTGATAAGCGGTGATCCACGTCTGCGGCGCGTCCTGCAGCGCCTCCGGCGACAGGATCATGAAGAAATTCACCTTCATCGAATCCCATTCGACGCGCCGCACGTTGGCGATGCGCGCGACGACGGTCTCGCCGCCCACGTCGAAGCCCAGTTCGTCGCCGAGCGCCAGCTTCAGCGTGCCGAGAATGCCCTGCTCCACCGACACCTGCGCGCGGCCCGGCTCGAACGGCTTGCCCATGACGATCCGGTTGTGCGGGGCCACCTCGCGTGCGTACGACAGGTTGAACTCGCGATCGAGCAGTCGCTGCGCGCGATCCTCGTCGTAGTCCGCGGGACGCACCGGTGCGCCGTTGATCGTCACCAGACGCCCGCGCACCATCGGGTAGAGCTCGGGACGCGCGATGTCGGCGTGGGCGAGCGCCGTGCGAACGGCATCCGCCTGGTCGGGCTGGATGTTGACGATGAAGCGGTTTGGCGCATCGGGCGGGCTCGCCTGCCGCCAGCCGTCGATGAGGTCGGTACGCGTGACGGTGAGCAGCATCAGCGCCATCAATCCCACCGACAACGCGACGGTTTGCGTCACCGTCATCGCGCGGCGGCGCGACCACGAAGCGAAAGCGAGCCGCAGCGCGGGGCTTCCCGCGACGAAGCCCGCATGACGAAGCGGCTCGAGCGCGCGCACCGCGGCGAGCGCGACGGCGACGAAGACGACGATGCCCAGCGCAAAGCCGCCGATCGCCACGAGCGCCAGGCGCCGGTCGCCGGCGAACCACAGCAGCAGCGCAGCGAATGCGATCGCCGCCGACACGGCCGCCGCCCAGGCGGAAGCCGGGGCGCCGACGACCTCGCGTCGCAACACGTGCAGCGGCGCGACCCCGGCCAGGCGCAGGAACGGCCAGGCGCCGAAACCGGCCATCAGCACCAGCGCCGACAGCAGCGCCTGCGCCGCCGGCCGCCACCCGGGCAGCGGCAACTGCATTTGCAGCAGCGGGGCCATCGCGGCGACCAGGGCGAAATGCACGAGCCAGCCGAGCAGGACGCCGGCGAGCGCGCCGAGCAGCGCGACCCACAGCAGCTCCAGGCCGAGCAGCGCGAGCAGGCGACGCTGCCGCACGCCCATGGCCTTCATCACCGCGCAACCGTCGAGATGGCGCTCGGCGAAGCGGCGCGACGCAAGCCCGATCGCCACCGCCGCGATCAGCGCCGACAACAGCGCGACGAGCGACAGGAAGCGCTCGGCGCGGTCGAGCGTCGCGCGCAGCTCGGGCCTGCCGCTCTCGAGCGACTCGATGCGGGCGCCGCGCGGCAGGCGAGGTTCGGCCCATTGCCGGAACCGCGCCACCGAAGAAGCGTCACCGGCGAGCATCAGGTTCCAGTGCACGCGGCTCGCAGGCTGCACGAGCTTCGTCGACGGCAACTCGTCGAGCGCGAACATCGCCCGCGGCGCGAAGTTCACGAAGCCGGTTCCGCGATCGGGCTCGAAGGTGATCAGCGCATCAAGCCGAAACGCGCGCTCGCCCAGGCGGACCGTGTCTCCGATCGACACACCGAGCGCCGAGGCGAGCTGCGGGTCGAGCCAGAGCTCGTCGTGTCGCGGCGCTCGTGCAGCCTCGGTGTCGGCCGTCGCGTCGTTCGTCGGGCGGGTCTGCACACGGACGCGTCCGCGCAGCGGGTAGTTCGACGACACCGCCTTCACCGCCGCGAGCTGCGGCATCGCGTCGGCGATCGCCATGCTGGGGAACACCGCGCTGCGAGCCACCTGCAGCCCGAGCGCCTGCGCCTGCTCCGCGAACGACGCATCGAGCGGCTGGTCGGAGCCGACGACGAGGTCGGCGCCGAGCAGCTGTGCCGCCTCCTGCTCGAGCGCGAGGCGCATCCGGTCGACGAAGAAGCCGACGCTGGCGATGGCCGCGACCGCGACGAGCAGCGCGGCGACGAGCAGGCGCAGCTCGCCCGCGCGCCAGTCGCGCAGCGTGAAAATCAGCGAGAGACGGAAGTCGCGCATCATCGGGTTCGTTCGCCGGTGCCCTTCGTCAGAAGCGGAACGGAGTGAAATCGGTGTCGCGGTCGTACCAGTCCTCGTTCTCGGCACGCTTGAGGAAGCCGACGACCGCATAGGTGACGGGCGTGAACGCAGCCTCGACGAGCGTCTTGCCGATCCATTGCGACACCATCAGCGTCGGCAGCATCTCGTCGGGCAACAGGCCCGCGCCCCAGAACGCCAGAGGATAGAACAACAGCGAGTCGACGCCCTCGCCGAGGATCGTCGAGCCGATCGTGCGCAGCCACAGGTACCGGCCTTCGGTCATGACCTTGATCCGTGCGAGCACGTACGAGTTGACGAACTCGCCGCAGAAATAGGCGACCAGCGACGCGATCACGACGCGCCACGTGTTGCCGAAAGCGATCTCGAAGGCCTGCTGGTGCGGCCAGCCCGGCGCCGCCGGCATCTGTACGACCGCCCACGACATCAAGGCGGCGAACACCATCGCGACGAATCCCGTCCAGATCACGCGGCGTGCGCGCGCGTAGCCGTAGACCTCGGTGAGTACGTCGCCGAAGATGTACGACAGCGGGAAGAAGAGCACCGCGGCGCCGAAAGTGAGCTCACCGAACACCGGCACGTGGACCTGGACGGCCTTGCCGGGGCCGAGCAGGTTCGAGCAGAGGAAGACGGTGACGAAGGCGGCGAGGAGCAGTTCGTAGTAGCGATAGCTGGGGGGGCGAGGTTTTTTATCCATGGTGGGCCTCGAACATGAGGTGCGCAGGATAACTGCGCGCGCCTGGTCGGTGCGGGGCGCGAGAGCAAACGGGCGCACGCGCGACGCGCGCACGGCTTCGGCCCCGGCTTCGCCGGGGCTTCCCGGCCCTACCTCGCAAACTCGCACCCGCTGCCGAGGGG